>NZ_JAWLSG010000005.1:425120-588449 GCF_033142305.1 Rhodococcus sp. IEGM 27 | reverse complement strand
GGATCAAACTCTCCGTTGAAGACTCTAGAAAGAGGCGAACCCCAATCAGTCATAGACATCGAGTCAAATCACTAGCGATCAAAAACTCAAACTAGCTCAATCACACTGACCCCCTCTCCGACGGAAGAAGGAGAAAGAGCCAGCAAATACCCACACCACTCACAACCAAACCCAAAGGCCCAGCCGATCATCCGTGATGCGGAGTACCAAAAACATTTGGCACTGACATTCATCGACACACTGTTGAGTTCTCAAAGAACACGCACACACCATCACCACCAGCACACTCGCTAGCCGCTCCGGGGCAACCGCTCCAGCCTAACTCCTGCCACCTCCCGATGCAAACGGGAACCTCCAGGACATCTCGAACACACCAATCGAAATCAGCATCTTCGGGAAGTTCAGGCGCCTTCGTCCAACCTCGTGTCCCCCGCCTTCCGGCCGGGGTCGGTGTCCGTGTCGCTCTGACTTCGAATAAGTTACGCGACGGATAACGGAGCGTCAAATCCCCAGTTCGGAGGAGTCCAGCGCGTTAAATCCGCAGGTGGAACGCGCACAGCGTCAGCCACCTGCGGATCATGTCCCGGACTTACAACAGTGTGATGCCGGGCACCCTAGCGCGCAACCACCTGGATGCCGGCGAAGTTCCGTTTACCGCGCCGAATCACGAGCCAGGTTCCATGGAGAAGATCGTCGCCCGAGGGGGTCCACTCCTCGCTGCTGATCTTGCGATTGTTAACCGACGCACCGCCTTCCTTCACCGCACGGCGGGCAGCGCCCTTGCTCTCGCACAGCCCACTGAGCACGAGCAGATCCACGATGCTGGCAGGTGCCCCGGGCGCCAACTCTGCGACCGCCGCTTCGCGGAGCGCCGCAGCCAGCGTCGGTTCGTCGAGATCCTGCAATTCACCCCTGCCGAACAGTGCCTTGCTAGCCAGCTCCACGGCGCGGGTGTTCGCTTCTCCGTGGACGAGAGTTGTCATTTCCGCTGCCAGCCTCCGCTGGGCCTCGCGAGCATGCGGACGTTCAACTGTCGCCGACTCGAGCTCCGCAAGCTCCTCCGGCGAAAGGAAGGTGAACCATCGCAGGTATTTCACGACATCGGCGTCGCTCGTGTTCACGAAGTACTGGTACCAGGCGTAGGGGCTGGTCATCTCGGGATCGAGCCACAGGCTGCCACCACCGGTCGACTTGCCGAACTTCTTACCGTCGGCGGAGGTCACCAACGGAACGGTGAGTCCGTGCACTGTCGCGGCGTCGATGCGGCGGTTCAGGTCGACACCGGCGATGATGTTGCCCCACTGATCCGACCCGCCCACCTGCAATGTGCACCCGTGGCTACGGCGCAGATGGAGGTAGTCGTTGGCCTGGAGCAGCATGTAGCTGAACTCCGTGTAGGACATGCCGTCGGATTCGAGCCTGCGTTTCACCGTGTCCCGCGCAAGCATGACGTTGACCGAGAAGTGCTTGCCGACATCTCGGAGGAAGTCGATCGCCGACAGCTTCCCGGTCCAGTTCATGTTGTTCTCGACGACGGCGCCGCTGGGGGAATCGTCGAAGTCGACGAACCGTTCGAGTTGGCCGCGGATGCGATCGGCCCACGCGGCCACCGTGTCGGAGGAGTTCATTGTCCGTTCACCGACATCACGCGGATCACCGATGAGTCCCGTCGCGCCACCTGCCAGGACCACTGGCCGGTGCCCTGCGCGCTGGAACCGTTTGAGCGCGAGCAGAGGTACCAGGTGCCCGGCGTGCAGACTGGGTCCAGTCGGGTCGAACCCCGCATACAGCGTGACCGGTCCGGCGTCGAGATCACGACGCAATGCGTCCAGATCGGTTGATTGAGCGATCAGCCCGCGCCAGGTCAGTTCATCGATGATGTTCTCAGTCACGTGATCGATCATCCCATCCGCTCGTCGACGGGCATCGCACGCGGGCTTCTCCGATAGGCCGACACGGCAGCGGACTCGGGAATCCAGAAACGCCACGGCCGGTCAGCGGCCGCGCTGACCCCCACCCGGGGACCACTCACCCATCCTTCCGACTCGGTGATCTCGAGCCGGATCGGTGAATCGGCTGCGAACAGCGGCGCACCGTTGTCGGCGAGGGTGACGCCGGTGGCCGACCCCAAGTTCCCGGGACCCCGCGCGAAATCAGCGGGCCGGGTAACCCGCGATCGTCGTGCGCGGACAGTTTCCGCACCGTCGAGGATTTCACCTGCGCGCAGAAGCACTCCGCCGGCGGTCCCGACCGGCCCGTACGACACATTCATGCAGAAGTGCATTCCGTAGCTGCGGTACACGTACAGGTGTCCGGCAGGACCGAACATCACCGCGTTCCGCGGCGTCTTCCCCCGATACGAGTGCGATGCCGGGTCCGGCCATGGTCCCTCTGCTTCTCCGCCGTACGCCTCGACCTCGACGATACGAAGGCGTACGTCCGCGACGATCAAGGTGGACCCCAGCACGATTCTTGCGGCTTCGGTGGGGTGGGCCTCGGCAAGACGATCGACAGTCACCCTCCGATTGTGCCCAACCGTTGACGCACAGCTCTCCGTGGACGCATAATTCATCAGGCAGTGAATTCACCCAGTGATGAATTGAGGCACGCCATGAACGGCAGCCCTGCGATCGACATCCGGGATCTCCGCGTACGGCGAGGAAAGAACGAGGTCCTGCACGGCGTCGACGTGCAAGTACCCGGCGGGTCCATCACCGGACTTCTCGGTCCTTCCGGCTGCGGCAAAACGACACTGATGCGGTGCGTGGTCGGTACTCAAATCGTGGAGTCCGGTTCCGTCACCGTCCTGGGATCGCCCGCTGGTTCGGTCTCGCTACGGAGCCGAGTGGGATACGTCACCCAAACACCTAGCGTGTACACCGACCTCACCGTCAAAAAGAACGTCGCGTACTACGCCGCGCTCTACGGCCGGCCGGCAGGTGCGGTCACCGACGCCATCGACGCGGTCGGACTCACCCGGTTCGCCGGCCAGAAAGCAGCGGACCTCTCCGGGGGTCAACTCGGACGAGCTTCACTCGCCTGCGCACTGGTCGCGGACCCGGAGATCCTCGTACTCGACGAGCCCACCGTCGGCCTCGATCCGTTGCTTCGTGTCGAACTGTGGGAGCGGTTCGAGGCCCTCGCTGCCGGAGGAACGACCCTCCTGGTGTCCAGCCATGTGATGGACGAAGCCGAACACTGCGATTCGCTGCTCCTGATGCGCGACGGGCACGTACTCGCGCAGGAATCTCCCACCGGCCTGCGCCGTCAGACCGGTGAGTCGAGCCTCGAAGATGCCTTCTTGACCTTGATCCGCACGTCACAGGTGGGAAGTGAAAACTGATGAACGCCAGAATCTTCCTCGCAACGGCAGGTCGGATACTCGCGCAGTTGCGGGCCGACCATCGCACGGTCGCCATGATCCTCCTGGTACCGAGCCTGCTGATGGTGCTGCTGTATTTCCTGTACCAGAACGTGCCGGCGGCCCCCGGCCAGCAATCGCTTTTCGAGCGGGTAGCGATCACGATGCTCGGCATCCTTCCCTTCGTGGTGATGTTCCTCGTCACGTCGATTGCGATGCAACGCGAACGCACCTCGGGAACCCTGGAACGCCTCCTCACGACACCACTGGGCAAACTGGACCTTCTCGGCGGCTACGCGGCAGCCTTCTCCACGGCAGCCGCCGCACAGGCTGCGCTGGCCTGCGCCGTCGCATTCGGCTTCCTCGGTCTCGACACCGAAGGCAGCGTGAGCTGGGTTCTGCTGATCGCGGTACTGAACGCGATTCTCGGTGTTGCGCTCGGCCTCCTGTGCAGCGCCTTCGCCCGCACCGAGTTCCAGGCCGTGCAGTTCATGCCCGTCATCGTGGTTCCCCAACTGTTCCTGTGCGGGCTGCTCGTCCCCCGCGATCAGCTCCCCACCTGGCTCGAATGGATCAGCAACGTCCTGCCACTGAGCTACGCGGTCGAGGCGCTTCAACAGGTCGCGACCCACCCGGGAACCACCGGAATCATGTGGCGCGATCTCACCGTGGTCGCCGCCTTCGCACTACTCGCGCTGTCGCTCGGAGCCGCCACACTGAGGCGTCGCACACCATGACGGCACCACGCGCACGAACGCGTTCGGGCCGCAGACCCGGAAATCAGGACACTCGATCTCGGATACTGGCAGTCGCACGAAAGCTGTTCGCACAGAATGGGTTCGATAAAACGAGTGTGCGTGCAGTCGCCCTGAGTGCAGGCGTCGATGCGGCGCTCGTGCATCACTACTTCGGGACCAAACGCCAGCTGTTCCTGGACTCCGTCGACATTCCCGTCGACCCCACCCAGGTGATTGCACCGGTCCTCGACATCCCGACCGACAAGGTCGGGCGCCACCTCGCGGAAGCCGTCTTCTCGGTCTGGGAGTCACCGCACCGACCGGCAGTTGTCGCGGCGTTCCGTTCCGCGATGGCGGGAAACGAACCGACCTTGATCCGAACCTTCCTCGTGGAAGTGGTATTTCGTGACCTCGGCCCGAGAGTCGACGAGCCACCCGGAACCGGGATCCTGCGTATGCAGCTGGTGGCGTCGCAGATGGTAGGGATTCTGGTGACCCGGTACATCCTCGAGTTCGAACCACTCGCTTCTCTCCCGATCGAGGACCTGGTCGACGTGATAGCGCCGACGCTCCAGCGCTATCTCACCGGACCCGTGCCGGCCTGATTCAACGCGCCGCGATCACGACTGCGCAGACGCCCGGGCAACCAGCTGTTCGTGCTCCTCGGCGTCCACGTCCCGCGCCTCGTCGATGAGGAGAACCGGGATCCCGTTCTCGATGGGATAGGCGCGCCGAAGTCGAGGGTTGTAGAGCAACTCGTCTCCGACCAGCAGCAGCGGGCCCTTGTCCTGTGGGCACGCCAGAATGCTGAGCAGTGTCGGATCAATAACCACGGGTGTCCTCTCCAACCGTTCGGGTGAGCAGCCTCAGATTACCGCGCACCAGCGGACATGCCGGCCGAGCCGTCGTGGAACTGCGCTGCTACTGCTTTCGTCAACCGTTTGTACTCCTGTGAGGTCGAGTCGAGATACCAGACGCGGGTGCCCGGCTTCGGCAGACCTGCCGCACTCAGACCGTCGGCATTGGGGCGGAACGACGAGCCCAGCGGGATGGCATCGACCACATGGACGATGTCGGGACGCCACCCGAACGGGAGTGCTTCGATGGCCTCCGCCACATCGGCCAGCCGTGGCGGGCGTCCGTCGCGGAGGGTGAACGCCGCAACCGCCAACGTTCTGCCGCCGACCTCGATGCCGTAGGCCACGGCCAGGTCGATCCTGTCGACGGCTGCCAGGGCGTCCACGATCGGTTGCGTGAACACAGGTCCTCGGGCGGTGGAGATGACGGTCTTCTTGTGATCGACCAGCCAATAGTCACCGTCTGCATCGCGGCGGAAGAGGTTTTCCGTCGCGATCCACGCGTCGCCGGCAGCGAAGATGCCCCGCATGGCCACACCGGACATTTCACCGTGCACGCCCGCCTTGCCGAGGAGTAGACCGACCTCGTTGTCCGCACATTCGCGGACGAAGCCCCGGTCGTCTTCGAGTAGACGTCCGGAGATCGGGTCGTATGCGGCCAGTCGCACGTCGGCGCTACCCGGCAACGGCCTGCCTTTGCACCCGATCTTGGCGCCTGCGACGTTCGCGAGAACGACATCACCTTCGGTCGACGCGTAGAACTCCAGCACCTTCGCGGGCGCGAAACACTCGGTGGTGCGCCGCCACAACCCCTGTGGCATACCGGAACCGAGGAACAGGCGGATCGGGTAGTTACCGAGCAGATCGAGGCTTTCCGCATCGAGGATTTCACGCATCATCGTCCACGTGTAGCTGACGACGGTCACGCCGTAACGCTGGACCTCCTCGGTGAAGCGCTCGGCGTCGAGGCCCTTCGACAGGGCGATACGTGAGCCACCCGCCACCGCTCCCCCCACTGCCGCGAGGAGACTGGATGAATGATGCAGGGGAGCAATGCAATACACCGTGTCGCCGCGATCGAGATCGGCGGCCGAGGCGGTACCGAAGGCAGACAGCGCCCAGCGGTAGTTGGTGATCTGCTTGGTCTCCCAGTGCCCGTTGGATTCACTGCAGATGATGAACGCCAGCTCTCGTGCCAGCCCGGGGTCGGGCCGGTACCAGCCTGGCAAAGCGACGGACTCCGGGTCGATCTGCTCGAGATCGACGACGTTCGACCCGGGCTCGACATCGAGACTGCGGAGGTCTCCCCCACCGAGGACGAGGACCTGCATTCCGGTGGCGAGGGCGGCGTCGAGATTCTCGGGGTCGGTGACGATGCGTTCGACCCCATCGATCCGGATAGCGGTGTGGATTTCGCGGCCCGGAGGAAGGAGAACTGCCACGGCGCCGAGCCGGGACAGCGCCGCGATGACAGCCAGCGCGCTCGGCCGGGTTTCCATGACCACACCGACGTGTGCAGCAGGCCGCACGCCGGCGGAGATCAATCCACGAACGACATTGTCGATCCGCTGGTTCACCGCCTCATAGGTATGTACCCGGTTGTCGAAGAGGAAGCACTCACCGTTCGGCGCCTTCCGACGCTGCTCCGCCAGAAGCCGGCTGAGGGAGATCTGAGTGTGCGGTTGCATCTGGCCGAGACGCGCGAGACGCGGAAGAGCGCGTGTGGCCTCACCGGACAGCTCCACCGTGCCGCGAACCGCTCCCGAGGCGAATCCTGTTATTCCCTTGCCGACCCCCACCCCGACTTCCGCGACCGAGGCCACCGTGTGGATGATGCGATCGCTGATCGACACTCCGGTCTCGCTGCCGAAGTGCTCGTCGTACCGCATGAGATCCACAGTGGACGGTTTAGGCCCCATACCCTCGTTCCACCGCACCCATTCACCGGTGGTCGGCCATGTGTGCGCGGCCGCCGCTGAACCGACCACGAGCCCGAAATGCCCTACCCTCAAAGTAGATTCGTACACGTTGGCACGCGGTGCGGCCCGGCGAATCCCGCGGACCGCCAGCGGCTGCCCGATGTCGTCGACTTCACCGACGAACGCCATGATCGGGCAGGTGAGCTCGGCGAGTGACACGACGCGGTCCTTGATGACGAAACCGCCGGTCATCATCCGGTTGTGGACGATGAACTGCTTGAGCAGCTCTGCCACTGCGGGACCCGACCAAGCGACCCATCCGTCGGTCGCGAGAAACCGGCGCTGTTGTTCCCGTGGGAGGAGCGCCTCCCTGTCGTGCAGTTGCCGAAGAAATTCGAGACGGGACTTGAGGGTCTTCACCGGGTCGAGGAGCTGGAAACCCATGCGCGCCATCCACCCGGACACCGCGAGACGGTTGAACACATGGTCCGCGAGGAAAGCCGCTGCGTCGCTCGCAAATCCGGCGGGAATTCCGAACGGCAGACCGGCCAGAGTGTCCACGGGGCTGCCGAAGGTGATCAGACTCGCAATGTTGCGACTGCGGCGGTAAGCAGCCGCCTGGTAGGCGAACATGCCACCCTGCGAATACCCCGAGAGATGGACGTCGCGGCCGGTGTGGGCACGGACCGTGTCGATGATCTCGCTGATCGCGACGATGTGATCGGCGAGATTTCTGTCCCATCCCCCCTCTTCGGTGTCCGGCGACCCGAAGTCGACCACCCAGGGATCGATCCCCATTCCGTGCAGGATGCCCACGGCGCCCTGATCGCGGGTCACGTCGTAGACGTCGGCCGACATCATCATCGGCGGCACCAGCACGATGGGAGGGCCGACCTCCGCCGGGTCGGTGTCGGGAAAGTATCGCCGGAGTCGATACATAGGCCGACGTTCGACCACCTCGAACGGCGAGGTGGTCAGGTCTGTCTCGAGTCCGCCGAGGCGGACTACCTCCAAACCGTTCTGCGCCGTCGCCACTACCCGACGGATCGGGCCCTTTACCGTTTCGGTAGAAAAACCCACGAATACTCTCCCAGACTCTCGAACCGCGACGTACGTCTCACTGCCGCCGCCCTCACCCTACTGCGCCTGACGCGTCACACTGCCCTATTGGAGGGTCGACGACGGAGGCATCACCGGCACCATTCCCGCATGGACTCGGAGAGTCGGCGAACACCACCCAACTGCTCGGCTACCCGGATACCGGCCGTGCCACCGCGGGCGTTGCGCGACGCGATCGAGCCCTCGACCGTGAGCACCTCCCGAACGTCCGGCGTCAGGGAAGGATCGACTGCTGCCAGTTCCTCGTCGGTGAGATCCTCGAGGCCGACGCCTCGTGCCTCGGCGACACGCACGCAGGCACCCGCCGCCTCATGGGCGACGCGGAACGGTACGCCCTGGCGAACCAGCCACTCGGCGATATCCGTGGCCAGTGTGAAACCGGCGGGCGCCAATTCCGCCATCCGGTCGGTGTGGAACTCGAGAGTCGAAATCAGCCCGGTGATCGCAGGCAGCAGCATTTCGAGTTGTGCCACCGAATCGAAAACCGGTTCCTTGTCTTCCTGCAGGTCCCTGTTGTAAGCGAGCGGCTGCGCCTTCAACGTGGCCAGCAGACCCGTCAGGTTGCCGATCAGCCTGCCCGACTTCCCACGAGTCAGCTCGGACACGTCCGGATTCTTCTTCTGCGGCATGATCGACGAACCCGTCGACCAGGCATCGGCCAGCGTGATGTAGCCGAATTCCGGGGTGCTCCAGAGGATGACCTCCTCCGCCATCCGCGACAAATCCACTCCGATCATCGCGAGCACGAACGCGGCCTCGGCCGCAAAGTCCCGCGACGACGTCGCGTCGATCGAGTTCTCGGCCGAAGAGTCGAACGCGAGTTCCGCGGCGATGGCCTCTGGGTCGAGCCCGAGTGAGGACCCGGCGAGCGCACCCGAACCGTACGGGGACACCGCGGCTCGCACGTCGAAGTCCCGCAGGCGCTGCACGTCTCGCAGCAAGGGGTGGGTGTGTGCCAGCAGATGATGTGCCAGCAGAACCGGCTGCGCGGCCTGCAGGTGCGTCTTGCCGGGCATCACCGCGGACGGATGCGCGGCCGCCTGCGTCGCGAGCGCATCCACGACGTCCAACACCCCGGCCGAGACCCGGCGGACCGCATCCCGCAACCACATGCGAAACAGCGTCGCCACTTGATCGTTTCGTGAGCGACCCGCCCGCAGGCGTCCCCCGACTTCCGGGCCGACCCGATCGATCAGGCCCCGTTCGAGGGCGCCGTGCACGTCCTCGTCGGATTCACTCGGACCGAATGTTCCGCTCGCCACATCGGCTGCCAGGCTGTCGAGCCCACCCAGCATGGTCGCGAGGTCCTCCGCACTGAGCAGTCCCGCCTTGTGCAGGACCCGGGCGTGCGCCTGCGACGCCCGCACGTCATAGGGTGCGAGAACCCAATCGAAGTGGGTCGACTTGCTCAGGGCCGCCATGGCGGCGGCGGGTCCGGACTCGAACCGACCGCCCCACAACGCACCTTCGTTGGTGCCGTGCGCCGTCATGCCTACAGGCCCAGATCGCGCTTCGCGGCGACCTTCGAGGACAGACCGTGGATCTGCACGAACCCCTTGGCGAACGACTGGTCGAAGGTGTCGCCCTCGTCGTAGGTGGCCAGGTTGAAGTCGTAGAGCGACTGGTTGCTCCGGCGGCCGTTGACGATGATCGCGCCGCCGTGCAGAACCAGGCGGATGTCACCCGAGACGCGCTCCTGGGTCTTCGCGATGAAAGTGTCCAGTGCCACCTTCAGCGGCGAGAACCACAGGCCGTCGTACACCAGCTCGCTCCAGCGCTGCTCCGTCTGCCGCTTGTAGCGGCCGAGTTCACGTTCCTGCGTGACGTGCTCGAGTTCCTGGTGCGCATTGATCAGCACCATGGCGCCCGGAGCCTCGTAGATTTCGCGGCTCTTGATGCCCACCAGCCGGTCTTCCACGACGTCGAGGCGACCGACCCCCTGAGCGCCGGCACGACGGTTCAGTTCCTGGATCGCTTCGAGGACCGACACCGGCTTGCCGTCGATCGCGACGGGGCGGCCTTCCTCGAAGCTGATGATCAGTTCGTCCGGGGCCTGCCAGTTGACGGTCGGGTCCTGGGTGTAGTCGTAGACGTCCTTGGTCGGTGCATTCCACAGATCCTCGAGGAAGCCGGTCTCGACCGCGCGTCCCCACACGTTCTGATCGATCGAGAACGGGGACTTCTTCGAGACATTGATCGGGATCTCGTTCTCCTCGGCGAACGCGATGGCCTTCTCACGGGTCCAGGCATAGTCGCGAACGGGAGCGATCACGTCGAGGTCCGGGGCCAGCGAACCGAACCCGACCTCGAAGCGGACCTGGTCGTTGCCCTTGCCGGTGCAGCCGTGCGCGACGGTGGTGCCGCCGTAGGCGCGGGCCGCGTCGACGAGGTGCTTGACAATCAACGGGCGGCTGATCGCCGACACCAACGGGTAACGATCCATGTACAGGGCGTTGGCCTGGATGGTCGGGAGGCAGTACTCGTCGGCGAATTCGTCCCGTGCATCCACCACGACCGACTCGACCGCGCCGCAGTCGAGCGCACGCTGGCGCACGACCTCCATGTCCTCGCCGCCCTGGCCGAGATCGATGGCGACAGCAACAACTTCCTTGCCCGTCTCCTTGCCGATCCAGCTGATGGCGACTGAGGTGTCCAGCCCGCCCGAGTAGGCGAGTACGACGCGATCGGCCATGGTCCTTGTGCTCCTTAGGTTGAAGATCTGTAGAGATGATTCAGTTGTCAGGCGAGGGATTCGATCTTCGCCGCGAGTTCCGCCCCGGTCAGCGGCTCACGGGCCACCACGAGAAGGGTGTCGTCGCCGGCTACGGTTCCCACGACGTCAGGTAATGATGCCCGATCGAGTGCACTCGCCAGATAGTGCGCCGCCCCGGGAGGCGTTCGCAGCACCGCCAGGTTGCCACTCGAGTCCGTGGACACCAGCAACTCCCCCAGCAATCGCTCCAATCTGTCCGTTCCGCCCGAGACTCCGCGCACCGGGTTCCCGTCCTCGGGTACCACGTACACGCCGGCACCACCATCGGCCGCGCGCAGCTTGACGGCCCCGAGTTCTTCGAGGTCACGGGAGAGCGTGGCCTGGGTGGCGTCGATCCCTTCGGCGGCCAGCAGGGACGCGAGCTCGGTCTGGCTGCGGACCGGGTTGGTCGAGAGGATCGCCACGATCCGGGCCTGACGCCCTGCCCGCGTCGGCGCGGTCGCCGCATTGGTGGCACCCACTCGATGTGGCGGAACCGGACTCACGGACGATCCCCGGATCGTTGTGCGAGAAGCCACACCAGAAGCGCCTTCTGCGCGTGGAGCCGGTTCTCGGCCTCGTCCCACACCACGCTCTGCGGTCCGTCGAGCACCGCGTCGGTGATCTCCTCACCGCGGTGGGCGGGAAGGCAGTGCAGAACCACGGCTTCGGAATCGGCTCGCGCGAGCAGTGCCTCGTCGACCTGGAAAGGGCGGAACGGTCCGACTCTGTCGAGCCCGTCGTTCTCCTGTCCCATCGACGTCCACGTGTCGGTCACGAGTGCGTCCGCGCCCGCGACCGCCGAGTGCGCATCGCCCGTCAGCGTGATCGTGGCACCGGTCTCGGCCGCGCGTGCCCGCGCCACCTCGACTACCCACGGCAGCGGCGCGAATCCGTCCGGGCTGGCGATCGTGACGTCGACGCCCGCGGTGACTCCGCCGAGCATGAGGGAGTGGGCCATGTTGTTGGCGCCGTCCCCGAGGTAGGTCAGTTTCAGGCCCTTCAACGATCCCTTCCGCTCGGCCAGTGTCTGGAGGTCGGCCAAGACCTGACACGGATGGAACTCGTCGGACAAGGCGTTGACGATCGGAACGCTCGCCCCGGAGGCCATCGACTCGAGACGCTTCTGCCCGAACGTCCGCCAGACGACTGCGTCGACGTACCTCGACAGCACCCGACCGGTGTCCTGGAGTGTCTCCTCGCGGCCGAGCTGGGTGCTGCGTCCGTCGACCACCACGGCGTGGCCACCCAGTTGGGCGATGCCCATCTCGAACGAAAACCGGGTACGGGTGGAGTTCTTTTCGAAGATGACGCCGACACCGCGCGGGCCTTCGAGCGGGCGCTCCGCGAAGGGATTCTTCTTGAGCCGGGCTGCGAGGTCGAGAACCTCGGCCTGCTCGGCAGGGGTCAGGTCGTCGTCCCGCAGGAAGTGTTTCACCACGATCGTCACTGCTTTCCCGGCTGAGCGGCCGATTGCGCGTTGTCGAGGATTGCGGGCAGTGCCGCAACGAAGCCTTCGGCCTGATCGTCGGTCAGCACCAGCGGTGGAGCCAACCGGATGACACCGGGCTGTGCAGCATTGAGCAGGTAACCGGCCTCGCGCGCCGCGTTCTCCACTGCGGGTGCGACGTCCCGGGTGAGGACGATGCCGAGCAGCAACCCGGCGCCGCGGACGTGGTCGATCAAGGGGTGTCCGAGCCCCTCGATACCCGCAGACAGCGACTTCCCGAGTGCGTCGGCGCGGGAGACGAGGTCTTCCTCGGCGATCGTGCGGAGCACGGCGAGCGCCGCGGACGCGCACACCGGGTTCCCGCCGAAGGTGGTGCCGTGTTTACCGGGCCCGAACAGATCTGCGGTCGCGCCCGTGGCAATGCAGGCGCCGATCGGCATTCCCCCACCGAGTCCCTTTGCCAGCGTCATGACGTCGGGAATGATGCCGACGGACTGATGGGCATAGAACCAACCGGTCCGGCCGATCCCGGTCTGCACCTCGTCGAGCACCAACAGCGCACCGCGGTCCGCGGTGATCTTCCTCGCACCGACCAGATACCCCTCCGGAGGAACGACGACGCCGCTCTCCCCCATCATGGGTTCGAGGAAGACCGCCGCGGTGTCTTCGTCGACGGTGCGATCCAGCGCATCGAGATCGCCGTACGGCACGTGCTCGACGCCGGGCGGCATCGGTTCGAACGGGGCACGTTTGGCTGCCTGCCCGGTGAGCGCCAGCGCGCCCATCGTGCGGCCGTGGAAGGAGTTTTCCGCGGCGATGATCTTGGAACGACCTGTCGCGCGGGCCAGCTTGAAAGCCGCCTCGTTGGCCTCGGTCCCCGAATTGCACAGGAAGACCCGGCCGGGTGCGCCCAGGTGAGAGAGCAATTCCTCCGCCAGGGCGATCGCGGGTTCGCTGGCATAGAGGTTGGACACATGTCCCAGCGTCGACAGCTGATGGGTGACCGCCTCGATGATCGCCGGATGCGCGTGTCCGAGGATGTTGACAGCGATGCCGGCGAGAAGGTCCACGTACTGCTTACCTTCCGCGTCCGTCAGCACGGCGCCGCGGCCGCCCGTAAGCGCGACCCGCGGGACGCCGTACGTGTTCATCAGCGCGCCCGACCACCGCTGCTGAAGTTCCGGAGTTCCGGTCATGACACAACTCCCTCGGTAGATGACGACGGTGTCGGGGTCACCATGGTTCCGATGCCCTCACCGGTGAAGAGTTCGAGCAGCACCGAATGTGGGATGCGCCCGTCGATCACGTGCGCGGTGGGCACGCCGCCGCGGACGGCCCGGAGGCAGGCCTCCATCTTCGGCACCATTCCGGCGTCGAGACTCGGCAGGAGCTGCGCCAGCGCCGCAGCGTCGATCTGCGTGGCCAGCGAATCCCGATCCGGCCAGTTGGTGTACAGCCCCTCGACATCGGTGAGGACGACCAGCTTCTCGGCACCGATCGCCTCGGCGAGCGCCGCTGCCGCCGTGTCGGCGTTGATGTTGTGCACCACGCCGTCCGAGTCGGGCGCGATGGTGGAGACCACGGGTATCCGGCCGGCATGGATCAGGTCGAGCACCGCATCCGGACTGACCGTCGTGACGTCGCCGACGAGGCCGATGTCGGTGGGATTCCCGTCGACCATCACGGTGCGCTTGGTCGCAGTGAACAGGTGGGCGTCCTCGCCGGAAATACCGACCGCGTAGGGCCCGTGCGCATTGATCAGCCCCACGAGTTCGCGGCCGACCTGGCCGAACAACACCATCCGCACCACGTCCATCACCTCGGGCGTGGTGACCCGGAATCCACCCTTGAATTCGCCGGTCATTCCGAGCTTGGCAAGCATGGCATTGATCTGGGGTCCGCCGCCGTGCACGACGACCGGGTGGATTCCCACCGTGCGGAGAAACGCCATGTCGGCCGCGAACGCCGTCTTCAGTGCGTCGTCGATCATGGCGTTGCCGCCGTACTTCACGACCACGACCTTGCCACGGAATTGCTGCAGCCACGGCAGGGCCTCGGCGAGCACGTGTGCTTTCTGGTGATCGGTGATTCCGACCAGTGTTTCGCTGCCCGGGGTCATGACGAGTACGCCGAGTTCTCTTCGACGTAGGCGTGTGAGAGGTCCGTGGTCCGGATGGTCACGGCATGCGCGCCGACACCCAAGTCGATGTCGAGTGCGATGTCGACACCGCTCAGATCCACGTCACGGGCGCCGGGCGCACCGACCCCGTCGATACAGACCGGGGACCCGTTGAACGAAACCGCGATCTTGTCCGGGTCCAACTCGATCGGTGCGATACCGATGGCGGCGAGCACACGCCCCCAGTTGGGGTCGGAGCCGAAGATTGCCGTCTTGACGAGGCTGTCGCGGGCGACGGTTCGGGCACCGATCAGGGCGTCGTTCTCGCTCGCGGCTCCACGGACGGTGACGCGCACCCGCTTGGTGACTCCCTCCGCGTCGGCCATCATCTGGTCGGCGAGGTCGTCACACACCGCGGTGACCGCGGCATCGAGTTCCGCCTGGCTGGGGGCGACGTTGCTCGCACCCGACGCCAAGAGCAGCACAGTGTCGTTGGTCGACGTCGCACCGTCGACATCGAGGCGGTCGAAAGTCACGCGGGTGGCCGCACGCAGAGCCGCATCGAGCTGGGCGGCGGTGGCCACCGCATCGGTGGTGATGACGCAGAGCATGGTCGCCAGCGCGGGGGCGAGCATGCCGGCGCCCTTCGCCATCCCGCCGACATTCCACTTGTCAGCGTGGTGCAAGGCCGACTGTTTCGGAACGGTGTCCGTGGTCATGATGGCGTAGGCCGCGTCCGTGCCACCCGAGATGCCGCCGGCCAGTTCGTGCACCGCCTCGGTGACGCCGGGAAGAAGCTTGTCCATGGGCAGCCGGTCGCCGATCAGACCCGTCGAGCACACCGCGACCTCGACCGCGCCGGTCTCGGTTCCCCAGTTGCTGAGCGCGGATGCGACTTCCTCGGCCGTCCTGTGCGTGTCCTGGAATCCGCCGGCACCCGTACAGGCGTTGGCCCCACCGGAGTTGAGTACCACTGCGCGCAGCCGGCCCGTCGTCAGGACTTGCTGTGACCACAGCACCGGGGCAGCCTTGACCTTGTTGGTGGTGAACACCCCCGCAGCTGCGAGCTCGGGACCTTCGTTGAGCACGAGCGCCAGATCGGCATTTCCGTTGGCCTTGATGCCCGCCTTGATCCCCGACGCCCGGAACCCGGCCGGACCCGACACCCCTTGGGTGCGGACGAGTTTGCCGCCCGCGATGTCGCGGGTGTAGGCGGTGTCGATTCTGTCGTTGCTCACGGTGCGACTCCCACTGTCGAAAGCCCGGCGGTCTCGGGTAACCCGAGCGCGAGATTCATCGATTGCACGGCCCCTCCGGCGGTGCCCTTGGTCAAATTGTCGATCACGGCGACGACGACGAGCTGACCGGCGTCCGCATCGACTGCGACAGCGATCTGAACGGCGTTGGACCCGGTGACCGCGCCCGTCTGCGGCAGCATTCCCGCCGGAAGCACGTGCACGAAAGGTTCGTCGGCGTAGGCCTTTTCGTAGATCGCCCGAATCTCGTCCTCGGATGCGGTGGTCACTGCGGTGCAGGTGGCGAGGATGCCGCGGGGCATCGGCGCCAGCACGGGGGTGAACGACACGGTGACTCGTTCACCTGCGAGTGCGGACAGGTTCTGAATGATCTCCGGAGTGTGCCGGTGTACGCCGCCGACTCCATAGGCGCGCACCGAGCCCATCACCTCGGAGCCGAGTAGATCCGCCTTGGGTGCGCGGCCCGCACCGGACGCCCCGGTGACCGCGACGATCGTGACACGTGGTTCCACGACACCGGCCGCGACGGCGGGGGCCAGCGCCAGGCTCGACACCGTCGGGAAGCAGCCCGGCACGGCGATCCGTGTCGCGCCCGTGAGCTTTTCGCGCGCACCGGGTAGCTCGGGAAGTCCGTAGGGCCAGCTGCCGGCATGTGGGCTCTTGTAGTACCGCTCCCAGTCGTCGGCGTCGGAGAGCCGGAAGTCGGCGCCGCAGTCGATGATCACGGTGGATTCGGGCAGGGCTTTCGCGTATTGCGCCGAATTGCCGTGGGGCAAACCGAGGAAGACGACATCGTGACCGCTGAGAGTCTCGACCGTGGTGTCCTCGAGAATGCGGTCGGCGAGCGGGAGGAGATGCGGGTGATGTGAGCCGAGACTCGATCCGGCGCTACCACCGGCGGTGAGCGCGCCGATGAGGAGTGACCCGTCGGCGTAGGACGGGTGCCCCAGCAGCAGACGCAACACCTCGCCTCCGGCGTATCCGCTCGCGCCGGCGACGGCAATCCTGATCGGTTTTCCCGCGTGCTCAGTCATACGATTGATTATGCATCATCATGCAAGCTAATTCACGTCTGGGTGACCCCGAGCCGTGATCGGTCACTGCTTGCCGAGTGACCGCCTGATCTCATCCAGTTTGGCCTTGCCGGCTTTCTTCCGCGCTTCCCACTGTTCGTCCACCGATCGGCCGGACGGGCTTTCGTGCGCTAATTCCGCCGACCCGATCGCCGTACCGACCCGCTCCTCGATCCGATCCCGCACACGATCGAACGTCGGGACGCCCCCCGCGGTGTAGTCGGGCTCGGGCAACCGCGGAGTGGTGTCCGGGACGATCTCCGCGGTGACGGGGTCTTCCGTCGGGACCGCGCTTCCGACGTCGACGGCGGCGAGGAGTGCCCCGAGGCCGGGGCGACCGGCGGCGACTGCCCGCACCACCGCGAGGAACTCGGCGTCGGTCAGCTCACTCGCCGCTGCTACGACGTCGCGCACTTCGGCCATCTGTCCCGCTCCTCACGCCCCCGCTGTGGTTCCCAGGCTACGGGTCAGCTGCGCAATTCGGCACCCACCGAAGCTGCGGCAGCCGCGACCGCAGCGTCGCGGGCCGCACTCGCCTCGTCCTCGGTCAGCGTGCGGTCCGCTCCGCGGAACCGGAGCGCGAAGGTGAGCGACTTCCGTCCGGGCCCGACCTGGTCCCCCTCGAAGACGTCGAAGAGACGGATGTCCTCGAGAAGTTCACCGCCACCCGAACGCAGAGCCTCTTGCACGGTGGCCGCGGGCACGGTGGCATCGACGACGACCGCGACGTCCTGCAGCACAGCCGGGAACGGCGACACCTTGGGGGCGGGGAGATTCTCCACGAGGGGAAGGGCGTCGAGGTCGATTTCGACAGCGCACGTGCGCGGCGGCAACCCTGCCCGCTCGAGGACCGCGGGATGAAGCTCACCGGCATGCCCGACGACGACACCGTCGAGCAACAACTCCGCGCCGCGTCCCGGGTGCCACGGTAGATACTGCGTCGCGCGGAACTCGAGCTCGACTCCTGCCGCGGACGCGACTGCGCGAGCGGCAGCGAATGCATCACTCGCTTCGGCGGGGCGACCCGGACCCCAGGGTCCGCTCGGTTCGCGCATCCCGGTGAGCACGGCGCCGACGTGCACCGGCTGCGCCGGCAGCGACTGCAGCAACTCGGCGATCTCGTCGTCCGTCGGCCGGCGATCGACCGGGAGGACACCGACCGGCTTCGTGTCGGGACCGGGCAACACGACCTGCGCGACGCCGAACAGCGACAGGTCGCGCTGGCCGCGGGAGACGTTGCGAGCAAGAACCTCGAGGAGCCCGGGCAACAGGGTCGTCGCCAACTCCGGGCGGTCCGATTCGAGCGGGTTGAGCACCCTGACGGTGTTTCGGCGCGGATCTTCCCGGTCCAGTCCCCACGAGTCGAAGACGGCAGCGGGAAGGAATACCGGCGGCAGCACCTCGACGTATCCGGAGAAGGCGAGCGCCCGGCCGACGGCGCGCTTGCGGCGCTGGGCGGGCGTTAGTCCGCGGCCGGCAGGCGCTGCGGGAAGCACCGACGGGATCTGCTCGAGCCCCTCGAGACGCAGTACCTCCTCGACGAGGTCGGCGGGCTGGACGAGGTCGGGCCGCCACGACGGCGGGGTGGCCACCAGCTGCCCGTGCCCACCGTCGCTGACGCCGACTTCGACGTCGCAACCGATCTGCGTCAGCCGGCGTGCCGCCGTACCGTTCGGGTAGGTCACTCCGGCCACGCGGTCCGGCAGGTCGATGTCCATCCGTATCGGAGCTGTGCCGGTGACCCCACCCACATCGGTGAGGACCGGCTCGATACGTCCGCCGGCGATCTCCACCAGCAACGATGCCGCGCGGTCCAGCGCGGCCACAGGGATCCGAGGGTCCACCACGCGCTCGAATCGCTTGCTCGCCTCGCTGGACAACTTGTGCCGACGTGCCGTCTTGAACACCGCAAGCGGATTCCAGGTGGCCGCTTCGAGGAGGATGTCGGTGCTCGCGGAGTTGACCTCGGTGGTCGCTCCACCCATGACACCGGCGAGCGAGATGACGCCGGAGTCGTCGGCGATGACGACGTCCTCGGGGTCGAGGACCCGCTCGACCTCGTCCAGGGTGGTCAATTTCTCGCCGTCCACCGCTCGGCGCACCACGAGGTCGCCGCTGATCTTTGCGGCATCGAACGCGTGCAGTGGCTGACCCAACTCGAGCAACACGTAGTTGGTGACGTCGACGGCCGGCGAAATAGGCCGGACCCCCGACAGCAACAGTCGCCGCTGCAGCCACCACGGGCTGGCCGCCGCCGGATCGATACCCGTGACCCGCCGTGCGGCGAACCGGGTGGCCTGCGTGTCGGGGTCGACGCGCACGGGCCATGCCTCGCCCTCCGCGGGATGTGCCGGCACCACCGCAGGGTCGAGGTACTCCAGATCGAACCCACATGCGAGTTCACGGGTCAGCCCGCGCACCGAGAAGCAGTAACCACGGTCCGGCGTGATGTTCAGCTCGATGATGGTGTCGTCCAGACCCAGCAGAGCCTTCGCGTCGGCACCCGGAGCCGCGGCCCCCGGCTCGAGTACCAGAATTCCCGAGTGGTCCTTGCCGATGCCGAGTTCGGCCACCGAGCAGATCATTCCGTCGGAAACCTGGCCGTACGTCTTGCGGGACGCAATCGCGAAGCCGCCCGGAAGCACCGCGCCCGGAAGTGCGACGATCACCAGATCGCCCTCCGCGAAGTTACGGGCACCGCACACGATGCCCTGCGGTTCCGGCCGACCGACGTCGACTTTGCAGAAGCGGATGGGCTTCTTGAACTCGGTGAGCTCGGTGATCTCGACAACCTTGCCGACGACGAGCGGGCCGGCGACGGCCTCGAGGCGATCGACCTCCTCCACCTCGAGACCGACGCGGACGAAGCCCGCGTCCAACTCCTCCGCGGTGACACCCCACCCCGGGGTGGCACGCTGCAGGATCTCGGTCAGCCAGGATTGCGCTACTCGCACGTCTACTCAGCTCTCTCGTTCGTGAAATGTCGTGACTGTGGACGGATGCGGCGCGATCGCGCTCAGCCCTGGACGCCGAAGGGCAGCGTGAACCGCACGTCACCCTCTACGATGTCGCGCATGTCCGGGATGCCGTTCCGGAACTGCAGCGTGCGTTCGAGACCCATACCGAACGCGAAACCGCTGTACACGTCGGGGTCGATCCCACAGGCACGCAACACGTTCGGGTTGACCATTCCGCAGCCACCCCACTCGACCCAACCGGCGCCGCCCTTCTTGTTCGGGAACCAGACGTCCACCTCCGCGGAGGGTTCCGTGAAGGGGAAGTAGTTGGGACGCATCCGGGTTCGGGTGTCCGAGCCGAACAGCGCCCGGGCGAAGGCGTCGAGCGTGCCCCGCAAGTGGGCCATCGTGAGGCCCTTGTCGACGGCGAGGCCCTCAACCTGATTGAAGACAGGGGTGTGCGTGGCGTCGAGTTCGTCGGTGCGGAAGGTGCGTCCGGGGCACACCACATAGATGGGAAGTTCCCGGGAGAGCATCGTGCGCACCTGGACCGGCGACGTATGCGTGCGCAGTACCTGACGCGACCCCTCCGGCGCGATGTGGAACGTGTCCTGCATCGTCCGCGCGGGGTGGTCGGGAAGGAAGTTGAGCGCATCGAAGTTGAAGTGCTCGGTTTCGACTTCCGGGCCTTCGGCGACCTCCCAGCCCATACCCACGAACACATCCGCGACCTGTTCGGAGATGATGCTGATCGGGTGCCGGGCCCCTACCGGCTGACGCTGCGACGGCAGCGTGACGTCGATGGCCTCGGCGACGAGCACTGCGGCATCACGTTCGGCCAGCAGCACGGCGCGCCGATCGTCGAAGGCTGCGCTGATCCGGGTGCGGGCGACGTTGACGCGCTTCCCTGCGTCGGCCTTCTCCTTGCCCGGAAGGGCTCCGAGTCCACGGCGAGCGAGGGCGATGGGCGACTTGTCACCCATGTGGTCGACTTTCGCCTTGGCGAGGTCGTCCAGGTTCGCGGCGGCGGAGAATGCCTTCTCGGCGTTTTCCGCTGCCGCAGTCAAGGCCTCTTCGGTGAGCGCACTCGCATCGACCTCGGGTGACGCAGCGCCCTCTTTTTTAGCCACGACCGGTGCCACTCCTTCAGTTCTTCTCGGCAGACTCTCGACGAGCCGAAACGGCTCCTCGGGAGAATCCTATGCGATCGAAATTTTCGGTTTCAGCTGTCGGTTCGCGTGCGGTTCTGGACCCGTGCACTCGAGTACAGGCAGATTGCTGCCGCGGTCGCCAGGTTCAGGCTCTCGGCACGGCCGTGGATCGGGATGCGCACCCGGTGATCCGCCCTCGCCGCCACGTGCACGTCGAGGCCGTGGGCCTCGTTCCCGAACAACCACGCCGTCGGGCGCGACAACAGGTCGTCGGCGTCGTCGAGGTCTACTTCACCGTCCGCCGCGGTGGCAAGCAACTGAATGCCTGCCGCGCTGATCGCGTCCAGAACAAGAGCCGTATTCCGCTCACGCACCAGCGGAAGATGGAACAAGCTGCCCGCGGACGCGCGAACGCACTTCCCGTTGTGCGGGTCGACGCTGTCGCCCGCCAGAATGGCAGCGTCTGCACCCACCGCATCGGCTACCCGGATAACGGTCCCTGCATTGCCAGGTTCTGCCACCGCGACCGGGACCGCAAGTAGCCGCGTGCCCGGACCCACCGCCTCCGACAGCGGAACGTCGAGGAGGTCACAGACGGCGACCAGTCCGGGTGGAGTGACCGTGTCGCTGAGACCACGCACCGCCCGGTCCGTCACCAGCGACGTCCGAACTCCGATGGTTTCGGCCCGGCCGATCAACTCGACGTACCGCTGCAGCGCGTCCTCGGTGTAGAAGAGATCGTGCACGGCGCGGGTACCCAGCGCCTCCCCCACCGCGTTCTCCCCCTCCACGAGGAAGCGCCCTGCCTTGCGCCGTTCTGCCGTACGCAGGAGCTTCACAGCAGAAACGACCCGCGGGGTGCGCTCGGTGAGCGGGTCCACGGGTCGTTTCCGGTCTGCTGAACTGCGGGGTGCGAGACTCAGGCTGCTTCTCCGGCCGGAGCGTTCACATCAGCCGGGAGCGCTGCCTTGGCGAGAGCCACGAGACCGGCGAACGCAGCGGCGTCCGACACGGCGAGCTCGGCCAGGTTCTTGCGGTCCACCTCGATCTCCGCGAGACGCAGACCCTGGATCAGACGGTTGTACGTGATGTCGTTCGCACGTGCAGCAGCGTTGATACGCGTGATCCACAGCTTGCGGAAGTCGCCCTTGCGCGCACGACGGTCACGGTAGGCGTAGGTCAGCGAGTGGAGCTGCTGTTCCTTGGCCTTGCGGTACAGACGTGAGCGCTGTCCGCGGTAGCCGCTGGAGGCTTCGAGAATCGAACGACGCTTCTTCTGGGCGTTTACCGCCCTCTTTACGCGTGCCACTGAAAAATCCTGTCAATCTTGGGGCGGCTAGCTGCCCCGGGTGGTCAGTAAAAGGGGTGTCGACTCAGATGTCGAGCAGGCGCTTGATGCGCGGGGTGTCAGCCTTGCTGACGACAGCCGTGCCATCGAGGCGACGAGTCACCTTGGTGGGCTTGTGCTCGAGCAAGTGGCGGCGACCGGCCTTCTGGCGCAGGATCTTTCCGGTGCCGGACACCTTGAATCGCTTCGCGGTGCCGCTGTGGGTCTTCGACTTGGGCATGGAGTCCTCAGTTCTGTGTTTCCGGATCTGAACATCCGGATCGTGCTGGTGGAGTCGGACTAGCTGGTGGGCGCTTCGCCGGGCGCACTTCCGCCCGCCGGCTCCGACGGCGCCTGTTCGGCCGGCGCCGGAACTGCACGCTGAGCCGGAGGCGCTGCTGCGCTTTCCTGCGCCTTGACGCGTGTCTTCGCGCCCTTGTGCGGAGCGAGCACCATCGTCATGTTCCGGCCGTCCTGCTTGGCGGACGTCTCGACGAACCCGAGATCGGCAACGTCTGCACCGAGACGCTGCAGCAACCGGAAGCCGAGTTCCGGCCGCGACTGCTCACGTCCACGGAACATGATGGTGACCTTGACCTTGGACCCGGCCTCGAGGAAGCGAACGACATTCCGCTTCTTGGTCTCGTAGTCGTGATCGTCGATCTTCGGACGGAGCTTCTGCTCCTTGATGACCGTGAGCTGCTGGTTCTTCCGCGACTCACGCGCCTTCTGCGCTGCCTCGTACTTGAACTTGCCGTAGTCCATGATCTTGCAGACCGGCGGGCGAGCGTCGGGGGCCACCTCGACCAGGTCGAGATCGGCCTCGAGGGCCAAGCGGAGTGCATCTTCAACACGCACGATGCCAACCTGTTCACCTCCGGGTCCGACGAGGCGGACCTCGGGAACTCGGATGCGATCGTTGATGCGGGTCTCAGTGCTGATGGGGCCTCCTAGGTTGAACGGTCTGGTCTCGAGACCGCCAGCAGCCCGTACGCCCGGATTCCCAACAAAAAAGCCCCGCTGCGGTGAGAATTCACCATGCGGGGCCCGATGTCGACCGATCAGACAATCTCACGGCTTGCGCCGCTCCACCATCTCCTCGCGTGAGGAACCTGAATCGAGGCACGCCTCTAAGCAGGTGACCGGACCACTGAACGGCAGTTTCACTGCCGCGCAGAGGTGGGAGTCGGACTCCACTTGCTGCCCCCGACAAAATCCGAAGGCGGTCGTTGGGTCAAGGGTAACATTTGCGCACCTCGTCGGCTAATCGACACCGGCGCGTTGCGGGTGAACGCCGAGATGGAAAGCTCTTCCGCATGACGCAGAACTCCGACGACGCCCTTACCGGCGGTGGCCTGAATGACAACGGGGACCAGAATACCGAAGTGCGTGAGCTGGCCGAAGTGCCCGCAGTCGAGGTGATCAGCCGCGCGGCGGTCATGCTGATGAGTTCGGCGGCCGAAAAGCTCGGTCTGTCGGATCCGGACCCCGAATCCAGCCCGCACCTCGACCTCGACGAGGCGCGGCGCGTGATCACCGCACTCGCCGGCCTGGTCACTGCCTCCATCGAATACCTCGGACCGCACGCCGGACCCATCCGCGAGGGATTGCAGGCACTACAGCGCGCATTCCGTGAGGCATCGTCGCATCCCGACGAACCCGGCAAGGGTCCCGGCGAAAAGTACACCGGCCCGGTGTACTGAGGGGCGAGGCAGATGACAACTTCCGCTACCACGCAGGCGCACATCGTCCTTGTTCCCGGTTTCTGGCTCGGCGCGTGGGCCTGGGAGTCGGTCGCGGCCGACCTACGAGACCGCGGCCATCATGTGACGGCCGTGACACTGCCGGGACTCGACTCGGTCGATACGGATCGCAGCGGCATAGGCCTCGATGATCACATCTCCGCGGTAGCCGGCGCGGTCGCAGCCACACCAGCGTCGGAGCGGGCAGTCCTCGTCGCCCACAGCGGTGCAGGGCCGGTGGCCTACGCCGTGACTGATCGCATCCCGGACGCGCTGGCGCGAGTCATCTACGTCGACTCAGGTCCTCTTCAGGACGGCGCAGCCCTGCGGAACGACCTCGATCCGTCGGCCACGGAGCTTCCGCTGCCCGGCTGGTCGGAGCTGGAAGCCGAGGGCAACAGCCTGGAGGGACTGGACGAGGCCATGCTCGGGACATTCCGCAGTCGCGCAGTGCCCGAACCCGCAGGGCCTGCCAGGGCCACGTTCGCACTGGGCAACAGCCGCCGCCTGGAGGTGCCCACCACAGTGATCTGCACCAGCTTCCCGTCCGAGGCCATCCGGCAGCTGGCAGGCGTGGGCCACCCGATGGCCGCCGAACTGGGCCGGATCACGAAGGTCGACTACGTCGACCTTCCCACCGGCCACTGGCCGATGTGGTCGCGGCCGGCCGACCTCGCCGAGGAGATCGACGCGGCCGCCGCTCGATAGTCGACCTCAGCCCACTGCTGCAGCGTTCTTCGGTGCGCGCTTCCGCGACGTCACCGACTTCACCGCAGTGGTGGCTTTCGCGGAACCGGCCTTCGGCGAGGCCGGGGATTTCGCCGAAGCAGCTTTCGCCGACTTGCCCACTCTGGCCGGCTTCTTCTTCTGCGCAGGTGTCACCGCGAGAACGCTGTCGAGGAACTTTCCGGTGTAGCTCTCGGGGACCTGAGCCACCTCTTCCGGGGTGCCCTGCGCCACCACTGTTCCCCCGCCGGATCCACCTTCCGGTCCCATGTCGACCACCCAGTCGGACGTCTTGATCACGTCGAGGTTGTGCTCGATGACGATGACAGTGTTGCCCTTGTCGACCAACCCGTTGACGACCCCGAGCAGCTTGCGGATGTCCTCGAAGTGCAGTCCAGTCGTGGGCTCGTCGAGGATGTAGACCGTGCGCCCCGTCGACCGCTTCTGCAGTTCCGCGGCGAGCTTCACACGCTGCGCCTCACCCCCGGACAACGTGGGTGCCGGCTGACCGAGGCGCACATACCCCAGGCCGACCTCCACCAGCGTCTTCAAGTACCGATGGATCGAGGTGATCGGCTGGAAGAAGTCCGCGGCTTCCTCGATGGGCATGTCGAGCACTTCGGCGATGGTTTTGCCCTTGTAGTGCACTTCGAGGGTCTCCCGGTTGTACCGCGCGCCGTGGCACACCTCGCACGGAACGTAGACGTCGGGCAGGAAGTTCATTTCGATCTTCAGGGTGCCGTCGCCGGAGCATGCCTCGCACCGACCGCCCTTGACGTTGAACGAGAATCTGCCGGGCTGGTATCCGCGCACTTTCGCTTCGGTCGTGGACGCGAACAGAGTGCGGATCTTGTCGAACACGCCGGTGTACGTGGCCGCGTTCGATCGCGGTGTGCGTCCGATCGGCGACTGGTCGACCTGCACCAGCTTGTCGAGCTGATCGAGCCCGTTGATGCGGGTGTGACGACCGGGCACCTGCCGGGCACCGTTGAGTTTGTTGGCCATGACGGTGGCAAGAATGTCGTTGACGAGTGTCGACTTGCCGGAGCCGGAGACACCGGTGACCGCCGTGAGCACACCCAGCGGGAAGCTCACATCGATACCGCCGAGGTTGTGTTCCCGCGCGCCGATGACGGTGACCTGGCGTTTGCGGTCCACGGGACGCCGAATGGCCGGAACCTCTATGTGGCTGCGGCCCGACAGGTAGGCGCCGGTCAGCGACTCCTCGCACTCGAGCAGTTCCTCGTACGGGCCACTGTGGACGACCTTGCCTCCGTGTTCACCGGCGAGCGGGCCGATGTCGACGACCCAGTCCGAGGTCCGGATGGTGTCCTCGTCGTGCTCGACCACGATGAGAGTGTTGCCGAGGTCCCGCAGACGCGTAAGGGTCTCGATGAGTCGACGGTTGTCGCGCTGATGCAGGCCGATGGACGGCTCGTCCAGCACGTACAGCACACCCACCAGGCCGGAGCCGATCTGCGTGGCGAGCCGGATGCGCTGCGCTTCACCACCGGACAGCGTGCCCGCGGCACGCGCGAGGGACAGGTATTCGAGTCCGACGTCGAGGAGGAATCCGAGACGGGCCTGGACTTCCTTCAGCACCTGACCGGCAATTGCTTCCTCGCGACTGCCCAATGTGAGGCTGTTGAGGAAATCGGCACAATCGGAGATCGACAGCTCACACACTTCAGCGATCGACTTCTTGCCGAACTTCTCGCTCGCAATGGTGACGGAGAGAATTTCCGGACGCAGACGTGCGCCGGCACACGCGGGACACGGTGTGTCGCGCATATAGCCGTCGTACCGCTCCTTCATCTGATCCGACTCGGTCTGGTCGAGGCGGCGGTGCAGGAAGGGCATGACCCCTTCGAACTCGGCGTAGTACGAACGGGTACGCCCGTACCGGTTCTTGTACCGGACGTGCACCTGCTCCTCGCTCCCCTCGAGGATGGCTCGGCGCGCCTTCGCCGGAAGCTTGTTCCACGGCGTCTTCATATCGAAGCCGAGGATGTCTCCCAACCCGGACAACAGCCGTCCGAAGTACTCGGAACTCTGCCCCATCGACCAGGGTGCGATGGCACCGTCCTCGAGAGACAACTCGGGGTCCGGCACGACAAGGTCGGGGTCGACTTCCTTG
Source organism: Rhodococcus sp. IEGM 27 (assembly GCF_033142305.1). Lineage (NCBI taxonomy): Bacteria > Bacillati > Actinomycetota > Actinomycetes > Mycobacteriales > Nocardiaceae > Rhodococcus > Rhodococcus sp. IEGM 27. Next base: position 561,766 of record NZ_JAWLSG010000005.1, on the reverse strand, counting down.
CGGATGCCGAGACCGGTGCATTCCGGGCAAGCACCGTACGGGGAGTTGAACGAGAAGGAACGCGGCTCGAGGTCGTCGATGGACAGCGCATGGCCGTTGGGGCATGCGAGCTTCTCCGAGAAACGGCGTTCACGATCGGCGGCATTTTCTTCGCGATCGACGAAGTCGAGCACCACGATGCCTTCGGCTAGCCGCAGTGCCGTCTCGACGGAATCCGTGAGGCGCTGCTTGGAACTGGCCTTGACGGTGAGACGGTCGACGACCACCTCGATATCGTGCTTTTCCTGCTTCTTCAGCTTCGGCGGATCGGTGAGCGGATACACCACGCCGTCTACCCGTACACGCGAATAACCCTGCACGTTCAGTTGATCGAAGAGGTCGACGAACTCACCCTTGCGGGTGCGGACCACCGGAGCGAGTACCTGAAAGCGGATGCCCTCTTCCATGTCGAGCACCTGGTCGACGATCTGCTGCGGCGTCTGCCGGGCGATCTGCTCACCACACACCGGGCAGTGAGCCGTGCCTGCCCGCGCGTAGAGGAGTCGAAGGTAGTCGTAGACCTCGGTGATCGTGCCCACGGTGGAACGCGGGTTCCGGTTGGTCGACTTCTGGTCGATGGACACCGCGGGCGACAAGCCCTCGATGAAGTCGACGTCCGGCTTGTCCATCTGACCGAGGAACTGGCGTGCGTATGCCGACAGCGACTCGACATAGCGTCGCTGACCCTCGGCGAAGATCGTGTCGAACGCCAGGCTCGACTTACCTGAGCCCGACAAGCCGGTGAACACGATCAGGCTGTCGCGGGGTAGATCGAGATCGACCCCTCGCAGATTGTGCTCACGGGCACCCCGCACGATAAGGCGATCCGCCACTCCAAGTCCCTTCATTGTTCGACGGCCGAGGACACTGCGCGTTCGTCGGGTCCTCCAGCCGTGTCATGGTAAGCACGGCCACCGACACGTTTCTGCCGGACGGATGGCCACCTGCCACTCACCTGCCTGTATTCGACGGTAGCCTCCCCACCATGACCGAGCAGCCCATGGTGATAGAAGACTCGTATACCGGCCACGTCTCCCCCGGCTCGGCGCCTCGACGCCGGACCGTTCCCGGAGCCACGATCACGAAGATGTCCGTCGGCCCCATGGACAACAACGTGTACCTGGTCGTCTGTTCCGCGACCGGAAAATCAGTGCTGATCGACGCCGCCAACGAGGCCGTACGGCTCGAACAGTTGATCCGCGAACACGCACCCTCCCTCGAACTGATCGTGACGACCCACCAGCACGGGGACCACTGGCTCGCCCTCGAAGCGGTCACCGCCGCGACCGGAGTACCCACGGCCGCCCATCCCCTCGATGCGGAAGCACTGCCGGTCAGGCCCGACCGTCTCCTCGACGACGGCGACACCCTGACCATCGGGGAGGTCACCTTCGACGTGATCCACCTCGCGGGTCACACCCCCGGTTCGATCGCACTGGCGTTCGCAGAGGCCGGCAACGGCCGCACTCACCTGTTCACCGGCGACTCACTCTTCCCCGGCGGAGTCGGCAAAACCGCTGATGCGGATATGTTCGCGTCGTTGCTGAACGATGTGGAGCAAAAGTTGTTCGCTCGCTATCCCGACGACACCGTCGTCTACCCCGGTCACGGCGACGACACCACCCTCGGTACCGAGCGTCCGCACCTCGGCGAGTGGCGCGACCGCGGTTGGTGAACCGCCGGACTGGGTACTGGGGAAGGGGCAGCCGGTCGGAACTACAAGACTGTCGTACTCGGGACGGCTGCCTCGAACTCTCGTTAGTGTGAGACGGGAGAAACTCGATGATTGGGAGGCTAGGAATGCTTGTCCGTCGTATCGCTCGCCCACTGCTGTCGGCCGTGTTCATCAGCGGAGGGATCGATGCACTCCGAAATCCGGCACCGAGGGCCCAGGCCGCAGGACCGCTGATCGACAAGTCGACCGAAACGCTTCCTGAGTCCGTCACGCAGAAGATCCCGTCCGACCCGGAGACGCTGATCAAGATCAACGCAGCCGTGCAGATCGGCGGTGGTGTTCTGCTCGCCACGGGCAAGGCGCCTCGTCTCGCGTCCCTGGCGCTGGCCGGAAGCCTGATTCCCACGACGGTGGCGGGCCACGCCTTCTGGAACGAGACCGATCCGGCCGCGAAAGCTGCCCAGCGCACCCAGTTCCTCAAGAACGTCAGTTTGCTCGGTGGTCTGCTGATCGCCGCAGTCGACACGGAAGGCAAGCCGTCGCTGGGGTGGCGTGGGCGCCGCGCCGCACGGGCAGCCCAGGCCAGTGTGGCGGCTGCGCTTCCACTCGGATCGAGCGACGATCATCACGGACCTGAGATCGCCGAAGCTCTGGCCGCGGCGGCGGAGCGGGCCAGGGTGCTTTCCGGTGAAGCCGCGGAGCGCGGTTCCGGCCTGCTGGAGATCGCCAAGGAACGTGTGACGCCCATCGCGAAGGTCGCGGCGGACCGCGGCGCGGAGTTGGTGGACGTTGCCAAGGACCGCGGCGCGGAGTGGGTCGACGTCGCCAAGGACCGCGGCGCGGAGTTGGTGGATGTTGCCAAGGACCGCGGCCCTGTGCTGGCCGAAATCGCCCGCGAGAAGGGTGCCGACTTGGCAACGGTGGCCGCAGAACGGAGCGAGGTTGCGGGCAAGGCCGCCCGCAAGCAGGCGGAAATTGCCCGTAAGCAGGCCGAAATCGCCCGCGAGAAGGCGGAGCTCGCGTTGGAGAAGGCGCGCGCCAAGAAGATCGATCTGACGCACTGACATCATTCTGCGGCGTCGACGCCCGCCGCAGACCATCTGATCGGCCCCGGAGAATGCCCTGACCTGCGACATCGGCGGGAGCACTCCGGGGCCGACTAGACTGTCCAGGCACTTTTGCAGCCGCGCCGGATCTGCAGCCGAACCAGTCAAGGAGACCTCTTGCCCGACCAGGACACGTCACACGACGAGCGCGAGCTCGAGCAGCAGTACGTGACGATGCTCTACCACCGACTGGACGGGCTTCGCGACTATGCGGCCACCCGGTTGAGCCGTGTTCTGCTCGAGACCGGCGGTACCCCCCAGGCACGCAGTGAGCGCGAATCGTTCAACCAGCTCTACACCGAGGACCTCGCCAAGTATGACGCCGCCGAAAACGGCCTCTGTTTCGGCAAGATCGATCTGGACGGCGAGCACCGTTACATCGGGCGTCTCGGCATCCTGGACGAGGAAAACGACTACGAGACCATGCTGCTCGATTGGCGTGCGCCTCTGGCGCGCCCGTTCTACCTCGCGACCCCCGCCGCACCCGATGGTGTGACGCGACGCCGCCACATCCGTACGCGAAGCCGACGAGTGACGGCGGTCAACGACGAGTACTTGGATCTCGCGGCCGCGGAGGCCGCCGGGACCGTCACCGGTTCAGATGGTGTCGCGGGTGAGAGCGCCCTGCTGGCCGCATTGAACGCTGCTCGCACCGGGCAGATGAACGACATCGTCGAGACCATCCAGGGTGAGCAGGACGCCATCATCAGGTCCGAGCACAAGAGTGTGCTCGTGGTACAGGGCGGTCCCGGTACGGGAAAGACCGCTGTGGCCCTACATCGCGCCGCCTACCTTCTGTACACCTACCGTCAGCAGCTCGCGAAAGCCGGTGTCCTCATCATCGGCCCGAACGCCACGTTCCTCGACTACATCGGGCAGGTCCTGCCGTCGCTCGGTGAGACGGGCGTGCTGCTCTCCACTATTGGGGACCTCTACCCCGGTGTCCGTGCCACGTGCGAGGACAGTCTCGAGGCCGGAACGATCAAGGGCTCCCTCGACATCCTCGATGTGCTGAAGAAGGCGGTCCGGGACAGGCAGGAGGTGCCGGCACGGCCGATCGAGCTGACCTTCGACACCTACCGAGTCACGTTGGATCGCAAGGTGGTCACGCGTGCCCGTGGCCGGGCGCGGTCGTCGCGGCGTCCCCACAACCTCGCCCGGCCGATCTTCGTGTCGGCGGTGATCGACGCCCTCGCCCAGCAACTCGCCGACACGCTCGGCGCCAACGTCGTCGACGGCGGCAACCTCCTCAGCCGGGAGGACGTCGCCGACATGCGCGATGAGATGCGTGAAGACCCGGACATCATGAGCGCGATCAGCGCGCTGTGGCCGGAGCTGACTCCGCAGCGGGTCCTCGCCGAGTTGTTCGCGTCGCCGAAGCGACTGGCCGACGCCGCGCCCCAGTTGACCGAGGTTCAACGCGCCGCATTGCACCGCACCGAGTCCGGGGGGTTCAGTGCCGCCGACGCACCGCTACTGGACGAACTCGCCGAACTCCTCGGAGTGGACGACGCCGCCGAACGGGAACGGGCGCGGCGGCAGTGGCGGGCTCAGATCGCCGATGCGCAGGGCGCACTCGACATTCTCACCGGTTCTGCGCCCCAGGATCTCGAAGACGAGTTGGATCCCGAAATCCTCATGGCCTACGACCTCATCGACGCGAGCCAGCTCGCCGAGAGACACGACGTGGGAGCACACCAGACGACGGCCGAGCGTGCGGCCGGTGACCGGACCTGGACCTACGGACACGTGATCGTCGACGAGGCACAGGAGCTGTCCGAGATGGCCTGGCGCATGCTGATGCGTCGCATCCCGAATCGATGGATGACCCTGGTCGGTGACACCGCCCAAACAGGTGACCCCGCCGGAACATCCTCTTGGCAGCGGATATTGGAACCGTACGTTGCCCAACGCTGGAAGCTGACGGAGCTGACCGTCAACTACCGCACCCCCGCAGAGATCATGACAACGGCGCGCCGAGTGCTCGCCGAGATCGACGCCGAGCAGACGGTACCGCGCTCGGTCCGGGAATCCGGCTTCGTGCCGTGGTCCCGAAACGTGGCCACGTCGGATGTGACGGACACGGTCCGCGCTTGTGTGGCAGAGGAAACCGGCCCGGGCACCACGGCCGTGATCGGGGATCACGGCTTCGTGGCGGCTCTCTCGGATCTTCGCTCCGATTCGGTGAGCGTCCTGACCGTGAAGGATGCCAAGGGCCTGGAGTTCGACTCGGTGCTGATCGTCGAACCGCAGAGTATCGTCGACGAGTCGCCGCGGGGAATGAACGACCTCTACGTCGCGCTCACCCGCGCCACTCAGCGTCTCGGGGTTGTCCACGCGCGGCCCCTGCCCGCGGCCTTGTCCGATCTGACACCCGCAACGGCGGCGAACCCGTCGTGACGTCGTTCGGGCGGAGCTTGCTGATCGGGTGCGCCTGCGCCCTCGGAACTGTGGCGTTCAGCGCCTGCTCCCAGGCCACTGCCGCCGACGACACGTCGGCAAGCACGGCAGCGACGACAACCGCGTCCAGCAACCTCGACACCCGTGGATTGCGGTATCAGCAGACATTGGTCGATGCGGGACTCCCCGCCATGCCGGCGGACACCGTCATGGCCATCGCCAACGGCGTCTGCGGGCAGCTGTCCCGGGGAACCGATGAGGCGACCATCATGGTGCACTTGACGCCGATGGCGCAGTTCGCCTCGGCTGCATCGGATACCCACCTGACCACCGAGCAGGTGGCGCGGATATTCCTCGATGCGGCCGAGGCGAATTACTGCTGACTGATCAGGCGCCGCTCAGCGGACCGTGTGGACGATCAGAACGTCGGACGTGGACTTACGGGCCGCATCCGAGGGAACGGAGCCGAGCAGTCGTCCGGTCAAGGTGTTGAGGCCGCGGTTTCCGATCACCAGAAGCCCGCCGTCGACCTCGTCGACCAACGCGAGAAGGGACTCGACGGGCGCACCCACGACTGCGCGTTCCACGACATCCTTGGCCCCGATGGCGTGGGCGCGCTCCTTCGCGGTACGCAGGATCTCGTATGTGGGCGCGGAACCGGTGATCTGGTAGGCCTCGTCGCCCAGCGCATCAGCCGCATGGCCGACGTCCTTGGGATCAGCCGGGTAGTACGCACACGCGATGATCAGCTTGGCGCCGGCGTCCCCCGCAATGGCAGCGGCCTTCTCGACGGCCCGAAATGACGACTCGGAGCCATCGGTTCCGACGACAACGGTCCGGTAGGCGCTCATTCATTCCTCCATGTCTGGGGTGGTCACTTGGCCGGGGCCCCGCACACGTCGTGTCCGGACCCAGCGGCCACTGCGCTGACCCTAGCGGTATCGGTGCGTGGATAGGGGTATTTGCAGCACAAGCCACAACGCACCGCCCCCCTGCGTGATCAGTCACAATGCCGTGCTGTCCGCGTCTGTGACCTCCCCCGACGAGAAATCAGCTCGCGGTGCGGACCTTCGGACCGAACACTCCTGCGGGGAATACCCCGGCGGCCACGACGGTGTCGCGCCACGGCGTCGCGAGCTCGACCACGCGTGCCACCCCGTCTTCACCGAGCGCCGCCCACGGTGTGACCGCAATATCGTCGGTGAGGTCCTCGATCAGATTGCGCAGGTCGCTGCCGTCCGCGGTGAGTTCACCGCGAGCGTCCAGCAACTCCCGATCTCGAAGGCTGTCGCAGCCGGCGTTCCACTGCTCCTCGCTCCACCCGCGACGGGTCAGCGCGAACTTTTTCTGGAACCCGCGGCCCGTCGCGGTATGGGTGATCAGCGCCTCGAGCCCGCTCAGACCGGCGGTCTGCAACGCAGCGGTATGCCCGTCGCCGCGATACTCGCGCAACACTGTCAGGGCATGCCAAAAGCTGAGATGCGGCGCCGACGGCCACTCCAACGCCGCGTAACCGGCGTAGAGCGGCCTGCCTTCGACCCCGGGGATGCCCCGCGCCGCGGTCGACAACAGGTCGGCCGCCTCCGCCATCTCCGGTGACGCGATGACGGACTCCCCCAGCAGGCGGACATACGCCTCACCGACCGCACGGTAGCGAGCCTCGACGATGGCGTGCGGCGCAGCCAGATCCCACGCCCGCGGGATCACCGCGGCGACGGCGTCGGGGCTGAAATTGAAGAAAGCGGCGGTGACGACCCCTGCATTCACCGCACCCATGGGAGCCGCCCGACCGGCGAAGTAGCCCATCCGGCCCGGCTCCAACCCCACCTCGGCCAGTCGTTCCCCGACCTCGGGTACGAAATAGCTCAGGGAATGAAGCAACTCCAACGATCGAGCGGCTCGACCGGCGCTCTGTGCATCCATGAGTCAGACGGTACTGCCTCGGCTACTTCAGGCCCGCGGCGTCCATCCCACGCAACTCCTTCTTCAAGTCCGCGATCTCGTCGCGTAACCGTCCGGCAAGCTCGAATTGGAGGTCGCGTGCAGCGTTCATCATCTGATCCGTCAACTGCTTGACCAGGTCGGCCAGCTCGGCCCTCGGCATCGACTTGGTGTCGCGGCCTTCGTAGACGCCCGCACTGACCGCGCGGCCGGCTTCACCCTGGGCGCGGCGACCGCGCGAGGCGTTGCGTCCGGAACCACCCACGTCGACGCCGGCAGCGGTGTCCTCGGCCTCCTCGTACACCTGATCGAGGATGTCTGCGATCTTCTTGCGCAGCGGCTGCGGATCGACGCCCATCTTCTTGTTGTAGGCGATCTGCTTCTCGCGGCGCCGCTCGGTCTCCTCGATGGCGTGCTGCATCGAGTCGGTGATCTTGTCGGCATACATGTGGACCTGACCGGACACGTTGCGAGCTGCGCGACCGATCGTCTGAATCAGACTCGTCGAGCTGCGCAGGAAGCCCTCCTTGTCGGCGTCGAGGATCGCCACCAAGGACACCTCCGGCAGGTCGAGTCCCTCACGCAGAAGGTTGATACCGACGAGCACGTCGTACTCACCGAGCCGTAACTGGCGGAGGAGTTCGACGCGACGCAGCGTGTCGATGTCCGAGTGCAGGTACCGGACCCGGATACCGAGCTCGAGCAGGTAGTCGGTGAGGTCTTCCGACATCTTCTTCGTCAATGTCGTGACGAGCACCCGCTCGTCGCGGTCGGCCCGCTCCCGGATCTCGTGAACGAGGTCGTCGATCTGCCCCTTGGTCGGCTTCACCACCACCTCCGGGTCGACCAGACCGGTGGGACGGATCACCTGCTCGACGAACTCACCGCCGGCCTGGCCCAGCTCGTACTTACCGGGTGTCGCCGACAGGTAGACCGTTTGCCCGATGCGCTGCGTGAATTCTTCCCACGTGAGCGGTCGGTTGTCGGTAGCCGAGGGGAGCCGGAATCCGAACTCGACGAGATTCCGTTTCCGGGACATGTCACCCTCGTACATCGCTCCGATCTGCGGCACGGTGACGTGCGACTCGTCGATGACGAGCAGGAAGTCCTCGGGAAAATAGTCGATGAGCGTGGCAGGAGCGGTACCGGGGCCGCGTCCGTCGATGTGCCGCGAGTAGTTCTCGATTCCGGAGCAGAATCCGACCTGCTTGATCATCTCGAGGTCGTACTGGGTGCGCATCCGCAACCGTTGCGCCTCGAGCAACTTTCCCCGGTTCTCGAGGTCGGCGAGGCGTTCCTCGAGTTCGGCTTCGATGTCCTTGACCGCCCGCTCCATCCGTTCGGGACCCGCAACGTAGTGGGTTGCCGGGAAGATGCGCACGGAGTCGACCTGACGGACGACGTCGCCGGTCAGCGGATGCAGGTAGTACAGCGCTTCGATCTCGTCACCGAAGAATTCGATGCGGACGGCCAACTCCTCGTACGACGGAATGATCTCGACGGTGTCACCCCTGACCCGGAAGGAACCGCGGGTGAACGCCAGGTCGTTACGCGTGTACTGAACATCGACGAGAAGCCGGAGGAGCGCGTCGCGCGGGACCTCGACACCTACTTCGAGTTGCACCGACCGGTCGAGGTACGACTGCGGAGTGCCCAGGCCGTAGATGCACGACACCGAAGCCACGACCACCACGTCTCGACGGGAGAGCAGGCTCGACGTCGCGGAGTGGCGAAGGCGCTCGACGTCGTCGTTGACCGACGAGTCCTTCTCGATATAGGTGTCGGTCTGCGCGATGTACGCCTCGGGCTGGTAGTAGTCGTAGTACGACACGAAGTACTCGACTGCGTTGTGAGGAAGCATGTCGCGCAGTTCGTTGGCAAGCTGCGCCGCGAGAGTCTTGTTGGGCGCCATGACCAGCGTGGGGCGCTGCACTTTCTCGATGAGCCACGCCGTGGTGGCGGACTTGCCGGTACCGGTGGCGCCGAGCAGGACCACATCCTTCTCGCCCGCGTTGATCCGCTTCTCGAGTTCCGCGATGGCCGCCGGCTGGTCACCCGCGGGTTTGTGATCGCTGACGACCTCGAACCGCGCCTCCGACCGCTCGATCTCACCGATGGGTCGGAACTCGGAATGTGCTACCACCGGGTGCTCGGATGCAAACGCCATGTCACCAGGGTAAGCGCAGGGACCGACAAGGTCCCGACCTGCGCCGGCGGCAGCGCAGTGCCGTAGGTTTTGCCTCATGGAAGGCGCTGCTCATCCGCACCCACCCAAGATCGAATATTTCGATCTCCGCAACAGCACCAACACGGATCCGAAAGGATTCGTCCGTCCGGTGGAGCAATTCCGCGTCGAGCCGTGGGGGCTCTACATGGCGCGGACGGCCGACCATCGGCAGTTCGACTACCTCGAGTCGTGGCTGCTTCCCGACCTGGGACTCCGGGCATCCATTTTCCATTTCCGGCCGGAGCATCAACGGGACCAGGACCACTACGTCGACATCGGCGTGTTCACCCGGGGGGACGATGTCTGGACGTCGGAGGACCACTACCTCGATCTGGTCGTGCGTACCGGGCGGAGCACCGAGTTACTGGATGTGGACGAGCTGATGGAGGCGCACGGCGCCGGTCTGCTCGATACGGCCACCGCCGAGAAGGCGATCACTACCGCCGTCGCCGCCATCGAGGGCCTGGCCACGCACGGCCACGACCTCGGGCGGTGGCTGGCCTCGCTCGGAATGCCGATCGACTGGCGGTGATGTCAGGCCTTCCAGTCCGCGCGTTCGGCCCACTCCCAGGCCCGGGAGTAGGCCGTGTCGAACCAGGGAGTCTTCGCGTCGATGTAGGCGGTGACCGCATCCTCGTACGAGCTGTGGCCGGCGGCCTTGTCTGCCGCGCCCTCCTTGATATCGGTGTACTCGGCCCGGACATCGGGATCGGCTCGGAGCCAGTCGCGAAACACCAGCGCGAACTGCTGTCCAGGCCATCCATCGACCCGAAGATGAATGTTGACCGGCCGGCCCGGATCGGCTCCCCCGTGAATTCTCTTGTCCCACAACGCTGGATCGGTCTCGCCACCGAGATAGGATGGCTTGGGTTCGTCCGCCGTGATGTGCTCGATGCGGGGAAAGCCCGCCTCGGCAAGCGGTTCGGCGAGGTTGTCCGCCGTCGCGAGGTCGGCAACGGTGACCTGCAGATCGATGACATCCTGTGCCGGCATACCCTCGACCGCGGTAGACCCGATGTGATCGACCCGCACCGCCCGGTCCCCGCACACCAACTGCAGTCGGGCGATCAACCGCGCGGCCTCTCCCGCCCACCGCGGATCCGGCGCCACGAGTGCCGGCAACGGCCGCACGACGGTGCGGGTACGGATATTGGACGCGAAGGGGGCGATCCGCTCCGACCACAGGGTCCTGACCACGGGTTCGAGCGCCCCGGGCTCCCCACTGTTGTCGAGTAGGACGTCCGCGGCTGCCCGCCGCTGCTCGTCGTCCGCCTGCGCGGCGATCCTCGCCCGCGCGTCCGCTTCCGGCATCCCTCGGGACCCGACGAGTCTGCGCACCCGTTCCTCCGCGTCGACCAACACGATCAGGACCAGATGGAACGCGGCGCCCATACCGCCCTCGACCAGCAACGGAATGTCCTGTACCAGCACCGCGTCTGCAGCTGCTGAATCGATGAGTTCCGCCGTGCGCGCACCGACGAGTGGATGCACGATCGAGTTCAGCGCCAACCTCGATTCCTCGTCCGCGAAGGCACGTGCCGCCAGGGCAGCCCGGTCGAGCGCTCCGGCCTCCGTAAGGATGTCGTTGCCGAATCGCTCGACGAGAGCGGTCAGGCCTGGGGTGCCCGGCTCGACGACCTCACGGGCGATCAGGTCTGCGTCGACGATCACGGCTCCCAGTTCCGCCAGGATCTTCGACACGGTGGACTTGCCGGCTCCAATGCCTCCGGTGAGGCCGATTCTCAACACGTCACCCAGTGTGGCATCCATCCTGCCCTCGCCTGCGCGACCCCACCGACATCATCTCCCCCACCGTTACCGGCAGACTCACCGATCCCAAATACCACCGATGGGCAGCACGGTCGGTTATGTTCTAGCGAACGGTCCGACCTGCACCTTCTCGAAGAAGAGGAACGCCATGCGCGAGCAACGCCTTCAGCCCGGTCGGCACCGCCTCGGCACCGCGGGTGGCGTGCATTGCCTCGAGATACCCGCGGTCGCGTCGGCACTCGCCGAGCATCGTCGGACGTGGCTCACCGCGATGATCAGCCAGGGCAAGCACAGCTTCGCGTCGATGCGTAAACGCTCGGAGGGCCAGGCGTCGTCGTCGAGTTACTGGATTCCCGTCACCGCGAACTGAACCCCCAGCGTTCTTCCACGCGACTGTGGCCCGGCCTTCACCAAAGGCCGGGCCACAGTCGTTTTGGGCGGCAGCACCGACAAAAAAACCCCGCTCCTGCCGTGGCAGGAGCGGGGTCTCGTTTTCTGTGCCTGACTGCGTCAGGCGGGCCTACTAGGCGTTGCCCGACAGCTTCTCGCGCAGAGCGGCGAGCTGTGCATCGCTCGCAAGCGATCCACCAGCAGATTCGGACGCCGGAGCAGATGCGGACGACGACGCGGTATCGGCATCGCCTGCGCCCGACTCCGAGGAGTAGCCGGCAGCAGCGGTGGCAGCCTCGGCGGCCTCGTCTGCAGCGGTCTTCTCCATCTGAGCGGTGTGCATCTTGTGGCGACGCTCAGCCTCGGCGTAGCGGTTCTCCCACTCTTCACGCTGCTTGTCGAAGCCCTCGAGCCATTCGTTGGTCTCGGGATCGAAGCCCTCGGGGAAGATGTAGTTGCCCTGCTCGTCGTAGCTGTCCGCCATGCCGTACTTGGACGGATCGAACTCGGCGTTGTAGTCCTCGTTGGCCTGCTTCAGCGACAGCGAGATACGACGACGCTCGAGGTCGATGTCGATGACCTTGACCAGCGCATCGTCGCCGACGCCGACAACCTGGTCCGGGACCTCGACGTGGCGCTCGGCCAGCTCCGAGATGTGAACGAGGCCTTCGATTCCCTCTTCGACGCGCACGAAGGCACCGAACGGAACCAGCTTGGTGACCTTACCGGGCACGATCTGGCCGATGGCGTGCGTGCGGGCGAACTGACGCCACGGATCTTCCTGGGTGGCCTTGAGCGACAGGGACACGCGCTCGCGGTCGAGATCGACGTCGAGAACCTCGACGGTGACCTCGGTGCCGACCTCGACAACCTCGGACGGGTGGTCGATGTGCTTCCAGGACAGCTCGGACACGTGCACCAGGCCGTCGACGCCGCCCAGGTCCACGAAGGCACCGAAGTTGACGATGGAGGACACGACGCCCTTGCGGACCTGGCCCTTCTGGAGCTGGTGCAGGAACTCGCTGCGAACCTCGGACTGCGTCTGCTCGAGCCATGCGCGGCGCGAGAGGACGACGTTGTTGCGGTTCTTGTCGAGCTCGATGATCTTGGCCTCGATCTCCTTGCCGACGTACGGCTGGAGGTCGCGGACACGGCGCATCTCGACGAGCGAAGCGGGAAGGAAGCCACGCAGGCCGATGTCGAGGATCAAGCCACCCTTGACGACCTCGATGACGGTGCCCTTGACGGCCTCGTCCTTCTCCTTGAGCTCCTCGATGGTGCCCCAGGCACGCTCGTACTGAGCGCGCTTCTTCGACAGGATCAGTCGGCCTTCCTTGTCCTCCTTGGTGAGGACGAGAGCTTCGACCTCATCGCCCACGGAGACGACCTCGTTGGGGTCGACGTCGTGCTTGATGGAGAGCTCACGGGAAGGGATGACGCCTTCGGTCTTGTAACCGATGTCGAGCAGAACCTCGTCGCGATCGACCTTGACGATGGTGCCTTCGACGATGTCACCATCGTTGAAGTACTTGATCGTTGCGTCAATGGCGGCGAGGAAGTCCTCGGCGGAGCCGATGTCGTTGACGGCTACCTGCGGCGAGGTGACGGTTGTGGAGGGCATATGTTGAGTTGCTCCGGACGGGTTGTGGTCGGTTGATGGTGTTCTGTCGGACAAAGCACGAGAACAGGGCAACGACACCTGACCGGAACCGAACGAAAACTCGAACCGTACCCAATCGGATGTCGCGCACGTAGACACTCGCGTGCAATAGGCTACGCGCCCCTGGGCAAGCTGGGCAAACCCGGGTACGTTCCCACGCTCTAGTCTGTTGCGCATGCCCGACTCTCGTGCGACAGATCCCGCCCACTCCCCCGAAGACGACCGCCACGGCACCGCCAACAGTGTCCTCGGAACCGCCGGAGCCAGCCGCATCCGGGTCGACTCGGAGGCCAGCGAACGCGCGAGCCGAGCGTGGTGGGACGCCGACGCCGACGACTACCACCGCACCCATGGCGAGTTCCTCGGGGTGGACGCGGCGGACGGCGCGTTCGTGTGGTGCCCGGAGGGACTTCACGAGGGCGATCACCACCTACTGGGCGACGTCGCCGGCAAGGACGTCCTCGAAGTCGGCTGCGGCTCGGCTCCCTGCGCACGATGGCTTGCCGGCCAGGGGGCGCGGGCGGTGGGACTCGACATTTCGCGGGCGATGCTCGACCGCGGCGTCGACGCCATGCGGGCGGGAGGACCGGTGGTGCCGCTGATTCAAGCAGGAGCCGAGCACCTCCCGTTCGCGGACGGAAGCTTCGACCTCGCATGTTCGGCTTTTGGCGCAGTTCCGTTCGTCGCCGATTCGGCGGCGGTCATGCGTGAGGTGGGCCGGGTCCTGAGGCCCGGCGGTCTGTGGGTGTTTGCCGTCAACCATCCGATCCGCTGGATCTTCCCCGACGATCCCGGGCCGCGCGGCCTCACCGCCACGCTCCCCTACTTCGATCGCACGCCCTACGTGGAGGTGGACTCGGCCGGCGTGCCGACCTACGTGGAGCACCACCGCACCATCGGTGACCGGGTTCGCGAGATCGTCGCCGCCGGACTCGAGGTGCGCGACATCATCGAACCCGAATGGCCCGAATGGCTCGATCGGGAGTGGGGTCAATGGAGCCCACTGCGTGGCCAGCTCTTCCCCGGCACGGCGATTTTCAGTTGCCGCAAACCTGTCGTCGGCAGCCCGTAGCCGGGGGCGGCCACGGACACCCGAGAGGTCAGCGGACGCGGGCGACGGAAACCAGTCGTTGATCGGCCGTGGTGAGCCTCCGCAGGGTGCCGAGACCCGTCACCACCACAGCGATGACGACGCCGGCCAGAATGACGTACATCAATGCGAGCTGGGCGAACACCGCTTCCATGGGGTCGACGCCCGCGAGAATCAGACCGGTCATCGCGCCGGGCAGGAACACGATGCCCAGAGCTGCCGTCTGCTCGACCTGGGACGAAATAGCCGTTCGCAGAGCCGACCGCAACTGCCGATCGAAGGCGCGGCGAGGTGTCATCCCGAGAGCGAGTCCGGCCTCGATCTCCGCGCGATGATCGGCCACCGACTCACTGACCCGCGCGGCGGCGATGACGGCGGACTTCATCGAGTTCCCGACGATCATGCCGGCGACGGGCACGAGCGTCCGCCCGTTCAGCTCGAAGATCCGAGCGCCGAAGATCACGGCCAGGCCCACCACGGCCACCGCCGCCATGGCGGCCAGCGCGATGACATACAACTCGGGGACCGCCGGTGCCCGGCGCGTGATCGTGTACGCGGCGAAGAACACGATGCCGATGACCCACAGCCACGACCACCACAGCGGGGTCTGTGGCCGCACGAGTGGAACCAGCGCGACCCCGACGATCATCATCTGCGCGAGGGAACGCACCACGGAGACGACGATCGGCGTCGTCAGAGAAAGCCGTTGCTGCGCTGAGAGTCCGACAGCCACAGCGACGAAGATCAGCGATGCGAGAAGACCGGCCCATCCGATAATCGTCGAGCTCACGTTTCCGTCTCCCCCGCCACCATGGGACGGTCCGAATAGTCGCCTGGGGCACCGGTATAAACGATGTGACCCGAATCGAGGGCCACCAGGTGATCTGCCAGCCGGCGCATCTGCGCGAGATCATGGGTGACCCAGAGAATGGGCATCCCTTCCTTCGCCAGTCGCAGCACGAGCGACTCGAGCTGTGCCGAAGATTCCGTGTCGAGGGCCGCGGTCGGTTCGTCCGCGAGCAGAACCGACGGACGGGTCGCGAGCGCCCTGGCCAGGACCATGCGCTGCATCTCGCCTCCCGACAGGGTGTCGGCCACCTGCCCGAGCATTGCCGGTTCGAGCCCGACGTGGCGGAGTAACTCACCTCCGCGCGCCTCGTCGACACCGGGGTCGGCGGCACGGAGGTTGTCCAGCACCGTTCCGGGAAATGCGGTGGGCTGTTGGAACACCATGCCCACCGTCCGCCGGTGCTCCAGCACGTCCACGTCGGACAGCGACCGTCCGCGAAACCGAACGACGCCCGTGGTCGGGACCTCCAGCCGGTTGCAGCATCGCAGCAGCGTCGACTTCCCGGCTCCCGAACGCCCCACCAGCACAGTGATTCCCGCTTCCGGAATGGTCACGTCGATGTCGCGCAGCACACGGGTCCCGCCCTGCTCGACGTCGACACCGACGAAGTCGAAGAGCGCCGGCTCGCTCACAGCAACTTCGACAGGAACGCCTTGGTGCGGTCGTGCTGCGGATTGGCCAGCAGTTCGCGTGGCTCTCCCGATTCGACCACCACGCCGGCGTCCATGAACACCAGTTGATCGGCCACCTCGCGGGCGAAACCCATCTCGTGAGTGACCACGACCATGGTCATGCCGCCTGCCGCAAGGTCTTTCATGACGGTGAGGACCTCACCGACGAGTTCCGGGTCGAGCGCCGAGGTGGGCTCGTCGAACAACATCAGCTTCGGGTCCATCGCGAGTGCCCGGGCGATGGCGACCCGCTGCTGCTGACCACCCGACAGTTGGGCAGGGTAGGCGTCGGCCTTCTCGCTCAGCCCGACCTGGGCCAGCAGTTCACGTCCACGCTCGACGGCCTTCTTCTTGCTGAGCCGCTTGACCTGGGTGGGCGCCTCGATGATGTTCTCGAGCGCGGTCCGGTGCGGGAACAGATTGAAGTGCTGGAAGACCATGCCGATGTCGCGCCGCTGCTTCGCCGCCGCACGGGGATGCAGTTCGTACAGCTTGCCGTTCCGCTCCGAGTACCCCACGAGTTCACCGTCGACGTAGAGCCGCCCGGCATTGACCTGCTCGAGGTGGTTGATGCAGCGCAGAAATGTTGACTTGCCGGACCCCGAGGGGCCGACCAGGCACAGCACCTGCCCGCGGCCGATTTCGAGTGAGATGCCCTTGAGTACTTTCAGCGCACCGAAGTTCTTGCACACCTGGTCCGCCTTGACCATCGGCGTCATTTTCGTTCCCCTCCGGGTGTGTCGGGCAGCGTCTCGGGGCCGGGTTCGATCACCAGCGGCTTGCCCTGCGCGTCGGCGAGCGCCTGCAACTGCCGGGCGGTGAGCTTGCGCGTCGCGCCCTTCGAGTAGTACCGCTCGAGGTAGAACTGCCCGATCATCAGGAGACTCGTAATGGCGAGGTACCAGGTGGCCGCGACCATCAGCAACGGAATCGGCTGGAAGTTGGCACCCGAAATGTCTCTGGCACGGCCGTACAGTTCGAGGCTGTACGGGACCGCGGTGACCAGCGAGGTGGTTTTCAGCATGCTGATCAGTTCATTGCCGGTGGGCGGGATGATGACCCGCATCGCCTGTGGCAGCACTGTCCGCCGCATCGTCTGCGACCACGTCATGCCCAGCGCCACCGACGCCTCGGTCTGCCCCTCGGCGACCGAGTTGACGCCGGCCCGGACGATTTCGGCCATGTACGCGGCCTCGTTGAGACCTAGGCCGATCACCGCGAACAGGAACGCCGCGTTGATGCCCTGCAGGTCGATGTGCACGAACTGGTGCACGAAGGGGATGCCGAGGTCGAGTTGCTTGTAGATGGACGGGAACAGGCCCCAGAACACCAACTGGACGTATACCGGGGTGCCGCGGAAGATCCACAGATAACCCCAGGACGACGCCTTGAGCACCGGGTTCGGCGACAACCGCATGACAGCGAGCAGCACGCCGAGCACGATGGCAATCGCCATCGACAGAATCGTCAGCTGAATCGTGTTCCAGGCCGCTGCGGAAATTCGCGCGTCGAACAGGTAGCGGATGTAGATGTCCCAGCGATACGCCTCGTTGGTGCGGGCACCGTTGACGAACAGAGCGAGGAGTAACCCGACGACGATCGCAGCGATCCAGCGCCCGGGCCGTCGCAGCGGGATCGCTTTGATCGGCTCGGGATCCGAACCCGTCGCGGTCGAGACTTCGCCGGGCACCTTTTCCAGATCAGACACTCGTCAACCGCTCAGCTCGTGGCGCCGTTGATGTGCGAAGTCGTGATGACGCCGGCCTGGACGCCCCAGTTCTCCGCGATCTTCTGATAGGTGCCGTCGTCGATGAGGTGTTGCATGGCCTTCTGGAGAACGGGTCCGAGGGGCGATCCCTTGGCGACGGGCCAGCCGTAGGGCGCGGCGTCGAAGACCTCGCCTGCCGCCTCGATCTTTCCGTCGCTCTGCTTGATCGCGTAGGCCGTGACGGGCGAATCCGCGGACATGGCATCGACCTTGCCGAGGGCGACCGCGTTGGCGGCGTCGTCCTGACTGTCGAACTTCACGATGTCGATCGCCGGCTTACCGGCCGCCACACACGCGGCACTCTTGGCAGGTACTTCCTCGAGGTCCTCGATGGTGGTGGTTTGCACCCCGACCCGCAGACCGCACGCGTTGTTGGGATCGACATTCTTACCGGCAGGCTGCGCCCACTGCACACCGGCGCTGAAGTACGTGACGAAATCGACGGACTGCTCGCGTTCCTTGGTGTCCGTGAACGAGGACATGCCCATGTCGTAACTGCCTGCCTGGATCGACGGGATGATCTTGTCGAAGTCGGCTTCGGTGTACTCCGGCGTGACCCCGAGTACCTTGCCGACGGCGTCGACGAGATCCACGTCGAAGCCGACGATCTTGCCGCTGGGATCCTTGAACTCGTTGGGCGAGTACGGGATGTTCACGCCGACCACGATCTTGCCCGACGACGCGATCTTCTCCGGCAACTCGGCCGCGATGGCATCCACCTTCTCGACTTCCACCGTGGCGGCGGCGTCACCCGAAGGGGAACCGCCACCTTCGGTATTGCTGGCACAGCCGGCGAGGAGCAGCGCGCTGCTTCCCGCCAGTGCACAGATGGTTCGGGCCACGCGCCGACGCGTGAAGACGGATCGACCAGACACTGGCATGTCCTCCAGAAAAATCGTGATGCATCGAAAATCGTGTTGCACCGTACGAGCTACGGCGACGGAGAACTCGCGAACTCCGAATAGTCGAACGGTAGGTTACGGCACCCACATCTGCAGACGTCGTTACCGAACATTAACGGCCCGTGCCGTGCCGTGACCGCGCTTTCACCGACGCAGGGTACGGGCGAGGACGGTCTCGGTGAACTCGCTGGTCGACGCGAGTCCACCCAGGTCAGCAGTGGCCACTCCGGACGCGATCGTCGACCGGACGGCATCCCGGATCCGGGTCGCGGCACCGACCAGGTGCCGGTCGGCTCGGCGCTCGCCGAGCAGGTCGAGCATCATCGCGGCCGACAGCATCAGCGCCGTGGGATTGGCCCGGTTGTGTCCCGCGATGTCCGGGGCCGCACCATGTGCCGCTTGCGCCATGACCTGGGTGTCGGAGCTGTTGATCGACGGCGCGGTGCCGAGTGAGCCGGACAGCTCACCCGTGAGATCCGACAGGATGTCGCCGAACATGTTCTCCGCCACGACGACATCGAAGTCGCGTCCGCGGCGCACCAGGTGGGCGGTCATCGCGTCGACGTGCTGGTCATCGATCTGAACATCCGGGTAGTGGCGCTCGCCCACGTCCCGGCAGACGTCGCGGAACAGTCCCGTCGTCAACGACAGGACGTTGGCCTTGTGCACGATCGTCACGTGGCGCCGCCGGGTCCGGGCGAGCGCGAACGCCGTGTGTGCAATGCGTTCACAGGCCCGCCTGGTGACGACGCCGACCGCGAGGGCCACATCGGGCGTGGGCATGAACTCGCCACTGCCGGCGAACATATTTCGATCCGCATACAGGCCTTCGGTGTTCTCGCGAACGATCACCAGATCCATGTCCGGCACCATCGAGGCGACCCCCTCCAGCGAACGGGCCGGGCGGATGTTGGCGAACAGGTCGAATTCCTTGCGGATGACTCCTCCCGGGGTCAGCTGCCCGCGGAACGGTTCCGGATAGGCCGCGCTGTCGTGCGGACCGAGGATCCACGCGTCGAGCTCCGCCAGTGCCGCCAGGGTGGAGTCCGGCAGCGGCGTGCCGTGGGAGTCGATCGCATCGAGCCCGAGGGGCAACGTCACCCAGTCGACGTCGGCCCCACCGGCGGCGGTGACGGCCGCGGCCACCACGCGCTGCGTTGCCGGAACGATCTCGTGACCGATGCCGTCACCGAGGATCACGCCGATGCGTTTATCCGAGTTGTTTGCCGTAGGACCGCCCATGAGGCCATCATTGCCTACCATGGTCCAGTCGGTGGAACTGCTGTTCGACGAGGCGACCGACGACGCCGTGCGCGCCGAGTGGAAACTCCTCTGGGACGCCGGTCTGCCGAGCAGGACTCGCGTTCGCGCACTGTCGAATCGGCCGCACGTCACACTGTTCGTCGCGCGCCATATCCCGCCCGAGATCGACGAGCTCCTGGGGCGCCGTATCCCCACCCCGTCGTTCAATGTCCGTCTGGGTGGACTGGTCATGTTCGGCGGCAGGCACGTCACGTTGTCGCGTCTGGTGGTGCCGTCCAAGGCCCTGTTGTCGCTACACCGGTCGGTGTTCGATCTCGCCGAGCACGCCACCGAGGTGACGCCGCACATCCGTCCGGGTGAATGGACTCCCCACGTCACTCTGGCGCGGCGACTGCCCGCGGATCAGATCGCCGACGCCGTGCGATTACTCGACGGCGGCGACATCATCGGCCGCGCCTCGGTGGTACGGCGATGGGACGGAGATGCCAAACGCGAGTGGACCGTGACGGCCCCGCCGTGACCGGACTCGCCCTCAAAACCGGAAATCGCCGTGCTGGGTGACGTCGTTGTGCGTGTCGGGCGTGCGGTCGGCGAGCGCCAAGGCAGCCAGTGCCAGGAACACGAGCAGAACCACAACCAGAATTGTCATGCCCTAAGCCTTACGCCGGCAGCTTCCGAGAAATAGTGGCAGAAACGTCATAGTTCGACTTATTTCTGCCATACTGGTGCGGTGTTGAAAAAGGTCGTAGTACCGCTGATGCCGCTTACCGAAGCCTTCGAACTCGGCGTCGCCTGCGAGGTGTTCGGATTCGACAGATCCGACGACGGACTTCCCACCTACGACTTCTCACTCGTCGCCGGCGTCTCCCAACCGATCCGCACACGATTCGGCTACGGCATCGACGTCCCGTACGACCTCGACCGGCTCGACGACGCAGACCTCATCGTCGTCCCGGCGGGCGGAACCTACGCGGAAGCGGACGGGTCGTACGTCTGCGCGAAGGATCCCGACCCGTGCATGGACCCGTTGCTGGACAAACTTCGTGCCGCCGTCGAGCGCGGAGCGAAGGTCGCGAGTCTGTGTAACGGCGCTTTCGTTCTCGGCGCCGCGGGACTTCTCGACGGCCGGCGCTGCACCACCCACTGGCGGCACGCCCAGCGGCTCGCCGCACTGCATCCCGGCGCCACCGTCGATCCCAATGTCCTCTACGTCGACGACGACCCCGTGCTGACGAGCGCGGGCACCGCGGCCGGCATCGATCTGTGCCTGCACATCGTGCGCAAGGAACAGGGCAGCAGGGTGGCCAACGGTATCGCCCGCCGCATGGTGGTCCCGCCGCACCGCGACGGCGGCCAGGCCCAGTACGTCGCGATGCCGTTGCCGTCGACGTCGATCGAGACCCTCGGGCCGGTGCTGGACTGGATGACCGAACACCTCGCCCTCGACCTCTCGGTGACGGCCGTCGCGGCGAAGGCCAATATGTCGCCGCGTACGTTCGCGCGGCGATTCCAGGCCGAGACCGGCACCACCCCGGCGCGGTGGCTCAGCGATCAGCGCGTGCTGGCCGCACAACAGCTCCTCGAGAATTCCGATCTGTCGGTTGACGTCATCGCCGAACGGGTCGGCTTCGGCGGAGGGGCTGTGCTGCGTCAGCACTTCCTCCGCCTACGGCACACCACCCCACAGGCGTACCGGCGCACCTTCCGGAACACCGAGCGCGTCGGCTGAGGCGGTTGCGGGGGAAGAATCGGCGACACTCCCGCGTTGTACTGGCACGACCGTTCCCGAACGAAAGGACCCTCGTGGCCACCAAGACCCTGACTCAACAGAATTTCGACGAGACCGTGACCGGCAACGATGTGGTCCTCGTCGACTTCTGGGCGTCCTGGTGCGGCCCGTGCCGCAGCTTCGCGCCCACCTTCGAGAAGTCCTCGGAGCAACACCCGGACGTGGTGCACGCGAAGGTCGACACCGAGGCCGAACAGGGAATCGCGGCGGCAGCGAACATCCGCTCGATCCCGACCATCATGGCGTTCCGGGAAGGCGTTCTCGTCTTCAACCAGCCGGGAGCTCTCCCGCCGGCCGCGCTCGAAGATCTGGTGACGCAGGTCAAGGCCCTCGACATGGACGAGGTACGTAAGCAGATCGCCGAGCAGACGCCGGCCGAATAATGCGAAGGACGTCGTCGCCCCGAATCCCTTTGACGCTCAGCTCCGAATCTCTGTGAGGCTCAGCTCCGAATCTCTGTGAGGCTCAGCTCAGTGGGCGGCGGCGTCCCAGCTGCGTCCGGTGCCGACCGACACGTCGAGCGGCACCGAGAGTTCGATGGCTGAAGACATGTTGTCGCGGACCAGCTGCTCGACCTGCTCCCGCTCCGTCTCGACCACCTCGAGTACCAGTTCGTCGTGGACTTGCAACAGCATCCGCGACTTCAGTCCCGCCTCGCGCAGTGAACGCTGCACATTGATCATCGCGACCTTGATGATGTCGGCTGCGGTGCCCTGAATCGGGGCGTTGAGCGCCGCCCGCTCCGCCACCTCACGCCGTTGACGGTTGTCGCTGGTGAGGTCGGGAAGGTAGCGGCGACGGCCGTACAGCGTCGACGTGAACCCGTCCTTGCGTGCCTGCTCGACTACCGCGTGCAGGTAGTCGCGGACCCCGCCGAATCGCGCGAAATATGCCTCCATCTGCGACTTCGCCTCTTCGGTCGAAATCTTGAGCTGAGCGGCGAGGCCGAAAGCGCTCAGCCCGTATGCCAAGCCGTACGACATCGCCTTGACGCGCCTGCGCAGCTCGGGGGTGACCTCCTCGATGGGCACGCCGAAGGCCCGTGCCCCGACGAAGCTGTGTAGGTCCTCCCCCGTGTTGAAAGCCTCGATCAGTCCCTCGTCGCCTGAGACATGGGCCATGATGCGCATTTCGATCTGGCTGTAGTCGGCCGTGAGCAGCGTGTCGAACCCCTCACCGACCACGAACCCGTCCCGGATCTGTCGGCCGGCGTCGTTGCGTACGGGGATGTTCTGCAGGTTCGGCTCGGTGGACGACAATCGGCCGGTGGCCGCGACCGTCTGGTTGAAGGTGGTGTGGATGCGCCCGTCCTCGGCCACCGTTTTGAGCAGCCCGTCGACCGTGACCTTCAGCCGGGTGGCGTCGCGGTGAGCCAGCAGATGTTCGAGGAAGGGATGCGACGTCTTCTCGAAAAGGCTCTGCAGCGCCTCGGCGTCGGTGGTGTATCCCGTCTTGGTCTTTTTCGTTTTCGGCATCTCCAGTTCGTCGAACAGCACAACCTGCAGCTGCTTCGGCGATCCGAGATTGATCTGCTTGCCGATGACGCCGTAGGCCGCCTCCGCCGCCTGCGACACCTCGGCCGCGAAGCGGCTCTGCAGGTCGTTGAGGTGCTCGCAATCGACGGCGATGCCCGCGGCTTCGATATTTGCCAGTACTTCGAGCAGCGGCAGTTCCATCTCGGACAGCAGGGCGGTCGATTCGATGTCTGCGAGTTCGGTGTCGAGTGCCGCCGCCAGATCGAGTACGGCCCTGGCACTGAGAATTTCCGCTTCCGCGGCCTCGGCATCTACCTGGTCGGCGTCGTCGAGCAGTGAGAGCTGCTCCTGCCCGGTCTCTTCCACGCGCAGTTCCCGGCGCAGGTACCGCAGAGACAGGTCGTCCAGGTTGAAGGTGCGTTGACCCGGGCGGACCAGGTAGGCCGCCAGGGCGGTGTCGCTGGTGAGCCCGCCGAGTACCCAGCCGCGTCCGCGCAGAGCATGCATTGCCCATTTCGCTTCGTGCAGAGCTTTCGGCTGCTCCGCGTCGGCGAGCCAGGAGCCGAGTGCCTTTTCGTCCTCCGGCGTAGCACCGACCGTGGTGATGTAGGCACCTTCCCCGTCTGCTGCGGCGATCGCGATGGCTGTCACGTCACCGCCGTACGGGGTGCGGGTGCCGACGACGGACACACCGGAGCGCGCACCGCTCGACGCGTGGGCCGCCAGCCAGTCTGCGACGGCACCCGGTTCGAGCGCACCGCCGCGGACCTCGAAGCCCTCCTCTGCTTCTGCTTCCACCGGCGCCAGCGTGGCGAACAGCCGATCCCGCAGCACCTTGAACTCGAGGTCGTCGAACAGCGCGTGAATCTTCTCGCGATCCCATTGGGCCAGAATCAGCTGGTCCGGGGTGTACGGCAGGGGCACGTCCCGCACCATCTCGGTGAGTTCCCGGTTGAGCAGGACGTTGGGGAGGTTGGCGCGCAGCGCGTCACCGACCTTGCCGCGCACCTGATCGACGTTGTCGACGAGGCCCACCAAATCCCCGTACTCGCGGATCCACTTGGTGGCGGTCTTCTCGCCTACTCCGGGGATACCCGGCAGATTGTCACTCGGGTCGCCGCGGAGGGCAGCGAAGTCGGGGTACTGCGCCGGAGTGAGCCCGTACTTCTCCTCCACCGCGGCCGGGGTGAACCGGGTCAGATCCGACACACCCTTCTTCGGATACAGCACCGTGACCCCGTCGCTGACCAACTGGAGCGAATCACGGTCACCGGTCACGACGAGGACGCGGTAACCGAGCGCCTCGGCCTGGGTGGTGAGGGTCGCGATGATGTCGTCCGCCTCGAACCCCTCCTCGGCCATCACCGGGATACCGAGAGCACCCAGGACGTCTTTGGTGATCTCGACCTGCCCCTTGAACTCGTCGGGAGCCTTGCTGCGGTTCGCTTTGTAGTCGGGGAACTTCGCGGCCCGGAACGTCTGCCGCGACACATCGAAGGCGGCGCCGACATGCGTGGGCTGTTCGTCCCGCAGCAGATTGATCAGCATCGACGTGAACCCGTAGACGGCGTTGGTGACCTGCCCGCTGTGAGTCTTGAAGTTCTCGGCGGGCAGGGCGTAGAACGCACGGAAGGCCAGCGAATGGCCGTCGAGCAGCATCAGGGTAGGGCGAGTCTCGTCCGGCGCGGCCGTGACGGACGCGAGGGACGTGGTGGACCGGGGTGTGGTTGCGGGGCTCACGGTTGCCCAGTCTAGGGAGCGGATCCGACACCGATCAGCCGGACGGTTCGAAACTCAACCGAAACGCGCCGGAAATCGTAGAACCCGATTTCGCGCGACTCGACCCGTTAGAGTCCGGAAATCGCAGCCCGGGCTGAAAGACGGGCCCGACGCTGCACGACCTGACCGAACTACACGTCCTCGGAGGACCTGCGTGGCCCCAACCGTGAGGAAGCGACTCCCAGCAGTGAGTGCGCGACCGATGTCCGTGAGGGAACGCACGAGACGGGGGCCGGTCACCCGGCAACTGCGCCGTGCGTTCGTCCTCCTCCTGCTCGGGTTCGTCGCGGCGATCGCGTTCGGCGGTTCCGCGGCAGCACAGCAACCCACCCCGACACCGGCGCCGCCGCCTGCTACCGGCCAACCTGCGCCCCCGGAGAATGCCGTTCCGGTCAGCGGCAATCTCAACAACGCCGGCGAGCGGCTCGCGGGTGTGACGGTGCGGGCGCTGGACGCCGACGGAACAGAGGTCGCCTCTACGGAGTCCGTGGAAACCGGGCGTTGGGAACTCCGGGTCGCGCCGGGCAAGTACACCTTCGAGATCGTCGCCGAGTCGCTCCCCGAGGGCGTCAGCGTGCAGGGCACCGTGGATCGTCAGGTGGTGGCCGGCCGCGCGAACACGGTCATCTTCTCCTTCGGTGAGGCCCGGACAGGTTCGGCGGTTCCGTTCTACGAGAAGCTGATCCGCCAGCTCATCGACGGCCTGAGGTTCGGCCTCGTGATCGCCATCGCCGGGGTCGGGCTGAGCCTGATCTACGGCACCACCGGCCTGACCAACTTCGCGCACGGTGAACTCGTCACGCTCGGCGCCGTCGCCGCCTGGGTCATCAACGTGTCGTTCGGGGTGCAGCTGATCCCGGCCACGATCCTGGCGATCATCGTCGGTGTCCTGATCGGCGTCGCCAACGACGCCGGGATCTGGCGACCCCTGCGGAAGCGCAAGACCGGACTGATCCCCCAGCTCGTGGTGTCGATCGGCCTCGCGATCGCCCTGCGGTACCTGATCCTCATCTTCTTTTCCGACCGCGCCGAACCTTTCGTCGACTACCAAGCCCAGGTGGAGAGGCATTGGGGTCCGATCGCCATCACCGACGCCAACCTCGTGTCCATCGGAATCAGCCTCGTCGTCCTGGTCGGCGTTGCCCTCCTGCTGCAGAAGACCCGCATCGGCAAGGCCATGCGTGCCGTCGCCGACAACCGCGACCTCGCTGCATCCTCCGGCATCGACGTCGAACGAGTCATCCGGTTCGTCTGGGGGCTCGGCGGCGGACTCGCCGCGCTCGGTGGCGTCCTGTTCGGCATCTCGGAACTCGGTGGCCGCGTGCAGTGGGAGATGGGTTTCAAACTCCTGTTGCTGATGTTCGCAGGTATCACCCTCGGCGGACTCGGCACCGCCTACGGCGCACTGCTCGGCTGCGTGATCGTCGGCATGCTGGTACAGCTGTCGACCCTGGTGATCAACCCCGACCTCAAGTACATCGGAGGACTGCTCATCTTGATCGTCATCCTCGTCGTCCGGCCTCAGGGCATTCTCGGCAGCCGCCAAAGGATCGGGTGATCGTATGGACATTCCCGGAGCACTCCAGGTCTCACTCGCCCAGCTGATAGGCCCCTCGGCAATCTTCTACGCGTTGCTGGCAATCGGCCTCAACCTCCACTTCGGCTACGCCGGTCTACTCAACTTCGGCCAGATCGGTTTCGCACTTCTCGGCGGATACGGCGTGGGCATCATGACCGTCACCTACGAGCAACCGCTCTGGCTCGGCATCCTGGTCGGTCTCGCCGCCGCCGGCCTCCTCGCTCTCGTTCTCGGTATTCCGACACTGCGGTTGCGGGCCGACTATCTCGCCATCGTCACCATCGCGGCGTCCGAGATCCTGCGGCTGATCTTCCGTTCCACCGCATCCGATTCCATCACCGGCTCGACCAACGGGCTGTTCGGCTTCGCCGACCCGTTCACCTCGCTGAGCCCTTTCGACTCCGGTAAGCAGTACAACTTCCTCGGCGTGAAGTTCTACGGCGACGACCTGTGGTCCATGGTGGTCGGGTGGACCCTCGTGCTGGTCCTCTGCGGGTTCGTGTACCTCCTCACCCACAGCCCGTGGGGTCGCGTACTCAAGGCGGTTCGGGAGGACGAGGACGCCGCACGTTCGCTCGGCAAGAACGTCTTCGTCTACAAGATGCAGGCGCTCGTTCTCGGCGGCATGATCGGCGGGCTCGGCGGCGTGTTCAACGCGTTGCAGACCAAGTCGATCAACCCCGACTTCTATTCCACCGCCCAGACCTTCTTCGCATTCGGCGCCCTCATTCTCGGCGGCGCGGCCACCGTCTTCGGACCCGTGATCGGCGCGATGCTGTTCTGGTTCCTGCTCGCCATCCCCGACGCGCTCTTGCGGCAGGCCATCTCCGGCCCCGACCCCCTGTTGCCGCTGACGGAACAGCAGGTCGGCGCGATGCGGTTCGTCCTGCTGGGAATCATGATCGCGGTCCTGATGGTGTTCCGTCCTCAGGGCATACTGGGCAACAAGCGGGAGGTGCAACTCAATGCCTGACCACAGACTGCCCGACGATCAGCAGACCGTCACCACCCTCACGACCGAGGAGCGGCAGGCGATCTTCGCCGACGTGCCCCAGGTCCCCGGCGCGCCCAAGCCCGACCCGATTCTGCTGGTGGACAACGTGTCCCGTACCTTCGGCGGACTCAAGGCCGTCGACGTGGCGCACCTCGAGATCCAGCGTGGGTGCATCACCGGGCTGATCGGCCCCAACGGTGCGGGCAAGACCACCCTGTTCAACCTCCTCACCGGTTTCGATCGGCCCGACAGTGGCACCTGGTCGATGGACGGCCAGTCCCTCGGCCGGATGTATCCGCATCAGGTGGCGCGCAGAGGGGTCGTACGCACCTTCCAGCTCACGAAGGCGCTGTCGAAGCTGACTGTGCTGGACAACGTCCGTCTCGGCGCCACCGGCCAGCGCGGTGAACGCATGCTCACCAGCCTGTTGCCGTGGATGTGGAAGGCGCAGGAGAAGGACGTCACGGAACGGGCCAATGAACTGCTCGCACGATTCAAGCTCGACACCAAGGCCGACGACCTCGCCGGCTCGCTGTCCGGTGGCCAGCGCAAGTTGCTGGAAATGGCGCGCGCGCTGATGACCGAGCCGACCGTGGTGATGCTCGACGAACCCATGGCGGGCGTGAATCCGGCCCTCACTCAGAGCTTGCTCGGACACATCAAATCGCTGCGCGACGAAGGCATGACCGTCGTCTTCGTCGAACACGACATGGACGTGATCCGCGACATCAGCGACTGGGTGGTGGTCATGGCACAGGGCAGCGTCATCGCCGAATCCGCACCCGCTCACCTTTCGTCGAACAACGCCGTCGTCGACGCCTATCTGGGTAGCCACCACGATCAGGCACTGGAGTTCGACGAGGAAGGAAACCCCGTCGGCGAGACTGCGGCGCTCGCCGAGGCGCTCGAGACTGCGGAGGCACAGACCCTCGAGACCGGCGGCGACCTCTCCGAACCCGACATCACCGAGCTGAGGCGTGAGAACCCATGACCGAACTGACCCCAGCGGAATTCGCGGCCACGCCCGAGGAGCACGCACGGCTCGCCGAGGGCGCTCTCGTCCGGGCCGACGGTGTGGTCGCGGGATACATTCCCGGCGTCAACATCCTGCGCGAATGCAACTTCTTCCTTCGCGAAGGCGAAATCGTCGGCATCATCGGCCCCAACGGCGCCGGTAAGTCGACACTCCTGAAGTCCTTGTTCGGACTCATTCCGGTCCGGCAGGGCTCGGTGACGCTGCGTGGCGAGGACATCACGGCCAAGCCCGCGCACGTGCTCGTCCAGAAGGGTGTGGGCTACGTTCCGCAGACGCAGAACGTCTTTCCTTCGCTCACCATCGAGGAAAACCTCGAAATGGGAATGTATCTGCGCCCGAAGGCATTCGACGAGCGATTCGCCTTCGTGGGCGATCTTTTCCCGCTGCTGATCGAACGCAGGAAAGTGAAGGCCGGCGCCCTCTCCGGCGGTGAACGGCAGATGGTGGCAATGGGCCGCGCGCTGATGATGGACCCGTCCGTACTACTCCTCGACGAACCGTCCGCCGGACTCTCCCCGATGTTCCAGGACGAGGTATTCATTCGCTGCAAGAAGATCAACGCCGCGGGCGTCTCGGTGATCATGGTGGAGCAGAACGCCCGTCGATGCCTGCAGATCTGCGACCGTGGCTACGTTCTGGACCAGGGCCGCAACGCCTACACCGACTCGGGACCCAACCTCATGCACGACCCCAAGGTGATCGAACTGTACCTGGGCACACTGGCGGGCAGTCGAGAGAAGAAATAGTCCGCACACACGAACTGTGGGCCAGGTTTCCCTGGCCCACAGTTCGTTGAAACACAGAACGTTTCAGCTGGGAAGGATCACTCCCCCACGACGATGTATCCGTCCGTCGTCAACTTGTTGTCGGCACCGAACTTCATCTTGCCGTACGAACCGATGGAGGGTTCGCCCGCATCACTGAAGTCGAGTTTGCCGGTGACGCCGTTGTAGTCGATGTCCGTTCCGGCCTGCACGAGCGGCAGGCACTCCTGGTACGACGTGCACGGCGTGCCACCCTCGGTGACGTTGTTGATGTTGGCGGCGATGTCGCGGCCCGCCGTCGACTTCGCCGCCTCCGCAGCCAGCGCGGAGACCACGACGGCGTCGTAAGACTCACCGGCGTAGTTGAAGTCGATCAGCGCACCGTTGATGCCCTTGAGGCGATCCTGGAACGCGGGACCGACGTCGGTGAGCGGAGTGGTGCCCTGCATCCCGTCGAGCAGCGGCGGCGCCACGGCCTCCCCCAGCGCATTACCCATGTTGCCGTCGACACCGTAGACCTTCATGCCGTCGGACGGGCCGATTCCCACCTCGTGCATACGTGTGATGATCTTGGCCGACTCCTCGAATCCCACTACTGCCACAGCATCCGGGGCGAAGTCCTTGACCTGATCGATCTCCGAGTTGAACGACTGTGCGTTGGGGTCGTAGATGATCTTCTGGATCTGATCTTCCGGAATGCCGGCGTCGGCGAGGTTCTTCACGATGTTGTCGGCGAGCCCGGTGCCGTAGGGGTCGTTCAGTGCGAGGACGGACACCCGCTGGCCGCCGTCGTCCGAGATGAGCTGCGACACAGCCTGAGCCTGCAACACGTCCGTGGGGGCCGTACGGAAGTACTGCCCCTTGTCGGCGTAGCAGACGAACTGGTCGGACGTGTTCGCCGGCGAGAACATCACGACACCCGCGCTGGCCACCTTGTCGATGACCTTGAGCGACACCGAGGACGACGCCGCACCGACGATCACCTGTGTGCCCGCGGCCAATTCGCGGTCGACCGTGGAGTTGGCCGTATCCGTGGTGGTGTCGCCCGAGTCGCCGGGAATCAACTGCACGGGCTGACCGAGCACTCCGCCTGCCGCGTTGACGTCGTTGACACCGAGCTGGGTGCCCGCCACCATCGGGGGTCCGAGGAAGGAGAGGCTACCGGTGTCGGGCAGCAGGGTGCCGATCTTCAGTGGCGCCGTGGACGGTGTCGTTCCGGCCGTCGCCTCTTCGGGGGTGCAGTCGGTGGTCACCGTGGTGGCCGAGGCGGCGGCACCGTCGCCTCCGCTGGCGGACTCGTCGCCACTGTCCGAACTGCAACCTGCGAGTGCGAGGCTCGCCGCGCCGAGAACCGCGGCCGCCCGCACGAGGGTCCGTTTAGCCATCCAAAGTCTCCTTAGATCACCTGTGTACGGACGCCACCCAAGTTGGCGTCCGCTGTGGGATCAGACGCTAGCTGTCCGGCGGCGATCGCGACCCTCGGCGAACGGCTCGTGACCTTACTGTGACCTTGATGCGGTCAGTGTTAACGCGGCCGTAAAGGGTTACTCGGGCTTCTCGCCGCCGAGGGTCTCGAGGACCACCTGGGCCACCGCTTTCATGGTCGAACGGCGATCCATCGCTGCCCGCTGAATCCACCGGAATGCTTCGGGTTCCGTGAGTGACTGCTTGTCCATCAGCACGCCCTTGGCGCGCTCGACGACCTTGCGTGTCTCGAGCCGTTCGGACAGGTCGGAGATCTCCCGCTCCAGTGCGGTCACTTCCTTGAACCGGCTGGCTGCCAACTCCACGGCGGGCACCAAGTCGGCGACGGAGAACGGTTTGACCAGATACGCCATCGCGCCGGCGTCACGGGCCCGTTCGACCAAGTCTCGCTGACTGAACGCTGTGAGAATAACCACTGGGGCAATACGTTTCGCGGCGATCTCGGACGCCGCATCGATGCCGTCACGCCTCGGCATCTTCACATCCATGATGACGAGGTCGGGTTTCAGCTCGACCGCCAGATCGACCGCAGTCTGTCCGTCACCGGCCTCACCGACCACGTCGTAACCCTCTTCACGCAGCATCTCGACGAGGTCCAGCCTGATCAGCGCCTCGTCTTCGGCCACCACGACCCGTCGCGGCGGGGTCGGCACGCCTTGCGGCTGCGGAGCGTTCATGGTCACCATTCTCCTCTGCTCGGACGACCCCGAAGCCGGGGAGCGAACGGTTAGAGGGTACCGGTGGTTGACTCCCGACGACGATCTTCTACAGTGGTACAGCGCAACACGCCCTCGTATCCCAATTGGCAGAGGAAACGGATTCAAAACCCGTCCAGTGTGAGTTCGAGTCTCACCGA
Organism: Rhodococcus sp. IEGM 27; assembly: GCF_033142305.1. Classification (NCBI taxonomy): domain Bacteria; kingdom Bacillati; phylum Actinomycetota; class Actinomycetes; order Mycobacteriales; family Nocardiaceae; genus Rhodococcus; species Rhodococcus sp. IEGM 27. Next base: position 530,257 of record NZ_JAWLSG010000005.1, on the reverse strand, counting down.
GGGCACTGCCGGACAGTCGCATCAAGTGCAGGTCAGGGTCATCCCTGACCTGCACTTCGCGCAATGTACTGCTATCGCACCGTCCGCACCACTGCCTGCCGGCTGCGTATCGCCGCGGACGGCTACGACCACGGTGTCACGGGTCTGATCTGCGCCTTGCCGTCGAGGACGACGTCGACACGTTCCTGATAGAAGCACACCATCCCCGCGATCTGGGCGAGTTCGAGCGGCGGTTGTTCGTAACTCCACGCGATATCGACGCCCTTGTCACCGCCTCCCACGAGCGACCAATGTGACGCGTGGCCTTTGTACGCACAGACCGTCGAGGTCGGACTCGGTTCGAGCGCCGCGACGACGTCGGCGCGGGGCAGGTAGTAGCGGGCAGGGAGCACGAATTCGAAGAGGATCAGCGGGCGGGCCGACTCTGCGACGAGTCGGCCGTCCAGCTCGATGCGGATGGACGTCGAACTCCGCCGAACATCGATTCGGGAGAACGGGTCATGCGGGTGCCCGAAGATCGGTTCGTCCTCCTCGAGCCAGTCGAAGCCGTCGAAGTCGAGGATGACCATCGAGTCGAGTTCGGCCGGCCGGAACACCTGCCCGGTGGCGGCACCGGCAGTGACCGTCATCGGCGTCCCTGCGGTCGTGTGAAACCCGAAGGCCGTCCGCGGGTCGATGACCGGCGGGCCGCCCTCTTCCAGCGATACCGGCAGCTCCGAGGCGGCATCGTCCGACGCCTCCGCCAGGGTGCCCGTCACGTCGGAGATCGGCACCGCATAGGACGGGACGACGCGTCGTGGCTCCCACACCAGCACGGCGTCACGCGTGTCGACGACCGTGGCGCCGCCGAGACGCGCACGCACGCGCTTGGGAGTCGGCTGGTATCGGAGCTCCTGCCGAGCCTGCATCAAGTGGTCGATCATTCTGACGGCCATCCGCTGTACCTCCTTGTCGACCTGCGTACGCGCGAAGAGAACTGAGCCGCAGGTAGTGGCGGCTTTGTTGTGCCGGAACCCTGTGGTTCGGCGCGTGCCTGCCAGTACCATGGTGGCACGGTTCCGCCCTCGAGCACGGAGGTCACCCATGGATCTCGGCACCGTCAACTTCACGTACGACGGACGCGTAGCTCTTCGATTCCAGCAAGCGTTGTCGCATTCGCCGGAGAAGGTGTGGCGGGTACTGACGGACCCCCAGTATTTGAAAGTCTGGTTCCCTGCCGACGTCGACTTCGACCTCACCCCCGGCGCGGAACTGGTGTTTCGCGTAACCCCGGAGCAGGTCCGCCGGTTCGGATTACCCGAAGACCACACGACCACCGGCACGGTCATTTCCGTGCACCCGGGCCACATCCTCGAGTATCTGTGGGACGCGGAGACCCTGCATTGGGAGCTGAGTCCCGACGGGAGCGGCGGTTGCTGGTTGACGCTCACGCACACGGTGGAAGATGAAGACTCCGCCTATGCACACGCCGCGGGCTGGCACGCCGGCCTCGAAGTGGTGGAGGCGCAACTCGACGGCCGCGAGGTGAACTGGTCACCGTGGGATCGGGCCGACGAACTCGCATCGGCCTACCGCAAGGCCAACTGACAGTCCGCCCGGGTGCCGCCGAGACACCCGGGCGGAGCCGTTCAACCCAGCACCCCGGCGAGCCGCTCAACCCACGAGCGAAGTTTCGGTCCACCGGCCCTCGCCTTCCAGTTCCACTCCGAGCGAGTGGAACTGGTTGAGCGTGCTGCGGTGCCCGACACTGACCACGATGCTGTCCGGCAATTCGGACCGCAGGAGTGTGTAGAGCGTGTGCTCGAGCCCCTCGTCGATCGCCGAGGTGGCCTCGTCGAGGAAGATGACGGCCGGCCGCGCGGTCAGGACCCGCGCGAAAGCCAGCCGCTGCTGCTCCCCCGGGGACAGGATGCGGGTCCAGTCGGCTGTCTCGTCGAGTCGGTCGCCGAGATTGCCGAGCGATACCTTCGACAGCGCCTCACGGAGAGTGCCGTCCGCCGCTGTCGGTTCGCTGGGGTACGCCAGCGCTGTCCGGAGCGAACCGAGCGGCAGATACGGCCGCTGGGACAGGAATATGGCATCCCCGGATGGTCGCGACACCGTGCCGTCCGCGTAGGGCCACAGATCGGCGAGGGTTCGGAGCAGCGTCGTCTTGCCGGAACCGGACGGACCCTTCACCAACAGCGACTGACCGGGACCCACGGTGAGATCGAGACCCTCGATGAGCGTCGCTCCGGACGGAGTGCGCACGTCGAGCTTGTCGACGTCGAGTTCGTTCCCGGATTTGCCCGTCTTCAGGATCGGGAGTGCGGCGGAGTGCATGTTGTCGTTGGCCAGACCAGTGAGTCGGATGAGGGTGGCGCGGAAACTCGCGAAGTCGTCGTACGACTCGCGGAAGAAGGACAGTGAGTCGTGCACCTGTGAGAACGCCGTCGATGTCTGCATGACGTCACCGAGTGAGACCTGACCGCTGAACAGCCGCGGCCCCTGAATCAGGAAGGGGAAGATGACCGCTGTCTGGTTCACCGAGAGGTTCCAGCCGTTGAATTTGAGAGTCCGGAAGACGATGTGCCACATGTTGCGGATGACGTGCGCGAACCTGCCTGCCAGCGTTCGCCGTTCGACGTTCTCGCCGCGATAGAACGCGATGCTCTCGCCGTACTCACGGACCCGGATCAGTGCGTAGCGGAAGTTCGCATTGAGCTTCTCGTTGAGGAAGTTCAGCCTGATGAGCGGCTTACCGATCCAGAACGCCACGAGCGTGGTGACGAGAACGTAGACGAAGACGAGGAAGATCATCGCCCGCGGAATCTCGGTGCCGAAGATGGTCATCGGACCGGACAGGTCCCACAGGATTCCGGTGAACGACACGATCGACAGCACCGCGGTGACCGCGCCCATGGACAGCACCCGGGCCGTGGTCACGAAATTGGTGATGTCAGCCTGGATCCGCTGATCGGGGTTGTCGATCGCGTCGTCGAGGAAGCGGTCGCGGTAGTAGGCGCGACTGTCGAGCCAGTCGTCCGTGAGGTGGTGGGTGAGCCAGACACGCCAATCGATGTCGAGGGTCTGGCCGATGAGGAACTCGATCAGGGCGCGTACGACGTGGATGGCCGCGAGGAACGCGAACACCCGCAGAAAGTGCCAGAACGCGGTCTCGTCGAGGTTCTGGATCGAGTCGTAGAAGTCGTTGGACCAATAGGAGAACAGTACGTTCATCCGCACGGCGAACACCGTGAACAGCAGTAGGACCGCGAGGATCACCAACGGCTTGGGACTACGCCGCGGATTGAAATACGCCGCCGCGAAACGCCAGAACTGCCCGCCCCACTTGGTGAATCGAGCGAGCAGCACGATGACGGCGACAAAGACGACGGCAGTCATCACGTAGGCCTTCAACAGCCATACCGCGCTGTCCCACACAACGTTGTTCCAGTCCACGACCCAGGTCCCCGATCACGAGATGAAGCTCAGGAGAAAAGATGGCGAAGTCTAACCCTGGTTCGGCGTGATCGGCGAGAGAAACGTGAACGACACGTCCGTCGTCGCCCGGAAAGCTACCCGTCTTGTGCAGGTTCCTGCTTTTCTTCGGTGTCCGGATCTCGGTCTCGATACTCTTCCTTGAGGTTGCCCTCGTCGTCGACATAATCGTCGAAGGCGGTGCCGGAGACCGTGCCTCCGGAGCCGGGGAGTACGACCGTCTCCCGGGCGCCCGGATCGTACCGAGCGTCGATTTCTTCGGCCTTCTTCTTGGCCTTCTCGATCGCTTCGTCGTCGGGACGGGGCACTTCGCCCTCGGTCTGCTCGCCGGTGTTCTTCTGCTCGGTGTCGTCTGCGCTCATGGTGCACGTCCGTTCCGTCGGAGATCCGGAATCGACGATACGCCCCGAACCGTCACTTCCTGGGCGGGAAATGACGAATCAGACCTTCCTGCACCACGGTGGCGAGCAGTTCGCCTTCGAGGGAAAAGAAGCGCCCGGTCGCAAGCCCTCGTGAACCGGCGGCCACCGGCGACTCGGTGGCATAGAGTGCCCAGTCGTCGAACCGGAACGGGCGATGAAACCACATCGAATGATTGACGGTGGCCGCCACGATCCGGTCGAGGCCCCACGACAACCCGTGCGTGGTGATGATGGAATCGAGCACCGTGGTGTCCGACGAGTAACCCATGACGGCGACGTGGATCAGCGGATCGTCCGGAAGATCGCCGTCCGCCCTCATCCACACCCGGTTGTGGGTGAGCTTCTCCCCCGTACCCTTCATGATCCAGGACGGGTCGTTCGCATACCGCATGTCGATCGGCTTCAGGGCGTTGACGAACATCTTCAGCCGGTCCTCGTAACCGAGAAAATGATCACCCAGGGGCGGAAGTGTCTCCGGGAACGGAACATCGGGAACCGCGACCGCGTGTTCGAGTCCCTGGCCCCAGTCCTGGAACGCCGCAAGCATCACGAAGAGTTCCTGACCGTTTTGCAGGGCGGTGACCTGCCGGTTGGCGAAGGCTCGGCCGTCGCGGTGACGATCGACGCGATACTCGATCGGTTCCTTCACGTCACCACCGCGAATGAAGTGGGCGTTGACCGCGTGCACCGCCCGTTCACCGGAGACGGTGCGGCCGGCGGCGACCAGAGCCTGCGAGATCAACTGGCCGCCGAACGTCCGGCTGCCCACCTGCGCGGGATGCCGACCTCGATAGGTGTCCTCCCCGATCTTCTCCAGATCGAGGAGTTCGAGAAGAGTCTCGAGATCGGTCTTCGCCGCGACTTCGCTCACCTAGTGGTCCTCTTCACCGATTCTGTGGACGTGGATCAGGTTGGTCGATCCTACGGTGCCGGGCGGCGAACCTGCCACGATGATGACCAGTTCACCCTTCTGGTAACGGCCGAGGCCCAGAAGTGCGTGGTCGACCTGACGGACCATCGCGTCGGTGCTCTCGACGGGGTCGACGAGGAACGTCTCCGTGCCCCAGGTCAGCGAGAGCTGGCTGCGCACCTCCGGGAGCGGAGTGAACGCGAGCAACGGCAGCGGGGTGTGCAAGCGAGCGAGTCGCCGCACCGTGTCGCCGGACTGGGTGAAGGCAACGAGCGCCTTCGCGTCGAGTCGCTCACCGATGTCGCGGGCGGCGTAGGAGATGACGCCCCGTTTGGTGCGCGGAACGTGGGTCAGCGGAGGCACCCGGGTCGATTCACCCTCCACGGCCTCGACGATGCGGGCCATGGTGCGCACGGTCTCCATCACGTATTTACCCACCGAGGTTTCCCCGGAGAGCATGACCGCGTCGGCACCGTCGAGAACCGCGTTGGCCACGTCGGACGCCTCGGCGCGCGTGGGGCGCGAGTTCTCGATCATCGACTCGAGCATCTGCGTGGCAACGATGACCGGCTTCGCGTTCTCGCGCGCGATCTGAATGGCCCGCTTCTGCACGAGCGGGACCTGCTCGAGCGGAAGTTCCACGCCCAGGTCACCACGCGCGACCATGACCGCGTCGAACGCGAGGACGACGGCCTCGAGGTTGTCGATGGCCTCCGGCTTCTCGAGCTTCGCGATGACCGGGATGCGGCGACCGACGCGATCCATGACCGCGTGCACCAACTCCACGTCGGCAGGTGAACGCACGAACGAGAGGGCGATGAAATCGACACCGAGGTTCAGCGCGAACTCGAGGTCGGCGATGTCCTTCTCCGACAGCGCGGGCACCGACACGTTCATCCCCGGCAGGGACACACCCTTGTTGTTGCTGACCGGGCCACCCTCGGTGACACGACACACCACGTCGTTGCCCTCGACGCCGGTGACGACGAGACCGACCTTGCCGTCGTCGACGAGAAGCCGGTCACCCGCCTTGGCGTCCTCCGCGAGCTGCTTGTACGTGGTCGACACCCGGTCGTGCGTGCCGACGACCTCGTCCACGGTGATCCGGACGAGCTCACCGTTGGCCCAGGTGGTGCGCTCTTCGGCGAACCGGCCGAGCCGAATCTTGGGCCCCTGGAGGTCGGCGAGGACTCCGACCGCCTTTCCGGTCGCATCCGATGCGGCTCGGACGCGGTTGTAATTTTCCTCGTGGTCGGAGTGTTCCCCGTGGCTGAAGTTCAGCCGGGCCACATCCATACCGCTTTCGACGAGTTCGCGAATACGGTCACCGGTGGCGGTAGCAGGTCCAAGAGTGCATACGATCTTCGTCCGTCGGTTCACGGCCTGAAGCCTAGTCGTCCCGCCCGCCCATCTCCATTTAGACTACGGCCAGCGGAAGCGCCGTCGGATGCACCGGCGAGGGGAGGTCGGACGCCCCTGTGAGGTACGCATCGACAGCATGCGCGGCGGACCTGCCCTCGGCGATCGCCCACACGATGAGCGAGGCACCGCGATGCGCATCGCCGCACACGAACACTCCCGGTGCGGTGGTCTGCCAGTCGGGACCACAGGACAGCACGCCCCGACGGGTGGGGCTCAAACCGTAGTCGTCGAGCAGCGGGCCGAGGTCGACGCCCTCGAAACCGATCGCGAAAAGGGCTAATCCGCAGGGTAATTCGATTTCCTCCCCCACCGGGGTGATGATGCGCTTGCCGTCCTCCCTCGACACCCGGACCTCCGCGAGCACCATGGCCCTGACGTTTCCGTTCTCGTCACCGAGGAACCGTTGCACCGCAACCTGATACCGGCGGACGCCGCCCTCCGCGTGGGCCGGCGACGTGCGCAGCACCATCGGCGACGCCGGCCACGGAGTCACGGACTCGTCCCGCTCGCTCGGCAACTCCGGGCGGTAGTCCAATTGGGTCACCGACAACGCTCCCTGTCGATGCGCAGTTCCGAGGCAATCCGCGCCGGTGTCACCGCCACCGATGATGACGACGTGCTTGCCCTTCGCGGTGATCGACGCAGGGCCGTCACCCTCGCACTCCTTGTTGGACGTCACCAGGTGCTCCATTGCGAGATGGATACCGCCCAGCTCCCGGCCCTCAACCGTCGTGTTGTCGCGGGCACGCAGGGCGCCGATGGCAAGGACCACCGCATCGAAGTTGGCCCGCAACTGGTCCACGGTGAGATCGACACCCACCTCGCAGTCGGTGACGAAATGTGTTCCCTCCGCGCGCATCTGGACCAGTCGCTGATCGAGAACCGACTTCTCCATCTTGAACTCGGGGATGCCGTAGCGAAGGAGTCCCCCGAGCCGGTCGTCGCGCTCGTAGACGGTGACATCGTGTCCGGCGCGGGTGAGCTGCTGGGCGGCCGCGAGCCCGGCCGGACCGGAACCGACCACCGCGACCTTCTTGCCCGTGGCGATCATCGGCGGTTTAGGCTCCACCGTTCCGGTCTCCCAAGCGACGTCGGCGATCGTCTGCTCGATCCGCTTGATGGTGACGCTGCCCGTCGTGTGGGTGTCGGCGAGCGAGAGCACACACGCCGATTCACACGGCGCCGGGCACAACCTACCGGTGAACTCCGGGAAGTTGTTGGTCGCATGCAGACGCTCGCTCGCCGCCGACCAGCGGCCGCGGCGCACGAGATCGTTCCACTCCGGAATCAGATTGCCCAGCGGGCAGCCCGCACTTCCCGAGTGGCAGAACGGAATACCGCAGTCCATGCAGCGGGTGGCCTGCTCGGCTACCTCGGCGTTGCGCTCCTCGGGACTGAGCGGACTGGTGACCTCGCGCCAGTCGTGCACCCTTTCCGCAATGGGTCGCTTGGGTGCTTCCTTCTTGGGGATGTGCAGGAAACCATGCGGATCAGCCACGAGCCGCCTCCATGATTGCGGTGTCCACGTCGAGCCCCTCGGCGCGGGCCAGCCGAGTGGCCTCGAGAACCCGCTGATAGTCCACCGGCATCACCTTGGTGAACAGCGCCGACCGCCGGGGCCAATCGGCGAGCATCGAAGCCGCGACGGTGGAGCCGGTCCAGTGCAGATGGTCGCTGACGGTACGGCACAGCCAGTCGAGGTCCTCGGGGTCGGGTGTCAGCAGGGTTACCATGGCCGGATTGACGTCGGCGGGGTCCAGGTCGAGCACATATGCGATCCCGCCCGACATTCCGGCCGCCAGGTTCCGTCCGGTGGGACCGAGGACGACGACCCGTCCGCCCGTCATGTACTCGCACCCGTGATCGCCCACTCCCTCGACCACGGCGGTCGCTCCGGAATTGCGCACCGAGAACCGTTCGCCGGCCCGTCCGCGGAGGAACAGTTCACCGGAGGTCGCACCGTAGAGCAGTGTGTTGCCGGCGATCACCTGAGTCTCCGGGACGAACAGGACGTCGGCGGCCGGTCGCACCACGATTCGCCCGCCCGACAGCCCCTTCCCGACATAGTCGTTGGCGTCGCCGGTGAGGTCGATGGTGATGCCCGGCGGCAGGAACGCACCGAGTGATTGACCCGCCGACCCGGTGAAGGTGAGCCGGATGGTGTCGTCGGGGAGACCACCCGCACCGTAACGACGGGTGACCTCGGCACCGAGCAGCGTCCCGACCGTCCGATTCACATTGCGCACGGGCATCTCGATCTCGACGGGATGCGCGTCTTCGAGGGCACCTTCGGCCAGCTGGATGAGCGTGCGGTCCAGCGCCCGGTCCAGGGCATGGTACTGGTCGGTCACCTTACGCCGCTGGGTGAGTGGGCTCCCGTCGGGGCCCTTCGGCAACGCGAAGATCGGCGAGAGGTCGAGTCCGCGGCTCTTCCAGTGCGCGATTCCCTCGGCCGTCTCGAGTATGTCCGCGTGCCCCACCGCCTCATCGATGCTGCGGAAGCCGAGACGCGACAGGTGCTGCCGCACGTCCTCGGCGATGAAGCGGAAGAACTCCTCGACGAACTCGGGCTTGCCGGTGTACCGCTTACGCAATTCGGGGTTCTGAGTGGCCACACCCACCGGGCAGGTGTCGAGGTGGCACACACGCATCATGATGCACCCCGCCACGATCAACGGCGCCGTCGAGAAGCCGAACTCCTCCGCCCCGAGCAACGCAGCGACGACGACATCCTTCGCGGTACGCATGCCGCCGTCGCACTGAACGGTGATCCGATCGCGCAGACCGTTGAGCACGAGTGTCTGCTGCGCATCGGCCAGTCCGATCTCCCACGGCGTACCCGCATGCTTCATCGACGTGAGCGGAGTCGCGCCGGTGCCGCCGTCGTTGCCCGAGATGAGGACCACGTCCGCGTGCGCCTTGCTGACACCGGCCGCCACTGTCCCCACACCCACCGAACTGACCAGCTTCACATGGACACGGGCCTGGTCGTTGGCGTTCTTGAGGTCGTGGATCAGCTGTGCGAGGTCCTCGATCGAGTAGATGTCGTGGTGCGGCGGAGGTGAAATCAACCCCACGCCCGGAGTCGAGTGCCGGGTCTCCGCCACCCATGGGTACACCTTGTAGGCGGGCAACTGCCCGCCCTCGCCAGGCTTGGCTCCCTGGGCCATCTTGATCTGGATGTCGCTCGCGTTGACGAGGTAATCACTGGTGACGCCGAATCTTCCGCTCGCCACCTGCTTCACGGCGCTGCGACGGGACGGGTCGTAGAGGCGGTCGACGTTCTCCCCGCCCTCCCCGGAGTTGGATCGCCCACCGAGATTGTTCATTGCCACAGCCATCGTCTCGTGCGCCTCGGCGGAGATGGACCCATAGCTCATCGCGCCGGTGTTGAAACGAGTGACGATCCGCTCCGCCGGCTCCACCTCCTCGAGCGGCACCGGAGGCCGGAGGCCCTCACGGAAGCTGAAGAGGCCGCGCAGTGCACCTCCGGCTGCAGCGAGCCTGTTCACCTCGTCGCTGTACTGGGCGAAAACCTCGTGCCTGCCGGTGCGGGTGGCGTGCTGGAGGAGAAACACGGTCTCGGGCGTGAACAAATGCAGTTCGCCGTCGCGGCGGAACTGGTACTCGCCGCCGTGGGCAAGCCGGCGGTGCGCGTACTCGGTGGGATTGTCGGGGTAGGCCTGCCGGTGCCGGAGCAGCACTTCCCGCGCGATCTCGTCGAGTCCCACGCCACCGAGTTTGCTGGTGGTCCCCCGGAAATACTCGTCGACGAGGCCGCGGTCGAGGCCGAGTGCCTCGAAAGCCTGGGCGGCGGTGTACGAACCGACTGTCGAGATGCCCATCTTCGACATCACCTTCAGCACACCCTTGCCGAGTGCCGTCAGATAGTTGCGCACCGCGATCGTGTGATCGACTCCCGTCAGCTCGCCCTCCGACACCAGGTCCTCGATCGACTCCATCGCGAGGTACGGATTGACCGCGGCCGCTCCGTAGCCGATGAGCAGCGCCAGATGATGGACTTCGCGGGCGTCGCCGGACTCGACGACCAGCGCCACCTTCGTTCGTTCCTTGGTGCGGATCAGGTGGTGATGCACCGCGCCCACGGCCAGCAACGACGGGATGGGTGCGCGGGTGTGGTCGGAGTCGCGGTCCGAGATCACCAGTGTGCGGTATCCCTGCGCGATCGCAGCGCTCGCCTGGATGCGCAGTTCTTCCAGCGCATCGGCCATGCCCGCACCGCCGCGCTCCACCTCGTAGAGACCGCGCAGAACGGTCGCCGCCAGACCGGGGTGGTTGCCGTCCGCGTTCACATTGATGATCTTGTTCAGGTCGTCGTTGTCGAGCACCGGCCACGGCAGCACTATCTGACGACACGACGCCGCAGTGGGCTCGAGCAGATTCTGTTCCGGACCCATGACCCGGGACAGCGACGTCACGATCTCTTCGCGGATTGCGTCGAGCGGCGGATTGGTCACCTGGGCGAACAGTTCGACGAAATAGTCGTACAGCAGCCGCGACCGGGCGGAGAGCACAGCGATGGGCGTGTCGGTTCCCATCGAGCCCAGCGGCTCCCCGCCGGACGCCGCCATCGGCGACAACAGGATCCGCAGATCTTCCTCGGTGTAGCCGAACGCCACCTGTCGCCGGACCACCGACTCGTGGTTGTTCTGGGCGTGCGGTCGCTCGGGCAGCGTCCTCAGGTCGAGCAACCCTGCATAGAGCCACTCGGCGTACGGCTTCTCGGCTGCGAGCCGCGACTTGATCTCGTCGTCGGGAACGATACGTCCCTCCGACGTGTCGACCAGGAACATGCGCCCCGGCTCGAGGCGCCCCTTCGCCACGACCTCGTCCTGGGGCACGTCGAGGACACCGCTCTCGCTCGCCAGGATCACCCGCCCGTCGACGGTCTGCCACCAGCGGCCGGGCCGCAGACCGTTACGGTCCAGCACTGCCCCTACGACGGTTCCGTCGGTGAACGTCACACACGCCGGCCCGTCCCACGCCTCCATCAGCGATGCGTGGAACTGGTAGAAAGCGCGCCGATCGGGACACATCTTCGTGTCGTTCTCCCACGCCTCGGGCACCATCATCATCACCGCATGGGGCACGCTGCGTCCCGCGAGATGCAGCAGCTCGAGCACCTCGTCGAACGAGGCAGAGTCCGACGCCTCGGGGGTGCAGATGGGGTACAACCTTCGGAGGTCTCCTGGGATGGCGGCACTCGACAACATCGCCTCCCGCGCCCGCATCCGATTCCGGTTGCCTCGAACGGTGTTGATTTCCCCGTTGTGCGCCACGAAGCGGAACGGGTGCGCAAGCGGCCAGGACGGGAACGTGTTTGTGGAAAACCTGCTGTGCACCACCGCGAGCGCACTCATCATGCGGGGATCCCGCAGGTCCACGTAGTAGAGAGGCAGCTGGGGAACGGTCAGCATGCCCTTGTAGACGATGGTGCGGCTCGACAGCGACGGGAAGTAGACGCCCGACCCGCTCGACTCGACCTCCGGAGTGATCTGCTCGGCGCGCTTGCGCAGCGGGTAGACGAGGCGATCGAGGTCGAGACCACTGGGCCGCCGTCCGCCGGTCGGCGGCGCCGCGACGAAGAGCTGACTCATGTGCGGCTCGCATCCGCGTGCCGTGGCCCCGAGGTCGGCGCCCTCCGAATCGATCGGCACGTCCCGCCACCCCAGGATGTCGAGCTCCTCCTCCTCGGCGAGGTCCTCGATCCGCTTCCGGGCCGTCGATCGCGCCTCCGGGTCCCGAGGAAGGAAGCAGAAACCCGCGGCGTAAGTACTACTTCCGTCCGGGGCGGGCGAAGGAAGGTCGAAATCGACGACCTCCTCGAAGAGCTCGGTGGGCAGCTGCACCAGAATTCCGGCACCGTCGCCGCTGTTCGTCTCGGCGCCGGCAGCGCCGCGATGCTCGAGGTTGTCCAGAGCGACGAGACCATCCGCGACGATGGAGTGCGAACGGCGGCCGTGCACGTTCACCACCATGGCGACACCGCACGAATCGACTTCGCGATCCGGGTCGTAGAGACCTTGCGGACCGGGCGACTGAGAGAACAGCACCGATATACCTCCACATCGGCCGAGGGGACCACCGGTGGCGCTTGCGCGTCCCTGCCGGCGGCCTCCGCTAGCGGGGTCGCCACGACGGGCGCTAACTGCATTTCGGGGGTCTACCGGGACAGCCTCGGCCCGTGAAGGTTGTTACCGGACATACATCCGGCGCGCTCAGCTTACCAGCACCGATAAGCCTCGGATATGCCGATTTCCGGACAGGACAGCACTGTGGCCCCCGTCGCAGGAGCAACAGGGGCCACAGCGGTGGAATCGAGCGGCGACGCTACGTCGTCACTGGTCCCGGAGAGGTCGTCCGTACTTGTCCTTCACGCTGCCCGTCAGCATCATGATGCCGTCGATCAGCGGCCAGAGCCCGCCTAATCCGCACGTCAGCCAGGTGACGGCGATCTGCGCGACCGCGATGCCGGGCTGGTTCAGGTAGAACCGTCCGACACCGAAGGCACCCAGGAAAATCTGCAGGAGTCCCGCGGTGAGCTTCGACTTGTCGGAGTACGGCTCACCGCTGACCGGGTGCCGGCCGAACGGCGCAGACGGATCGACGTAGGCGTTGTACCCGGCCGGGGCATAACCGGGCTGCGGATATCCCTGCTGTCCGTACCCCTGCTGGCCATACTGCTGTCCGGGATTCTGCTGGCCGTAATTCTGCTGGCCGTAACTCTGGGGTGCGGCACCCGGCTGACCGTAACCGGCCTGCGGGTAGCCGGGTTGCTGATAGTCCTGCCCGGACTGCGGCGACGTCCCGTACTGCGCGTTGTAGTACGGATCGGGGGTGCCGTACGTCGGGCCGTCCGCAGGCTGCTGCGGCTTGTCGTAACCGGTGTACGGGGCGGTCGGCGGCGGGGTGTCGCCCACATTCGGCAGTGCCGTGGTGGGTTCGGTCCCGCTCGGCGACGGGTAGGTGGGAGTCGAACCCCAGCCGGGACCATTGCCGACCCCGGAGTAGGTGTCCCATCCGGGCCCGGTTCCCGACGACGCCGGTGAGGGCGTTGCGTCCGAAGTGGCGGGTGGCTGCGACAGCGATGCCTCGGCGGTGGCGTCGTAATCGAAGGGCGAACCGAACTCGGGCGGAAGGCTCGACTCACCGCTCCCGCCCTTCTTCCCCAGATCCACCCGCTGGGTGTCGTCGCCGGAGGTGTCGGCCTTGGCGGAATCGTCGGATGCTTTCCCCGGATCAGTCATTCGCGTCATCCTTCTTGCTGTCGGTGGTCGTCGTGCCCGCGTCGGTGCCGGCAATCGCAGTACTCACAGCCTTGTCGTCACCCGCAGGCTTGTCTTTCTCCCCGTTGTCCTGGGCGGGAGCCTCCTGCTCGGGTGGCCCGTCTTCCGCCGCGGCAGGATGATGCGGTTGCAACTCCGCCGGGTCTTCCCGGCCCTTGGTCGCGGCGAAGACATACACCACCGCTGCGACGAACACGATCGCCGAGGTGAACGAGTTGACGCGGACGCCGGCAATGAGGCTGGCGTGATCGCTGCGCATCAGCTCGATCCAGAACCGACCGGCGCAGTACCCGGCCACATACAGGGCGAAGAGGCGGCCGTGCCCAATACGGAAGCGGCGGTCCACCCATACCAGCAGGATCACGATCAGCACGTTCCACAGCGCTTCGTACAGGAAGGTGGGGTGCACGACGAAGGCGACCTGCCCGGTGGAGACACCGTCGATCAACTCGGGGTGCACCTGCCCGGCGTCATTGCGGCGCTCGAAGATCTCGAGCCCCCACGCCACGTCGGTTTCCCGGCCGTACAGTTCCTGGTTGAAGTAGTTGCCGATTCGGCCGATCGCCTGGGCCAGCAAGATGGGAGGCGCTACCGCGTCGCCGAGCGCAGGCAGCGGTATCCCACGCCTGCGACAGCCGATCCACGCGCCGACGCCGCCGAGCGCCACCGCGCCCCAGATACCGAGACCGCCCTGCCAGATCTTCAGGGCGTCGACGGGATCCCCGCCCTCCCCGAAGTAGGTGGGCCAGTCGGTCAGGACGTGATACAGCCGGCCACCGATCAACCCGAACGGCACCGCCCAGATGGCGATGTCGAGCACGGTGCCCTTCTCGCCGCCCCGGGCGACCCAGCGGCGGTCGCCCCAGAAGATCGCGACGACGATGCCGACGATGATGAACAGCGCGTACGCGCGCAGGGCCAGTGGGCCGACGTACCAGACGCCCTGAGGCGGACTCGGAATATACGCCAGCACGTCCACAGTGGAAGTCACGACGCCACGGTAGCGGAGCGAACGCCCTCGGCGAGTTCCCTCGTCAGCGAGCGCACAGCGTCGAGCCCGGATTCGACCGCGGTGACGAGGGCAGATCCGACGATGACTGCATCCGCGTAGGCGGCGATCTCGGCGGCCTGCGCCCCCGAACGGACACCCAGACCGACACCCACCGGAATGTCGGAATGGGCGCGGATGCGCGCGGTCAACTCCGGCGCCATCGACGACACCGCGTCACGCGCGCCGGTCACCCCCATCGTCGACGCCGCGTACACGAATCCGCTGCTCGCCTTCAGGGTCATCGCCAGTCGTTCTTCGGTCGACGACGGGGCAACAAGGAAGATCCGGTCGAGGTCGTGTTCCTTCGACGCCGTGATCCACTCGCCGGCCTCCTCGGGGATCAGGTTCGGGGTGATGAGTCCGAGGCCGCCGGCGTTCGCGAGGTCACGGGCGAACCGGTCGACACCGTACTGCAGAACCGGATTCCAGTACGTCATCACCACGGCCTTGCCGCCCACCGACGCGATCTGCTCGATGATCGTGAACACGTCACGCACCTTGACGCCGTTGCTCAGCGCCTTCTCGGCGGCCGCCTGAATGGTGGGTCCATCCATCACCGGGTCCGAATAGGCGATACCGACCTCGACGATGTCACAGCCCGAGTCGACCATGGCCTTGAAGACGTCGATGGATTCGGGGACGGTGGGATACCCGGCGGGTAGGTATCCGACCAGAGCGGCACGCTTCTCCTCACGGCACTGCGCGAACGTCGGGGCGAGGCGCGAGAGTCGTTCGCTCACTTGGCGGAACCTTCCTTGTCGGTGGTCGTGGGAGTTTCGGTGGCAGCGTCGGGGTCGAAGAGCCCGAACCACTTGGCCGCCGTGTCCATGTCTTTGTCGCCGCGCCCGGAGAGGCTGACGACTATGATCGCGCCCTCCCCCAGTTCACGGCCGAGTCGCAACGATCCTGCGACGGCGTGCGCTGATTCGATGGCCGGGATGATTCCCTCACGCTCGGACAGCAGGCGCAGGGCATCCATGGCCTCCGTGTCGGTGACGGGCTCGTAGGTGGCGCGGCCGATGTCCTTGAGCAGGGCGTGCTCCGGTCCGACGCCGGGATAGTCGAGACCAGCCGAGATGGAATGCGATTCGATGGTCTGCCCGTCCTCGTCCTGCAGCAGATACGAGTAGGCACCCTGGAAGGCGCCCGGGGTGCCGGCCGCGAAGGTGGCGGCGTGGCGCCCCGTCTCGACTCCGTCACCGGCAGCCTCGTACCCGACCAGCCGCACCCCGGGGTCGTCGAGGAAGGCGTGGAAGATTCCGATGGCGTTGGACCCGCCGCCGACACACGCGGTGACGGCGTCGGGCAGCCTGCCCGTCAGCGCCTGCACCTGCGCCCGCGCCTCGAGCCCGACGACACGCTGGAAGTCGCGGACGATGGTCGGGAAGGGGTGCGGTCCGGCCGCGGTGCCGAAGCAGTAGTACGTGTTGTGGGCGTTGGTCACCCAGTCCCGCAGCGCCTCGTTGATGGCATCCTTGAGCGTCCGGGAGCCGGACTCCACAGAAACCACCGACGAACCGAGCAACCGCATACGGGCCACGTTCAGCGCCTGCCGCTCGGTGTCGACCGCGCCCATGTAGATGACGCACTCGAGCCCGAACAGTGCACACGCCGTCGCCGTGGCCACACCGTGCTGACCGGCACCGGTCTCCGCGATGATGCGGGTCTTGCCCATCTGCTTGGCGAGCAGCACCTGACCGAGCACGTTGTTGATCTTGTGCGAGCCGGTGTGATTAAGATCTTCGCGCTTGAGGATCAGCCGCGCGCCCCCGGCGAATTCACTCATCCGAGTGGCCTCGAAGATGGGTGACGGGCGGCCCGTGTAATCGCGCTGCAACCGATCGAGCTCGGACAGGAAGGTGTCATCCGATCGCGCCTTGTCGTACGCGGCCGTGACCTCCTCGATCACCGCCATCAGCGCCTCGGGCACGTGGCGTCCGCCGTAGACGCCGAAGTGTCCTCCGGAGTCGGGGTCGTGCGACGTGCGTTCGGCGATTCCGGCGCTGGCAGTCGGCAGATCGCCACCCTTGAAGACGGTGTCCTGATTACGTGAAGTCACAGGTCCAGTCTGCCCCAACGCCGGGTGCTGCCGCCGTCCGGGTCAATTCGGCCGCAGTCGCTTCAGCGCGACGGCTTGGGGCAGGAGGGGTGCGCCCCGGCATTGACCAGATCGGCCACGGCCTTGCGTGGATCTCCGCTGGTGACGAGACCTTCGCCGACGAGTACGGCGTCCGCTCCGGCACCCGCGTAGGCGAGGAGGTCAGCGGTACCCCGGACACCGGATTCGGCGATCTTGATGGTTTCGGTGGGCAGTCCGGGTGCGATCTCCCCGAAGGTGTTCTTGTCGACCTCGAGTGTCTTGAGGTTGCGGGCGTTGACGCCGATCACCCTGGCGCCGGCCTCGAGTGCCCGGTTGGCTTCCTCTTCGGTGTGAACCTCGACCAGCGCGGTCATTCCCAACGACTCGGTGCGGTCGATCAACGACGCCAGCGCATGCTGCTCGAGCGCGGCGACGATGAGCAGGACGACGTCGGCGCCGTGCGCGCGGGCTTCGTGGATCTGGTACGGCCCGACGATGAAGTCTTTACGCAGAACCGGGATGCTGACCGCACGCCGGACGGCGTCGAGGTCGGCGAGGGATCCCTGAAAACGTCGTTCCTCGGTGAGCACGCTGATGACCCGGGCGCCTCCGGCCTCGTAGGCCTTGGCGAGTTCGGCGGGGTCGGTGATCTCGGCGAGCGGGCCCTTCGACGGGCTTGCACGCTTGACTTCGGCGATGACTCCGATGCCAGGCTCGAGCAGAGCAGCTGCCGCGTCGAGCGCAGGCGGTGCGGCAGCCGCGGCGGCCTTGACAGCGGCGAAGTCAAGGACGGCTTCGCGGGCGGCCACATCGGCGCGCACTCCGTCGAGAATCGAGTCGAGAACGGTCATCGTGGCCCGAGTCCTTTCTGGGCAGGAACCCGATGTGAGGAACATCATCAGGGGTGAAGCAAGCGTAGATGGCACTCTGATTCTGTTTACGATCGGGTACCCGGCTCGTTGGTGCCGCCGTCCAGCCGATCGACATCATCGGCTTTCTTGTCTGCGCGGGAGCCGTCGACCGTCGGATCTTCGCCCGCGTCGAGCGCGTCCCACAGCATGCGTTGTGTGAGGGGCTCGTCGGCGGAATCAGCGCTGGTCTTCTTGGCCGCCGCGCGCCGTGCGGCCGGGCTGTCGTACTTCGAGGAGAGCCCGGCGCGTACCCGTGGACGGCGGGCCAGTTCGACGGCGGCGGCGAGGGCGGCGACAGCACCGGCGAGAGCCAGCACCGCGGGCCCCTGATTCACCGACACGGAATCGATCACCGCACGGCCCGGCAATTCCGCCAGCCGTCCCGCCTGCTCGTCCGTTGCGCCGGAGACGAGCACAGTTGCCGCCGGGACGGCAGCTACGACGGCCACGGCGGCAACGAGTACGCCGAGAATGCGGAGCGCCCAGCCCTTGACGGCGAAGGACGCTGCGATGGCGGCAACAAGGGTCAGGGCCAGCGGCGTGAGCGCCGCCGCCCAGGTGCCCCCGTCGAGCGCCGTGGTGCGCTGCTCACCGAGTCCGTCGGAGGAGGTGACCTCCACCCACGTCATCCGGGATGCTCCCCACAAGCACACCGCCGCGACGGCGAGAAGGAGCACCGCGAGAATCGACCGGCGGCGTCCTGGAGTCTCGGTTCCCGCTCCGGTCCCTTCGGTCACTGCGTGCCGCCTCCCAGGGTCTTCATCGTGTGCGCCGCGGCGATGGCGCTGAGCACGGCCATGGCCTTGTTCCGCGCCTCCGTGTCCTCGTATTCGGGATTCGAATCGGCCACCACACCGGCACCGGCCTGGACGTACCCGATGCCGTCCTTGATCAGCGCCGTCCGGATGGAGATCGCCGTGTCTGCGTCGCCGGCGAAGTCGAGATATCCGACGATTCCGCCGTAGATCCCGCGCCTCGTCGGTTCGAGTTCCTCGATCAACTGCATGGCCCTGACCTTCGGCGCGCCCGACAGCGTGCCGGCCGGGAAGCAGGCGGTGACGGCGTCGAGTGCCTGTTTGCCGGCCGCGAGGTGGCCTGTCACCGTGGAGACGAGGTGCATCACGTGGCTGTACCGCTCGATGTGCCGATAGTCGTGCACTTTCACCGTGCCGGGTTCGCACACGCGGCCGAGGTCGTTGCGGCCGAGATCGACGAGCATGAGGTGCTCGGCGTTCTCCTTCTCGTCGGCGAGGAGATCCTTCTCCAGGAGGATGTCGTCCTCCTCGGTGGCACCGCGCCACCGGGTGCCGGCGATCGGGTGGGTGGTGGCGACACCCTCCTTGACCGTCACCAGCGCTTCCGGGCTGGAACCGACGATCGAGAACGCGGTCTCGCCGTCACCACCGGGAACGTTGAGGACGTACATGTACGGGCTGGGATTCGAGGCGCGCAGCATGCGGTACACATCGATAGGTGCAGCGGCACAATCGATTTCGAAACGCTGCGACAGCACGACCTGGAACGCCTCGCCCGCCTCGATCTCCCCCACCAGGCGCTGTACGTCCGCACCGAATCCCTCGGTGGTGCGCTGCCGGCGGTAGTCGGGTGCGGGTTTGGCGAACGTGGACACCGTGGACGGCGCGGGCGCCGACAGCGAGGCCGTCATCCGGTCGAGGCGCTCGACGGCATTGTCGTACGCCTCGTCGACCCGCTCGTCCGTGCCGTCCCAGTTCACCGCATTGGCAATGAGGGTGATGGCCCCCTCGTGGTGATCGACGGCCGCCAGATCCGTGGCGAGCAGCATGACCATTTCCGGGATCTGCAGGTCGTCCACGGCGTGCTCACCGATGCGTTCGATGCGCCGCACGGCGTCGTAGCCGAGGAAGCCCACCATGCCGCCGGTCAGCGGCGGCAGGTCGGGCAACCGTTCGCTCCGCAGGAGCTCGAGGGTCTGACCGAGCGCCGCGATGGGATCCCCACCCGACGGCGCTCCCGCCGGAACGTTTCCGTACCAAGCCGCCTCCCCGTCGACGACGGTCAACGCGGCGGGACTTCCTGCGCCGATGAACGACCATCGTGACCACGAGCGGCCGTTCTCCGCCGATTCCAGCAGGAACGTACCGGGCCTGTTTCCCGCCAGCTTCGTGTACGCCGACAGCGGAGTTTCGGCGTCCGCCAGCACCTTACGAGTCACCGGGACGACCCGATGCTCGGCGGCGAGAGCGTGGAACTGCTCGCGCGTGGTGGTCGAGTCGGATCCGCCATCCGGCAGGGTGGCGGCGGATTTGGGCGCGGACATCGTGGTGGGCTCACCGTGCATGCCGACCATCATCCCAGGCGCGTTCGGCGCGTCTGCGTGCGCGGGTAGCCTCGGCTGTCATGAAGCCAGGTCAGCTCGCCCCGGAATTCACCCTGCCCGACCAGGACGGCAACGAACGTTCGCTGTCGAGCCTTCTGGAGGACGGTCCGCTGGTGCTGTTCTTCTATCCGGCGGCGTCCACCCCGGTCTGCACCGCCCAGGCATGCCATTTTCGCGACCTCGCCGACGAGTTCGCAGCCGTCGGGGCTTCCCGCGCCGGGATCAGCACCGATGCGGTGGCCAAGCAGGCGTCGTTCGCGCAGGCGCAGTCGTTCGACTACCCCCTTCTGTCGGACCGCGACGGCGCGGTCGCCGAGAAGTTCGGGGTCCGGCGAGGACTGCTCGGCAAACTAGCACCCGTCAAACGGTCGACGTTCGTCATCGACACCGACCGCACGGTGCTCGAGGTGATCTCGAGCGAGTTTCGCGCGAATGCCCACGGCGATCAGGCGCTGACCTTCCTTCGTGCCCGTCAGGCCACCTGAAAAGACCGCTTCGCCAAGCCCATCCAGAACCCGTCGATCACTTGGCGGGGAATCTGCTCGGGGTCGCTGGAGGCGCCGAGCGTCACGAACAGCGGAGCGAAATGCTCGATCGTCGGATGCGCATAGGGCATGCCCGGGGCGAGTGAGCGGAAGCCGATGAGCGAGTCGACATCGCCTGCGGCCAGGCACTCGTTCGCCCACGCGTCGAACTCCGCCGACCATCCCGGGGCCTTCGCCTCCGGCGAGGGGTCGCGCAGGAACGGCAGCCCGTGGGTGGTGAACCCGGAGCCGACGATCAGGACTCCCTGCTCCCGCAGTGGGCGCAGCCGCTCACCGAGGTGCAGCAGCCGTTCGGGGTCGAGCGTCGGCAAGGAGATCTGCAGGACGGGAATGTCGGCGTCCGGATACATCACCGTGAGCGGCACGTAGGCGCCGTGATCGAGGCCCCGATCGGGTTGATGCGCGACCGTCTCGTTGTCGGGCATGAGTGCCGCGACCAGCGTGGCCAGCTCCGGCGCACCCGGTGAGGCGTACGTGGCCCGGTAGAAACGTTCGGGGAAACCGCCGAAGTCGTAGACGAGGGGGGTCCCGGTGGTGGTCGAGCCGATGGTGAGCGGCGCGGACTCCCAGTGCGCCGAGACCATGAGGATGGCTTTCGGCCGCGGCAGTTCGCCGGCCCACTTCGCCAGTTGCGACACCCACAGTTCGCTGTCGACCAACGGCGGTGCTCCGTGGCTCAGGAACAGCGCGGGCATGACGTTCGTCATCGTGACTCCTCGAGGTCCGACTCACAAGGCCCTAAGTTGAACCTTCAAGCTAGTATAGGAGTCAACACGCGGATGCGACAACTATTCCCGGGTACCGTTCCGCAGGCGGCGTGCTGCCTATGGTGAAGAGGTCGCACAGCGGTTCGGCGCACGAAATGGAGGACACCACTCATGGGTGGGTACGACGAGGACAGCTCGACACAGACGGAGACACGCTGGCTCGACACCGATCAGCAGCAGGCGTGGCTCACCCTCATCGCACTCGTCACCCGCCTCCCCGCGGCCCTCGACGCCCAGCTGCAGCGCGACTCGGCGCTCACCCACTTCGAGTACTTCGTCCTCGCCTCCCTGTCCGGCGAAGACAACCATCGACTTCAGTTGTCCTTGCTCGCCCAGCGGGCCAACGCATCACTGTCGCGGCTGTCCCACGTCATCACCAAGATGGAAAAAGCCGGCTGGGTACGGCGAGAGAGCATCCGAGGAAGCCGTGGTTCCGACGCCGTCCTCACCGACGCAGGGATGGCCAAAGTAGTGGACGCCGCACCACCCCACGTCGAATCCGTCCGCGCACTCGTCTTCGACGGCCTCTCCACGGACCAAGTACGTCAGCTCTCCGAACTCGGCAGCGCCATGCTCACCCAACTCGACAAGGGCATCGCCGCCGGCACCGGAAGAGCGTGACGCGCCGAGTGCACCTCACCCCAGCGGCGACCCGCCTGCTCACCCCAGCGGCGACCCGCCGACACCCCAGTTCTCGGCCGGCACGTCCGCGATCGTCACCCAGACCTTCGCCGGGTCCTTACCCGTCGCCTCGGCGTACGCCTTGGTGACCGCTTCGATGGTGGCACGCTTCTGCTCGGTGGTGAGCCCGGTTGTCTGACTGATCTGGATCAATGGCATGAAGGCATTCTGCCCGAGGGCATGCGAGACATTCTGCCCGAGCGCCCGGAACTCTACTGCGCGGCGAGCAGAACGTCGGTGTCGAAGCACGTGTGCGTGCCCGTATGACATGCAGCGCCTTCCTGATCCACGATCAGGAGCACCGTGTCGCCGTCGCAGTCGAGCCGCACCTCGTGGACGTACTGCGTGTGCCCGGACGTCTCCCCCTTCACCCAGTACTGCTGGCGGGAACGGGAGTAGTAGGTGCCCTTGCGGGTGTCGAGGGTGCGGGCGAGTGCTTCGTCATCCATCCACGCCACCATCAGGACGTCACCCGTCGACCGTTCCTGTGCGACGGCGCTGAACAGGCCTGCGTCGTTGCGCTTGAGCCGCGAGGCGATAGCGGGGTCGAGACTCATCGGACGGTGATCCCTTCTTCGCGCATGGACTTCTTCACTTCGGCGATCGTCATGTCGCCGAAATGGAAGACACTTGCGGCCAGCACCGCGTCGGCGCCGGCCTCGACGGCGGGTGCGAAATGCTCCACAGCACCCGCTCCCCCGCTCGCGATCACCGGCACATGCACGGCCGCCCGCACGGCGCGGATCATCGGGAGGTCGAAGCCCGCTTTCGTCCCGTCGGCGTCCATCGAGTTGAGCAGAATTTCGCCGACACCCAGTTCGGCGCCGCGCACCGCCCACTCGACCGCATCGATCCCGGTTCCGCGCTTGCCGCCATGGGTGGTCACTTCCCATCCGGACGCGGTGTCCGGCTGACCCTGCGGGACCGTGCGCGCATCCACCGACAGCACGATGCACTGGGATCCGAAACGCTCGCTCAGTTCACGAAGCAGTTCGGGCCGGGCGATGGCCGCGGTGTTGACGCTGACCTTGTCGGCACCGGCACGCAGCAACCGGTCGACGTCCTCGACGGTACGGACGCCGCCGCCGACGGTGAGTGGAATGAAGACCTGTTCCGCCGTCCGGCTCACGACATCGAGCATGGTGCCACGAGCCGCGGTCGAGGCTGTGACATCGAGGAAGGTGAGCTCGTCCGCACCCTGTGCGTCGTAGGCGGCCGCCAACTCCACCGGATCACCTGCATCACGCAGATTCTCGAAGTTGACGCCCTTGACCACGCGTCCTGCATCGACGTCGAGGCAAGGGATAACCCGCACTGCCAGAGTCATTACGTACGCCCTTCCGAGAGATCGGCGCGGGGGTCACCCAGCGATCCGAGAATGTCGAGAATCTCACCGTGCACTCCGGGGGCACCGGCCAGCACAGAATCCGAAGCGATCGTCCACGGCTGACCGGCGAGATCCGTGACCACGCCACCCGCCGCCCGCACCAGAGCCACACCGGCGGCGTTGTCCCACGCATTGTGGCCGAACACCACCGTGCCACCGAGTATTCCTGCCGCGGTGAAGGCGAGGTCGACGCCGGTCGAGCCGTGGATCCGGATCCGCGACGACACCCGGCTGAGCTGAGCGAGAACCTGCAGCCGATAAGGCCCGGGGATACGTCCGCGGCTGTCGATGTTCAGTGCGCCCATTCCCACGATCGACGACGCCAGCGACGTCTCGGTGAGACGCGGCAGCGGCAGACCGCCCTCGAGGAGCGGCCCGTCCGCCACGGCCGCGTACCGTCGCCCGACGAGCGGCAACCACGTGAGACCGAGGACCGGGACACCGTCGTCGAGCAGGGCGAGAAGTGTGCCCGCCGTCGGCAATCCCGCCGAGTAGTTGAAGGTGCCGTCGATGGGATCGAGAACCCACACCAATCCCGCGTCGAGATCCGGGCCGCCGAATTCCTCGCCGTGAACCGCGATGCCGGTCCGATCCTGAAGTTCTCCGGTCAGCCGTTTCTCGAGTTCGAGGTCGAGAGCAGTCGCGAAGTCGTCCGGTCCCTTGTGCACGGCACTCGGCGACCCCACCCCGGCAACGAACCGGTCGTGGACGCCGTCGAGCAGCTCACCGGCAACGGCGAGCAGTTCCTGAGGATCGCGGTCCGGGCTCATGACCGGATCAGCCCGAGACCGCGGCGAGCGCCTCGGGGAGCGTGAAACGCCCCGCGTAGAGCGCCTTGCCGACGATGGCGCCCTCGACGCCCTGGTCGACGAGTCCGGCGATCGCCGTCAGATCGTCGATGGTGGACACACCACCCGACGCCACGACGGGCGCGTCGGTGGCCGCGCACACCTGCGCGAGGAGTTCGAGATTGGGGCCGGTCAGTGTGCCGTCCTTGCTCACATCGGTGACGACGTAGCGCGAGCAACCGTCCCGGTCGAGGCGCGCGAGGGTCTCCCACAAGTTTCCGCCCTCGGTGACCCAGCCGCGGCCACGGAGCTGATACTCACCGTCGATCAGCCGGACATCGAGGCCGACGGCGATCTTGTCGCCATACTTCGCGATCGCACGGGCGCACCAGTCGGGATTCTCGATGGCGGCGGTACCGAGATTCACGCGGCCGCACCCGGTGGCCAGAGCGGCCTCGAGCGACTCGTCGTCGCGGATCCCCCCGGACAGTTCGACCTGGATGTCGAGCTCACCCACCACGTCGGCGAGGAGTTCCCGATTCGAACCGCGACCGAATGCGGCGTCGAGGTCGACGATGTGCACCCACTCGGCACCGTCGTTCTGCCACGCAAGGGCGGCATCACGAGGCGAGCCGTACCCGGTCTCGCTCCCTACCTCCCCCTGGACGAGGCGAACAGCTTCACCGTTGACGACATCTACAGCAGGCAAAAGGACCAGGCTCACGTGCGACAACCCTAGTCGCTCAGCGCCCGGAACCCGGCTCGGGGTCCTGCGGATCGTCACCGTAGGCGTTGCGGGTCATGCGCTTCGACACGTACCCCATGGACGCGATCGCCCCCGCGACTCCCAGAAGTCCGACGACCAGGCCCAGGACCGGCCCCGGCTTCACGACGAGAATGACGGTGGTCGCGATCACCAGCACCACGGTGGCCGCACCCAGCGCGCACACGGCGAGCCGGCCGATCGACAGGTCACCGCTCCCATCACCGGGCGATGGCGTCACAAGCTGCGCACCCAGTTCCGGAGCAGCTCCGCTCCCGCGTCACCGGATTTCTCCGGGTGGAACTGGGTGGCGGACAATGCACCGTTCTCGACGGCCGCGAGGAACTTCCCACCGTGATCCGCCCACGTCAGCGCGGGCGGTGCCAGCCGTTCCGGCGTGGGCATCTCCCACTTCTGCACCGCGTAGGAGTGCACGAAGTAGAACCGGGTGTCGGGATCGATTCCCTTGAACAAGGTGCTGTCGTCGGGCGCGTCGACCGTGTTCCATCCCATGTGCGGCAGGACGGCGGCCTGAAGCCGTTCGACGGTGCCCGGCCATTCACCGCAGCCCTCCGCCTCCACACCGAATTCGACTCCGCGTTCGAACATGATCTGCATGCCCACACAGATGCCGAGAACCGGCCTGCCACCGGCGAGGCGCTGGCCGATGAGTCGCTCACCGCGCACCGCGCGTAGCCCGTCCATGCAGGCGGCGAAAGCTCCGACCCCGGGAACCACCAGGCCGTCCGCCGCGAGAGCCACCTTGTGGTCTGCCGTCACCTCGACCTGTGCACCGGTGCGAGCCAGCGCGCGGGTGGCCGAATGGAGATTGCCGGAGCCGTAATCGAGGACTGCAATGGTGGGGACGGTCATGAATCGATTCTATCCGGCCGTGTCCGGCCTCCTAGGGCGCGGCCGACCAGCATTCCCGTCGCCGGGACGACGGCCACCGTCATCGCCGCCACCGCAAAGACCCACGAATACCCCGCCACCGAAGCGACGGCCCCGAGGGTGAGGGACCCGAATCCCGTGCCGGCGTCGAATCCGATGTTCCATCCGGCGCTCGCGGCACCGAATCGGGCGGGCCCGGCTGCGGTGAAGATCATGACCAGCGATTCGTTCTGAACGGCGCCGAATCCGAACCCGAAAATTACTGCCGCACAGACCAGGAGGATCCCGTCCCCGTCCCGTGCTGCCGCGAACGCGAACAGCGCCAGACCGCCGCAGGTGAACGCAAGCGCGGGCATCAACGCCCGGCCGACTCCGACCCGGTCGGAGAACGATCCCGCCGCGTAACGTCCGCACACTGCGGCGCCGCTGACCACCGCGAGGACCCCGCCGGCGAGGGACGCCCGCTCGGCAATGGCGATCGGCAGGAGACTCGACACACCGCCGAACGCTGCAGCCGCCGTGGCAATGGACAGCCACGGCACGAGCAGGACCGACAGCGGAAGACGCCCTCGTGCGGTACCGGCCGGGCGTGGATGCAGGTGCGGCAGCCGAGTGACGGCGCCCACCGCCAGCAAGGGAATCAGCGCACCGAGTACGAAGACCGGCGTAGCGGACCAGTGCTGCATGATCGCCAACCCCGCGGGCAGGCCCACCATCTGCGCGGCAGCCACCGCGATCCCCTGCGCGCCTGTGGCCCGGCCGAGCATCTCCCGCGGAACCAGTTCGGCGACGAGAGCGCTGCCCGCCACCGTGAGCATCCCGAAACCCGCACCCCGCACCGCGGACACGGCGAGAACCGGAATCGCCTCGGTGGACAGCAGGAACAGTAACGACGGCGGCCCCAGGAGGAGGCATCCGGCCGCGAGCACCCATCGGTACCCCCACCTGCGCAGGAGCCGGGGCACGCCGAATTGGGTCAGCACCGTGGCGGCCATGAAAACGGCAGTCACACCACCGGCGAGGGTGTCCGACCCTCCCGACAGAGACACGATCAGCGGCACCACAGGGAGCAGTACCGCCCACCCACCGAACGCCGCCGCACCCATCACCAGCGCGGTGAGCAGACCAGGAGTGCGTAGCAACCGGGGTCCGGTCACGGAGGCGACAGGCACTACAGCAGCCTGACGACGCCCGCCACTGCCGCCAGCACAGCCAGTGCCAGCAGCACACCCGAGGCCAGCTTGTTGAACTTCCACATCGAGTACGCGCCGCCCGCCGCTATTCCGGCGGCGATGAACAGCACGTACACCAGGACGACGCTCACGAAGGCGATCCGCTCACAGGCTGCCCTTGGTCGACGGCACCCCGGACACCCGGGGATCGGGTTCGACGGCCTCCCGCAGGGCGCGGGCGACGGCCTTGAACTCGGCCTCGGTGATGTGATGCTGGTCGCGGCCGTAGAGCACCCGCACGTGCAGGGCGATCCGGGCGTTGAGTGCTATCGACTCGAACACGTGCCGATTGATCACGGTCGCGTAGGGAACTCCGGGATAACCGCCGATGACAGCATGCAGCATGTGTTCCGGTTCGCCGGTGTGGACGCAGTACGGCCGCCCCGACACGTCGACCGACGCGTGGGCGAGCGTCTCGTCCATGGGAATGAACGCGTCACCGAACCGCCGGATGCCCTTCTT
This sequence comes from Rhodococcus sp. IEGM 27, assembly GCF_033142305.1. Lineage (NCBI taxonomy): Bacteria > Bacillati > Actinomycetota > Actinomycetes > Mycobacteriales > Nocardiaceae > Rhodococcus > Rhodococcus sp. IEGM 27. The sequence continues at coordinate 502,799 of NZ_JAWLSG010000005.1, read as the reverse complement.
GTCGCCGAGCGCCTGACCCAGGGCCTGGCCGAGCACGATCGACGTGTCCTCCACCGTGTGGTGCGCCTCGATCTCGACGTCGCCCTGGGCCTGAACGCTGAGGTCGAAACTCGCGTGGGAGCCGAGCGCGGTCAGCATGTGATCGAAGAACGGGACACCCGTCGAGATGTCGACGATGCCGGTGCCGTCGAGGTTCAGTTCGACGGTGATGCTGGATTCCTTGGTGGTGCGCTCCACCTTGGCGATGCGGTCGGTCATCCTCGGTCTCCTGAGGTCGTGAGTTCGGTGGCGGCGATCGCGTCGCTCGCCACGATGAAGGCGTCGTTCTCGGAGGCCAATCCGACGGTGGCACGCAGGTATCCGGGGATCCCGACGTCCCGGATGAGGACTCCGCGGTCGAGGTAGGCCTGCCAGGCGTGGGCGCTGTCGGTGAACTCACCGAACAGGATGAAGTTGGCGTCGCTGGGGATGACACGGAAGCCCGTGTCCTCCAATGCCTTCGACACCCGCACCCGTTCCGTGGCGAGCGCGTGCACGCTGCCGAGTGTCTCGTTCGCGTGCCGTAGCGCCGCGCGGGCGGCGGCCTGCGTAACCACCGACAGGTGGTACGGCAACCGGACCAGGAGCAGTGCCTCGATGAATGCCGGTGCGGCGGCGAGGTATCCGAGCCGGCCGCCGGCGAACGCGAACGCCTTGCTCATCGTCCGCGACACGACGATCTTAGACGGGTACTCGTCGATCAATGTCAGGGCGCTGGGGGCGTCGGAGAATTCGGCGTACGCCTCGTCGACGATCACGACGCCCGGCGCGGCGTCGAGGACCCGGCGCAGTTCCGCGATGCCGACGCTGTGCCCCGTCGGGTTGTTGGGGCTGGTGACGAACACGACATCGGGACGGCGTGCCCGAATCGCCTCCACCGCAGCGTCGACGTCGAGGGCGAAATCGGCGCGGCGGAAGATCGGCAACCAGTCCGTCTGCGTTCCGTCCGCGATGATGGGGTGCATCGAGTACGACGGCACGAATCCCATCGCGCTACGCCCGGGGCCTCCGAACGCCTGCAGTAGCTGCTGCAGGATCTCGTTCGAGCCGTTTGCCGCCCATACGTTGTCGACCGTGACCGGCACGCCGGTCTGGCCGGCCAGGTAGGCGGCGAGATCGGTGCGCAGCGCCACCGCGTCGCGGTCCGGGTAGCGGTGTAGTTCCCGCGCCGCCTCCCGCACGGATTCCGCGACGTCGTCGACGAGCGCCTGCGTGGGCGGGTGCGGGTTCTCGTTGGTGTTCAGCTGCACCGGCACGGCGAGCTGCGGCGCGCCGTACGCCGACTTGCCGCGCAGACTCTCCCGGATCGGTAGCGCGTCCACGCCGATGGACGAACCCGGCACGTTCGCCGCGGTCACCGCAAGGCCTCGAAGCGCAGCCGGACAGCCTCACCGTGCGCGGGCAGATCCTCGGCGTTGGCGAGGGTGATGACGTGGCCGGAGACCTCCTTCAGCGCGGATTCCGAGTAGTCGACCACGTGGATGCCCCGCAGGAACGTCTGCACGCTCAGACCCGAGGAGTGCCGGGCGCAGCCCGCGGTGGGCAGGACGTGGTTCGATCCGGCGCAGTAGTCGCCGAGGCTGACCGGCGCCCACGGCCCGACGAACACCGCGCCCGCACTGGTCACCTTCGCGGCGACGGCGGTGGCGTTCTCGGTCTGGATCTCGAGGTGCTCGGCGGCGTAGGCGTTGACCACCCGCAGTCCCGCCTCGACATCGGAGACCAGGACGGTGCCCGACTGCGTGCCGGACAGCGCGGCAGTGACGCGCTCCTTGTGTTTGGTGATCTCCAGTTGCGCGGCCAGCGCCGTGTCGACGGCGTCGGCGAGCTCGGTGCTGGTGGTGACGAGCACGCTCGCCGCCATCACGTCGTGCTCGGCCTGGCTGATCATGTCTGCCGCGACGTGCACCGGGTCTGCCGTGTGGTCGGCGAGGATCGCGATCTCGGTGGGTCCGGCCTCGGCGTCGATGCCGACGAGGCCACGGCACAGGCGCTTGGCCGCTGTGACGTAGATGTTGCCGGGACCGGTGATCAGATCGACGGGGGCGAGTTCGGCGCCGTTCGTGTCGGTGCCGCCGTAGGTGAGCAGGGCGACAGCCTGCCCCCCGCCGACGGCCCAGACCTCGTCGACGCCCAGCAATGCTGCCGCCGCGAGGATGGTCGGGTGCGGGAGCCCGCCGAACTCCGCCTGAGGCGGCGAGGCCACCACGAGAGACCGCACACCGGCGGCCTGCGCCGGCACGACGTTCATGACGACACTGGACGGATAGACGGCGTTGCCGCCGGGCACGTAGAGGCCGACCCGGTCGACGGGCACCCACCGCTCGGTGACGGTGCCGCCGGGGACAACCTGGGTAGTGGTGTCCTTGCGGCGCTGGTCGGCGTGCACCTTGCGGGTGCGTTCGATCGCGACTTCGAGAGCGGCGCGGACTGCGGGATCGAGTTCGGCGAGCGCACGGTCTAGTTCTGCCTGCGGGACACGTATCTGCGCAGGCCGGACGCCGTCGAACTGCTCGCTGAATTCGAGGGCGGCAGCGGCGCCACGCTCGCGCACGGCGTCGACCACGGGGCGAACCTGATGCAGCACCGCGTCCACATCCACTCCACCTCGAGGAAGTGCGGCACGAAGTTCGGCCGTGGAAGGGGTACGACCACGAAGGTCGGTGCGGGCGAGCATGAGAGGTCCTCTCTGCGACTGGCGGGACACGGTGTCACTGACACGCAGGTCACGGATGAGCCGGCAGGTCACTGACGAGCTGGCTGTCCTCTGGAGAACAGGGCTCTGCACTGATTATCCAGGATAGGCGTACCGCATTTTCACCGGTCGGTGGCTGCCTTGGCGGGCGGCAGATCCCGCTCGTCCGGTCGTTGGAGATCGCGCGCAGGAGAAGTGTCGGGCGGCTCACACCGAACTTCGAATCGGCGGCGGGCCTGCCGCGCGACTTCGTCGTCGGTGCCCCCCCGGCGAGTCGTATCCCGGAATGCCAAGTCTCGACCCGACGGGATACGGCCCGCACCTCCACGTTAAACCACCCCCGGGCGGACCTCAATGGCCCAGTTCGAGGGCGGTTTCGTCCATGAGCGGACGACATTGCCGACCGTGGGTCGCGCGACGAGGCCGACCGTGAAGACGCAAAGAGTCGACCTCAGTTCCACCCGTTACGCGAGGTCGGGGCACCCGCGCGGCGGAGTCGCGGCAGCCCGGGGGTCAGCGTCGTGGCAGGCTCCGGTCAGAGACGAGTCGATTCGACGAACCTCCTGGCGAGATTCTCTTCGGTGGACGCGCCGGGCGTCCATTCGGTGATCCACGGACCGGTGCCCTCGCTGGGGTCGACCACTCCCCGTTCGAGCCATGCATACCGTCCCTCGAGGAGGGAATGCGCGACCTGCCGATCGACGTCGTCGGTGTTGTGCCACAACCCGTCGAACAGTTTCTCCACACGGAGTGCGGCCTGCCGGCAGAACACGTCGGCGAGTTCGTAGGCCGCGGCTCCCTCGGCCTCGTTCTCCTCGCGCTGCATCTCCGCCTTGACACAGCTGGCGGACATCGCGAACAGTTCTGCGCCGATGTCCACCACCCGACCGAGAAATCCCTGCTGCTTCTCGAGCGCCGCCTGCCAGCGGGCCATGCCGTAGAACGTGGAGCGGGCCAGTTTGCGGGAATGCCGCTCGACGAAGCGCAGATGCTTGGCCAGAATGCCGAAGTCGCCGTATGCCATCGGCATTTGTCCCTTGCCGGCGACGAGCTGCGGCAACCACTTCGCGTAGAAGCCACTCGCCTTGGCCGCCGCCCGGGCCTTCGCGCCGGTGTCGGCGTGAGGGTCGGCGAGATCGCCTGCCGCCGTGAGATGGGCGTCGACGGCCTCGCGGGCGACGAGCAGACGCATGATCTCGCTCGAGCCCTCGAAGATCCTGTTGATGCGCAGATCCCGGTCGAGTTGCTCAGCGGGAACTGCCCGTTCTCCTCGCGCCGCCAGCGACGCCGCAGTCTCGTATCCTCGACCGCCGCGCACCTGGATAAGCTCGTCGGACAGAACGCAGGCCATCTCGGACGACCACAGCTTGGCGAGCGCCGCCTCGATCCGAATGTCGTTGCGGCCCTCGTCGTTCATCTGTGCCGACAGGTCCACCACGGCTTCGAGGGCGTAGGTGGTGGCGGCCATGAATGACAGCTTGTTGGCGACGGCCGCGTGCTCACCGACCGGCTTGCCCCACTGCACCCGGACACCGGACCATTCCCTGGCGATCTTCAACGACCATTTGCCGGCGCCCGCGCACATTGCGGGTATCGCGAGCCGGCCGGCGTTCAGTGTGGTGAGCGCGATCTTGAGTCCGTCGCCTTCGCGCCCGATGAGATTTTCTTTGGGAACGCGAACCTTGTACATGCGGGTCACGCCGTTCTCGATCCCGCGTAGCCCCATGAAGGCATTGCGCCGTTCCACGGTGATGCCCGGGGTGTCGGCCTCGACGACGAACGCCGAGATCCCGCCGCGGTGACCCTCACTCTTCGGAACTCGTGCCATGACGACGAGCAGTTCCGCGACGACGCCGTTGGTCGTCCACAACTTCACGCCGTCCAATTCGTAGGCCGCCCCGCCTTCGATGGGAGTAGCCGACGACGCCAGCCTGGCCGGGTCGGAACCGACGTCCGGTTCGGTGAGGAGAAACGCGGAGATGGCACCTCGGGCACACCGCGGCAGGAACTCTGCTTTCTGCTCGGGTGTGCCGGCGAGCTTGAGCGGTTCCGGTACCCCGATCGACTGGTGCGCCGACAGGAGTGCGCCGAGGCTGGGGTGCACCGACGCAACCAGCATCAACGCCCGGTTGTATGCGACCTGGGAAAGCCCGAGTCCGCCGTACTCCTCGGAGATCTTCAGCCCGAAACATCCCAGGTCGGCGAGGCCACGAACGTACTCGTCGGGGATTCGCGACTGGGATTCGATGACACTGCCGTCCATCTCCTCGCAGTAGGCGCGGAGACGAGTCAGGAATTCGTCGGCTTTGGCAGCGTCCTCGGCCGCGGGCCGGGGAAACGGGTGAACCAGATCCAGCCGGAACCGTCCCAGAAACAGTTCCTTTGCGAATGAGGGTTTGTCCCAACCGGATTCCCTCGCCTCCTCCGCTACAGCTCGTGCTTCTTCCTCGGTGACCTTCGGAGCTGATGTGTCGACCATGACGCGCCTCCTACTGGCGGGTAGTCCTACTGACGAGTATCCCCCAAATCGACGGAGTCGACACAGCATTTCGGTTACTCTTCGGCCGATGCGGACTCCGTCGACTCTCCTGGGCGCCGGCGCGCTTCTCCTGTGCTTCGTGACGCCCCCGGCCACATCGGGCGCCGAACCGCTACCGGGCGAGTTCCTCTGGGGCGTCGCCACTTCCGGCTTCCAATCGGAGGGTTCGTCGCCCGACAGCAACTGGGCGCGCTACGCGGCGTCGGGCAGGACCGACGATGCAATCGGCCACTCGGTCGACTTCCGTCACCGCTACCGCGAGGACATCGCCCGCGCGGCAGATCTCGGTGTCGACGTGTTCCGCTTCGGCGTCGAATGGGCGCGGGTACAGCCGTCGCCCGGCTCCTGGGACGACACCGAACTCCGGTACTACGACGACGTCGTCCGGGAGATCACCGGCCGAGGGATGACACCGATGATCACCCTCGACCACTGGGTGTATCCGGGCTGGGTCGCAGACAAGGGTGGGTGGACGAATCAGGCGACGGTCGACCACTGGCTCGAGTACGCCCGCAGGGTCGTTCCACGCTATTCCGGTCTCGGCGCGCTCTGGATCACGATCAACGAACCGACCGTGTATCTGCAGAAGGAACTGACGTTCGGCGGCGTCACCGCCGCTCAGGGTCCCCAGATGCTCGACCGGCTCGTCGAGGTCCACCGACGCGCCTACGACCTGATCCACGAGAACGACCCGGGAGCCCGGGTGAGCAGCAATCTCTCCTACATCCCGGCCGCCACCGCTGCCGTGGATGCAATGTTCGTGGACCGGGTTCGCGAGAAGCTCGACTTCCTCGGCGTCGACTACTACTACGGACTCGCTCTCGACAACGTCACCGCCGTCAATGCGATCACCGACGACTTCTACCGCATCGATCCGCAACCGGACGGCATCTACTCCGCGCTGATGCGCTACACCCGCAAGTTCCCCGGACTGCCGTTGTACGTCGTGGAGAACGGTATGCCGACCGACAGCGGCCAACCGCGACCGGACGGGTACACCCGTTCGGATCACCTCCGCGACCACATCTATTGGATGGAACAGGCCCGGCAGGACGGAGCACCGGTCATCGGCTACAACTACTGGTCGATCACCGACAATTACGAGTGGGGAACGTACCGGCCCCGGTTCGGTCTCTACACCGTCGACGCGCTCACCGATCCGACGCTCACCCGGCGCCCCACGGATGCGGTCGCGACCTACCGCGACATCATCGTGGCAGGGCTGCCGGACAGCTACGTCCCGGCGCGGAAACCGGGATTCTGCTCACTGGTGGATCTGCCCACCAGCTGCATCGATCCCCCGTAGGACGATTGCCGCCCGGGGCGCGACGTACCATCACCTGGTGTCGTGGCAGATGTGGTGGGCAGTGCTCGGGGCCTCGTGCGTGATCAGTCTGTCCCCGGGAGCCGGTGCGATCGCGTCGATGGCCACGGGGATGCGCTTCGGGCTCCGACGCGGCTACTGGAACATCGCGGGCCTGCAGCTGGGGTTGCTGCTGCAGATCGCGGTGGTCGCCGCCGGACTCGGGGCGCTGCTCGCGAACTCGACCCTCGCGTTCACGGTGATCAAGTGGTTCGGCGTCGCCTACCTGGTGTATCTCGGCATCCGCCAGTGGCGGGCGAGTGCGACCGACGTGTCCGGCGTCGACGGCGAGGTCGCCGAGACAGGTGGGCCCGCGATGACCTTGCGCGGGTTCCTGGTCAATGCCAGCAACCCGAAAGCCGTCGTCTTCATGCTCGCGGTGCTCCCGCAGTTCATCACCCCGTCGGCGCCCCTGCTCCCCCAGTACCTGATCATCGCCGCCACCATGATCGCGGTCGACGTCGCCGTCATGACCGGCTACACCGGGCTGGCGTCAAAGGTCCTGCGGCTGATGCGGTCACCACGCCAGCAGCGCGCAACCAACCGGACGTTCTCCGGCTTGTTCTTCATCGCGGCAACGTTTCTGGCGACAGTCCGCCGCGCCGTCTGACCCGTGAGTACTTGTTAACCGCGGGCGGTTAACAAGTACTCACGGGGCGTTACATGTCGAGCCCGAGATCCAGCACCGTGACGGAGTGGGTGAGAGCCCCGACCGCGAGATAGTCGACGCCCGTACCGGCGTAGTCCGCTGCCACGTCGAGCGTGAGACCTCCGGAGGACTCCAGCTTGGTGCCGGGCGCCTTCGCGTCGCGGCGCTGCACGGCGATCTGCGTCTGCCACAGCGGGAAGTTGTCGAGGAGGACGAGTTCGACATTTTCGGCCAGTACCTCGTCGAGCTGCTCGAGGCTGTCGACCTCGACCTCACACTCGATGTCCGGGGCCGCCGCACGCACCGCCCGCAGCGCCGCCACCACCGAGCCTGCTGCGGCGACATGGTTGTCCTTGATCAGCGCCGCGTCCCCGAGCCCCATCCGGTGATTGACGCCACCACCGACGCGGACCGCGTATTTCTGCAGCGAACGCAACCCGGGCAGCGTCTTGCGGCTGTCCCTGATCCGCGTCCCGGTTCCCTCGACCGCGTCCACCCACGCCGCCGTCGCGGTGGCGATCCCCGAGAGGTGGCACACCAGGTTCAGCATGGTCCGCTCGGCAGTGAGCAGGGCTCGCGTAGGGGCGGACACGCTCAGGACCGGTTGCCCGGGGCTCACACGGGTGCCGTCGGCGACGCGCTCGAGCACCTGGTAGCTGCCCTCACCGATCACCTCGTCGAGCACCAGAAGGCCCACATCGAGACCAGCCACGGTGCCGTGCGCGCGGGACACGACCGACGCCTTGGCCACCGCGTCCGCCGGGACCGTCGACGTCGACGTCACGTCGGGGCCGTACCGCAGGTCCTCGTCGAGCGCGAGTCGCACGAGTGCCCGCACTTCGTCCCCGTCGAGACCGTCTGGAAGGACAAGGCCGGACATCACAGCACTCCTGTCAGTTGGGGTTCGAGCAGTTCGAGTTCGCCGTCTCGGGAGCGAATGTGCGTGCTCCGCAGCCACTGTTCGCTGGACTCCGGATAGTCGCTGCGGGTGTGGCAGCCCCGGCTCTCGGTTCGCGCACCTGCAGCGAGCACCAGGGCAGACGCCGTGGTGGTCAGCGCGGCGTCCTCGAGTTCGGTCGGGCCGTCCGGAATACTTCGGGGGGCGTCGGCGAGCGCAACCGCCGCCGACGCGAGGCCCGCTCCGTCGCGAACCACAGAGGCGTGCGCAGTCATCACCTGCTGCACCAGTTCGCGAGACGCGTACGACAGTCCCGGCCGGACCGTGTCCGTCACCTCCACGCGCAGACCGGCACGCTCGGCCGCCGCGACACCGACGCGTTCGCCGACCACGAGACCCTCGAGCAGACTGTTCGACGCCAACCTGTTGGCGCCGTGCAGCCCGGTGCGCGCCACTTCACCGGCAGCGTAGAGGCCCGGCACCTCGGTACGTCCGGAGACGTCGGTGACCACACCGCCGCACGAGTAGTGCGCGGCCGGTGCCACCGGAATCAGGTGCTCGCGGGGATCGATCCCCGCCTGCAGGCAGGACGCCGTCACCGTCGGGAAACGCTCGGCGAACCCCGGCAAGTGCCGGGCGTCGAGATAGACGTGGTCGTGCCCCAGTGCCCGCAGCCGGGAGGCGATCGCCCGGGAGACGACGTCTCGGGGAGCGAGATCACCGCGGGCATGGACACCCTCGGTCACCGAATCGCCGTTCGCGTCGACGAGCCGTGCCCCCTCCCCTCGAACGGCCTCACTGATGAGCGGACGCCGCCCGAGTCCTCCCGGGGTGAACAGGACGGTCGGGTGGAACTGCACGAATTCGAGGTCAGCCACCGTTGCGCCCGCATCCAACGCCAGCGCGATGCCGTCCGCGGTCGCGCCGGGTGGGTTGGTGCTGCACGCGTACAGCTGACCGAGTCCGCCCGTTGCCAGGACGACGGCGGGCGTGTGGATCACGCCGAGGCCATTCGGTGCATCGACGAGCAGACCCGTGACCCCGCGCGCATCGGTCAGGACCCGCACCGCGGACGCGCCGAAGAGCACGGGCAGACCTGCGGCGCCCAGCGCCCGTTGCACCTCGGCCCCCGTGGCATCGCCGCCGGCATGGATGATCCTGCGGGTGCTGTGCCCACCCTCACGGGTGCGGGAGACGACGCCGTCGCGTCCACGATCGAACACCGCCCCCAGGTCGGTGAGGGCGGCGACCGCATCGCGACCACCGGCCACGATCGACCGCACGGCGTCTACGTCGCAGAGGCCGACTCCGGCCTCGCAGGTGTCCGCCACATGTGAGGCCACCGAGTCGGTGAGCGCATCGCCCACCACCGCGATCCCACCCTGCGCATACTGCGTCGCCGTGTCCGTGGGACCGCCCTTGCTGACGGTGAGGACCCTCAGCCCTCGCAGGGAGGCGGTACGGGCGGCCGTCAGTCCGGCCACCCCACCGCCCACCACGACCAGGTCGGCATGCTCTTCCCAGGAGATCCCCCGGGCCGGGCTGCTCACTCGCCGCCGCCAGGGTTTCCGATCTCGATCATGCGCTGCACCGACTTACGGGCACGCTCGGCAGTCTCGAGATCGACGTGAACCTCGTCCTTGCCTTCGAGCAGGCACCGGAGGAGCGCCGCGGGGGTGATCATCTTCATGTACGGGCAGGAAGCGCGGTCGTTGACAGCCTGGAAGTCGACATCGGGCGCCGCCTTGCGCAGCTGGTGCAGCATCCCGACCTCGGTCGCGACGAGAACCTGCTTGGCGCCGGTCGCTCGTGCCGCGTCGAGCATGCCACCCGTCGACAGGATCTTCACCTTGTCCTCGGGGACGAACCCTTCTCCCGCCAGGTACAGAGCCGAAGTGGCGCAGCCGCACTCCGGGTGGACGAACAGCTCGGCGCCGGGGTGTGCCTTCGCCTGGGCGGTGAGTTCGTCGCCGTTGATGCCGGCGTGGACGTGGCATTCACCCGCCCAGATCTGCATGTTCTTGCGCCCGGTGACGCGCTTGACGTGTGCGCCGAGGAACTGGTCGGGCAGGAAGAGCACCTCCCGGTCCGGGTCGATCGACGCCACCACGTCGACGGCGTTCGACGAGGTGCAGCAGATGTCCGTCAGTCCCTTCACCTCGGCGGTGGTGTTGACGTACGAGACGACCACGGCGTCCGGGAATTCGGCCTTCCATTCCCGCAACTGATCGGCGTTGATCGAGTCCGCAAGCGAGCACCCCGCGCGCTCGTCGGGGATCAGCACGGTCTTGGCCGGGCTGAGAATCTTCGCGGTCTCGGCCATGAAGTGCACACCGCAGAACACGATGGTGTCCTCGGGCGCCTCCGCCGCGATGCGCGAGAGCGCGAGGGAGTCACCCACGTGGTCGGCGACGTCCTGGATGGCGGGCAACTGGTAGTTGTGCGCAAGCAGGGTTGCCCCCCGCTCACGCGCCAGCCGTTTGATTTCGGCAGCCCACTCCTCGCTCGCCTCGACACCCCCGTAACCGCCGGGACCGTCCTGAATCTGCGGGTGCGTTCCCGCCCACAACGTGCTGGTCGTCATGGCTGCTCCTTCACCGTGGCCTCGGGCGGGCTGGCCCGAATTCCTAAATCGAGGTTTTCGACTTAGGATCGAAAACATGCCCCATAGTAACACCAGGCACGAAGTGCTCACCGCGGTGTTCCAGGTTCGCCACTTCGCCGATCGCATATGCACAGGTCACGCCGGTGATGCGCGTCACGCGACGGGCGCCGGCGAACTCGCCGTGTTGTTGTGGCAACGCGCCCTCGACCCTCAGGCGGGCGCCTGGTCGCTTCCGGGCGGCTTGCTGGGCGAAGACGAAGACCTCACGACCTCCGCCCGGCGGCAACTCGCCGAGAAGGTGGACGTGCGGGAGGTGTCACACCTCGAGCAGCTGTCCGTGTTCAGCGATCCACATCGCGTCCCCGGGCCGCGCACCATCGCCTCGACCTTCCTCGGGCTCGTTCCCCTGCCCGCCGATCCGACCCTCCCTCCGGACACTGCGTGGCACCCGGTCTCGGAATTGCCCGAGATGGCGTTCGACCACGGCACCGTCGTGCAGCATGCGCGTACACGCCTGGCCGCCAAGCTCTCCTACACCAACATCGCGTTCGGGCTGGCGCCCGGCGAATTCTCCATGTCGACGCTGCGCGAAATCTACTGTGCAGCACTCGGTTACCAGGTGGACGCCACGAATCTGCAACGCGTCCTCGGGCGGCGCGGGGTCTTGAAGCCCACCGGCAACACCGCACCGTCGGGCCGCACCGGCGGACGCCCCGCCGCGCTCTACCGGTTCACCGACTCCACCCTGCGGGTCACCGACGAATTCGCGGCGCTTCGACCACCGGCCTGACCCGCGTGCAATCAGGGACCTACGACGTCACCGTGAGTCGACCTCGGTCCTCGGTCCGAGCCCCCGCCAGAACGTGTCCGATGCGGCGGTGACGACCTCGTCCACCGGCGCGCCGTCGAGCATCCCCCCGGCGGCGAGGGTGGCGATTCCGTGGAATGTCGCGAACGCGACGAGGGCGATGCGGGACGCGTCCCCGCCCCCGATGTCGCCGGCGGCCTGGGCTTCGGTGACGATCCGGACCGTGAGGTCCATCGCCGCGTGACCGGCCGCCACCACCCGAGGGGCGGCCCCGGGCGCGTGCTTGTTGCCGTACATCAGCGCCAGCAACTCGCGGTGGGCAAGGGCAAAGCTCACGTACGCGCCGGCGAGCGCGCCGAAGCGGGCCCGGGCGTGAGGATCGGCCTCCTCGACGGCGCGTGCGAGGGCGGCCGTGAGGCGCACGAAACCGGACTCCGCGAGTGCGTCGAGCAGGGCCTGACGGTCCCGGAAGTGTTTGCTGGGTGCGGCGTGGCTGACGCCGGCCTCACGGGCGAGCCGGCGGAGGGAGATGCCGTCGACGCCGTCCTGCTCGAGCGTGCTCTCGGCGCGCGCGAGCAGCACCTGACGAAGACTCCCGTGGTGATAGGGCTGTTCGGCGACGGACATGCCGCAAGTCTAACCAAATGTTGTCATTGACTACATAGATGACACTGACTACATTCGAGGCCACCCCACCGCTAGGAGCTGACATGTCCTTCGACGTATCCGGAACCACCGTCCTCATCACCGGCGCGAGCGCGGGCCTCGGTGCCGAATTTGCCCGCCGGTTCGCCGGGCGGGGTGCAGATCTCGTCCTCGTCGCCCGTCGCGTCGATCGACTCGAACAACTCGCCACCGAACTCCGCACCGCGCATCACGTGTCGGTCACAGTGATCCCGTTCGACCTCGCCACTCCCGGCGCCGGTGAGCGGCTGCGCACCGAACTGACTGCCCGCGACATCCGCATCGATTCACTGATCAACAACGCGGGATTCGGGACGCACGGAGACTTCGCGTCCGCCGACCTCGAGCGCCTCACCGCCGAGATCCAGCTCAACGTCACCACCCTCGTCGAGCTGTCGCACACATTCCTGCCCGACCTGCTGCGAGGACGCGGAGCACTCGTGAACGTGGCGAGCACCGCCGCGTTCCAGCCGACTCCCGGCATGGCCGTGTACGGGGCGACCAAGGCGTTCGTTCTGAGTTTCACGGAGGCATTGTGGGCAGAGGCCCGAGGCACGGGCCTCACCGTGCTCGCCGTCTGCCCGGGCCCCACCCGCACCGAATTCTTCGACGTCGTCGGTTCGGAGGACGCCGCCGTCGGCCGCATGCAGACCGCGGATCAGGTGGTGACGACAGCACTGCGCGCTCTGGATCGGCGCAGCACACCACCGAGCGTCGTATCCGGGCTGATGAACTGGGTGTCGTCCGTCAGCACCCGGTTCGCGACTCGCCGCATCGGCGCTCTCGCCAGTGGGCGTCTCCTCGGAGACGTCCGGATGCGAACCTCGGTCATGAAGTAAGTGTCGCGTCGCGCTCGTCCCATTCGTCGAGCTCGACCGGGGAATCGCTGATTCCGAGGTCGTCGAATGGGTTGAGCGCGGCGAGTACCAACGTCACGACGCAGGCAGCCAGCGGCTGGAACACCAGTACGAGCAGCGTCCCGATCCCCGGTGCCGTCGCGACGATCGTTCCGGGCGTCGACACGTCGTCGCCGGGAAACCGCAGTGCAGCGACGCCGAGCCCTGCGAGGGCCATGACACCCGCTCCGACGATGTTGCCGGCGAGGACAGCCGCGAGAGCTACCGGACCACGACTCCGCCGCGCCGTCCACGCCGCAACCGCGGCGAGGATGCCCACGACCAGCCCCGCGCACGCGAACATGCCGATCGCATCGAACCGGTGCACACTCTCACCCGTCAGCGTCACGCCGCGGTCGGGCGCAACGACCAACAGGTGTTCTGCCGGCGCGAGCACTCCCCATATCGCCCCCACGAGTGCACTTGCCACGACCGTTCCGCAGACGATTCCGGCGGCAGATCGAAGCCTGATGCGCGGGAAGTTGGTCACACCGATGACGCTACCGCCGGGCGAGCCCGATCGAGTCGAACACACCGTGGCGTGAACATTTTGCCCACCAGCCGTCGGGACTGATCTGTACGACCATCCGCCGACCGCACGACTCGCAGAAGCGCGGCGGTTCGAGCCCGAGCTGCGCCGCGGTCGGGACACTGTCCTCGACTCCGGGAACGACTCGGCGGCCCGTGTACGGGTTGTACCGCTCCTCTGCAGCGCGCTCGACAGCGACACTGCCCGGTGAACCGTCGGTGCCGGTCATCACAAGGTGTCGTTCAGTGCCTTGATCGGCATCTGCAGGTCGACGAGCAGGTCGAGGTCCTGTTCCGCGGGCCGTCCCAGCGTCGTCAGGTAGTTGCCGACGATCACGGCATTGATTCCGCCGAGGATGCCCTGTTTTGCGCCGAGGTCGCCGAGGGTGATTTCACGACCACCGGCGAAGCGGAGGATGGTGCGCGGCAGCGCAAGCCGGAAGGCGGCCACCGACTTGAGCGCCTCGCTCGCGGGCAGCACCTCGAGGTCGCCGAACGGTGTGCCCGGACGGGGGTTGAGGAAGTTCAGCGGAACCTCGTCGGGTTCGAGTTCGGCCAGATTCGCGGCGAACTCCGCGCGCTGCTCGAGGCTCTCCCCCATCCCGAGGATGCCGCCGCAGCACACCTCCATGCCCGCCTCACGAACCATCCGCAGCGTGTTCCACCGCTCCTCCCACGAGTGAGTGGTCACCACATTCGGGAAGTGCGACTTCGCCGTCTCGAGATTGTGGTTGTACCGGTGCACACCCATAGCGGCCAGCTGGTCGACCTGCTCCTGGGTGAGCATGCCCAGCGAGCAGGCGATCTGGATGTCGACCTCGTTGCGGATGGCCTCGATACCGGCCGCCACCTGGGCGAGCAGCCGTTCGTCGGGTCCGCGGACCGCAGCGACGATGCAGAACTCGGTGGCGCCGGACTTGGCGGTCTGCTTGGCAGCCTCCACGAGCGAGGGGATGTCGAGCCAGGCGGCTCGCACCGGCGACTGGAACAGGCCGGACTGCGAGCAGAAGTGGCAGTCCTCGGGGCAGCCGCCGGTCTTGAGGCTGATGATTCCCTCCACCTCGACCTCGGGACCGCACCATGTCATCCGCACGTCGTGCGCCAGCGCGAGCAGCTCCTCGAGTCGCTCGTCCGGCAGTTGCAGGACCTCGAGTACCTGGCTCTGTGTGAGCCCTTCCCCGCGTTCGAGAACCTGGTCACGCGCCAAGGCGAGAATGTCTGTCTGTACCGGGGCCGACGTCACACGTATCTCCTGAAGAGCGGGCCGATCACGCGTCGTGGATCGACATGAGTAAGAATTGAACACCGTACAAGTTGAACGGCGTTCAGGTTAGATCCGTGATGGAATACTGTCAAAGCAAGGACCGAATACCTGAGGAGAACAGCAGTGCAATTGCGACGCGGCGACGTACTCGACGGCGCACTGGCCATCCTCGACGAATTCGGTCTCGCCGACCTCACGATGCGGAGGCTCGCGACCGCCCTCGGCGTCCAACCCGGCGCCCTGTACTGGCACTTTCCCAACAAGCAGACCCTCCTCGGCGCTCTCGCGGACAAAATCCTCGAAGACGTCGACGCGCCTACCACGGTTACTGACTGGAACGAGGAGTTCACCGAGCTGGCCCACCGCCTGCGTGGTGCCCTGCTGTCGCACCGCGACGGTGCCGAGCTCGTCTCCGCGACCTACGCCTCGCGGATGACCAACTCCCGCGTGCGGGAAACGTTCGCCGCCGTCGGGCTGCGATCCGGACTTTCCCGCGAGCACGCAGAGCTCGCGTCGTACTCGCTCCTCTACTACGTCCTCGGACACACGGTCGACGAGCAGTCGCGCGCACAGATGGAATCCATCGGCGCCCTCACCCGCGCTGCACTCTCCCCTGACGCCCCGGCATCGGAGATCGGCGCCTACGACGACGACCTCCTCGACGGCGATCCCGCGGTCCGATTCGACTTCGGACTCTCGCTGTTCGTCGACGGCATCCGTGCACGGCTGAAAGACCCCGCGCAGCACCCCTGAACGGGCACACTGGGTGGGCACACTCGAATCGAAAGCTGGGTGGGCACACTCACATCCGAGACCGAGTGGCTACCCGGTCAGGCCAGGGGGTGACGATGAGGTCGACAGTCGGCCGCCGTGCCGGAATCGTTGTCGCGACGGTACTGGCCTTCTCCCTTTTCGCCGGTCCGGCTCCGAGCCCGTCGCAACCCGTCGGAGCACCGGGTGATGTGGTCGTGTCTTCGTCGATCCCGCAGCAGATGTGGCCGCCGGGTGCCGCCACGGGCTCATTCTTGACCTACTGGACCACGGGGCCGTTGAACCGGCCCGCGCTCAGTACCGGCGCGACATTTCTGCCACCTGGCGGACCGCCCCCTGGTGGGTGGCCCGTGGTGTCGTGGGCGCACGGAACGGTCGGGCTGGCCGACGCGTGCGCTCCCACCGCCACCGGGAACTTCGGCGGGCAATATGTCGAGCATTGGCTCCGCGAGGGATATGCCGTGGTGGCCACCGACTACGTGGGCCTCGGCACACCCGGTGTCCATCCCTATCTGGACGGTCCGACCGAGGCGCACAGCGTGATCGACATGGTGCGCGCCGCTCGCAGCGTGACGCCGTCACTGTCGAACCGCTGGCTTGCGCTCGGACAGTCTCAGGGCGGACACGCAGCGCTGGTCGCCGCTTCGATGGCGACCAGATATGCGCCCGAACTCGATTTCCGCGGCACGGTCGCAACCGGCGCGCCGTCGAATCTCGAACAGCTGGCACCTCTGGTGGGTCCGAATTTCCCACCGCTTCCCCTCACCGGGAGCACCGTGTTCGTCGCGTATGCCCTGGCCGGACTGCGGGCATCTCGCCCCGACCTCGACGTCGACAGTTACCTCAGCCCCCTCGGCATCTCCGCGCTCGACCGCCTCGAGGAACTCTGTTACCAAGACGCAGCGCCGCAGCTCCAGGGCGTCACCATCGGACAACTGATGTCCCGAAACCTCGACGACCCTGCCATCCTCGACGCGATTCGGGGCACCCTCGGAGTTCCTGTCCGTGGATACGACCGGCCACTCTTCATCGGCCAGGGACTGCTCGACGACATCGTCCCCGCAGCGTTCAGCTGGAAATTGACAGCCGACCTGGCCGCCAACGGACAGAGTTTCGTCTACCGCACCTACCCGACCGGGCATCTGCAGACCATGCCGGCGTCCATTCCCGACACCACACCGTTCGTCCGGCAAGCCTTCTCCTAGCTGCAGTTACACCCCACCGGCATAGGCTCGCGCGTTACCCGACCGGCATTGGTATTACCACTTGACCTCTTACCTATGACCGCTCTATCGTTGCTGCATGATGTTCGAACCGATCGCGCGGAAGTCCGCATCCACCGAGGTTTTCGATCAGATCACCGCACGCGTGTTGGGCGGGGACCTCGCCGCTGGCGAATCGCTGCCCAGCGAGCGGCGACTCGCCGAGGCGTTCGGTGTGTCCAGGCCGGCCGTGCGCGAAGCGATCCAGAAGCTCGCGCAGGCCGGCCTCGTCGAAGTGCGTCAGGGCGATGCGACGTCGGTGCGCGACTTTCGTCAGCACGGTGGGCCCGAATTGCTGTCCCAGCTGCTGATCCGGAACGGACAACCCGATTGGCCGGTCGTGCGGAGCGTCCTCGAGGCACGCCGGATGATCGGCACGCAGGTGGCCCGACTCGCCGCGGGCAGGGCGACCCCCGACGCGGCGGCCGCCGTGCAGAACGCGGCCGAGGCCCTGGCGGCCGCGAGCGATCCGGTCTCGCAACAGGTGCACGCCCTCACATTCTGGGAGAGGGTGGTCGACGCGGCCGATTCGATCGCCTTCCGGCTCATCTTCAACAGCCTGCGCAACGCCTATGAGCCGACCATGGCGGCCATGGCCGGCGTCATGGTTGCCGAGGTCGGGAGATCCGACCTCTATCACGCACTCGCCGATGCCGTCGCCGCGCACGACGAGGACACTGCCACCGGTGTCGCCGCCACCCTTCTCGACCTCGGGACTGCTGCGGTGACCACCGCCATCGACCAACTCCAACAACAGGAGCAGCACTCATGACGACACACTCTTCGGCAGACCGCCGCCGACGTCGGTCACTCACCCTGCGTGAGGCCGCCGATCAATTCCGGCGCCACCCGTCCCCGTGGATGGTCGGCGGCATGCTGGCGGTCGCCGTCGCGGCACGATTGGCGGTGGGCGACTGGCACCTGAGCGATGCCGTCCTGCCGGTGGTGATGCTGGCGCTGTTCCCGTTCGCCGAATGGGTCATTCACGTCTGCATCCTGCACTGGAAGCCCCGCAGAGTCCTGGGCCTGACCGTCGACTCGCTGCTTGCCCGTAAGCATCGCGAGCACCACGTCGATCCCCGGGACGTGCCTTTGGTCTTCATCCCCTGGCAGACCCTGACGTGGCTCATTCCGGTTCTCGCCGGTCTGTCCGTGCTGGCTTTCCCGCGCCTCGGCCTGGGGCTGACGTTCCTCGTCACACTGAGCGCTCTGGGCGTTGTGTACGAGTGGACGCACTATCTGATCCACAGCGATTACAAGCCGAAATCCCGGTTCTATCGGGCGATCTGGCGCAGCCACCGGCACCATCACTACAAGAACGAGCACTACTGGTTCACGGTGACCACCACGGGAACGGCGGACCGTCTACTCGGCACCGCGCCCGACCCCGAGTCGGTGGAGAAGTCGCCGACCGCTCGCAGCCTCCACACCGTGCGCTGACGCCCCTGTGAGTACTTGTCAACCTCGGAATGTCAATAAGTACTCACGGGCGCCGGAGGCGCTAATCCCGGCGAAAGAGCTTGTTACCCAACCACACCAGCGGGTCGTATCGATGATCGACCACCCGTTCCTTCATCGGGATGATGGCGTTGTCCGTGATCTTGATTCCCTCGGGACACACCTCGGTGCAGCACTTGGTGATGTTGCACAGACCGAGACCGAACTCGTCCTGCGACGCATTGCGGCGGTCTGCAGTATCGAGTGGGTGCATTTCGAGTTCCGCGACGCGAATGAAGTATCGCGGACCCGAGAACGCCGCCTTGTTGTCCTCGTGATCGCGCACGACGTGGCAGGTGTTCTGGCACAGGAAGCACTCGATGCACTTACGAAATTCCTGAGACCGTTCCACGTCGATCTGCTTCATCCGGTAGTCGCCCGGCGCCAGTCCGGGAGGCGGCGTGAACGACGGGACTTCTCGTGCCTTCAGGTAGTTGTACGACACGTCGGTGACGAGGTCGCGGATCACCGGGAAGGTCCGCAGCGGCGTTACCGTCACCACCTCGTCCTGAGTGAAGGTGGACATCCTCGTCATGCAGAGCAGCCGGGGCCGACCGTTCACCTCGGCCGAACACGACCCGCATTTACCTGCCTTGCAGTTCCAGCGGACGGCCAGATCGGGTGCCTGCGTGGCCTGGAGTCGGTGGATGATGTCGAGGACCACCTCGCCCTCGTTGACGGGAATCGAGTAGTCCTGCAGGGCGCCCCCGTCGGCATCACCGCGCCAGACCCGGAACTGTGCGTCGTACCCCATGTCAGGCCTTTCTCCCGGGATGCCCGGCGAGTTCCGCGTCGGTGTAGTACTTGGCGAGTTCGTCGGCCTCGAAGAGCTCCAGCAGGTCTGCTCGCATCGGCTCCTGCTGCTCCCGCGTGACCACCACGTCGGGGATCACGGCATCGGGATGGGATGCCATGTCGCCGTCCACACTGCAGACGAGCAGGGTGTTGCGCCATTGCGCATCCATGGCGGGATGGTCGTCCCGGGTATGCCCACCGCGACTTTCGGTGCGGGTCAATGCCGCCCGCGCCACGCACTCGCTGACGAGGACCATGTTGCGCAGGTCGACGGCAAGGTGCCATCCGGGATTGAACTGACGGTGCCCTTCCACGACGACGGCACCGATCCGGCTCTTGATATCGGCGAGCTTGTCGAGTGCGCGCTCGATTTCGTCGGCCTTGCGAATGATGCCCACGAGGTCGTTCATGTTCTGTTGCAACTCGGTGTGCAGGGTATACGGATTCTCGACCGCTTCCCCCTCCTGCCCGGAGTCGAATGGCGACAGCAACATTCGTGCGGCCGCATCGACGGCCTCGTCCGACACGGTTGGCCGGTCCGTCAGCGAAGACACGTACGTCGCGGCGCCCAGCCCGGCGCGACGCCCGAAGACGAGGAGGTCGGAGAGCGAATTTCCGCCGAGCCGATTGGACCCGTGCATTCCGCCCGAGCACTCCCCCGCCGCGAAGAGACCCGGAACACTGGCCGCGCCGCTGTCGGGGTCGACCTCGATGCCTCCCATGACGTAGTGGCAGGTGGGTCCGACTTCCATCTGTTCCTTGGTGATGTCGACGTCCGCGAGTTCCTTGAACTGGTGGTACATCGACGGGAGCCGGCGCACGATCTCGTCGGCGGGCATCCGGGAGGCGATGTCGAGATACACGCCGCCGTGCGGGGTCTGCCGCCCGGCTTTGACTTCGGAGTTGATGGCGCGCGCGACCTCGTCGCGGGGCAGCAGATCGGGAGTACGGCGATTGTTGTCGGAGTCCTTGTACCAGCCGTCGGCCTCCTCCTCCGTCTCCGCGTACTGGCCCTTGAAGACCGGGGGAATGTAGCTGAACATGAACCGTTCACCCTCGGCGTTCTTGAGGACCCCGCCGTCGCCGCGCACGCCCTCGGTGACGAGGATGCCTTTGACACTCGGCGGCCACACCATGCCGGTCGGGTGGAATTGGACGAATTCCATGTTGATGAGGTTGGCCCCCGCACGCAGTGCGAGAGCGTGTCCGTCGCCGGTGTACTCCCAGGAGTTGGAGGTGACCTTGAACGACTTGCCGATCCCCCCTGTCGCCATCACCACGGCAGGGGCCTCGAAGAGGATGAATCGGCCGCTTTCCCGCCAATACCCGAACGCACCCGAGATGCGGTCGCCATCCTTGACCAGTTCCGAGATGGTGCATTCGGCGAAAATCTTGACCCGCGCTTCGTAGTCGCCGGTGGCGGCGAAATCTTCCTGCTGCAGCGACACGATCTTCTGTTGCATCGTCCGGATCAGTTCGAGACCGGTGCGGTCACCGACGTGCGCCAGCCGCGGATACGTGTGGCCCCCGAAGTTGCGCTGGCTGATCCGCCCGTCCGGGGTCCGGTCGAACAACGCCCCGTAGGTCTCGAGTTCCCAGACTCGGTCGGGCGCCTCACGCGCATGCAACTCGGCCATCCGCCAGTTGTTGAGGAACTTCCCCCCACGCATCGTGTCCTGGAAGTGGGTCTGCCAGGTGTCCTTGTCGTTCGCGTTGCCCATCGCGGCCGCGCAGCCACCTTCCGCCATCACGGTGTGCGCCTTGCCGAACAGCGATTTACAGACGACGGCCACGGACAGGCCTTGCTCGCGTGCCTCGATGACCGCTCGCAGTCCGGCGCCACCCGCACCGATCACCACGACGTCGTATCGGTGCCGTTCGACTTCCGTCATTCCACTCCCCTCGTGTTCGGCGGCTTCGATGCGCGGTCAGTTGATCAGTCGCAAGTCCGACAGAGTCCCACTGGACACGAGCATCACGTAGAAGTCCGTGATCATCAGCGTGGCGAGGGTGGTCCAGGCCAGCTGCATGTGGCGTGCGTTGAGCTTGCTCACCTGGGTCCACAACCAGTAGCGGACGGGGTGCTTCGAGAAGTGGGTGAGCCGCCCGCCGACGACGTGCCGGCATGAATGGCAGGACACGGTGTACGCCCAGAGCAGGATGACGTTGCCGACCAGGATGAGCGTGCCCAGCCCGATGCCGAAACCCCCGTCCGCGCCGTGGAACGCTCGGATGGCGTCGTAGGTGTTGATCAGCGAGACGATCACCGCGACGTAGAAGAAGTATCGGTGGACGTTCTGGACGATCAGGGGAAGGCGTGTCTCACCGGTATAGGTTCGGTGGGGTTCGGCCACAGCACACGCCGGGGGCGAGAGCCAGATCGAGCGGTAATACGCCTTGCGGTAGTAGTAGCACGTGAGCCGGAACCCCAAGAGGAACGGCAACACGAGGAACCCGAGCGGAATGATCATCGGCAACTCGCCGATCGGAGTTCCGAAGTCACTCGACCCGGGCACGCACGAATCACTCAGGCAGGGTGAGTAGAACGGCGTCAGGTAGTGGTACTCCTCGGCGAAGTAGGCGGTCCGTACCCACGAACGAATCGACGCGTAGATCACGAACGCCGCGAGTCCGAGCACGGTCAGCAGGGGCGCCTGCCACCACCGGTCGGTCCGTAGTGTCCGCTCCGCGATTCGGGCACGCCTCGGGGACGCAACACCCAGATTTTCGGAATTTTTCGGTGGCGCGCTCATCCGCGCTCGTAGTGGCAGCCGCCGAGACCTTCGTCGTCGACACCCGCCCACATCGAGGCGTCATAGGGGACGTCGGGGATCTTGATCCGCTCGACGGGTTCGCGGCGCGTGACATGCGGCGGCGAGGTGTCGAGTTCCTGGGCGTCGATCTCGAGGCGCTCGAGATCGTTACTGAGCCGGCGCACCTGTGCAGCGTCGCCATACATCGAACGCAACGACCCGACACACCGCCGGAGGTGGTTGATCGTACGATTCAATTCGAGCATTTCGGAGGTCGACATTGGACCCCTCCCAACCCAGACGGATGAACCCGTGACGCGTATCACACTACCGACATCCCGCCGGATACGGGCGGCTTTTCGGCCCGGCGAGTCCCGCCGCGATGACTTTCCCAGATCGCACGAGTCCATACCTTCGGAAAGGCAACAGCACTCTCGAACTCTGGAGGAAATCATGGCCGACGCATCCATCGGCAGCATCTTGCTCGCCAGTACACATCCTGAGCGACTGCGGGACTGGTATGCCGCAGCCTTCTCACCGAAGGTCGATCGCACGCCCGGCGAGCCGGGGTACGACGTACTCGACTTCGACGGTTTCTACATCATGATCGACCGCCGCGACGATGTCGGCGACACGAACCCCGAACCCGGTCGCATCCTGCTCAACGTGGAGGTCGCCGATGCGCGCGCCGCCGCCGGGCGTCTCGACGACCTGGGTGTCACGTGGTTGTCGCCGCTCGAAGATCGCGACGGCAGCTGGTTCGGCACCGCGATCGACCCGGACGGTAACTACGTACAGATCATCGAGCTCAGCGAGCGTGCGCGAGCGGAGATGTCATGACCACTCGACAGGAAAGCGGGCGGACCGACGTGTTGGCCCGATCCCGAGGATTCAGTGGATTCGCGGTGAACGACATTGCCGCCGCCGAGTCCTTCTACACCAACACCTTGGGACTGGAGGTGACCGAAGAGGAGATGGGATTACTGGGGCTGCATCTGCCGAACGGACCAGTGGTGCTCATCTACCCGAAACCCGACCACACACCGGCGACGTACACCATCGTGAACTTCGCCGTCGACGACGTCGACAAGACGGTCGACGCGCTGACCGAACGCGGGGTGCACTTCCTGCGGTACGACGGTTTCGAGCAGGACGACAAGGGGATCATGCGCGGCAACGGCCCCGACATCGCCTGGTTCACCGACCCCGCCGGGAACATCCTGTCGGTGCTGTCCGAGTCCTGACCCGGCACCACGGCTTCGCTGGCCCGGTGCCCGATCAGTGTCCGGTCAGGAAGTCTCCGGTGAGCACCGACGTCCGCCAGCCGCTGTCGAACCATCCCGGTGCTGCTGCGGAGAACGTCTCTGCGTCGAGGCTGCCACTTCCCGCGGGCACACTGCCGACCACGCCGCTTCCCGTCACGACGGGCAGGTCGACGAGGTTGCAGCGCTCGGCGAGCCCGGGGTGATCGGGCCACGACCCGATGATCGTGCCGGCGCAGGACAGCCCGGCTCCGGTGAGGGCCCGGATGGTCAGTTCGGTGTGATTGAGGGTGCCGAGCCCGGCGGCCGCGACCACGACGACCGGCGCATCGAGCGCACGCGCAACGTCGACGAGCGTGAACCCGGCCTCCCCCAGCCGGACCAGCAGACCACCGGCACCTTCGACGAGGACGAGGTCGTGCCCGGCATCGAGCGCCCGGACCGCCGCCACCACGTCGGCGCAGTGCAGCAGCGGCATACCGCTCCGCCTGGCAGCGGTGTCGGGGGCGAGCGGCTCGGGATAACGCGCGAGTTCCAGCACCGCGGTGACACCGGACAGCCGGGTCACCTCGGCGAGGTCACCCGGCTCTCCCGGGGCGACGCCCGTCTGTGCCGGTTTGCACACGGCGACGGAACGGCCCGCAGCCTGAGCCGTCGCAGCGAGTGCGGCGGTCACGACGGTCTTGCCCACATCGGTCGACGTTCCCGTCACCATGAGCACACTCATGCCGAGGCTCCCGCCACCACGCTGGTGAGCACCGTCTCGATCAGCGCCAATTCCTCTTCGTCCAATGTCGCCCGGGCGGTGAGCCGCAGTCGCGACGTGCCCTCCGGCACCGACGGCGGCCGGAAGCATCCGACATGCACACCCAGCTCCCGGCATGCGGCTGCCGCGTCGACCGCGCGCTGAGGATCACCGAGGATCACGGACACCACGGCGGATTCCGGAGTCGCGGCGCCGGTGAAACGCGCGAGGTCCCGCGCGCGGTCGAGCACGGCGGCCGCGCGGTGCGGTTCGCGTGTCAGCACCGACAGCGCCGCCCTCGCCGCTCCTACCGCGGCGGGCGCCAGGCCGGTGTCGAAGATGAAGGTGCGGGCGGCGTCGATCAGATGGGCGCGCACCTTCTCGGAGGCGAGGACTGCACCGCCCTGGCTGGCGAGGGACTTCGACAGCGTTGCAGTGATCACGATGTCCGGTTCACCCGCGAGTCCGACCTCGTGGACCAGCCCCCGCCCGCCCTCGCCGCGCACACCGACACCGTGGGCCTCGTCGACCACGAGGAGGGCGCCGGTGTCGCGACACACCTGGTGCATTGCGACAAGCGGTGCCAGATCGCCGTCAGCGCTGAAGACCGAATCGGTGACGACGAGGGCGCGTTCTTCAGACCGGGTGGCCAGCGCGGCCCGGACGAACTCGATGTCCAAGTGCGGCGCGACGACGACGCGGGCGCGGGAAAGCCGGCAGGCGTCGACGAGGGAAGCGTGGCTGCCCGCATCGCTGACGATCAACGACCCCGCCCCCGACAGCGCGGTCACTGCCCCGAGGTTGGCGGTGTAGCCGGACGAAAACACCAAGCCGGCCTCTGCGCCCACGAACTCGGCGAGTTCCGATTCCAGCAGTTGGTGTTCGGTGGTCGATCCAGTGACAAGACGAGAACCCGTCGCTCCCGCACCCCATCTGCGGAGAGCTGTCATCGCTCCGTGCAGTACCTCGGGATGACGGACGAGACCCAGGTAGTCGTTCGAGGCAAGGTCGATGAGTGCGCTTCCGGCCGTCCGCGGACGCAGCTCACGGCGCAGTCCGGCGGCGCGACGTCGATGCTCGACGTCGTCGAGCCACGTGGAGAAGGTGCGATCGTTGCTCACCTCCGGAACGATACGGGACTTGAACAGTGTTCAACCCGGGTGGCCCCCCTTTTCGTCCAGTGGATAGGGTCACGAACGTGACCCGTCCCAGCCTGACCGCCGAAGAGATCACGTCCCTCGACGCCTCGCTGCTGTGGCATCCCTACGGCGCCTTTCCCTCCTCCACCACCCCGCTGGTCGTGACCGAGGCCAGGGGCACGCGCCTCGTCCTGGCGGACGGGCGCGAACTGGTGGACGGAATGAGTTCCTGGTGGGCGGCAGTGCACGGCTATCGCCACCCCGTTCTCGATGCCGCGGCCGCGGAGCAACTGGGGCGGATGAGCCACGTCATGTTCGGGGGTCTCACCCACGAGCCTGCGGCGCGGCTGGCACGACTGCTCGTCGACATCACGCCGGGCGGGCTCGACAAGGTCTTCCTCGCCGACTCCGGTTCCGTGTCGGTCGAGGTGGCCGTGAAGATGTGCCTGCAGTACTGGCGCAGCCGGGGCAAGCCGCAGAAGCACCGGCTCCTGACCTGGCGCGGCGGCTATCACGGTGACACCTTCGCCCCGATGAGCGTCTGCGATCCGGACGGCGGGATGCATTCGCTGTGGACGGACGTGCTCGCCCGGCAGGTGTTCGCAGGACCGCCCCCACGCGACTTCGATCCGCAGTACGTCGACGAGTTCGAGCGCCTCGCACGCTCGCATGCCGACGAGCTCGCGGCGGTCATCGTGGAGCCGGTGGTCCAGGGTGCGGGCGGTATGCGCTTCCACGATTCCCGCTACCTGACGGAACTACGAAGAATTTGCGACGAGCAGGGACTCTTGCTGGTCTTCGACGAGATCGCGACAGGGTTCGGCCGGACCGGTGAGCTGTTCGCCGCCGAGCACGCGGGTGTCAGCCCGGACGTCATGTGTATCGGCAAGGCGCTCACCGGCGGGTATCTCACCCTCGGGGCCACCCTCTGCAGCACCGAGGTGGCCGAGACCATCAGCGCCGGGGATGCCGGTGGACTGATGCACGGTCCCACGTTCATGGCCAATCCCCTCGCGTGCGCTGTCGCCGTCGCCGCCGTCGAATTGCTGCTCGCACGCGACTGGCGGGGCGAGGTCGCGGCGCTGCACCGCGGACTCGAGTCCGGCCTCGCTCCTGCCCGCGACCTGCCCGGCGTGCGGGATGTGCGGGTGCTCGGCGGTATCGGCGTCATCGAACTCACCGACCCCGTCGACATGCAGGCGGCGACCGACGCGGCGGTGGACGCCGGGGTCTGGCTTCGACCGTTCCGCAATCTGATCTACGCCATGCCTCCCTACGTGTCCACAGGGGACGACGTGCGGAACATCACAGCCGGAATGCTTGCCGCGGCAGGCAGCTCGCGCGGCGCCGGAAGCCCTCTCGCCTCGAGCTGAGCGCCCGGGCGCCGCGGGCTAATGTTCTTCTCATGACTGCCAGCGACGAGATCGGCACCACACACATCCCCGTGTGGCCCGGAACGGCCTACCCACTGGGCGCCACCTATGACGGCGCAGGGACGAATTTCGCGGTCTTCTCCGAGGTCGCGGAGGCGGTCGACCTCTGCCTCATCGCCCGGGACGGAACCGAGACCAGGGTGCGTCTCGACGAGGTGGACGGGTACGTCTGGCACGCCTATCTGCCGACCGTCGAACCCGGACAGCGGTACGGATACCGCATCCACGGCCCGTGGGATCCCGCGGCGGGACATCGCTGCGACCCCAGCAAGTTGCTCCTCGACCCGTACGGCAAGGCGTTCGACGGGGAGTTCGACGGGGATCGGTCGTTGTTCTCGTACGACATCGATCTGCCCGAGCCGGCGGAAGAGGCCGATCGCGCTGCCGGCACCGACGCCGAGGGCGTTGCCGCGGCCGACAGCGACCAGGGCGAAGACGCGCAGAGCAGCGGTGCGCAGAACGAGGACGACCCCGGTTCTCCCCTGCCCGGGCACGATTCGCTGGGCCACACCATGACGACCGTGGTGATCAACCCGTTCTTCGACTGGGCCACCGACCGGGCGCCGAAACGCCCCTATCACGAGACGGTCATCTACGAAGCCCACGTCAAGGGGATGACCGCGACGCACCCCGATGTGCCCGAAGAGCTCCGCGGCACGTACGCCGGTCTCGCCCATCCCGCGATCATCGATCATCTGGTCGATCTCGGCGTCACCGCGATCGAACTGATGCCGGTGCACCAGTTCATGCACGACCAGACGCTTCTCGATAGAGGTCTGCGTAACTACTGGGGGTACAACACCTTCGGCTTCCTCGCTCCCCACACGGGCTACTCGTCCGCCGAGAAGCCCGGTGGCGCGGTGTCCGAGTTCAAGGCGATGGTGCGTGCCTTCCACGAGGCCGGCATCGAGGTGATTCTCGACGTCGTCTACAACCACACGGCCGAGGGAAACCATCTCGGCCCCACGATCAGCTTCCGCGGCATCGACAACGCCGCCTACTACCGGCTCGTCGACGGTGACCTCGAGCACTACATGGACTACACGGGAACGGGCAACAGCCTCAACGCCCGACACCCCCACACACTGCAACTGATCATGGATTCGCTGCGCTACTGGGTGACCGAGATGCACGTCGACGGTTTCCGTTTCGACCTCGCCTCCACGCTGGCCCGGGAACTGCACGACGTCGATCGACTGTCCGCCTTCTTCGACCTCGTGCAGCAGGATCCGATCGTCAGCCAGGTGAAACTCATCGCCGAGCCGTGGGACGTCGGCGAGGGTGGTTACCAGGTGGGCAATTTCCCGGGACTGTGGACCGAGTGGAACGGCAAGTACCGCGACACTGTTCGGGACTACTGGCGCGGTGAGCCCGCCACCCTCGGCGAGTTCGCCTCCCGCCTCACCGGCTCCTCGGACCTCTACGAGGCGACGGGCCGCCGTCCCGGTGCGAGCATCAACTTCGTCATCGCTCACGACGGATTCACCTTGCGCGACCTCGTCTCCTACAACGAGAAGCACAACGAGGCCAACGGCGAGGACAACAACGACGGCGAAAGTCACAACCGTTCGTGGAACTGTGGTGTCGAGGGACCGACGGACGACCCCGAGGTGCTCGACCTCCGTGGCCGTCAGAGCCGCAACATCCTGGCCACCCTGATGCTCAGCCAGGGCACTCCGATGATCGCGCACGGCGACGAGATGGGCCGGACTCAGCAGGGCAACAACAATGTGTACTGCCAGGATTCGGAATTGTCGTGGATGGACTGGTCGCTCGCAGACACCAACGCCGACCTCGTCGAGTTCACCAAACGAGTGATCGACCTGCGGGCCAAGAACCCGGTGTTCCGCAGGCGACGTTTCTTCGATGGCACCCCCATCCGCAGCGGGGACCAGACTCGGGACATCGCCTGGCTCACCCCGTCCGGTGAGGAGATGACACCCGCGGACTGGGACAGCGGGTTCGGCAAGTCGCTGGCCGTGTTCCTCAACGGCGAGGGGATCCCTGAGCCCAATCATCGCGGCGAGCGGGTCGTCGGGGATTCGTTCCTGATGTGTTTCAACGCCCACGACGACGCCATCGAGTTCTCGACGCCGAACTCCGATTACGCGAACGAGTGGACCGTGGTGCTCGACACCGCGGTGCCGACGGGGTCGAACGACGCGGTGATCGAGGCCGGGAAGCCGCTCGAGGTCGAGGCGCGCTCGCTGGTCGTGCTGCGACGGACCGCCTGAGGCCGGGCGAGCATGGGGAATCCGACGATTACCGCGACCTATCGGCTCCAGTTGCGCGGCGACGCCTTCACCTTGACGGACGCCGCTGCGGTCGCCGACTATCTCGACGACCTCGGCGTCTCGCACGTCTACTTGTCGCCGATCCTCACCGCCAGTAAGGGTTCGACACACGGGTACGACGTGACCGATGTGACGACCGTGTCCCCGGCACTCGGTGGTCGGGACGCGCTCACAGCCCTGTCCGAGGAGCTACGGCGGCGGGGAATGGGACTCGTCGTCGATCTCGTTCCCAACCACGTGGGCGTCGCCAACCCCCGCGAGAATGCCTGGTGGTGGGACGTTCTCACCCACGGACAGCTGTCTGACTACGCCGACTTCTTCGATGTCGACTGGCGGCCGGACAACGGTGCGGACGGGAAGCTGGCGCTCCCCGTTCTGGGATCGGACTCCGACCTCGACTCGCTCACGGTCGACCGCACCGGCGAAGAACCGTTGCTCGCGTTCTACGAGCACCGCTTCCCGATCGCCCCGGGCACCGACTCGGAAGACGCGCGGGCCGTGCACGAGGCGCAGTCGTATCGCCTGGTCCCGTGGAACTCCGGACTCATCGGGTACCGGCGGTTCTTCGCGGTCAGCGATCTCGCCGGGATCCGTCAAGAGGACCCACGCGTGTTCGACGCCTCACACCGCGAGCTGCAGAGCTGGATCGCGGACGACCTCGTCGACGGTGTGCGCATCGACCATCCCGACGGGCTGGCCGATCCGGCGGGTTACCTCGATCGGCTCCGCGCCATGATCGGCCCGGATCGGTGGCTCGTGATCGAGAAGATCCTGGGTCATGAGGAACCACTCGACGATCACCTGCCGATCGACGGCACCACCGGATACGACGCGCTGGCCGAACTGGGTGGGGTGTTCCTCGATTCGGCCGGGGCGCCCGCGCTGACTGCGCTGTCGGCGGCCCGGACCGAAGAGCGGGGAGACAGCGCCTGGCTTCGACAGCGCGAACCCGAGATCAAACGTGAAGTGGCGAGCACGATGCTCGCTCCGGAGGTCCGGCGGCTGGTGCGGGCGATCCTTCGGGAAGCCGACGGCGACTACGTCGTCGAGGACGTCCGAGACGCGGTCATCGCGGTGGTCGCAGCCATGCCCGTGTACCGGTCCGACTACAGTCCCCTCGCCGGCCTGGCGCACCGGGTGATCGGGAGCGTTGTCGCCGAAGAGCCGCGCATGGCGGAGCCGTTGGCGGCATTGGCGTCGGCCCTCATTCGTGGGGGTGAGGCGGCCACGCGGTTCCACCAGGTGTGCGGTGCGGTCATGGCGAAATCCGTCGAGGACTGCCTGTTCTATCGCACCGCTCGCCTCGTCTCGCTCCAGGAAGTGGGTGGCGATCCCGCGACGGTGGGCGTGTCCCCCGCCGAGTTCCACCTGGCGTTCGCCGGGCGGGCGACGCGGTGGCCGAGGGCGATGACCACCCTGTCCACCCACGACACGAAGCGCGGTGAGGATGTCCGCGCACGTATCGGCGTCTTGTCCCAGGTGCCGAGCCTGTGGGCGGAGTGCGTGGATCAATGGGAGCGCATCGCCCCCAGTCCCGACCCGACCCTCGGATTGTTTCTGTGGCAGAACCTGTTCGGGGTCTGGCCGGTGGACGGTCGGGCGGCCGCGGACGTTCCGGACTTCCGCGATCGCATCCACGCCTACGCCGAGAAGGCGGTCCGCGAGGCCGGCACCCGCACATCCTGGAACGATGTCGACGAAGAATTCGAACGCGATCTCCATCGCTGGCTGGACACGGTGATCGACGGTGCCGTCGGCAAGGCTCTCGGTTCGATCTGCACCCAGCTGGCACCCCACGGTTGGTCGGACGCTCTGGGCCAGAAGCTGCTCCAGCTCTGTGGACCCGGAATACCGGATGTCTATCAGGGAACGGAGTTGTGGGAAGACTCGCTCGTCGACCCCGACAACCGGCGCCTGGTGGACTACGACGTTCGCCGACGCGCGCTCGACGGACTGGCCCTCCCTCCTGTCGACGCCACCGGCGCGGCCAAGCTCCACGTTGTTCGTACCGCACTCAGGCTGCGCCGAACACGTCCCGAAAGCTTCGACACGTACACACCGGTGTTCGCCTCGGGAAGTGCGTCCGCCCACCTGATCGGCTTCGCGCGAGGCCGATCCGGTGCGGCCCAAGATGTCATCGCTCTCGCGACCCGGCACAGCGTCCGGCTCAGCGAACGCGGCTGGGGCGACACCGGATTCACGTTGCCGGAGGGTTCGTGGACGAACCTGCTGACCGCCGAGGACATAGAGTCCGGCCATGTTCGGCTGTCCAGCCTGTTCGATCGCTACCCGGTGGCCCTGCTCAGCCGAACTTCGGTAGCCGAGTTGCCAGGGTCATGACGCGACGCGTCATTGCCCGAGGTTACGGCGGTCCCGAGGTCCTCACTGTCGTGGAGGTTGATCCGGTTCCCCCGGCGCGCGGTGAGGTCGCGATCGAAGTCCGGGCGATCGGCGTCAATCCCATCGACTACAAGCGGTACAGCGGCGCGTTCGGTACCGATCCCGATTCCCTACCCATGGGCCTCGGTGCCGAGGCGGCCGGCGTGATCGTCGAGGTCGGCGAGGACGCGACGGGTCCGGACGGGCCCCTTTCGCCCGGTGACGAGGTGATCGCGTACCCGGTCGACGGGGCATACGCGGATCGACTCGTCGTCGGCGCCGATTCCGTTGTCCGCAAACCGCCGTCGCTGCCGTGGAACGAGGCCGCCGGGCTCCTGGTGGCCGGTACGACCGCGGTCGAGACACTCGACGTCATCCAGGTCGGTTCGGGAGATCTGGTTCTCGTCCACGGAGCGGCCGGCGCTGTCGGGTCGTGCGTCGTCCAAGTGGCCTGCGGCCGGGGCGCGACGGTGATCGGCACGGCCCGGCCGGGACATCACGACTACGTCCGGTCGCTCGGCGCCACCCCGGTGTCCTATGGAAACGGTCTGGTAGATCGCGTCCGCATCCTCGCGCCGGACGGCGTGGACGCCGTCATCGACACGGTCGGCGGCGAGGAGGCTGTCGATGTGTCCGTCGCATCGGTACGCGACCCGTCCCGGATGGTCACCACCCTGGCAGTACCGCGTGCGGTCGACGCCGGCTTCCTCGGCGTGGGTGGCAAGAATCCTGCCAGTCGAGAAGTTCGAAGACGCCTCCGAGCGGTGGTCGTCGATCTCGCGGACCGCGGCGACCTCAGGGTCCGGGTCGCCCGGACATACTGGCTGGCCGAGGCCGGACGCGCCCACACCGAACTTGCCGGTCCCCACCCTGCGGGGAAGTTCGTTCTGCTTCCGTAACCGCTGCGCCGCCTCAGGGCTCGCCGGACTCTTCCCTCCGACGTCGCGCGATACGGCGTTGCTCTTCGGCGCGTTCGCGGCACTGGCGGAGAAACGCTTCGTCGTCGTCCGGGTTCTGTGCCACGTGACGGCCGGGGCGCTCGTACTCGCCGAACCCGCCTGTCGTGCCCGATCTGCGGACTCCCGCGCCGCGGCCGACGAACAACCAGACCAACGACCCGACGGTCGGCAGGAGCAGCACGATCAGCAGCCACACCATCTTGGGCAAGTGCCGAATATCCGACTCGTTCCGCGTGATCACGTCGACGAGGCAGTAGACCCACAACAGCAGAGTGACGAGACCGAAGACAAAGTACGGCACCGAGATTCCCCCTCAGAAGCGCGCCGGGAATGCCGAGCGCGGTGTCCCACGGAATGACGGGTCGTGAAACGGCGGTGTCCATGGAATAGCTGTGTCCATGGAATTACTGCGCCCATGAAACCACAGAGCGTGCCGGGTCAATGGAGCAGGCTTGCCCTGATCATCGCCTTGACCCAGTTGCGGTACTCGTCGATGTCCCACCCGCAGTCGTGCCGAAGCATGGAATGAACCTGGGGTGAGACGACGGTGAAGAGGACGTCCGCCGCTCGCTGCACGGAGATCTCCGGTCGCAGCAGGTCGTGCGCGGCAAGCCCTTCGGCAAGGGTCATCGCGTTCGTGGCGGACGCTCGGGCGCCCTCCTCGGCGAATCGCCTCATGTCCTCGTCGGCGCCCGAACTCTTGATCGACGTCAACATGAGAGTCCCGGCCCGTTCGAGGACGTCAGCGCCGAACCCCACCACTTCGTCGAGGATGCGTTCGACCGGATCGCCGTCGCGAGAGGCAGACGCATACACGGTCGGCATGCTGTCGTCGCCGCCCTCGATGGCGGCGGCGAGCGCCTCGTGAAACAGCTCGGCCTTCCCACCCGGGAACGCCGTGAACACCGTCCGCGTTGCGACTCCCGCTGCTTCGGCAACTGTGCGCACCGTGGTGCTCACATAGCCCCGGTCCACGAACAGTCGGGCCGCAGCATCCCGGACGAGGACGCGGGTGCGGCGCGCCGACTCCGCCCGCAGCGGCGAACTGTAGGTCCTTCTGACCGGTTCCAGCACGAACTCATGCTAACCGCATTGGAAGCAGCGCCCCTGCAACCAATGCGGTGAGTCACCGTGGTCCACCCACGCGTCGATGCCCTACGACTGCGGATGTTCCACCCAGGCGTCGGGCCCTGGAAACACCAGCGCTTCGCGACCGTCGTCGTACCGGACCAGGTAGGGCGGTTCGCCGTTCTCCCCATGTACCTCCACGACTTCGGCGGTGTGCGCGTGCGCCCCCACAACCCTGCCCTGGACGTGCAACCGGTCTCCCACTGCTACGTGCATGACTGCTCCTCGCGATACTGGACTCGTCACCTCAAGCTTGCTACTTCGCGACCGCCGGCGAAAGGGCTGACTCACCGGCATGTGCAGACTCGATGTGCCATCGTGGGGACATGGCAACCTACCGATACCTCGACAAGGACCACAACGTCTTGGAAGAGCACGACTTCGGCACCGTGCAGGATGCCGAGGAACACCGACTGTCGGTCCTCGGCGCCGAAATCATCGAGAAGGTCGAAGACTCCGGCAAGGACTGAACCCTACGTGCCGACGCAGCGGAACCGTCGCTCATGACCGATGCCAGATCCGTTCTCATCGTGGTGGATGCCGCGAACGTCGTCGGTTCGAGGCCCGATGGTTGGTGGCGTGATCGCGGCGGTGCCGCCCGGCGATTGCTCGTGAAGCTGGCCCGGTGGCAGGAACGCCTCGATGAACCACCCGAGGTGATTGCCGTGCTCGAAGGCGCGGCGCGAGTCGCGGTCGCCGACGAGCCGGAGGTGAATTCGCACCACCTGCAGGTGGTGCTGGCGGACGGATCCGGTGATGACGCGATCGTCGGCATTGTGGCTGAAGCGGTCGAAACGAACAGCGACCGGCCGGTCACGGTGGTGACGGCAGATCGCGGACTCCGCGCTCGGGTCGAGGCGCTCGAGGCCGGCACAGTCGGACCCCGGTGGCTGCTCGATCGCATCGAATCACCCGGAGAACGGTGAGCTCACTTCATACCTAGATCTGCTAGGGTCAATTTCGAACCCTAGAGGAACTAGGTATGGAGGTCGGATGTTCATCGACAAGGACTTGGTGGCAGCCTCGGCCACCCCGCTCGTGCTCGGCATTCTCGCCGACGGCGAGTCCTACGGTTACGCCATCATCAAGCGCGTCAACGAGTTGTCGGGCGGGCGGATGCAGTGGACGGACGGGATGCTGTACCCGCTCCTGCATCGTCTCGAGCGATCAGGGTACGTCACGGCAACCTGGCGCACGGCCGACAACGGCAGGCGTCGTAAGCATTACGCCATTACCGACCCCGGCAGGGACATGCTCGCCGACCGGCGCATGCAATGGACCGTCGTTGCGGAAGCCCTGCATCGAGTGTGGCAGTCCGCTCAGCTTCCACCGGCCGCCGCCGAGGGGTGGTCGTGATGGATACCGACGCAGAGCTGGAATCGCAGATCGGCCAGTGGCGTGGTTACGTTCGGGGCCACCGCGTGATCTCGAGTGCCGATGTCGACGAAATGGAAGGTCACCTCCGCGATCAGGTCTCGGACCTGTCCGCGGTCGGGCTGACGGCGGCCGAGGCCTTCCTCGTCGCCGTCGGACGTATGGGCAACCTCGACGCGATCTCCCGTGAGTTCGCGCTCGAGCATTCCGACCGACTGTGGAAGCAACTCGTGCTGATGCCGGCCACCGCGGAACCCGAAACCACTTCGTCCAAACGCGAACTGAGCGTCGTCCTGACCCTCGCCGTCGGAGCGGGACTGGCCGTCAAGGCTGGAATGGAGTGGCTGCCCGAGCTTGCCCTGGCCCGAAACATCAGCCTCCTCGTCTTGCCTTTCCTGACGGCATACTTCGCGTGGAAACGGAAGATGACAGTGCGCGGCGCCGCAGCACTCGCTGTCCCCTTCGTGGTCGCGGCACTCGTCCTGAATCTCTTTCCGTTCGTCGACAACGGGTCGACGGAAGTGATCGCGGCGATCCACGCGCCCATTGCGCTGTGGTTCGTCGCCGGGCTGGCCTATGTCGGTGGCGACTGGCGATCCCAACGGCGCCGCATGGACTTCGTCCGGTTCACCGGCGAGTGGGTGGTCTACATGGCCCTGCTTGCGCTCGGTGGCGGCGTGCTGATCGGCCTGACTGTCGGCGCATTCGCCTCCCTGGACCTCGATGTCGAGTGGGTCATCGAGCAGTGGATCCTGCCGTTCGGCATTGCCGGCGCGATTCTCGTTGCGGCCTGGCTTGTGGAGGCGAAGCAGGACGTCATCGAAAACATCGCCCCCGTGCTCACTCGCGTGTTCACGCCACTCACCATTCTCATGTTGCTGGCACTGCTGACGGCGTTCGCGGCTGCCCGCAGCGTCGTCGGCGTCGACCGAGATCTGCTCATCCTCATGGATCTCATTCTCGTGCTCGTGCTCGGCCTGCTGTTGTATGCCATCTCCGCACGTGATCCGCTGGCACCTCCCGACCTGTTCGACAAGCTGCAACTCATCCTCGTCGTCAGCGCACTCGCCGTCGACGTGCTGATGCTGACCGCCATGCTCAGTCGCATCGCGGAATTCGGCTTCACACCGAACAAAGTAACCGCGCTGGGACTGAACGTGGTGTTGTTGGTCAACCTGGTGTGGTCCGCTCGACTCGGTTTCGGCTTCGTCCGCGGCCGGTGCGGGTTCGGCGCCGTCGAGCGCTGGCAAACCCGATATCTGCCCGTATACGGCGGGTGGGCAGCTCTCGCCATGATTGCGGTGCCCCCCGCCTTCGATTTCATGTAACCATGACCCAGTCGCGTCGGCGGTAACGCTGCCTGACCAGCCAGGGCCGACAACCCTGCACGCCGCGCGAGGGCAAGGCATGCTTGTCGGGTGCACACTTTCGAGGTATGGGCTCCGATTCCGAGCGCCGTTCGCGTGGACGTCGACGGCCGAAGTCACGACATGACACCCTCTCCGGACGGCTGGTGGCGAGCGGAGGTCGACGCGTCTCCCGACTCGCGGTACGCCTTCCTGCTCCACGATGACGACACCGCCCTCCCCGACCCCCGTTCGCCACGCCAACCCGACGGCGTGCACGCACCGTCACAGCTGCACACCGTCGACCGGGACGCGTGGACGGACTCGCAGTGGCACGGCCGCCAGCTCGCCGGGGCCTCGATTTACGAACTTCACATCGGAACCTTCACGCCCGAAGGAACCTTCGCCGCTGCCGTCGACAAGCTCGACCACCTCGTGGAACTCGGTATCGACTTCGTGGAAGTGATGCCCGTCAACGGTTTCAACGGAACCCACAACTGGGGATACGACGGCGTCCTCTGGTACACCGTGCACGAGGCCTACGGAGGTCCCGACGGCCTGCAGGCCCTGGTCGACGCCTGCCACGCCCGTGGCCTCGGGGTGGTACTCGATGTGGTCTACAACCACCTGGGACCGTCGGGGAACTACCTCGACCGCTACGGCCCCTACCTGGCGCAGGGCGCGAACACGTGGGGTCGCAGCATCAACCTCGACGGCCCCGGCAGCGACCATGTGCGGCGCTACATCATCGACAACGCGCTCCGCTGGTTCGAGGAGTTTCATGTCGACGCGCTGCGTCTCGACGCGGTCCACGCCCTCGTCGACCACACCGCGACCCACCTCCTCGAACAACTGGCTGTGGAAACGCGCCGCCTCTCTGCTCATCTGGGTCGGCCACTGACCCTCATTGCCGAAAGCGACCTCAACGATCCGAAGTTGATCACTCCGCGTTCTGCCGGTGGGTACGGCCTCGACGCGCAGTGGGACGACGACATGCATCACGCCGTCCACGCCGCGGTGTCGGGTGAACGGCAGGGTTATTACGGTGACTTCGGGTCACTCGCGTGCCTGGCGGAAACGATGCGGCAGGGCTGGTTTCACGCCGGCACGTACTCGACGTTCCGCGGACGCATCCACGGGCGTCGTTTGGACACGCGGCAGATTCCGGCCAGTTCGCTGGTCACCTACACCTGCACACATGATCAAGTGGGTAATCGGGCGATCGGTGACCGCCCTGGCGCCTACCTCGACTCGGGGCAGCTGGCCGTGAAGGCGGCACTTGTGTTGTGCTCGCCGTTCACGCCGATGCTGTTCATGGGCGAGGAGTGGGGCGCGAGCACACCCTTCCAGTTCTTCACCTCGCATCCGGAGGCCGAGCTGGCACGGGCAACCGCGGAAGGCCGCAAGGCCGAGTTCGCCGAGCACGGCTGGAGTACCGAAGACGTCCCGGACCCGCAGGACCCGCTCACTTTCGAGCGCTCGAAGCTCAATTGGGACGAACGAGGGCGCGAACCCCATGCCCGGTTACTCGAGTGCTACCGCGCGTTGCTTCGCCTGCGACGTGAACGCGTGGAGCTGACCGATCCGTGGCTTGACGACCTCACCGTCGACTACGACGAGGACGAACGCTGGGTCGTGGTGCATCGCGGTGCGCTGCGACTCGCGTGCAATCTCGGAGCGGACCCGGTGACCGTGCCGGTCGGCGGCTCCCCCGTGTTGTGGTGGGAGCCGCCGAAGCAGGACGAGACCGCGTCGGCGACGATCGTGCCGGGTCACTCGTTCGTGATGCTCGATGCCTCGCGCACTGTCGCCTCGGGCTGACGGCCGCGCAGCATCCGGAGCACGAGCACCGCGGTGGCGAACAGAATCAGCGCGGTGGCGCCTGCGGCCACGTGCATGCCCTCGACGAACGCCGACTGCGCCGACTCCAGAAAGACCGATCGCGACGTATCGGGTAGATGCTCGGCTTCCGCGACCGCCGCACCGAGCGTGCCGCGGGCCGCGTCCACCCGTTCCGGTGCCAGCATCGATGTGTCGAGGCCGCCGCGGAAGAAGGCCATCACCACGCTGCCCAGGACTGCGACACCCAGTGCGACACCGAGTTCGTACGCCGTCTCGGACACGGCCGAGGCGGCGCCCGCCCGCTCGGGCTCGACCGCACTGACGACGAGGTCGGATGTCAGGGTCAAGGCAATCCCGACACCGGCCCCGGCGAGGGCGAAGCCGACGACGAACATCGTCGGTGCACCGTGGACACTCAGTGTCAGCATCATCGCGGCACCGAGTCCGGCGACCGCGAGGCCCCCACCGAGGACGTGGGATGTCGACCACCGGCGCACCATCCAGGCGGCGGCGAGCGCGGTGACAGCGCTGAGCAGCATGCCGGGGAGCATCAGCACACCCGATTCCAATGCCGTGTTACCCAGCACCAGCTGCAGATACTGGGATCCGAAGAACAGCACGCCTGCCAGGGCGAAGATAGACAGTAGGTTCGTGAGCACGGCCGTCGAGAAGGCCGGCTTGGCGAACAGCGCGACGTCGATCATCGGATCTTTCATCGCGCGCTGCCTGCGCACGAATGCCACGCCCGACGCCGCGCCGACCAGGCCGATCGCAAGGAGTTCCAGCGCGAACCCGTGGACGACCGTTTCCTTCACCGCATACACGAGCGGCAGCATCGTCGACATCGACAGCGCAGCGCTGAGCAGGTCGAAGCGACCCGGTGTCGGATCCTTCGACTCGGGGATCACGAGCGGTCCGGCGACGATGAGGACCAGCATCACCGGGATGTTGATCAGGAACACCGAACCCCACCAGAAGTGTTCGAGTAGCCAGCCACCGATCAGAGGGCCGGCCGCGGTTCCGCCGCCGGCCATCGCGCCCCACACACCGATCGCCAGTGTGCGCTCGCGAGGGTTGGCGAAGATCGTCCGAATCAGCCCGAGAGTCGCCGGCATGAGGGTTGCACCGGAGATTCCCTGCAGAACCCGCGCGACGATGAGCATCTCCGGGGTGGGCGCCCACGCCGCGATCAACGAGGCGATACCGAAACCGGCAGCGCCCACGAGCAGTAGGCGCCGTCGGCCGATGCGGTCACCGAGGGTGCCCATCGTGATGAGCAGTCCGGCGAGCACGAAGGAGTAGACATCGATGATCCACAGCAGCTGCGTGCTGCTCGGCTCGAGGTCGGCACTGATGAAGGGAAGAGCGAGATCGAGCACCGTGCCGTCGACGGCGATCAGAAGTACGGCAAACGCCAGAACGACGAGTCCGAGCCAGTCTCGGCGTGACGCGGATGCCTGATCCGGCGCGCCGAAGGCGTCGTTGATCCCGCGATCCGTGGAGACAGACATTTCTTTCCTACGACTTTCCCTGGAGGGCCGACACGATAGGTAAACCGTCCAGCCGGTACAGCTGGCTACTGTAGCTTGAACCGTCCGGACGGTAAAGTTATTTCCGGGTACAGTCCCTCTTCATGGCTGCCGGTACGCGCGATCGAATACTCGACGCCCTCGAGAAGTTGTTACTCGACGTCGGAATCGCCCAGGTGACACTCGAAGCAGTCGCCGCCGAAGCAGAGGTCTCCAAGGGTGGTCTCCTGTACCACTTCCCCAGCAAGGAAGCACTCCTCGCGGCGATGGTGCGTCGCCTGGGCGAGCGCGCCGACGCCCAGCTCGCCGACGCCGTCTCCGGCGGCACCTCGCTGTCCGAGTGGTATCTGCAGGTTCCGGATGCCAGCACGACCGAAGAGCTGGCCCTCTATCGATCCACCATCGCCGCATTGCGCAGCGTCGACGGACAACACGACGAGATCCAGCGAGCGGTGATCGAGGTCATGCGCGGCTGGGACGAAGGCCTGCACAGCGAAATCGACGACCCGGTGCAGGCCGAGATCGTCCGGCTGGTCGGCGACGGAATTTACCTCGCGGCCCTACTCGGACTCCCCCTGCCCGAGCCCGAGCTGTACAGCAAGGTCGTGGAGCGACTTCTGCAGAAGTAACTCAGGTGAGGTAGCGGTACGCCGGGCTACCCGGTTCCAGCCGCTCCACTTGCATCTGCGAGTGCTCCATCCGCTCGAGGAGGTCGCCGAGACCGTCCGCATTCCCCAACTCGATACCCACCAGGGCGGCGCCGGTCTCACGGTTGTTCCGTTTGACGTACTCGAACAGCGTGATGTCGTCCTCGGGACCGAGCACCTCGTCCAGGAATCGTCGCAGCGCGCCCGGTTCCTGCGGAAAATCGACGAGGAAGTAGTGCTTGAGACCGAGATGCACCAGCGACCGTTCCAGAATTTCGCCATAGCGCGAGACGTCGTTGTTGCCGCCCGAGACGAGGCACACCACCGTCGAACCGGGTTCGAACGTGATGCTGCCGAGGGCGGCGACGGACAGTGCGCCGGCGGGCTCGGCGATGATGCCCTCGTTCTGGTACAGCTCGAGCATCGTGGTGCACAGGGCACCTTCGTCGAGGTTCGTCATGACGAAGCTCTCCGGATCGAGTCGGATCGTCGACCCGTCAGCCTGCAGCAGCGCCGTATGCGAAACGACCTCGGCGCCGAGCGCGGACACGACGGCGAACGGCAGGTCGCCGACCCGCTTCACCGAGGCACCGTCAACGAACGGGTCGATCTCCGACAGTGTGACCGGCGCCCCGGCCACCAGGGCGGCGGTCATCGACGCCGCGCCGGTCGGCTCCACGCCGACGAGCGCAGTCCGCGGCGCGTGAGCGTGAAGATAGGTCGCCATACCGGCGATGCACCCACCTCCCCCGACCGGGACGACCACCGCGTCGGGAACAGTGTCGAGCTGCGCAAGGATCTCGGCGGCGATCGTCCCCTGGCCCGCCGCAGTGCGTGCGTCGTCGAACGGTGGGACCATCGTCGCCCCGGTGCGCAGCACATCGGCGGTGGCGGCAGCGGCCGCGGCATCGTAGGTCTCCCCCGTCAGAATGAGTTCGACGAACTCGCCGCCGTGCGCGCGGATGCGGTCGCGCTTCTGCTTCGGCGTACTGGACGG
The DNA here is from genome assembly GCF_033142305.1 of Rhodococcus sp. IEGM 27. Taxonomy (NCBI): domain Bacteria; kingdom Bacillati; phylum Actinomycetota; class Actinomycetes; order Mycobacteriales; family Nocardiaceae; genus Rhodococcus; species Rhodococcus sp. IEGM 27. Next base: position 461,679 of record NZ_JAWLSG010000005.1, on the reverse strand, counting down.
AACATAGATTCGTCCGACGATTCCCATTGCGCGGCAGGCGAAGGCCACTCCCTGCGCGTGATTGCCCGCGCTGGCCGTCACCACACCCGCCGCACGTTCGTCCGGGGCGAGCTGAGCCATCAGGTTGTAGGCGCCGCGCAGCTTGTAGGAGCGGACGACCTGTAGGTCCTCGCGCTTGAGGTAGACATTCGCGCCGGTGAGCGCCGACAGCCGCTCGCTCCATTGCAGCGGCGTGGCGTCGATCACGTGGGAAATTCGCTCGATCGCCGCGTCGATGTCGCCCACGGTCAGGGGCGAAGTGGTGTTGCGGGCTGCGGTATCGGGCGATGTGGACACCCGCATATGTTCCCACCACCACAGCCCGCCGTACCAGCCGGGGCAATTCTCAGGCGGGCTCGAGAACGAAGACGGGAATCTCCCGGTCGGTGTTCTTCTGATAATCGGCGTAGTTGGGGAACGCGGCGACTGCGCGCTCCCACCAGGCTGCCTTCTCCTCGCCGGTCACCTCCCGGGCCACCATGTCCCGTTTCATGTGACCGTCCCGGAGCTCGACGTGCGGATCGGCCTTCACGTTGTAGTACCACACGGGGTTCTTCGGAGCGCCGCCGAGGGACGCCACGATCGCATACTTTCCGTCGTGCTCGACGCGCATCAGCGGGGTCTTGCGAAGCTTCCCGGACTTCGCGCCACGGGTGGTCAACAGGACGACGGGCAATCCATTGAGCGTCGTACCTTCGGTGCCGTTGCTCGATTCGATCAACTCCGCTTGATCTGCGGCCCACTTGGACGGACTGGGTTCGTATTCACCTGTGAGTGGCATGCGTCCAGTGAACCCCGACCATCCGGTCTGCGCCACCGAACGCTCCGAAACGACAGCGCGACCTCGAGTGTTCGTTGGACCGAACTCCCAGTTGCGCGTACCCTGATCGACACACACGGATCTACGAACAGCGAGGTGAACCCGCGATGACGACATCCGACACGCCGATCCCTCACGTCACCAGCAGCCGGGCTCCCCGCACCGTCGATCTCGCAGGTACCGCGTGGCCCCTCTACAAACTCGAAGCTCTCGCCGTCGGATTGCTGGTCTTTTTGGCCGTTCTGATCATCACCGAGGCCGTGCCGGTGGCCGTCCTCACCGCAGCCGCTGTCGCAGTGGTGGTCTGGTGGGTGCGCCGGCTCTTTCCCGACGCCCCACCCGAATAGGTCACACCGACAGACAGCTGGGCCCGAGCAGCGCCTTGAGGTCGCCCATCAACGCCGACGACGGCTCGACACGCAGCACGTCGTCGACCTTCCACAACGTGATCTCGGTTCCACCGATCAACCGCACATGCACGTCCGAGGTTCCCGGGTGCCGAGTGAGTACCTGCCGGAGTGCGCCCAGCTTGTCTTTGGTGCACTGACGCAACGGGAGGCTCACCGCCAGCGGTTTGGCGACACCGACGGCCGAAAGGTCCGGCACTGCAAGGTCGTTCGCGATAAGTGAGATGCGGTCGTCACGCACAGACACCCGCCCCTTGACGAGGACGACGGAATCCTCGGTGACGTCCATCCCGTAGACCGAGTACGCCTGCGGGAAGAACAGCACCTCGATACCGCCCGACAGATCCTCGAGCTGTGCCGACGCCCACGTCAGACCGTTCTTGTTGATCCGCCGGTTGACCGAGGCGAGAATACCGCCGACGGTGACCTGGGTGCCGTCCTTCACATCGCCTTCGAGAATGGTCGGAATCGCCGTGTCCGACTGGGCGGACAGGACGTGCTCGACGCCGTTGAGTGGATGCCCCGAAACGTAGAGCCCCAACATCTCGCGTTCCAACGCCAGTCGATGCTTGCTGTCCCATTCCTCGTCGGGAATCTTGACGTTGAACACCGACGAGATAGATTCGTCGGCGTCGTCGCCCCCGAACAGGTCGAACTGGCCGATGGCCTCCGCCTTCTTGGTACCCATCACTGCGTCGATCGCGTCGGCATGGACCAGCATGAGTCCCTTGCGGGGATGGCCGAGCGAGTCGAACCCACCCGCCTTGATCAACGATTCGGTGACCTTCTTGGAGCAGGCTGCGGCGTCGATCTTGTTGAGGTAGTCCGAGAAGTCGACGAACTTGGACTTCTCCTTCCTGGCCTTGATGATCGACGCGACCACATTGGCCCCGACGTTGCGCACCGCTCCCATGCCGAAGCGGATGTCTTCGCCGACCGAGGCGAAATTGACCTCCGACTCGTTCACATCGGGCGGCAACACCGTGATACCCATCTTGCGGCAGTCGGCGAGATAGATGGCGGCCTTGTCCTTGTCGTCACCCACCGAGGTGAGCAGGCCCGCCATGTACTCCGCGGGGTAGTTGGCCTTGAGATATCCCGTCCAGAACGACACCAGTCCGTACCCGGCGGCGTGGGACTTGTTGAAGGCGTAGCCGGCGAACGGGAGGATGGTGTCCCACAACGCCTTGATCGCCGGCTCGGAGAAGTTGTTGGCGAGCATGCCCTCGCGGAACCCGGCGTACGCCTCCTCCAGCACGGAGAGTTTCTTCTTACCCATGGCCCGACGGAGAATGTCGGCCTGCCCCAACGAGTACCCGGCCACCTTCTGAGCGATCTGCATGATCTGCTCCTGGTAGACGATCAGCCCGTAGGTGTCGGCGAGAATCTCCTTCAGGGGCTCTTCGAGCTCCGGGTGGATGGGCTTGACCTCTTGGCGGCCGTTCTTGCGGTCGGCATAGTCGTTGTGCGCGTTCATGCCCATCGGGCCCGGCCGATACAGCGCGAGCACCGCGACGATGTCCTCGAAGCCGGTGGGCTGCATGCGGCGCAGCAGATCCCTCATGGCGCTGCCGTCGAGCTGGAAGACACCGAGAGTGTCACCCCGCGAGAGCAATTCGTAGGTTGCCGGATCGTCGAGCGGTAGCGTGTCGAGGTCGAGGTCGATGCCTCGGTTGGCCTTGATGTTGTCGATGGCATCACCGATGACGGTGAGGTTTCGAAGGCCGAGGAAGTCCATCTTGAGGAGGCCGATGGCCTCACACGAGGGGTAGTCCCAACCGGTGATGATGGCGCCGTCCTGGGCGCGCTTCCACACCGGAATGGCGTCCATCAACGGCTCGGACGACATGATCACCGCGCAGGCGTGGACGCCCGCGTTGCGGATCAGGCCTTCGAGACCCTTGGCAGTCTGGTAGATCTTCGCGACGTCCGGGTTGGAGTCGATGAGGGCACGAACCTCCACCGCTTCCTTGTACCGCTCGTGATTCGGATCGGTGATACCCGACACCGAGATGTCCTTGGCCATGATCGGCGGCGGCAGCGCCTTGGTGATCTGATCGGCGATCGCGAATCCCGGCTGACCGAACTGGACCCTGGCGGAGTCCTTGATGGCCGCCTTCGTCTTGATGGTGCCGAACGTGATGACCTGAGCCACCCGGTCGCTTCCCCACTTGTCGGTGGCGTAGCGCACCATTTCACCGCGCCGACGGTCGTCGAAGTCGATATCGATATCGGGCATCGACACGCGCTCGGGGTTGAGGAACCGCTCGAACAGCAGACCGTGCGGGATGGGATCGATATTGGTGATACCCATCGCGTACGCCACGAGCGACCCTGCGGCGGAACCTCGGCCGGGACCGACGCGGATCCCCACCTCACGCGCGTGGTTGATCAGGTCACCGACGACGAGGAAGTATGCCGGGAAACCCATTTCGAGGATGACGCCGATCTCGTAATCGGCGCGGGCGAGGTACTCCTCGGGCGGTCCGTCGGGGAACCGGCGGTCCAGTCCGCGCATGACCTCCTTGCGCAGCCAGGTGCCCTGCGTCTCGCCCTCGGGAACAGGGAAGATCGGCATCCGGTCGTGGTGCGCCCACACGTCGTCGTACGACTGGACACGCTCGGCGATCAGCAGCGTGTTGTCGCACGCGCCGGGCACCTGGTCGTCCCATAATGCCCGCATCTCCGCGGCGGACTTCAGGTAGTAGCCGTCGCCGTCGAACTTGAACCGGGTGGGATCGGACAGTGTCTTACCGGTCTGGATACAAAGGAGGGCCTCGTGGTTCTCCGCGGCGTCCTTGGTGACGTAGTGGCAGTCGTTGGTGGCGAGCGGCGGAATGTCGAGTTTCTTGCTGATCTCGAGCAGTCCCTCCCGGACCCGCCGCTCGATCGACAGACCGTGGTCCATCAGTTCGAGGAAGAAGTTGTCCTTGCCCCAGATCTCCTGCCACTTCGCGGCGGCTTCGAGGGCCTCCCGGTCGTGACCGAGCCGCAGGCGCGTCTGGATTTCACCGGACGGGCACCCGGTGGTGGCGATGATGCCCTCGTGGTAGGTGGCGATCAGCTCCTCGTCCATGCGCGCCCACTTGCCGAGCTGCCCCTCGATCGACGCGAGGGAGGACAGCTTGAACAGGTTTCGCAGACCGGTGGCGTTCTCCGCAACCATCGTCATGTGGGTGTACGCACCGCTACCGGAGACGTCGTCGGACTTCTGGCTGCGGTCGCCCCACAGAACCCTTTTGGTGTTGAAACGGGATTCGGGAGCAACGTAGGCCTCGATCCCGATGATCGGCTTGATGCCCTGCTTCTTCGCCACGTTGTAGAACTCGCTGGCACCGTACATGTTGCCATGGTCGGTCATTCCCACCGCGGTCATTCCCAACCGCTCGGCCTCTTCGAACAGGGGGCCGACCTTGGCCGCACCGTCGAGCATCGAATACTCGGTGTGATTGTGCAGATGTACGAACGAGTCAGCCACGTGCGCCTCTCTGAAGGTCTGGGAGCCTCACGAGTGTAGGCCCTCGGACCGACACCACCCGTCGCTGCGGCGGGGTGTCGGCGAACTCGTGACGAGAGTTACTGGACGGGCTCCTGTGACGATCGCGCTGACCGTCTCCCGCGCCGAACACGCACCAGCGCATCGGTAGTGAAGATTGCAAGTGCCACCCAGATCAACGCGAATCCGATCCACCGGGAGGCCGGCATGTCCTCGTGCAGGACGGCGACGCCCCACATCATCTGCAGGGCCGGTGTCAAGTATTGCAACATTCCGAGGGTGCGCAGCGGCACCCGCTGCGCGGCAGCGCCGAACAGCAGCAGCGGAAGCGCGGTTACCGGGCCGGCGGCGATGAGGAGCAGGCTGTGACCTGGCCCGTGCCCGAGGAACGTGCCGGTGCCGATGACCGACAGGTAGACGAGGTAGCCGAGCGCGATCGGTCCCGCAACGATGCCTTCGGCGGTGAGACTGGTCCTCGGATCCAGAGGCATCACCTTCTTACAGAGCCCGTACAGCGCGAAGGACAGCGCCAGGGTGAGCGCGATGTACGGCGGATGTCCGTAGTCGACGGTGATCACGACGACCGCCGCGGCGGCGAGCGCGAGGGCCACGATCTGCGCCGGCACCAGACGCTCCCGGAAGATCACTACACCCAGCAGAACGCTCACCAGCGGGTTGATGAAGTAGCCGAGCGCAGTCTCGACCACCCGGTCCGACGTCACGCCGTAGATGTACGTGCCCCAGTTGATCGCGATCAACGCCGACGCCGCGGCGACGAGGAGCCATGTCCGCACCCCGAGTCCGCGCAGCGAGCGGATGCGCCCGGACGCCCACAGCACCACGAGCATCAGGGCAAGCGTCCACACCACCCGATGGGCGAGAATCTCGACCGACCCTGCCGGGCCGAGAATTCCGAAGAACGCGGGAAAAGCACCCCAGAGCGCGTAGGCACCGACTCCGCAGGCCACGCCGACGGTTTCCGCCTTCCGCGCTGTCACGGGCTACCACCGGATACCACCGCACCGTCGTCAGGGCCGGGCGAGACCGTCTCGGCTTGCTCAGGCAGAAGAGGCCGGACTGCGAAACGCCCGAACACCGCGTCGGCGTGCAACGCCTCGACAGCGCGAACCGCCGAGGTCGAGCGCAGTGCACCCAACCGGTCGAGGTCCCCGCGCACCACGATGCCGATCACACAGGCGCAGTCGCGCGCGAACTGCTGGGAGGACACCGCAGCAATGTTCCCCTGCCGGACCGTCTCGCCGGTCATGCGCTGGACCCGGGCGGACGCCAGGACGTGTGCGCGTTCGATCGCTGCGGCACCCGAGGCGACCGACACCGGAACGAGCGGCGTCTGGACCCGGTCGAGCGGAAGCCGGAACAGCAGCTGTGACACCCGCACCGTGGCCGCGACCTCGAGCACGGTTCCGGAGGACACCGGCCGTGCGAACGACACGAGGGCCCAGTGCTCGTTCCCGGGTGGCTGTTTCAGCGTTCCGGCCGCACGAGCCACATAATCGGACACCACTTCGTCGTTGTCCGGACCGAGAGCATCTGACGTGACGAGCGGGGCTCGAACCGGATTGGTGATTCCCAGCACGATCACCAGGAGCAACACCACCGCGATGGTGACACCGACCGGGACGGCGACTCCGGTCGGGCGGCCGCGGATCACCTCAGCTGGACCGGAGAACCTCGAGAGCATCCTCGAGGTCTTTCGGATACTTGGACGTGATTTCCACCCACCGCCCGTCCGCCGGATGCGCGAAGCCGAGCGATCGAGCGTGCAACCACTGGCGCTCGAGACCGAGCCGTTCGGCCAGTCGGGGGTCCGCGCCATAGGTGAGGTCACCGCAGCACGGATGCCGCAGAGCCGCGAAGTGCACGCGGATCTGGTGGGTCCGTCCCGTCTCGAGGTGAATGTCCAGCAGGCTCGCCGCCTGAAACGCCTCCACGGTGTCGTAGTGCGTGATGCTGGGCTTGCCGTCCGCGGTGACCGTGAACTTCCAGTCGTTGCTGCGATGCCGCCCGATCGGTGCGTCGATGGTTCCGCTACTCGGATCGGGGTGGCCCTGCACGAGGGCGTGATACCGCTTGTCGATGGTCCGCTGTTTGAATGCGCGCTTGAGAAGCGTGTAGGCGCGTTCGGACGTGGCCACCACCATCACGCCCGACGTGCCGACGTCGAGTCGATGGACGATGCCCTGCCGTTCGTGCGCACCCGACGTCGAAATCCGGAAACCTGCGGCGGCCAGGCCGCCGATCACCGTGGGGCCGGTCCAGCCCACACTGGCATGGGCGGCCACACCCACCGGCTTGTCGACTGCGACGACGTCGTCGTCGGCATACAGAATTTCCATACCCTCGACGGGTTCCGCCTCGATCGTCAGCGGGCGCGGCGGCTCCGGGAGTTCCACCTCCAGCCACGTCCCGGCCGAGAGTCGATCGGACTTTCCGACGGGCGCTCCGTCGACGAGAACCGACCCGTCCTCGGTGAGCTGCGCGACCGCGGTCCTCGAGAGCCCGAGCAGTCGCGCGAGGCCGGCGTCGACCCGCATCGAGTCGAGCCCGTCCGGGACCGGCATCGACCGAGTTTCCCTCACTTCTTCTCCACCTTCCGAGTTCCGTCCGGTTCCAGGCCTATCAGGGTGAGCACGACGAGTAAGACCGCACCGCACACGATGCCGGAGTCGGCCACATTGAACACCGGCCACCAGCCGACGGAGACGAAGTCGACGACGTGCCCCTGCATCACTCCCGGTGCCCGGAAGAAACGGTCGACGAGGTTGCCCAGGGCGCCACCGAGGACGAGTCCCAGACCGAGCGCCCACCACGGTGACCGCAGAGTCCGTCCGATGCGCACGACCCCGATGACCACACCGACGGCCACCAGCGTGAGCAACCACGTCATGCCCGTGGCCATCGAGAACGCGGCACCCGGGTTGCGCACGAGACGCAGCGTGACCACGTCGCCGATCACCCGAACCGACTCCCCCGGCTCGATTCTGGCAACGGCGAGCACCTTGGTCACGAGGTCGGTGATCAGCACGACACCGGCGATCACGAACAGCAACCGCATGCGCTGATACCGTGCAGCCGCGGGCGCGGAGGTGGTGGTCGTGTCGGTGTCGTTCGGGTCTTCGGCGGCGGTGTCGTTCTCGGCCGCGGGGTCTTGACTCACCCGTCCATCATCCACTACGCGGGCAAGCCGCCGTTCATGCGCTCCCGTGCCCACTAACCTGGGGGCGTGCCACTGTTCTCGAAAGCTTCGCGACCCGGTTCCTCTCTACTCGCCGCAACACTCTCCCTGGTCGCTCTGGCCGCGGGCTGTGGAAGTGACGACGACTCCTCGCAGGCAGGTCCCGCGGGAACCACGTCGACCACCGCCGAGGTGACGGTCCCCATCTCCGCGACGACCGTCCGGCTGACTCGGCCCGGTGACGAGCCGCGAGAGGTGCTTCAGCGCCGGCCTGCGGTAGACGTCGCCCAGCAGGTGCAGCTCACCACGGGCGCCGAGGTATTTCAGCGGATCGACGATCAGCCGGTCCAGGACTTCTCCTCCCCCGAGATCACGGTGCCCCTCACCGCGGTGGTCACACGCCCGACCGAGGACGCCGACGGGGCCATCGCCCTCGACCTCACGCTGGGCGCCGTGACGAGCCCGGACTCCCGCCTGGCGAGCGCCCTGGAAGCGAGCAAGGGATCCGGAGCCGGCTTCACGTTCGATTCGACCGGCGCGATCACCGCCCTTCGCCTCCGTCCGGCGGCCGAATCGCAGGACATAGCGCGTTCAGCGATCGAGCAGGCGTTCTATCAGGCCGTGTACCGCACGATCGCCTTCCCCGCCGAACCCGTCGGCATAGGAGCGCAGTGGACCATCCATCAGAAAGTCATGAGCGGCATCGCCCTGGATCAAACCACTGTCGCCACCCTCACCGCCCGCGACGGGAACCGGGTGACCATCGACTACACCGTCGACCAGACACCGCAGTCACCGATCTGGCAGCTCCCCGGTGAGGCGGGGACCCTCAACGTCGACCAGTACGTCATGCGGGGGGCGGGCACCACGACCGTCGATCTCGGCCTTCCGCTGCCAGTCGCCGGGACGGTGACCGTGTCCGGTGAGCAGCAATACAGTGACCCGGAAGGCGCCACCCTTCTGCGGCAGACCACCTCGAACCGGGTGCAGTGGGGATCCTGATGCGCGTTAGTGCCGTCGCTGCCGTACTGACAGCCCTCGCAGTGTCGGCGTGCTCGTCGGCCGCAGACGGCGAACCGGGACCCGACGAGTTCCTCGCACCGCTCGGCCCGATGGTCACGGCGCCCCCCGGCGCCGCCGGTGCTCCGTTCACCGATTCGGCTGTGCTGCGGGCCGCACTGATCGACGTCGGTGACCTTCCCGTCGGCTTCTCCCCCGTCGCCGACCCCGAGGAGGACCTCGGACTCCCGCCGGCCTCCGAGGCTGCGCAGTCCGACCAGTCGAGCACCGACCCGGCCCTGTGCAGCGCCGTCCTGTCCCCCGTTGCGGATCAGCATCCCGGCGCCGCCGCGTCCGCGTCCGCCTGGTTTCAGGGCCCGAACTTCACGACCGTCGATCAAGATGCAGCGAGCTACCCGACGGCCGCCGACGCGGCACAGGCGTTCACCGACATCCAGACCACCCTCGCCCAGTGCACCGGCTACTCCGGCACGGACGCCGACGGGGTGGACGTGCAGTACCGGGTCGGCGGCCGGGACGGACGACCGGCGGGCGATGCGTCGATCGGGTTCCAGCTCGTCACCACCAGTGACGGCTTCAGCCTCGTCTCGGATGTAGCCGTCGCGATGACCGGAAGCACCGTGACCCAGTTGGTAGCCACGGGGCAGGAGCCGATCGACGAGGGTGTCTTCGAGGACATGACGCACGCCGCCGTGGGCAAGCTCGCGTCCGCGCCTGCCAGCTGAGCGGCCGACTCGAAACGACCGATGCCGGCGTCCCGTGAAAGGGACGCCGGCATCGGCACCTCATCTCTATCGGTCCGTCGGGACCGGAATGTCTTCGATCAGGCGGGGCACGCCGGCGAGGTCAGCTGCGCGAGCGACACGATCTGGCACGCGGTGACCTTCGACAGCTTCCATTCGCCGTTCTCGCCCGGGATGAAGATCGCGGGCAGACCACCCTGCTGAACCTGGCCGTTGACAATCAGCTGCAGCTGGCCACTGGCGGTGCCGTCGCCGTTGTCGATGACCGGGTCGAGCACGGTGACCTCGGCGTTGTTCGCCTTGGCTGCGGCGGCGACCTGGTTGATCAGCTGAGGATCCTGCTCGGAGCCCTCGACCATGGCCGACTTCTCCTCGAGGGGCGTGTTGGGGTCGAGACCCTTGACGAGCAGAGCGTTGAGTTCGGCGGCGGTGGGCACCTCGATGGCTTCCGAGGTCTCGGCTGCGGAAGTCGTGGTGGTCGTGGTCTTGGTCGCCGTGTCGCTGTCGTCCGAACCACAGGCGGACATCGTGAGGGCTGCGGCGATCGCTACTGCGGCAACCGTGATCTTACGAAGCTTCAACTGAATAACCTCTTCATTCTCGGGTGTTCGTTCTCGGGCGAACTCAGCATCGAAGTGCTGCATCCTGGGGCAACATTACCCAAGGGTAAGCACCAGCCCCCGAGCTACCTTCTCGCCGAGCCACCCTCCACTCCGTCCCAGCCAGGCCGGAACCTCAGGCGAGGGAGCCTTCCACTCCCGCGTGCTCGAGGTGCTCGTCGTTCTCCTTGAAGGTGCGGGCTACGCCGGGACCTGTTGTGCGCGTTTCGAATCGGACGGTCACGACACCGTGCCCCGCCCCCTGGACCCACCCGTGCCCGAAGTCGGGGTGCCTCACATCCAGACCCGGATGCCATCGTCGATCGGGTTCGCGTGCCGGGATCGGCTGCCCGGGCGACACCGCGTCGCCGCCTTCGTTTCGCGTCGCCGCCGAGTCCGGATAGCCGGGCACGTCCAGATCCAGTTCGGGGAACAGCGAACCTTGCCGCACCGTCGACAGACCGGCGAAGCCGACCCCGACAAGGCGCACGGGACCGAGCTCGAGAGGGTCGATCACCTGCCGCTGAGCCGCGGCAACAAGGGTGGGACGGTCCAGGGTGGCGTAGGGCAAGGTGACCGACCGGGTGACGATGCTCATGTCCGCCTTCTTCAGCTTGAGCACCACCGTCCGGGCCGCGCGGCCGTCCTTCTGCAGGCGCGCGAAGGCGGAACCCGCACTCGACTCGACCGCTCCCCGCAGCTCCGCGAGGGTGACGATGTCGGTGGCATAGGTGGTCTCGGCACTGACCTGTTTCGACTCGGCCCGCTCGGCGACGGGCCGATTGTCGATCCCCCGCGCCAGCCGGTGCAGGCCCGGGCCGATCGTGGTGCCGAGAATGGAGGCCACCTCGGCTTCGGGAGTGCGCGCAAAACTTCCGATCGTCTCGATGCCGAGGCGTTTGAGCTTGTCCTCGGCGACGGGACCTATGCCCCACAACTTCCGCACGGGCAACCCGTCGAGCAACTCCTGCTGCTCCTCCGGCGCGATGACGGTGATTCCATTCGGCTTGGCAAGACCGGACGCGATCTTCGCCACCTGCTTGCCGGATCCCGCACCGATCGACGCGACCAGTCCGGATTCTTCGAAGACCAGGGCGCGCAGTCCCTCGCAGTACCGGCGGACAGTGGCCGGATCCGCCCCCGCCAGCTCCGCCGGTTCGCCGAACGCCTCGTCCATCGACAGCTGCTCGAGCACGGGCATGGGGCCACGCAGCGCATCGAACACGGACTTGCTCAACATCCCGTACAGCCGGCCGCGCGGTGGCAATACGACGGCACCGGGCCCGACGAGCCGCCGGGCCTGGTGCATCGGCATCGCGGAACGGGCACCGAACACCCGCGCCTCGTAACTGGCCCCGGCGACCACCCCGCGACCGCCGAGTCCACCGACGAGCACCGGGCGGCCACGCAGCGTCGGCCGGGTGAGCTGCTCCACGGAGGCGAAGAAGGCATCCATGTCGAGGTGCAGCACCCATCGACGACTCACCTGGTGCAACCTACCCGCGCGGTCCGACAGATCACACCTTCGAGATGGCCGCCCGCACACCCTCACCGAGCTCGACCGCGTCGGCGGGCGCCTCGGCGAGTTCGAGCTCGACAGCGAGGATCTCGCCCGCGATCAGGTCGCGGTGAGCACGTGCCCAGTCCCGCCGTTCGGCCGGGACCTCGAGCACCACGGTGATCCGGTCCGACACGTCGAGGCCCGCCGCCCGGCGCGCATCCTGCAACTCACGGATGCGGTCCTTCGCCCAGCCCTCGGCTTCGAGTTCCTCGGTGACGGCGGAGTCGAGGACCACCAGGCCGGCCCCGTCGGGCAGGGCTGCCGTCGACTCCGGTTCGGCGGCGACCAGCCGCTGCGTGTACTCCTCCGGCAGCAACTCGATCCCCGCCGCGGTGACGACGCCGTCCGAGTTCTCCGACCAGTCACCGGCCTTCACGGCCTTGATCACGGTCTGCACGTCCTTGCCCAGGCGCGGCCCCGCGGCACGCGCGTTGACGACGAGCTCGAAACGGCCGTGCACGTCCACATCCGTCGTGAGGTCGACCTTCTTCACATTCACCTCGTCGGCGATCAGTCCCAGGTAGGGGCGCAGACGCTCGGCGTCGTCCGCGGCCACCGTCACCTCCGGCAGCGGCAGCCGCACCCGCAGGTTCTGGGCCTTCCGCAGTCCCAGCACCGTCGAACACACCGACCGAACCTCGTCCATCGCCGACACCAACTCCGCATCCGCCGGCAAATCACCTGGGGCCGGCCAGTCGGCGAGGTGCACGGACCGTCCGCCGGTGAGCCCACGCCAGATGACCTCACTGATCAGCGGCAGCAACGGAGCGGCGAGACGGGTGACCACTTCGAGCACGGTGTGGAGGGTGTCGACGGCGTCGTTGTCCTCGTCCCAGAAACGCGAACGCGACCGCCGCACATACCAGTTCGTCAACGCATCACAGAACGTGCGCAGTTCGTCGCACGCCCCGGCGATGTCGTTCGTCTCGAGCGCATCGGTGATCACGTCCCTGGTGCCGGCCAGCTTCGCGAGGATGTACCGGTCGAGGACGTTGGTCGAGTCGGTTCGCCACTGACCCGGCTTCGGCGCGTACAGCTGCAGGAAACTCCATGCGTTCCACAACGGCAGCAGCGCCTGCCGGACACCCTCACGGATGCCCTGCTCGGTGACCACGAGATTTCCGCCCCGCAGGATCGGCGAAGACATGAGGAACCACCGCATGGCGTCCGAACCGTCGCGCTCGAACACCTCCTTGACATCCGGGTAGTTGCCCTTCGACTTGCTCATCTTCAGTCCGTCGTCGCCGAGGACGATGCCGTGGGCCGCAACCGTCTTGAATGCGGGACGGTCGAACAATGCCGTCGCCAGCACGTGCAGCGTGTAGAACCAGCCGCGGGTCTGGCCGTTGTACTCCACGATGAAATCGCCCGGGAAGTGGGCGGTACCATCCCCCGTCGCCCCGATGAACCACTCGCGGTTCTCGAACGGGTAATGCACCTGGGCGTACGGCATCGACCCGGATTCGAACCAGCAGTCGAGCACCTCGGGCACGCGACGCATCATCGACTTCCCCGTCGGATCGTCCGGGTTCGGGCGCACGAGGTCGTCGATCATCGGCCGGTGCAGATCGGTCGGGCGCACACCGAAGTCGCGCTCGAGTTCGTCGAGCGAGCCGTACACGTCGGTCCGCGGATAGGCCGGGTCGTCGGAGACCCACACCGGGATGGGGCTGCCCCAGTACCGGTTACGGCTGATGTTCCAGTCTCGGGCACCCTCGAGCCACTTGCCGAACTGTCCGTCGCGGATGTGCTCCGGCACCCAGGTGATCTCCTGGTTCAGTTCCACCATGCGATCGCGGAACTTGGTGACCGCAACGAACCACGACGGGACCGCCATGTAGATGAGCGGCTGCCCGCTGCGCCAGCTGTGCGGATACGAGTGCTCAATCGTCTCGTGCCGCAGCAACTTTCCAGCAGCCTTGAGGTCCTTGATGATCGCAGGGTTCGCGTCGAACACCTGAAGCCCCTCGTAGGGCGGCACCATCGACGTGAACTTGCCACCCGCGTCGAGCGGCTGGACCAATTCGATGCCGTTGCGGAGGCAGTAGTCGTAGTCCTCCTCACCGAAAGCCGGGGCCATGTGCACGATTCCGGTACCGGACTCGGTGGTGACGTAGTCGGCCGAGATGACGCGATGCGCGTTCTCGTGACCGGCGAAGAAGTCGAACGGCGGGTCGTAGTGCAGACCGATGAGGTCGGCCCCCGTGTGCTCGGACAGCACGTCCGGCGAGTCCCCGAGTTCCCGCGCGTAGTGGCCCAGACGATCGCGGGCGAGCACATAGCGTTTCCCGTCGAGACCCGACACCTGCACGTAGTCGATGTCGGGGTGCACCGCGATCGCGAGGTTGGACGGCAGAGTCCACGGCGTCGTGGTCCAGATGATCGCGTTCGCGCCATCCAGCGGGCCCTCACCGCGCAGCGGCATGTCGACGGTGACGGCCGGGTCCTGACGCATCTTGTACGCGTCGTCGAGTCGGGTCTCCTGATTAGACAGCGGCGTCTGCTCGTACCAGCTGTACGGCAGCACACGGAAACCCTGGTAGATCAGCCCCTTGTCGAACAACTCCTTGAAGGCCCACATGACCGACTCCATGAAGTCGAGGTCCAGGGTCTTGTAATCGTTGTCGAAGTCGACCCACCTGGCCTGACGGGTGACATAGTTGCGCCACTCGTCGGTGTATCGCAGAACCGAGGACTTGCAGTACTCGTTGAACTTCTCGAGACCCATGACGTCGATCTCGGACTTGTCCTTGATGCCGAGCTGCTTCTCCGCCTCGAGTTCGGCCGGAAGGCCGTGGCAGTCCCAGCCGAACCGGCGCTCGACCTTCTTGCCGCGCATGGTCTGAAAACGTGGGATGAGGTCTTTGACATACCCGGTCAACAGGTGACCGTAGTGCGGAAGACCGTTGGCGAACGGCGGGCCGTCGTAGAAGACGAATTCCTCGGCACCTTCACGCTGTGTCACGGACGCCCGGAATGTGTCGTCCTCGTCCCACCCTGCGAGCACACGCTGCTCCACCTGAGGGAACTTGACGCCCGCATCCTGCGGAACGCCGTAATCGACCTTCGGGTAGGACTCGTTGGTGCTGGTGACGTTACTGGTGGTGCTCACCGCGATCTCCTCGTGCCTGACGTACTCGGCACGGGGACGACGGGGACGCCTCCTGCGTCACCACCGCGGTACCACCCCGCTTGCACTCCGGGGAGTGCCTCTCACTAGCGGGCTGTGACGGGCCCACCCGTTCGGTTCTACTGAGCCCGCGTACGGCCGTTCTTCCGAAGGCTCCCCGGTGATGGCCGGATCGACGCCGTGGTTGTCTCGCTATCTGAAATTGCTCGCTCTACGTAGTGTAGTCGTCCTCGCCGTGGGGAAACCGGCGCGGTCAGTCACTCGACGGGTCGGTGGGCGGAACTGAATCGGTACCGCGGCCGGACACCGCTGCCGTCCGCCTGCCCGCGAGGGCACTGATCAGCAGCAGCACCGCACCCGCGACGCACACCACGATGCATCCCCAGGCCCAGATGACCGAACCGGTCATCAGAGCGACCACCAGGAGGGCGAACCCCACGGCTGCAAGAACGAGTGTCACGACCAGCACGGCTCAACCTCTATCCGGGCCGCTGGCTGGGCAACTACCGCACGCTCAGTCAGCTATTGCCCTTGGCGTAGGACTGGCTGTAATTCGACTGCGATCCGCCCTGCGCGAACGAATCCTGACCACCGTCCACCGGAACGGCGGAACCCCGCTGCTCCAGCTCCTCGAGCTGCGACTCCAGGTACGACTTCAGCCGCACGCGGTATTCACGCTCGAAGGTCTTGAGCTGCTCGATACGACCCTCCAGCACCGACCGCTGCTGGTTGATCGTCGCCATGATTTCGGTGTGCTTCTTCTCCGCGTCGGCCTGCAGTGCGTCGGCCTTCTCCTTGGCCTGCCGCAGCTGGGTCTCGGAACGGGTCTGCGCGTCCGTGATCAGCGCCTCGGACTTCTGCCGAGCATCCGCGATCATCGATTCCGAACGCTGCCGCGCGTCGCTGACCAGCTGCTCCGAATTGGTGCGAGCATTGCCGAGGAGCTGCTCGGATTCGGTCTTCGCATCGCTGGTGAGACGATCGGCCATCTCCTGGGCGAGCCCGAGCACCTTGGCGGCCTGCATGTGAGCGTCCGCTCCCTGCGGTGCCGCCTGCGGAGCCGCAGCGGCCGGGGCCGGTGCGGGCGCCGGCGCCTTGGGCTGCTCGACGACACGAGCGGGCTCCGCCTTGGGCGCAGGTGTTGATGCTGCGCCGGACGGACGCGGGGCCTTCTTCGCATCGGCGAGTTCCTTGTCGAGCTCACCCACTCGCTGCCGAAGGTCGGCGTTCTCCTCGATCAGGCGCGACAACTCTTGCTCGACAAGGTCGAGAAACGCATCGACCTCATCTTCGTTGTAGCCCCGCTTACCGATCGGCGGCTTGCTGAACGCGACATTGTGCACATCAGCTGGAGTCAGCGGCATGGAAGGATCCCTTCACGCGTCATTTGGCGGTCTAGCAAGCATTCAGTTACAGCGCAGTCTACGTAACGGTGAACCAACACTGGATCAATGGGGTCCATTCTGTCACACCAGACCCGTAGCACGCGCTTGCCCCTGAACGATCGACATCAGGATGAAGACGATGAACAGCAAGACCATGATGGATAGATCCAACCGCACCCCGCCGAGATTTATCGGGGGGATCAACCGCCGCAGCAGCTTGACCGGCGGATCTGTGACCGTAAATATCGCCTCGAGAATGACGACCACGACGCCGGTCGGCCGCCAGTCCCGAGCGAAGGTCCGTACGAACTCGACGATGATTCTGCCGATGAGAAGCAGCCAGAAAACGAACAGTATCAAATAGATCACCGAGAACAAGGCCACACCTTCACTCTGCCTGAAACAGTTCGGTCTATCAAAACGGGCCGCCTGGCCAGGGCACTCTGCACCTCAGCCATCGCAGCCCGCGTGATGTCCGACCGCCCTGATCCCGATGATCGCCCTTCGGTTTTCTCTGACCGCTTCGCCTATGTCTGCTGCCCGCAGTGCCTATGTCTGCTGCACGCCGTGCTACTTCTGACTGTAGAAGCCCGTCTCGGCGATCCGGCGGCGCTCCTCGGCCGAGACGTCGATGTCGGCAGGTGAGAGCAAGAACACCTTCGTTGCCACCTTGTCGAAGGAGCCCCGCAAGGCGAACGCCAGGCCCGCCGCGAAGTCGACGAGACGCTTCGCGTCGGCGTTGCTCATCTCCACGAGGTCCATGATGACCGGGGTGCCGTCGCGGAACCGCTCACCGATGGTGCGCGCCTCGCTGTAGTCGCGGGGCCGCAGCGTCGTGATCTTCGAGAGCGGACCGCCCTCGTCGAAGAGAGGTCCGCGGCGGCTTTCCACCCGCTCGGATCGAGTATCGACAGCGAGCGCACCGCGGGTGCTTCCCCGGACCGACCCACTCACGCCGGGGCGCGCCGAACGCACAGCCACAGGCTCGACCCGCGACGCGTGCCGCGGGCCTTCGTAGCGGTCGAACTCGTCGTCGAGATCGTCGCGCCTACCCGGGGCATACGCCGCCTTGCTGAACGAAGGCTCGGCGAAGTCCCGGTCGTCGCGGTCGAGATACGGATCACGTCCACCGTCCCGTACCGGGCGTGCAGGCCTGCGCGCAGGCTCCGGCTCGTCCAGGTACTCGTCCTCGTAGTCGTCGAGGGGAACCATGCCGAAGTAAGCCTTGAACTTGTGCAGACTGCTCATTGATCGACCTTCCTTGGCGCGGCGGACAGGATCCCGCTACGACCGGTCGCAGCGGTGTGGACGGGTTGGCGATCACCCAGCCGACTTTCCTTCGAGGCTCGCCTCGGCGATCATTTCGAGGTTATAGGCCTCGCGCCCAACAGAGCGGTTCCGACACGCACGCACGTCGACCCGTGTCGGACAGCGTGCTCGAGATCATTCGTCATCCCCGCTGAGAGCTCCGTCGCATCGGGATGCTCCAGGCACAACCGGGCGTGAATGTTGTGCAGCTCCTCGAATGCCGCATCCGGGTCGGCCTCGATCGGCGGGACGGCCATCAAACCCCGGAATTCGAGGTGTGGAGCCGACCGAACCTGCGCCGCAAGGTTTTCGAGATCGCCCACCACAGCGCCGCCACGCTGGGGATCACCGTCGAGGCTGACCTGGAGCAAAACCCGGAGCGGCTCCGTGCGTTCTCCCGCCTCGACGGCAGCGGTCGCTGCCTTACCGAGCGCGCCGACCAGTCGCTCGCTGTCCACCGAGTGAATTGCGTACGCCCACTGAGCGATCGCCCGGGCCTTGTTGCGTTGCAGGTGGCCGATCATGTGCCACCGCACCGCCGGGTCCGGAACTCGGGCGCGGAACTCGCCGATCTTCGCGGTCGCTTCCTGCTCCCGCGACTCACCGAACTCGCGGCAACCGAGTTCATAGAGGATGCGGGCATCGGACTCCGGGAAAAACTTGGTGACCGGGAGGAGCGTCACTTCCGAGGGTTCACGTCCCGCCGCACGGCACGCCGCATCCAACCGCTCGCGGACAGCCCCGAGCGCACCCGAGATCTGCGCGACACGATCGCTCGCCTCCGGAACACGGTCGCCCGCTCCGCTCGCCTCCGGAACACGGTCGCCCGCTCCGCTCGCCTCCGGAACACGGTCACCCGCTCCGCTCACCTCCGGCACACGATCCATCGCCGTCAACTCCCACACCCTCTCGCGCGCCTACCTGCCGCCCTGCCCAGTATCCATCCAGATAACCGCTGCGAGCCGGCCGGTCGGTGCCTCCCGCCGATGACTGAAGAGGGTCCGGTCCTCGATGGTGCAGCGCGGATCCTCGGCGACACCCGACACTCCCGCGTCGAGCAGTTGCCTGCGGATGCCGGCCCGCAGGTCGAGACCGGGAGTCCCCTTCACCGTGCGGGTGGCACTGCCGGGAAGGTACTTTTCGACATCCGCCTGCATCGCGGCGGGAACCTCGTACTGGCGTCCACTCGCGGCCGGGCCGAGGAAGGCACCGATCCGTCCGATCCGGGCGCCCTGCTCCACCATCACCTCGAGAACCCGGGGGACGATACCGATGCGTGCACCGATCCGCCCGGCGTGCACGGCCGCGATGACGCCCGCCTCCTCGTCGGAGAGCAGGACGGGCACACAGTCGGCGCTGAGTGTGGCCAGCGCCAAACCCGGGACCGTGGTCACCAACGCGTCTGTTGCCGGCACAGCCGTATCGGTAGGTCTGTCGACCACCGTCACCGTGCGACTGTGGATCTGTTCCATCCAGATCAGGTGGTCGAACGGAACACCGATCTTGTCGGCCAGCCGACGACGGTTGGCCTCTACCGCGCCGGGGTCGTCCCCCACGTGGTCACCCAGATTGAAGGACTCGTATGGTCCGACGGAGTGCCCACCCGCACGTGCGGTGACGACGCGGCGAACCCGGAATCCGGGACCCGACGGCGAAGTCAACGACGCATGAAGGAGGGCACGTCGACGTCGTCTTCGCCCTCCTCGTCGGACACCGGCACGGGCCGGGAAGAGCCGTTTCCGGACAAAGGAGGCAGACTGCTCGCGCTGTGCGAGCTGATCGTCTCGCGTGTCACGGACATCGGCTCACCGCCCTGCGGCTCCGCGCCCTGGTTCACTTCACCCGCGCGTCCGGCCCCGATGGCGCTGCGGCCGGCGGCGGTGGACTCGACCGGACGACGGGCAGGCGTGCCGCCGTCGAATCCGGCGGCGATGACGGTGACCCGCACCTCGTCACCCAGCGAGTCGTCGATCACGGTGCCGAAGATGATGTTGGCATCGATGTGCGCCGCTTCCTGGACGAGCGAGGCGGCCTCGTTGATCTCGAACAGTCCGAGGTCGCTGCCACCTGCGATCGACAGGAGGACGCCGCGCGCACCCTCCATCGATGCTTCGAGGAGAGGTGAGTTGATCGCGGACTCGGCAGCCTTGATGGCACGCCCCTCACCGCGCGAGGACCCGATGCCCATCAGCGCGCTACCGGCCCCGGACATGACGCCCTTGACGTCGGCGAAGTCGACGTTGATCAGACCCGGGGTGGTGATGAGGTCGGTAATCCCCTGAACACCGTTGAGGAGGACTTCGTCGGCGCTGCGGAACGCATCCATGAGGCTCACCGCGGCGTCACCGAGCTGGAGAAGGCGGTCGTTCGGGATGACGATAAGGGTGTCGCACGATTCGCGCAGCGACTGGATGCCGGTGTCCGCTTGACCGCCGCGACGTTTTCCCTCGAACGAGAAGGGCCGGGTCACCACACCGACCGTGAGGGCCCCGAGCTTGCGCGCGATACTCGCGACGACGGGGGCGCCACCGGTACCCGTACCGCCGCCCTCACCGGCCGTGACGAACACCATGTCGGCGCCCTTGAGCACTTCCTCGATCTCGTCCTTGTGGTCTTCTGCGGCCTTGCGGCCGACTTCGGGATCCGCGCCGGCTCCGAGCCCGCGGGTGAGTTCGCGGCCGACGTCGAGCTTGACGTCGGCATCACTCATCAGCAGCGCTTGCGCGTCGGTGTTGACGGCAATGAACTCGACTCCCTTGAGTCCCTGCTCGATCATCCGGTTGACTGCGTTCACGCCGCCGCCGCCGATGCCGACGACCTTTATTACGGCGAGGTAGTTGTGCGGGGGCGTCATCGGCTCTCGCCTTCCATGAGTGTGTATCACGCTTTCGTACAAATCAGTCGGGGTAAACTCTCAACCTGAACCATAGGGTTACGGTTATGTCAAGTGCTCGACTAGAGCGAAACGCTATGCACCGTCATCGGGATACGCCATTAGGCGCGCCGAGACTCGCCCAGTTATTTGACGAACTCGCTCGCGGGCAGCCGCCTACGAATTCCATTCCCCTACCGCACCGTCGGGAGATCAGGACTCGACACGTCGTACGTCTGCCCGGGCTGAGTCAGCAGGGGCAAGGTGACCGCCGCTTTGCGTTCGGACTTCTCCGTGCCGCCCCACACCACGACGCGGCCGTCGAGCAGCGTCACCGAGATGTCCGAAATGGATTTGGCCGCAACCTCACCCACCTGCCCGCGCAATTGCGGCGGCATCGACTCGAGCACCTCGAGCGCAGCCGCGGTACTGGGGTCGCCCCACCCGGGAGTGTCGGTCACCAGTCGAGGAACGCCGGGAGGCGGTGGCGCGATCTCATAGTCGACAGCGTCGGCGTCCAGAAGATGCGTGCCGTCGGAAGTATCGACGAACACGACCGGCACGCGTTCGGTCACCGTCACCCGAATGGTGGACGGATACATTCTCTGCACGCGGGCGGTAGCCACCTTGGGGATCGCGGCGACCCGTTGCGCGGCCGCCACGGTGTCGACGCGCAGCAGTGGCTGCCCCTGCGGCACGGCGAGTACCTGTCGAATCTGTTCCTCGGGAATGGTCGTGGCACCCGCGACATCGGTGGACCGCACCGATAACAGCGGCGTGAACGAGGCCACCAGACCGAGCGCCACGACCACCACGACACCGATCAGACCGGTCACCGCCGGCCTGCGATACCACGGCCGCCCAGGCTCCTGCTCCACGTCCGGAGATGCTGCGGCCGATCCGCGCGGTCTGCGAGTGGACGGGTCACCGCCCGGCGGCGTCCGGCGCGACCCAGTCCTGGTGCCGGAACTCCGCGCGGAGGCGCCACCGGGCCGCGGACTGCGCTGGGTGTCGCGGCGAACCGGGCGATCCGGCCGTTCCGGGCGACCTCGGCGCTCCCGGCTCATCGGGAGGCGTTGTGTGGGGCCGCGCGCAGCGCGTCGAGAATCTGGTTTCCGAGCATCGTGACGTCACCGGCACCCATCGTGATCACGACGTCACCGGGTTCTGCCAACCCCGCCACCTGACGCGGCGCCTGCGACAGGTCGGGCTGATAGTGCACCGGCTTGGTCACCGACAGTGCGACCAGGGCGCCACTGACACCGGGCATGGGTTCCTCCCTCGCCCCGTACACGTCGAGCACCACGACCTCGTCGGCGAGATCGAGAGCATGCCCGAACTCTTCCGCGAAAGTTGCTGTCCGCGAATAGAGATGTGGCTGGAACACGACGATCACTTTGCCCCGGCGGACCGATTCCTCGGATTCTTGCCGATCCGCCTCGTGCGGCTGGCGCACCAGATCCGCGGCGGCGCCGAGCACCGCACGTACTTCGGTGGGATGGTGCGCATAGTCGTCGAACACCCGAACGCCACGCTCACGACCGGTGAACTGGAACCGGCGGTGTACACCGCCGAAACCGGCGATTCCTTCGAGTATCTCGTCGACGTCGGCACCGGCCTCGCGGGCAGCGAGAAGTGCGGCCAGCGCGTTGAGTGCCATGTGCCGTCCCGGGACACCCATCCGGATGGTCCGCGGACTCCGCTCACCGGCCAGCTGGAACTGCAGCACTCCCCCCACATCTCTGGCCTCGAAACTCAGCAGTCGGGCACCGACCTCGATTCCGTCGACGGAGTCGAACGGAGCGGCGGACGACTCTGCGCTGCCGTAGCCGACCACTCGCACACCGGGGAGGTTCCGCGCGCTCACCCGTGACGCGAGCGCCGCCGAACCGGGATCGTCGAGACAGGTGACGAGGAGCCCGCCGGGCGAGAGCCGATCGGCGAAATCGTCGAAAACCTGGGTATATGCCTCCGGGCTCCCGAAATAGTCGAGATGGTCGGCCTCGACGTTGGTGACGACGACGACATCGGGGTCGTACTGGAGAAGCGAACCGTCACTCTCGTCGGCCTCGGCGACGAACACGTCACCGCTGCCGTGATGAGCGTTGGTCCCGGCTTCGTTCAGCTCACCGCCCACCGCGAAGGAGGGGTCGAAACCACAATGCTGGAGCGCCACCACGAGCATCGACGTCGTCGACGTCTTACCGTGGGTGCCCGAGACGAGCAGGGTCCGGTGACCGTGCATCAACGATGCGAGCACCGCCGGGCGCAGAATCACGGGGATGCCGCGCCGCGCGGCCTCGACCAGTTCCGGGTTGTCCTTCGGGATGGCGGCGTGCGTGGTGACGACCACGGTGGGTCCACCGGGCAAGAGATCGAGTGCGCTGGCGTCGTGGCCGATGCGCACGTTCGCGCCGCGAGCGCGGAGGGCCAGCACGCCGCGGCTCTCCTTGGCGTCGGATCCGGACACCTGGCCCCCTCGGGCCAGCAGGATCCGGGCGATCCCGGACATTCCGGCGCCACCGATCCCCACCATGTGGACACGTTCGAGGTGCGCGGGCAGGTCGGTCATCGGGTTTCCTTCGTCAGCGCGGCCACGTCGAGAACAATCTGCGCAACCTCGGCGGCTGCGCTACGGTGACCCGCTCCCGCCGCGCGCCGCCCCATGTCCGCGAGCCGCACGGGGTCGCGCAGCAGCGGGATCACGGTGTCCGCGACGAAGGCGGCGGTCAGGTCGCCGTCACGGACAATCATCCCACCTCCCGCTTCGACGACTGGCCGCGCATTGAGTTCTTGCTCACCGTTACCGTGCGGCAACGGCACATACAGCGCGGGGAGACCCACGGCCGACACCTCCGCGACCGTCATCGCACCCGATCGGCAGATCACCGCGTCGGCAGCCGAATACGCCAGATCCATCCGCGACAGGTACGGGACCGCCACGTAGGGCGGACCGCCTGCGGAGTCGGGGACGTCCAGGGTGTTCTTCGGACCGTGTGCGTGCAGGACGGCGATCCCTGCCGCCGCGAGCGACTCCGCCGCCCCCGACACCGCCTCGTTGAGGGACCGCGCACCCTGCGACCCACCGAACACGAGCAGCACCGGTCCGTCGGCGGGAAGCCCGAAGTGGGCCCGAGCCTCACTGCGCAATCCCGCCCGGTCGAGACCGGTGATGGATGCCCGCACCGGTATACCGACGATCTCGGCCTCCGCCCGGCCGCGCGCCTTCACACCGGAACCGGCCACAGCCGCGAGGACCCGTGCAGCACGGCGAGCGCCGATCTTGTTGGCGATGCCCGCGCTCGCGTTCGCCTCGTGCACCACGATCGGGATTCTGCGTCGCCGCCGAAGCAGACCGGCACCCGCGGCCAGGTACGCCGGAAGAGCCACGTAACCGCCGAAACCGACGATCACGTCTGCCCCGGTCTCGTCCATCACCGCACGGGTACGACGAACCGAATGCAGCACCCGGCGCGGGAGCCGCAGCAGGTCGAGGGTGGGTTTGCGGGGAAGTGGCACCGGCGGAATGAGTTTCAGCGGATAACCGCGCTCCGGAACCAGAGTGGTTTCGAGACCGCGCGCCGTCCCCAGCGCCGTCACCACTACATCCCCGTCGATCGCCTTGATCGCATCGGCCACCGCCAGAGCCGGTTCGATGTGTCCGGCGGTTCCACCACCGGCCACGATCACCGACAGAGTGGGCTTCTCGCCGCTCACCTACGAAATCCTCGCTCTCCTGCTCGGCCACCCGAGCTTCGCTGCTGGCGCACACCGCGGTCGGGTGTGCGGGCATTGCCGCGTTCCGCGCGGCCCTTGTCGTATGTGATGCTCCGGGTGCGGGCTGCCATCTCGCGTCCGGCCTGCCGCCGTGCCTCGGCCCGTCGCACCGCCTCCGCCCGGGCAGCGTCCGCCCGCACCGGTGAATATGCCTCGGGCTTCGGAAGACGCAGCATTCGCCCGAAGCGGCCGTCCTGACCCGAATGCAGCGCCGCTATCGCCTCCGGCTCGTGCCGGGCCGCGTTCGCCACCACGCCGAACATGAACAGCGTCGTCGCTGTCGACGTTCCCCCGGCGGACACGAGCGGCAACTGCAGTCCGGTGACGGGGAGCAGCCCGATGACGTACCCCACATTGATGAATGCCTGACCGGTGATCCACACCGTTGCCGTACCCGTGAGCAAGCGCAGGAAGGGATCGGCCGATCGTGCGGCGATGCGCAGCCCCGTGTACACGAACAACCCGAAGAGCCCCAACACGGCGGCACCACCCAGGAAGCCCAGTTCCTCACCGATGATGGCGAAAATGAAGTCGTTGTGCGCGTTGGGGAGATAACTCCACTTCGCGCGACTCTGCCCCAGTCCACGCCCGAGAATTCCGCCGTCGGCCAGCGAGTACATCGCCTGGCGTGACTGATAACCGATACCCTGCGGATCCTCGTCCGGATTGAAGAAGGCCCGGACCCTCGCCGAACGGTAACCGGCTGTGAGAGCGAGAACGACCACCCCGGCGAGACCGGTTCCCACGATGCTCAGGAACAACTTGAGCGGCAGACCTGCAAACCACAGCAAGGCCATCAAGATGATGGCCAACGAAACCGTCGTTCCGAGGTCGGGCTGCAAGATGATGAGCACGAACGCCAACAGCGCCGCGGGAACGAGTGGGACCAGCATGTCGCGGATCCCGACCAGGTCGCTCCGGCGTGACGCCAAGATGTGCGCACCCCAGATGGCGAGCGCAATCTTCGTCAACTCGGCCGGCTGCAGCGAAACACCGCCGACGACGAACCATCCCCGGGTGCCCTGCGACACCGTTCCGATACCGGGTATGAGCACCAGAACCAGAAGAACGATCGTTGCCGCGAAGGCGGGAAAGGACAGCGCGCGCATCACCCGTACCGGGATGCGCAACGCGACGAAGAACAGGATCATGCCGACGCCGGCGAAGATTGTTTGCCGGGTGAACAGCGTGTAGGCCGAGCCGTCGCTGGCATACGCCTCGACGCTCGACGACGACAGGACCATTACCAGCCCCAGCACCGTGAGCAGAAACGCGATGGTCACGACAAGGTGGAACGACGCCAGTGGTCTGGCCAGCCACGCACCGATCCGGGTGCGGGGAGCGCGCGGCGGCGAAGTGCGGGTTCGCGGACCCTGCGGCGGGCGGCGGGGCGTAGCCGAGCGCGAAAAACCGTCCTGCGAGCGCGGGCCTTCCGGAGAGCGAGGTCTTCCCGCATCACCGGCACGGCCCCGAGGTGCGTCACCGCGACCCCGTTCACCACCGCGGCCCCGCTGCGCGTCGGACACTCGGCTGCGCTGCGCGTCGGGAACCCGGCGTGGGCGCGGATCGGCCGACGTCATCGCGGCTGCCCGGTAATGTCCGATGCACGCAGCCGGCCGACCGCGTCGGCGAAGCTCCTACCTCGATGACCGTAGCTGTCGAACATGTCGAGCGAAGCCGCGGCAGGAGCCAGTACGACAGCGTCACCCGCCGTCGCCAGGGCAGCCGCCTCACGCACGACAGCTGCCATGACCGCGTCGCTGTCGGTACCGGGCGGCAGGGGCACCCGTCGGGTCGTGGCTCGAGCAACAGCACTCACTCCAGCATCGTCTCCCGTTTCGACACTGACCACGGGAACCTCGGGGGCGTGTCGCGCAAGCGACTCGGCGATGTGGGTGGCGTCACGCCCGAGTAGCACGACTCCGGTCAGGCGGTCGGCCACCTCGACGATCAGATCGTCGACCTGGGCGCCTTTGAGGAGGCCGCCGGCGATCCACACCACGTGTTCGTGCGCAAGAATCGACGGCCCGGCCGCGTGCGGGTTGGTGGCCTTCGAGTCGTCGACGAAGGTGACCCCGCCGATCTCGGCAACGCGTGCACCCCGGTGCGGGCCGACAACGTAACTCGCCAGACCGCGGGCCACCGCCTCGGGCCCCACCCCGGCGGCACGCGCAAGCGCTGCCGCAGCGAGCGCATCCATCAACCCAGCAGGACCGGACGGGGTAATCCCCTCCGTCGGGGCCAGCCGCAGTCCGTCGGCGAACGCCCGATCGACCAGGTGGCCGTTTTCGATCCCCAACTCCCCCGGCCCCGGGATCCCCACCCGGAAGCCCACCGTGCGTTCGGCGGGTGAGGAGGATGCGAGGGACGCGGCCACGTCGTCGTCGAGACCCAGTACTGCGACATCGCCGGTCAACGCTCGCGCCTTCGCTTCGATGTACGACTGCATACCGCCGTGCCAGTCGAGGTGGTCCTCGGCGATGTTCAGGACGGCTCCGGCCGCCGGCCGAACTGACGGTGCCCAGTGCAGTTGGAACGACGAGAGTTCCACCGCCAGCACTTCGGGCCGAGGAGACGTCTGGCGTAGGGCCGCGAGGACCGGAAGTCCGATGTTCCCGCAGGCTGTGCTGGGCACCTTTGCCGCCGACAGGATCGACTGCAGCATCGAGGTCGTGGTCGTCTTTCCGTTGGTCCCGGTAACCACCAACCATCGGCGGGGCGGGCCGTAGAGTCCCGATCGGTCGACGTGCCAGGAGAGTTCGATATCTCCCCAAATGGGGATACCGTCTCCGGCGGCAGCCGAGAGCAGCGGTGCGTCGGGACGGAATCCGGGGCTGGTCACCACCAGTGCGAAGTCACGGACACGTTCGCGGTCGGCGAGGAGGTCGTCGATGGGCACGGTGGCTGCGCCGAGCCTCGCGCATTCGGCAAGGGCGTCGGCATTCGAATCGGTGACGGTGACGAGGGCTCCGAGTTCACGGAGCGGTTCGATCGTCGCCCGGCCCGAGATCCCTGCCCCCGCGACGAGTACGGCACGACCCCGCAACCGATCGAGTTCCAGATCCTCGGCCACTGGGTCAGCCGCCGATCGCTGCCAGGTACTCGCTGTAGAACAGCGCGAGGCCGATCGCCGAGGCGATGGCCGCCAGCAACCAGAAGCGGATGATCACCGTGGTTTCCGCCCACCCGGCGAGTTCGAAGTGATGGTGGAAAGGCGCCATGCGGAACACTCGTCTCCGGCTCGACCTGAACACCGCGACCTGGATCACCACGGACGCCGCTTCGGCGACGAAGAGAGCGCCGATCACCACCATGAGCAGTTCGGTCCGCGTCGTGATGGACAGCCCGGCGAGCATGCCGCCCAGCGCAAGGGAGCCGGTGTCGCCCATGAAGATTTTGGCGGGCGCGGCGTTCCACCAGAGGAAGCCGATGCAGGCGCCCGCCCCGGCGGCGCAGATCAGGGCCAGGTCGAGCGGATCCCGGACGTCGTAGCAACCCTTTCCCGGGCTGGTCTCACATGCGTTGCGGTACTGCCAGAACGTGATGATGACGTAGGCACCCAGCACGAGGCTCATGGAGCCGGCCGCCAGGCCGTCGAGTCCGTCGGTGAGGTTGACGGCGTTCGACCACGCGCTCACCAGCAGATAACAGAACGCGACGAACACCACGGATCCCAGTGTCACCGTCGCGATGTCGCGGACGTACGACAGGTGGGCACTGCCGGGGGTGAGGTCGTTGGCCCCGCGGAACTGCAGCGCAAGGATGCCGAACGCCACCGCCGCGATCAGCTGGCCGACCAGTTTTGCGGTCTTGTTCAGTCCCAGGTTGCGCTGCTTGCGGATCTTGATGAAGTCGTCGAGGAACCCGACACCACCGAGCGCAGTGGTCAGGCCCAGCACCAGCAGACCCGACGCCGAGGGGCCGTCCGCGTTGTAGCCGATACCGATCAGGTGCGATCCCCAGTACCCCGCCCACAGACCGGCGAGGATGGCGACTCCGCCCATCGTCGGGGTCCCGCGCTTCGACTGGTGACTGGCCGGACCTTCGACGCGGATCTCCTGGCCGAAACCCTGACGGGAAAAGGCCTTGATGAGGACCGGGGTCAGCAGAATCGAGACGGCAAGCGCGATGCCCGCCGCGAAGAGGATCTGTCTCACCGCATGGCCTCCGAACCCTTCTGTCCCGTGTGTCCCGCCAGCACCGCGTCCGCGACCTCCCACAGTCCGATGGATTGCGACGCTTTGACCAATACCAGGTCACCCGCCGCCAATTCCTCCTCGAGCAACGCTATCGCGGAGGCGGCGTCGGGAACGAGTATCGCCTCGTCGCCCCACGAGCCCTCCATGACCGCGCCCTGATGCATGGCCCGTGCCGGTCTGCCGGTTCCGACGATGATCAACTTGCTCACGTCCAGCCGGACCGCGAATCTGCCGATCGCATCGTGTTCGACCACTGATTCTGGCCCCAGCTCCGCCATTTCTCCGAGTACCGCCCAACTGCGGCGCGCCGCGCCGCGGCCGGTCTTCGCCATCGACACCAGCGCCTTGATGGCTGCGCGCATCGAATCAGGATTGGCGTTGTACGAATCGTTGACCACCGTCACACCGTCCGGCCGGTCTCGCACATCCATACGGCGAGCCGACACCGCAGCGGCCCCGGACAGTGCCTGGGCAACCTGGCCGAGATCTGCGCCGCACTCGAAAGCCACTGCGGCAGCGGCGAGTGCGTTCCCGACTTGATGTTCGCCGTGCACCGCCAGCTCGACCGGAACACTGCCCGAAGACGTGGTGAGCGTGAATCGCGCACGCGCCTTCTCGTCGAGCACGATGTCGGTGGCCCGGATATCCGCCGCCTCCGACTGACCGACGAGCACCACGCGCGCAGAGGTCCGTGAGGCCATGGCGGCGACCAGAGGGTCGTCTGCATTGAGCACGGCGACGCCGCCGTCCGCGGCAGTCGGCAGCGCTTCGGCGAGCTCCCCCTTCGCCAGGGCGATCGCGTCCCGGGACCCGAACTCACCGAGATGTGCCGTGCCCACGTTGAGAATGACCCCGATCCGGGGAGGCGCGATGGTCGCGAGGGACGCGATGTGCCCCAGCCCGCGCGCAGACATCTCCAGAACCAGGAACCGGGTGTCGGCATCAGCGCGCAGGGCCGTCCACGGGTGCCCGAGCTCGTTGTTGAACGATCCAGGCGGCGCCACCACCGGGCCCAGGGGGCGCAGAACAGCCGCGAGGAGGTCTTTGGTCGAGGTCTTGCCCGCTGACCCCGTCACTCCGACCACGGTCAAGCCCTTGTCGGTCAGTTCGTCGACAGAGGCACGGGCAAGCTTCGCCAGAGCGGCGAGCACCGCGGCGCCGGACCCGTCCGAATCGTGTTCGAGTGCCATCGCCCGGCTCGGGACGTCCACCGGAATCGGCGGGACCACGACGGCCGGAACCCCGACCGGCCGCGCAGCCACGACGGCGGCTGCACCTGCCGCAACGGCGGCCGCCGCATGGTCGTGACCGTCGACGCGGGCACCGGGCAGCGCGAGGAAGAGGCCGCCTGGGCCTACCTTCCGTGAATCGAATTCAACGCTGCCGGTCACCTCGGTCGAGGGATCGACGACGTCGTGGAGCTCGCCTCCCACGATTTCGGCGATGCGAGCGAGTGTCATCGGGATCATTTGCTTCCTCCGATTACCTGCTCGATCGCTTCGCCCAGAACCTCGCGATCGTCAAATGGGTGCTTCACCCCGGAAATCTCCTGACCGGACTCGTGTCCCTTACCTGCGACCAGAACTACGTCGCCTGCCTGCGCCCAGCTGACGGCCTCGGTGATCGCCCTCGCGCGGTCCCCCACTTCCCGAACTTCTCCCCGCTCGGATTCGGGCACCGCGAGGGCACCCTCCCGGACCGCGGCTCTGATCGTCGCCGGGTCCTCGGTGCGCGGATTGTCGTCCGTGATGATCAGCAGATCCGCGCCTCGCGCCGACGCCGACCCCATCAGGGGGCGCTTCCCGGCGTCGCGGTCACCTCCCGCACCCACGACCACCGCGACACGGCCGGACACCTGGCTCCGAAGGGTCGCGATCACAGCTTCGAGGGCGGCGGGTTTGTGCGCGTAGTCGACGACGGCGAGAAAGTCCTGGCCGCGATCGATGCGCTGCACCCGCCCGGGCACGTCGACCTCCGCGATGCCCTTCACTGCGACGAGCGGATCGACCCCCAGTGAGGCGCTCAACGCAACGGCAACCGAGGCATTGGCAACGTTGTACCGTCCCGGAAGCTGTAGCAACACCTCGAGCGACGTGCCGTCCGGTGTGGTGAGAGAGAAGGTCTGCGAACCGGAAGGCGAGACCGTCGGCGCACCTGCAGTCCACTCCGCCTCCACACGGCCGGGCCCCGTGGCCACCGTGGACACGACGGAGCCGGCGTCGGCGGCAACCTCGGCCATCCGCTGCCCCCACACGTCGTCGACACAGATGACGGCCCGCGGCGCGTGGACCGAGGATTCGGCGCGGAAAAGCCTGGCCTTGGCGGCGAAGTAGTCCTCGAAGTCGCGGTGGAAATCGAGGTGGTCCTGCGAGAGATTGGTGAAGGCACCCACATCGAACCGCACACCGTCGACCCGGCCGAGCGCGAGCGCGTGACTGGAGACCTCCATCACCACCGTGTCGACCCCCTGCTCGAGCATCACGGCGAACAGGGCGTGCAGTTGCGGGGCCTCGGGCGTCGTCAGTGCGCTCGGCACCCGGCGCCCCTTCATCCGCGTTTCGATGGTTCCCACCAGACCGGTGGTGCGCCCAGCCGCGGTGAGGGCGCCCTCCACAAGGTAAGAGGTGGTGGTCTTACCGGAAGTGCCGGTGATACCGATCACCTGCATGCGCTCCGACGGACGGCCGTAGATGGTGGCCGACATCTCGCCGAGAACTCCGCGGGGATCATGGTGGACCAGGACCGGCACGTCCGCTTCCAGCCCCGACACGATGTCGAACCCGGCCTCGTCCGTGAGGATCGCCACTGCTCCGCGTGCAACAGCGTCTGCCGCGAACTCCGCCCCGTGCGCCCGGGCACCGGGCAAGGCAGCAAAGAGATCGCCCTGGGCGATGGCCTGAGCCCGAAGATCCACTCCCGTGACGACGACGTCGGCAGCACGACCTGCGGAAGCCTCGATTCTGGCTCCGGCAGCTGCCGCGAGAACGCTCACCGGGGTACGAACCGGCAGACTAGGGCGCAGATCGCCGCCAGACTTCAGATCTTCTCCGGACTGCAGAGTTTTTCCGGACTGCAGATCTTCTCCAGACTTCAGTGGCGCGGACGTCGACTGCGGGCGGGGCGGAACAGGCACCGGGCTCCTCTCGGGTGTCGACTCTCTACTGACTACGGGCGTCGTGCACGGCTCTACAGTGCGCGACCTGGGCATCTTCACGCGACTGTGTTCACTGAACGACTGTGCCCACTGAACGGCCGACGTGTCAGATTACCGCGACCGTTCCGAAACCCGGATTCGGCCGACCATCGCTCAATCGGCTTGGAGCACCAGCCTGCGTCCGGGATCCGGGGACATCGGGACGCTGTCACGTTGGAGCAACCACGACGCGATGTTGTGGAACAGCGGCGCGGCGGACTGCCCACCGGTGCCGTCCGCGCTCCGCGTAGGTGCGTTCAGCATGATGCCGATCACGTACCGCGGATTGTCCGCGGGCGCGATCCCGGCGAACGTGATCCAGTAATTCGAATTCGAGTAGCACTTACAGGCGGGGTCGACCTGCTGCGCTGTTCCCGTTTTACCGCTGATCTGGTAGCCGTCGACAGCAGCCTGAACCCCTGTGCCGCGCTGGTTGCCGGTGTCGTTCTGCGTGACGGAACGGAACATGTCGCGCACGGTGGCGGCCGTCTGCGGGCTGACCACGGTGATTTCTTCCGGTCGCTCCGTCTCGGTTCTGTCGCCGTCCGCGTCGATGGTGGCCCGGACGATTCGCGGCGGAATGCGAATACCGTCGTTGGCGATGGCCTGATACATGCCGGTCATCTGCAACAACGTCATCGACAGACCCTGGCCGATCGGCAGGTTCGCAAAGGTGCCGCCCGACCACTGGTCGCGGCTCGGCACACTGCCCGCACTCTCGCCGGGTAACCCCACCTCGGTGCGCTGACCGAGTCCGAACTTCGACAGCATGTCGGCGTAACGGTCCTCGCCGACGCGCTGGGCGAGCATCAGCGTGCCGACGTTCGACGACTTACCGAACACCCCGGTGGACGTGTAGGGAGCCACGCCGTGATCCCAGGCATCCTTCACCGACACTCCTG
Organism: Rhodococcus sp. IEGM 27; assembly: GCF_033142305.1. Taxonomy (NCBI): domain Bacteria; kingdom Bacillati; phylum Actinomycetota; class Actinomycetes; order Mycobacteriales; family Nocardiaceae; genus Rhodococcus; species Rhodococcus sp. IEGM 27. The sequence continues at coordinate 429,032 of NZ_JAWLSG010000005.1, read as the reverse complement.
CCATCTGAATGGTGCCGGGAACCTCGAGGACTTCATCGGGGGTGGTCAGTCCGTACTCGATGGCCGCCGCGGCGGTCACGATCTTGTTCACCGATCCCGGCTCGAACGGGGTACTGACGGACAGATTGCCCATCTCCACAGATCGCGGATTATTGCCCACCCCGATCGCCGGGTTGAACGTGCTGTCGTTCGACATCGCCAGGACTTCACCGGTGTGAGAGTCGAGCACCACCGCAGACGCATCCTTGGCGCCGGACTTGTCCTTCGCCATCTGCACTTGCTGCTGCACGTAGTACTGAAGGTCCGAGTCGATGGTGAGTTCGACACTCGACCCGTCCACCGCAGGCTGCTTGTCACGCCAACTGCCGGGAATGACGGCGCCGTCGGACCCGCGGTCGTAGGTTTCGGAGCCGTCCGTGCCGGCGAGAGTGGAGTCCAGTGAGTCCTCGAGGCCGAGGAGCCCGTGCCCGTCCCAGCCGGTCGCGCCGACGAGGTTTGCGGCGAGGGATCCGCCGGGATATTCGCGGATGTCCTGACGCTCGAGACCCACCTCGGGATACTTTTCACTGATTTCGGCGGCAATCGCGGGGTCGACACTGCGGGCGAGATAGACGAACGTTTCGTCGCTGCGCAGTTTCTCCTTCAGTTCTTTCTCCGGCGCCGCGTCACCGAGGCGGTCGTGAATTTCCTTGGCAATGGCATCGAGCCTCGAATCGACCTCGGGGGCGGTCCCGCTCTTGGCGCGCGCCTCCTCGAGCTCCTTACGGACCCGCGCAGGCTGAAAAGTCAGTGCCTTCGCTTCCATGGTGAAAGCAATGGGGTTGGCATTGCGGTCGGTGATCGACCCGCGCAGCGCTGGATCCACCTGGGTGGTCGTGCGTTGATTCGCCGCCTCGGCCGACAGTTGCGGCGCTTCGATGACCTGAATCCACAAGAGTTGCACCGCGGCGAGGCCGAGCGCTCCGAACATCATCCCGCGTCCGATCCGTTGCCTGAACGGAAAGGACCCCGTGCCGGCGCCCTTGGGGCGCCGGGGACGACTTCTCGGTGCGTTTCGGTTCACCGGCGACCACCCGATGGTGGTGCTGTCGTCGGTGCAGTGGTCGAAGGCATCACGGGAACCAATTGTTCACCTCGGGCCTGGATCTCCGGGCCATTGCCGGGTCGCGGCGTGGCGCGCGGCGCCTGCGTAGTGGTGGTGGTGCCCCGATTCGGAGCTGTCGCGACCGTGTTCCCCGCCTGGGTGGACGGGGCCGCGGCATCGAGCGGGGGCACAGGTGACCCGGATGCCGGAGCCGGCTTCCCGACCACCTCGACGCTCCCGTCCAAATGCACCACGAGACGAGCGGGATCGTTCGCCGGAACCATCCCCAACTTCGCCGCTTCCTCCGCGAGTTTCGGCGCAGAGTTGGCCGTCTCCACATCCCGTTGCAGCGCCGCCTTCTCCTCCGCGAGCGACTGATTGTGTTCCCGCGCAGCACTGAGCTGATAGGAATCCTCCGCCGAGCGGGTGGTGAGCAGGAGAGTGACAGCGAGACCCAAGCTGAGAAGTCCGAGAATCGTTGCCACAAAAGGAATCCGGGCAGCAAGGGAACCGGCGCGGTTCATGCCGGCCACGGCGGTCGGCGATCCGCTGTGCACTGCCGCACGCTGAGTTCGCCGCTCGTACGCGCGCTGGGCAGCGCCCGAACGGTTACCCCCACGTGCAGGCCGTACCTCGGGGGAATTCACCTGAACCGTCATGCCGCCGACCTCCTGGCAATTCTTTCTGCAGCACGCAAGCGCACCGGGGCTGATCGTGGGTTCTCTTCTATTTCCTGCTCGGACGCTCGCTCCGCCCCTCGGGTGAGGATGCGGAACTCCGGCCCCATACCCGGCAACTCGACAGGGAGCCCCTCCGGACTCCTCGACTTCGAGCGGGGAGTGATCTCCTGCTTGACGACCCGGTCTTCGAGCGACTGATACGACATGAACACGACGCGTCCCCCGACAGTCAACGCGTCGAGTGCCGCCGGTATCGCCGCTCGCAGTGAATCGAGTTCGCCGTTGACCTCGACGCGAAGAGCTTGGAAGGTCCGCTTGGCGGGGTGTCCCCCGGTCCGGCGGGTCGCCGCCGGAATGGCGCGATACAGCAGTTCGACCAGTTCGGCACTCGTCGTGAAAGGCTGTTTCGCCCGCTGCCGGACGATTTCCGACGCGATCTTTCCCGCGAACCGTTCTTCACCGTAGGTGCTGAGGATCCGGGCCAGATCACCGTGGCTGTATGTATTGAGTACCTCTGCCGCCGTGATCCCCGTAGTGGGATCCATCCGCATGTCGAGCGGCGCATCGATGGAGTAGGCGAACCCGCGATCGGACTCGTCGAGTTGCATCGACGACACCCCCAGGTCGAACAGGATGCCGTGAACTGAATCTCGAGGAGGAAGTCCCGCTTCGAGAAGTGCATTTTCGATGCCGTCATACCGAGTGTGGACGAAGGTCACGCGGTCCCCGAACGGGGCCAACCGAGCCCCGGCAATCTCGAGGGCGTGCGGATCCCGGTCGAGGGCCACGAGCTTCAACCGAGGGTACGTCCGGAGAAAATGCTCGGAATGCCCCCCGAGGCCGAGGGTGGCGTCGATCATGACGGCTCCCCCACCCTCCGGGTCGTGCAGAGTGAGCGCGGGGCCGAGGAGTTCGACGGCTCGGTGCAGCAGGACCGGGATATGGCCGAAACCGTCGGCGGGCGAGGATTCTTCCCCCTCGTGATCCACCATGATCCCTCCGGCTCCTGCTTCTGTGGTGCGGGTGGACATGTCCGAAGCCGGAGTCCACATGTCGAACTTCTCTTCTCGGCCGGTTGCCGGTGCGAATGCTTCGAGGTCCCTGCCCGAAATGAAAACCTGGCGCTGGGGAAGTGCGTCAGGGTTCCGTCGGACAGAGGCCTCGCTGCATTCGCGTGCGTGCGGTCATGCTCAGACGATCTCGCCGAGCGCGACTCCCGTTGCCTGCGAGTAGTTCTCCTCGTTCTCCTCGACGTAGGTCTGCCATGCCTGCGCATCCCAGATCTCGAGGAAATCGACCGAACCGATCACTACGCAATCCTTGGAGAGACCTGCGTAACGACGGTGATCTGCCGAGAGGGTGATGCGCCCCTGGGCATCTGCGTGCTGCTCATCGGTGCCGGCAGCGAGACCGCGCACGAAAGCTCGCGCTTCCGGATCGCTTCTCGACGCGGCCGCGGCCTTGCGCGCGAGCGCGGTGAACTCCTCCCGGGGATACACCGCGAGGCTGTGATCCTGACCCTTGGTGACCATCAACCCTCCCGCCAGTGCGTCCCGGAACTTTGCGGGCAACGTCAGCCGCCCCTTGTCGTCGAGCTTCGGCGTGTAGGTACCGAGAAACACTCGACACCTCCCACTACGTCCATATCGAACGCCGCATGCCCGGGCGGTTCACCTTCGTTCCCCGCTGCGCACCACAGTACCCCACTTTCCCCCACTGACAAGGCGGAAGCCGGGGTGTTTCCCTCCTGTTTGCTCAATACTTGCTGGTCAAGCCGATTCGTGAAGGTGGGGGAAATTCCCTCAGTGATCACGAACACGGCCCGCTCATGGGGCGAACCAGCCAACGCACGCGGTGAACGCCGTAAAAGGCCAGGTGAGGTGAGGACGGCGACGTCCCGGGCGGTCACGCGTCGATCAGTCCGCACGCGATGGGGGAAAGTGGGGCGAGTAGGGGGCCGGGGATCACACAGAGACATTCACTGAGAGCACCAGCCAGTCGCGGCGGGAGGCGTGGGCGCGTTCACAGCCACAAAATAGCGTTGGCGGGGGGGGCCCGCCAAAGCCCCCCCCCCACCCCCCCCCCCCTTGCGCGACACCCGCGCCCAAACCTATGGTTACCCCCACGACCAAACCCCCCCCCCCCCCC
>NZ_JAWLSG010000005.1:368708-425110 GCF_033142305.1 Rhodococcus sp. IEGM 27 | reverse complement strand
GGGGGCCCGTTTCTTGGGGTGGTGGGGGGCGGGGGGTCCCCCCCGCGCTGTGGGGGGGGGGGGTGTGGGTTGTCGTGGGGCGGCACCGCCCGGGGGGGGGGGGGGGGGGGGGGGGGGTGTCCAACAAAAATTTGGGGGTGGGGGGGGGTGTCAACTGCCCCCCCCCCCCCCCAACGCCCCAGCGAGTTCTGCTACTCCTGCTCGAATCTCTTCTTGAAGCGATCTTCCATTCGCGACGAGAACCCGCCACTCTTTCGTCCGCCACGGGGCTTACCACGGTCGGACCTCTTGGTCTCGTCGGGCGTGGTCGAGCCGCCTCGCGACGACTGTCGGGAATTGTTCTTTCCCCCACCCCACAGGAGGAGGACTCCCGCACCGAACATAACGATGAAGCCGATCAAGCTGATCACCGGGAATCCACCCGGCTTGATCGGCAGGGCGACGCCGGCGATGAGCAGGACCAGCCCCAGGACGAACAGGGCTATGGCCTGAAAACGACGACGACTCGATGCCGCACGCATGCGACCGCCTCGCACAGTGGAGGCGAACTTGGGATCTTCGGCATAGAGAGCGCTCTCGATCTGGTCGAGCATGCGCTGCTCGTGCTCGGAGAGTGGCACGGTACCTCCCCCGGCACTGGAGTGTTGGCCACCGCCTCACGGTGCGAGGCGGTGGGTAACCGACTTTGGCGGCTACCTAGATTTAATAATACGAGCAGTTCGACCCCGGTACCACCTACTCGGTGCACGAGTTCGACACCAACCTTACGGACTCCCGCACCGAACCCTGCTCCGGGCTTTCACTACGTCGCCGACACTGCGGGCAGCCGACCCGGATTCCGGGCGAGACGAGCAGCTACGACGCCCGAAGATCGACGTCTGCACCGCGACCGATGTGGTCTTCCACCGCTTGCAAAAACCGCCCCACCTCGACAAAGAACTCGTCCGCCTCGAGATCGGTGAGCGTGCGCGACATCCCGGCCTCGATCGCGGCACGAGTGGCGGAGTGCCCAGCGAAATAGTCGGCCCATGCGCCGAAGTCGCTCGCGGCGTCTGCCATGAGAACCCAAGCGTTACGCGTTCGTGTCCGTCGACCTCCCGGCGACCCATCGGCAGCGGCGAGCACGGCACCGGCACCGCGCAGTGCGGCGAGATACGCGCTGTGAAAGCGATCCGCAGGCGAGTCGGCGCCGACCGATTGCGACAGAAGAGCGTCGGCCCGGTCGAGTAGGGAGGCGGCGCGCCGAGATGCCGGCGCACGCACCTCCCCCGGTCGCCGCGAGGGCCCAGAGGTCGGTCCTGAAACCGAGTTGTTCATCACTTCGAACACCTCCACAACCCCGGTGTGTCCACCCCGCCGGGCGTAGTCCTGTCGTGAGCCGGGGTCCCGGCGATGCTCGCTTCCCTCGAGCATCGCCGGATCCCCGCTATCGAACATCCGTTCGACCTATTCAATATAGCTGGACCCACCGACACGTCGTCAAGAGAAAGGTGAGACCGGTCGACACGAACGCTGACCAGATACCGCTCGTGGTCGAACTCTCGGCTGCCGAGTTCCGCGACCGCCTCCAGGAGGCCCTCGCAATCTATGTCGCCGCCATGGGCTATCCCCGCGGCACGGAATACCACCGCGCGCCGATGTGGACCGAACATGTGCAGCGATCGGGGTGGAGCGGTGTCGGCGCCGTGGTCCCAGCCGATCCGTCCGCCGAATCCGATGCGACTCACCGCCTCGTGGCCGTGGCCTACGGCTACCGCGGAGCCCCCGAACAGTGGTGGCACCAGCAGGTCCGCACCGGTTTGCGGCACACCGGCTGGACCCGGGACCGGATCGAGACAGTTCTCGACGACTATTTCGAACTGACCGAACTCCACGTCCATCCCGACGCCCAGGGACACGGTCTCGGCGAAACACTCCTTCTCCGATTGCTCGACCGCCGACCCGAACGCGGCGTGTTGTTGTCCACCCCCGAGGTCGCAGACGAGAACAATCGAGCGTGGCGGCTCTACCGTCGGCTCGGATTCCGGGATGTACTGCGCCACTTCCGGTTCGCAGGCGACAACCGTCCCTTCGCGGTCCTCGGCCGTAGCCTTCCACTGGAAAGCCTTTCCACCGAGAAGCCTTCCTCAGGAGAAGAACCGTTAACCTGACCCGATGATCGATGCGGTGGTGGTCGGGTCGGGACACAACGCCCTGGTGTCGGCGTGCTACCTGGCTCGGACGGGATGGTCGGTCGAGGTGATCGAACGCGACACCGTACCGGGCGGAGCGGTCTCGACAGTGGAACGGTTTCCAGGTCACCGCGTCGACCGCGGATCCTCCGCGCACATCATGGTCCGTCACACCGGCATCGTCGAGGAACTGGGTTTGCACGCGCACGGTCTGCGCTACCTCGATTGCGATCCGTGGGCGTTCGCCCCGGCACCTGCGGGTACCGGCCGGCCCGGCATCGTGTTCCGGCGCAGCCTCGATGCGACCTGCCTGTCCATCCAGGAGTCCTGCGGACCGGCCGAGGCCGGCGCGTATCGGCGGTTCGTCGACGTGTGGGGGCCGCGCAGCGCCCGCGTGATGCGGGCCTTCACCAGGCCGCCGACCGCCCCCGCGCTGTTGTCGTCGTTCTGGGGTCTCGATACGGGGGGCGGCGGCAGCGACCTGTCGCGGCAGTTCCTCGCGTCGGGGGACGCCCTGCTGGACGAATTCTTCGACGACGAACGACTCAAGGCCGCACTCGCATGGTTCGGCGCCCAGTCCGGGCCGCCGATGTCCGAGCCGGGCACCGCCCCGATGGTGGGATTCGCGGCACTGATGCACACCACTCCGCCCGGCCGTGCCGTCGGTGGGAGCGGCGCCTTGACGGCGGCCCTGGCGTCGCGGTTGCGGGCCGACTCCGGCGTGCTTTCCCTGGGTGAGAAGGTCGTCGCGCTGCGCCGGGACGGGACTTCCTGGATCACGCGGACGTCGGTGGGGCGGGAAATTCGTTCGCGGACCGTGATTGCCGGGTGCCACGTGCTCACTACGCTCGATCTCCTCGAAGCAGGCGGCTACGACAGGCAGATCCTCGATAGCTGGCGCCGGCGGATCCGCGTCGGACCGGGCATCGGGATGGTGGTACGGCTGGCGACCGACGCCCTGCCGTCCTATTCGAGCGCCCCTGACACCTCGGTGACCAGCGGATTGCAGCTCCTCGTGTCCGATCGCGCGCACCTGCGCCTCGCCCACGGTGCCGCGCTGGCAGGGGAACTCCCGCCGCGGCCCGCGGTGCTGGGGATGAGTTTCAGTGGCCTCGATCCCACGATCGCGCCCGCGGGTCGGCATCAGATCACCCTGTGGTCCCAGTGGCAGCCCTACCGGCTCAGCGGGGGCCGTCGGTGGAGCGACCTGGCAGGGGCCGAGGCCGAGCGCATCGTCGACGAGATCGAGGAACTCGCCCCCGGTGTCCGGACGTCGATCCTGGACCGTCATGTGCAGTCACCACAGGACCTCGAGGACGAGATGGGGCTGATCGGGGGCAACGTGATGCACGTCGAGATGTCGCTCGACCAGATGATGATGTGGCGGCCCCTTCCCGAACTCTCCGGGCACCGGGTCCCCGGAGCCGAACGCCTGTACCTCACCGGCGCCTCGACGCATCCGGGCGGTGGGGTGTCCGGTGCCAGCGGGCGAAGCGCCGCACACGTCGCGCTCCACGACGCACGCCGCGCCTCCAGAACCGCGCGACTGCGCCGCATGTGGCCGGGGACGTGACCGCGCGCATCCCCGCCCTGACGGCCGCAGCAGCGATCGCGGCGCAGATTGTCTACCCTCTGGTGCGCGGTGACCTCCGTGACGCGGTGACGGTCTGCGTCGTGCTCCTGCTCGCGGCGGCGAGCATCACGCATGCCACCCTTACGCGCGGTCCGCGCTGGGCCGCGGCTCTGGTTCTGGTCACAGCGGGTTTCGGCCTGCTCTCGGAGGTCGTCGGGACGTCAACCGGCGTGCCCTACGGCTGCTACGACTACAGCGTCGACCGACTCGGTCCTGCACTGGCCGGTGTCCCCCTCGTGGTGCCGTTCGCCTGGACAGCGGGCTTCTATCCGGTGTGGTGCGTCGCCTCCCTACTGGCGGGGGGCAGATATCGGCACCTGATTCGGATGGTCCTCACCACGGTCGGCGTCGTGGGATGGGATCTGTATCTCGACCCCCAGATGGTCGCGGATGGACAGTGGACATGGTGCGTCACCGATGCGGGTCTTCCCGGTGTCGAGCACATCCCGCTGACCAACTACGTGGGATGGTGTGCGGTGGCTGCCACCATGGCTGCGGCGATGGAATGGTTCGATCACCGCATTTCCGATACCGCCGCCAAACCGCACGGAACGCCGCCACACAGGGACGGTGTCCCGATCGCCTTGTTCCTGTGGACCTGGCTGGGTTCGGCGCTGGCCCACTCGGTGTTTCTCGACGGACCGGGACTCCGATTCTCCGCGATCTACGGGTGGATCACGATGGGAGTTCTCGGGATTCCCCTCCTGATCGTCCTCGTGCGGTCGCGGGTCCGGCGACCCGACTTCCCCGACACGCCCCCTCGCGCCTGACACCGGTTCACTCCCCTGGCACGATACGACTGTGCAGCCGCCCTCACTCCCTGCCCCGAACATCACCCGCGCGCGGAGCCGGGCCCTCTCCCTGACGGTCCTGGTACTCCTGATCGTCCCGTTGCTCGCGGGCTGCCTGCGCGTCCAGGTGTCGATGGGAGTGTCCGCCGACGACCGGGTCTCCGGTCAGATCGTGGCTGCGGCCGTACCCGCAGACGATCAGGACAAGGGTCCGCAGCTCACCCCGCCCGATGCGCTGTCGGGCAAGATTCGCGTACAGGAGTACAAGAAGGACGGGTACGTCGGCACCCAGGCGTTCTTCAGCGATCTCACGTTCGGTGACGTACAGCAACTCGGCTCGATGTCCGAACAGGCCACCGGCAGCTTCCAGATTTCGCTGCGCCGGACCGGCGACCTCGTGACCCTGGAAGGCAAGGCCGATCTCAGCTCGGTTCCCGCCCAGGGCACCGATGTGCAGTTCACTATCGCCTTCCCGGCCCGGGTGGCCACGACCAACGGCACGCGGGAGGGCGACTCCATCGTGTCGTGGAAGCTGCCTGCGGGTGACACGTCGACGATCCGCGCCGAGGTGCGCTACTCCGACCCGAGCACCCGGAGCTTCGCGGGCTGGGCGGGGATCATGGCCGGGGTGACGCTCGGCGTGGCCGTGATCGTGGGGGCTTTGGCATGGCTGGCCCGCAACAGGGAGCCTGCCGTAGGCAGTGGACGCCGGAAGGACTCGTCGACGGTGTGACGCCCACGCCGATCGTGCAGCTGGTCCGCACTGGTTCGCTGCTGTCGGTGGCCGGTATGGCCGTCGCCGCCGTCAATCTGCGGAGCGCCCCGCGTCTGCGGGTGCCGCGCCGCACCTTCACCGAACCGGTCACGGTCTGCATCCCTGCCCGCAACGAGGTCCAGCGACTACCCGCCCTCATCGAAGATCTCGTTGGTCAGCGCGGCATCCACGATCTCCGAGTGCTCGTGTTCGACGACGCCTCGACCGATGACACGGCCGCGGCAGCCGAAGCTGCGTGTGCCGGCGACCCGCGGTTCACCGTCGTCAGGAGCACCGAGGAGCCGCTTCCCGGGTGGGTGGGGAAGCCCGCCGCCTGCCACCGCGCCTACGATCGCGCCCAAGCCCTGCATCCCCGCCGCGACGGACTGCTGGTGTTCCTCGATGCCGACGTGCGGTTGCAGCCGGGCGCGCTGGCCGCGGCGTGTTCCGCGCTTCGCGAGAGCGGGGCCGGGTTGATCTGCCCGTGGCCGTTCCAGGAGTCCGGGTCGATCGCCGAAATCGCCGTCCAGCCGCTTCTGGCCTGGTCGTGGGCGGCCTCACTACCCGTGCGACTCGGCAATCGTTCGCTGCGCCCATCCATGGCCGTCGCCTGTGGACAGTTCATGGTCTTCGACTCCGCGGCGTACCGCCGGGCGGGTGGGCACGGCGGGGTGGTGAACAGTCTCACCGAGGATCTCGACATTGCCCGACTGCTGCGGCGCCGCGGAGTTTCCACCCACGTTGTCCTCGCAGGCGGCGCCGCGACCTGCCGGATGTACGAGAACGCCGCTGCGCTGCGCAGTGGATACGACCGCTGGCTGTGGACGGCCTTCGGCTCGAGGCCGGGGGCGGTGGCAGCCGTCAGCGCGGGCGGTATGGCCTACCTGGTACCGCCGGTGGCGCTCGCGCTGGGCCGTGGGCTGGTGCGCCGGTGGGGTGCAGTGGGGTATTTCGCTGCCGTGACGTCGAGACTGTGCGCACGAACACTCGAGCGTGGTGCGTCGCCGACCGCCACGGACGTGGCCGGGGCGGTGACGCACCCGCTCTCGGTCGCGGCGACAGCAGCACTGATCATGTCGTCACACCTTGCCCACCACCGTGGACGAACCAGCTGGAAGGGGAGGGCCCTCAGCTCACGCGGGCCGGAGTGACCGGCCGAGGGTCGGTTCGCGATCCGACCTTGTCCCCCAGCCTCGCCAGCACCTCACTGGTCGCCCGGGCGAAGTTCAACGTGATGAAGTGCAGGCCGGGCGCACCCTCCGCGATGAGCCGCTCGGCCATCTCGGTGGCCACATCGATGCCGATCTCACGGACAGCGGCCCGATTCTCCTCGGGGCCGTCACCAGCCGCCCGGCTCAACCGGCGTTCCAGGGCGACCGGAAGCCGGGACCCCGACAGCTCCATCACACGCTGCACCGACCGCAGGGACGTGATGGGCATGATCTCGGGAATGATCGGCTTCGCACCCTGCTCGGCGTCGAAAGCCGCGACCCGGTCCCGAAGGCGCAGGTAGTCGTCGATGTCGAAGAACATCTGCGTGATGGAGTACTCCGCGCCGGCCCGGAGTTTCGCGACCAGGTACCGGGTGTCGTGGTCGAGGTCCGGCGCCCGGTAGTGACCTTCCGGGAACGACGCGACGCCGACATGGAAGTCACCGAGCTCACGCACGAGCCGGACCAGTTCCTCGGCGTACTCGACACCCTCCGGATGCTTCTTCCACTCGCCCAGCGGATCGCCCGGTGGGTCACCACGAAGGACGAGAATGTTGCTGATTCCGCGGTCTGCGTAGGCGCCGACCATCGACCGGAGTTCGTCGACACTGTGCGACACCGCGGTGAGATGCGCCACGGGCAGGAGCGTCGTCTCCTCGGCAAGCTGACCGGTGACACGGACGGTGCGGTCACGGGTGGAGCCACCGGCGCCATAGGTCATGGACACGAAGGCCGGTCCCAGACGTTCGAACTCCCGGACCGCGCGCCACAGGCGGGCCTCGGCGGCCTCGTCCCGCGGGGGCGAGAATTCGACGGAGAAGGGCACCCGACCGTCACGGCACGACCGGATGCGGTCGACGATGGAGGGAGTGCGGGTTACCCAGCCTTCGCTGGCCCGCCCCCTGACGGAATCGAATGTCACCCGACAAGCATAGGTACAGCCGCGCCGGGTGTGCCCACCGCGTCGCCGATCCTCGTCGATCGCGGGAACGAGGCAATCGTGGGAAACAGGGCATCGGGTCCTACCGGGCGACGCCCACTATGGTGGTGACGAGGCCTGCTGCCGTTACCGGTGCGCACGCGGAACGTCGATCTGGGAGGCAACACTGTCCGTCGAAACGCGCCCCTCCGCTCTGACGGCCGAGGTCGAGAATGCGCTTCGAGAGTTCTTCGCCGGCCGGACGGAGTTGGTCGACACCGTGGGCGGCGGCTACCGCGACGCCGTGACCACGCTGGAGAACTTCGTCCTCCGCGGCGGAAAGCGAGTACGCCCGGCCTTTGCCTGGACCGGGTGGATCGGCGCGGGCGGCGACCCGCAGGGTCCCGACGCCGGGCCGGTGCTGCGCGCCTGCTCAGCCCTGGAGCTGGTCCAAGCCTGCGCCCTGGTTCACGACGACATCATCGATGCCTCCACCACGCGACGCGGGTTCCCCACCGTCCACGTCCAGTTCGAGGAACGCCACCGAGCCGGTTCCTGGAGCGGCGAGTCTCCGCACTTCGGGGAGGCTGTCGCCATCCTGCTCGGCGACCTGGCATTGGCCTGGGCGGACGACATGATCCGCGAATCCGGTATCGGCCCGGACGCCACCGCACGCATCTCCCCCGTCTGGTCCGCGATGCGCACCGAGGTTCTCGGTGGCCAGTTTCTGGACATCAGCAACGAGGCCCGGGCCGACGAGTCGATCGACGCAGCGATGCGGGTCAATCGGTACAAGACCGCGGCGTACACCATCGAGCGGCCACTGCATCTCGGTGCCGCACTCGCCGGTGCCGGCGAGGACCTCGTGTCGGCCTACCGAAGATTCGGTACGGACATCGGGATCGCATTCCAGCTGCGGGACGATCTCCTCGGTGTGTTCGGTGACCCGGCCGTGACCGGAAAGCCGTCGGGTGACGATCTCCGGGCGGGGAAACGCACCGTGCTGTTCGCGCTGGCCCTTCAGCGGGCCGACCGCGATGATCCCGGAGCGGCCGCAGCGCTACGCGGGAGCATCGGCACCGACCTGTCCGACGCGGACGTGGATACGCTCCGCGAGACGATCACCTCGCTCGGCGCGGTCGCCGACCTCGAGAAACGAATCGACGACCTCGTCGACTCCGCGCTGACGACCCTGACGGCAAGCACCGCGACGCCGGTGGCGAAACAACACCTCACCGACATGGCTGTCGCGGCGACGCGGCGCAACTCCTGAAGGCACCCCGATGGCACGCACGCTCCGCACCGTTCCGGGCCCCACCGATCACGTCGTCGTCGTCGGCGCCGGTCTCGCGGGCCTGTCGGCGGCTCTGCACCTCAGGGGGTCGGGCCGGCGGGTCACCGTCCTCGAACGGGATCCACTGCCGGGCGGCCGGGTGGGCACCTACCGCGGTCCCGGCTACGACATCGACAACGGCGCAACCGTGCTCACCATGCCCGAACTGGTCCGTGAAGCCCTCGCTGCGGTCGGAGCGGATTTCATCTCGACCCGGCCCGCCCTGATTCTCGAGAAACTGTGCCCGGCCTATCACGCGCGCTTCACCGACGGTTCCTCGCTCGACGTCCACTCGGACCCGGCGGCGATGGTCGCCGAGATCACCCGGGTGTGCGGACCCGCGGAATCCGATCGCTACCTGAAGCTACGACGCTGGCTCGGTCGCATCTTCGACGCCGAGTACTCCCGTTTCATGGACGCGAACTTCGACTCGCCTCTCGACCTCGTGTCAAGCAGGGCGGCCGCGGCGGATCTCGTCCGGCTCACTGCTCTGGGCGGGTTCGGCCGGCTCGGTTCCCGGGTCGATCGCACGATCACCGATCCGCGGCTACGCCGGATCTTCACCTTCCAGGCGCTGTACGCCGGGGTGGCGCCCGCCGATGCGCTCGCGGTGTACGGCGCCATCGCCCACATGGACACCTCATTGGGCGTCTACTTCCCGCAGGGTGGCATGCGCTCCATTGCTCTCGCACTCGCCGACGCATTCACCACGGCGGGCGGCGACCTCCGGCTCGACACGACGGTCACGCGGCTCGAAACGTCCGATGGCCGGGTGCGCGCCCTCCACACCGCGACCGGTGAACGCGTCGGGTGCGACGCCGTGGTCCTCACCCCGGACACCGCGATCGTCGACGAACTCCTTCGGCCGGTCGCCCGGAGGATCCCCCGCCGCGTACGGGTGTCACCGTCCGCGGTGGTGCTCCACGGCACGATCCCCTCCGCGGTGACCGCCCGGTGGCCGGCGCAGCGTCACCACACCATCGACTTCGGCGCAGCGTGGGAAAGAACCTTCGCGGAGATCACCGCGAAAGCCGGCCGCGGTCGCCTCATGACAGACCCCTCCCTACTGATCACCCGGCCCGCGCTGTCCGACCCGAGCCTCCTCGTGGACCGCTCGGGTGTTCCGTCCGAGCCGCTGTCGGTGCTGGCACCCTGCCCCAATCTGCACAGCGCCCCGCTCGAGTGGTCGTCGCTGACCGGCCCCTACACGCGCGAACTCCTGCGGGTGCTCGAGGACCGCGGATACACGGGCATCGCCGCGCAGTTCGAGATCGACCACGTGGATACGCCCCTGACCTGGCTGAACAAGGGCATGAGCGCGGGCAGCCCGTTCGCGGCAGCACACGTCTTCCGCCAGACAGGCCCCTTCCGGCGCCCGAATCTGGTGCCGGGCGTGGACAACGCCGTCCTCGCCGGTTCGGGCACGGTCCCCGGTGTCGGTGTTCCGACCGTTCTGCTGTCGGGGAAGCTCGCCGCTCGCCGTATCACCGGTGTGCAGGAGCCCCAAAGGCAGATATATGAGCGAGGCGTGGCAATAAGTGGTGTCGGGAGCAATTAAACTAGGCGCGACCATGTGGTGCGCGCGATGATCGGTGCACCGATCGCAACCGAACTCACCTCGGGGGAGGAATCTGCACCCATGACGTCCTCTGCCCCGCAGGCAACCGTCGCCCCTGCGACGACACCGCCGCACCGTTCGTGGCCTCAGACCACGGCCGATTTCCTCCGCAGCCAGGCGGGACATGCGGCGATCCTGGGTTTCGCCGGCGCGATCATGATCACGTTCGGTGGTTTCGGTGCGGGAAGCGTCCGCCGTGAGGATCCCCTGCTCGAGGCGATGCATCTGTCGTGGCTGCGGTTCGGGCACGGCCAGATACTGTCCACCGCCATCGTCTGGATCGGCGTCATCTCGATGATCGCCGCCTGGGTCCGGCTGGGGCGCGGCACGCTGGCCGGGGATGTTGCTCTGCGGCAGTTGCGCCTGATCGTTCCGATCTGGACGGCGCCCCTGCTGCTGGCGGTGCCGATGTTCAGCCGCGATGCCTACTCGTATCTCGCCCAGGGCGCCCTCCTGCGCGACGGCTTCGATCCCTACGCCGTGGGCCCGGTGGTCAATCCTGGGATTCTGCTCGACAACGTCAGCAACGTGTGGACCACGACGACGGCGCCCTACGGTCCGGTCTTCCTGCTTCTCGGGCAGGCAATCACCGCCCTGACCGGTGACAACGTCATCGCCGGCACCATGCTGCTGCGTCTGACGATGCTGCCGGGGCTCGCTCTCATGATCTGGGCGGTCCCCCACCTCGCACGTCACCTCGGCGGAAACCCGGCCATCGCCCTGTGGCTGGCAGTGCTCAACCCCCTTGTTCTGGTCCATCTCATCGGTGGAGTCCACAACGAGATGCTGATGGTCGGCCTGATGACGGCGGGCATTGCGCTCGTTCTCGAGCGACGCCATCTCGCGGGCATCGGGCTCGTCGCGATCGCGGTGGCGATCAAGGCGACCGCCGGTGCCGCACTCCCCTTCATGGTGTGGATCTGGATGCTGCACGAGAAGGAGAGAGCGGAGGCCGAAGGGCGTACTCCGGCATCGCCGCTGGCACTGTTCGCGAAAACTGCCGGCTCGGGGGTCGCCGTGTTCGTCGTCATCTTCGCCGCAGCGTCGGCGGTGGCCGGGGTCGGACTGGGCTGGATGACGGCCCTGTCGGGTTCGAACAAGATCATCAACTGGTTGTCACTGCCGACGATCCTTGCCCATGTCGTGACCGTCGGAACGTCGTGGTTCGCGGATCTGCGGCTCGGCGAAATCCTCGCGATCACCCGGCCGATCTGCGCAGCCGCACTCGTCGCGATCGTCCTGACCGTCTGGTGGAAATTCAAAAACACCGAACGGGACGCAATACTCGGAATCCTGATCGTCCTCGTCGCCATCGTCATTCTCTCGCCGGCCGCGCTGCCCTGGTACTACTCCTGGCCCGTCGCCATCGCAGCGGGCTTCGCCCTGTCCACACGCACGCTGATGGTGCTCGTCGGGCTGTCCACCTGGCTGATGCTCGTATTCCAGCCCGACGGCTCGATCGGCCTCTACACCTTCCCCCACGTTGCTCTCGCCACGTTCGCGGCTGTGGTCGCGGCGGTGTCTTTGCGCACGGTCGACCCTCTGCGCTTGCGCGCATCCCGGCCGTCGCCGGAGGTCCCCTCCTCCGGACTCCGACGCGTAGCCGCGTCACCCGGCGTGGAATAGCCGGGCCATGACGGAGCTGGTGGAGAGCTATCGCTACTGCGGTGCTCTGACAGCGGAGCATGGACGCACGTACCACCTCGCCACCCGGTTACTTCCCCGGCACCGCCGCAATGCGGTTCACGCGCTCTACGCATTCGCCCGCACCGTCGACGACATCGTCGATGTCGAGATGGGCGGCGTGCGGTCGACCGAAGACTGTGCAGCAGAGCTCAATCGAATCGAATCGATGCTTCGACGGGGATTCGACGACCCGACTGCAATCGACCCGCGAGCGGTTCCCGAGCTGGCGCCCGTCCTTCCCGCTTTCCTGGACTCGGTCGCGACCTTCCACATCGCGCCCGAATACTTCTTCGCGTTCCTCGAGTCGATGCGGATGGATATTCCGGGCACCCCGTCGCACCGTGCCCGGTACAACACGATGCCCGCACTGCGGGAGTACATGTACGGGTCCGCCGCCGTCATCGGGCTGCAGATGCTGCCCGTGCTCGGCACGATCTGTCCCGCGAACGAGGCGGAGTCCCACGCCGCTGCGCTCGGCGAAGCCTTCCAGCTGACCAACTTCCTCCGGGACGTCGGAGAAGACCTCGACCGGGGACGCGTATACCTTCCCGCTGACGAGCTGGCAGCTTTCGGTGTCGACACCGACCTATTGATGTCCAGCCGACGCACCGGGACAACGGATCAGCGCATCGTTCGTGCGCTCGCTCACCTCATCGCGGTCACCCGGGCGGTGTACCGGGATGCGGAGCCGGGAATCGGCATGCTGGACCGCCGGGTACAGCCCGGGATCAGAACGGCCTTCGTGCTGTACTCACGGATTCTCGACGAAATAGAACGCAGCGGCTATGCCGTCTTGCACCAGCGTGCGACGGTGCCGCGCAGGAACCGGTGGTCCACCGCTGTGCCACAATTCGCCCGGCTCGCGATGCCCACACGCAGCACGCAGTGAAACGGCGCTCAGAAACCCATCGCCTGTGCCCGGCGAATGACCTCTCGAGCCAGGTCCCCGTGCAGCGCCTGCACGGGCGTCCCCGGAAGGGTGTCGTCCTCCCGGAAAAGCCACAGCAGAATCTCCTCGTCGCGGAAGCCGCCGTCGTGTAGTACCGCGATGAGGCCGGGCAGCCACTTCAGCGTCTGCCCGTCTTTGCCGAAGAACAGTTCCGGAACGCCGAGCACACCGTTGCGGCGAACAGCGATCAGCTGCTCATCCCGTAGAAGCTGCTGCACGCGTGTGACGGGTACACCCAACGACTTCGCCACGTCCACCAGCTGTAGTAGCGAGACGGAAGGGTCCAGGACATCGTCACAGTAAGGGATGGCACTCACTCCCCTAACGTTATCTGGTCGGTTCCGCCGTGGCGCTACCGGTCGGTCCGGCTGGCTACGATTGGAGGGCGCGTGGCCGGACTGCGCGGACATACGGGGGACGGACACAGTGCACGATGGAGGTCAACGTTTGATCGGCGAACTGCTCGACCGGCGCTATCGGGTGGATGCCCTGATCGCGCGTGGGGGTATGTCCACCGTGTATCGGGGGCTCGACATGCGCCTCGACCGTCCGGTGGCCATCAAAGTGATGGACCCGCAGTTCGCTGCCGACCCTGCCTTCGTCTCCCGCTTCGAGTTCGAAGCCCGTTCGGTGGCCCGGCTCGGGCATCCCTCACTCGTCGCCGTCTACGACCAGGGACACGACCGCGAACACGCCTTTCTCGTGATGGAACTCGTCGATGGGGGAACGCTACGGGAACTGTTGCGCGAGCGCGGGCCGATGCCTCCACATGCCGTGGCCGCGGTGGCTGGACCGGTTCTCGACGCGCTGGCCGTCGCTCACCGTGCCGGACTCGTGCACCGGGACGTCAAACCGGAGAACATTCTGATTTCCGACGGCGGCGAAGTGAAGATCGCCGACTTCGGTCTGGTGCGTGCCGCAGCAGCGTCGAACACCACGTCCAACAGCGTCATCCTCGGTACCGCCGCGTACCTGTCTCCGGAGCAGGTCACGTCCGGGGTCGCGGATACCCGCAGCGACGTCTATTCCACCGGGATCCTGCTGTTCGAGCTTCTCACCGGGCGCACACCCTTTACCGGGGACACCTCCCTGTCCGTTGCATATCAGCGCATCAACCAGGACGTTCCCCGACCGGGGTCGTACATCGCCGGGGTTCCGCACGAGTTCGACGAACTCGTCGCCGAGGCCACCCACCGGGAACCCTCACACCGTTTCGCCAACGCCGAACAGATGGGAACGGCACTCCGTAGCATCGCGGCGGCGCTCGAGCTGCCCACCTACCGGGTGCCCGCACCCCGCCGCTCGGCCCAGCATCTTGCCGCCGCTGCGAGCGCACCTCCGCTCACCTCGCCGCCCAGCCCGCTCGCCCCACCCACCGCGCACCTTCCCGCTGCTCCTCTCCACGCACCGCTCCCGCAACACAGCGGACACCCCGGTATCCAGCACACCCGCATCGTGACGGCGGGTACCCCGCGTCCCCCGATGGACGGGCACGGATCGGAGAGCGACGACGAACCCGACGGGGGGTACCGGTATCCGGATTTCGCCGCCGAACGTCAGCGGTCGCGGCGGACGACGATCCTGTGGCTGCTGGTGGTACTGATGCTCGCCCTCGCCGTGGGGTTCGGCGGCTGGTGGATGGGTTCCGGCCGGTACACCGCGGTCCCGGCGATCGACGGGCTGAATCGAGGTGCCGCGGTGTCGGCGATCGAGGCGGCAGGGCTCTCTTCGGAGATTCGCGGCGAGTATTCGGATACAGCCGCACTCGACACCGTGCTGGGGACGGATCCCCCGGGCGGCTCGCGAATCTCCCGGGACGGCACTGTCGCGCTCGTCGTGTCACTCGGACGGCCGACCGTCCCGCCCCTGCCCGCCGGCGGCGATCGTTCCGAGATCGAGCGGGAGCTTCGGCACCGGACCTTCATGCCCGTCGACGGGGGTCAGGCATTCAGCGCGAAGGTTCCGATCGGTGCGGTGGCCGCGCTCGATCCGGCGCCCGGTACCTCACTCCCCACGGGCTCGCAGGTAAAACTCATCGTCAGCAAGGGCGCTCCCCCCGTCGACATCCCCGACGTGCGGGGAATGTCGGAGGCTGAGGCACGTGCGTCCCTCGAAGCGGTCGGCATCGTGGTGCAGGACACCGCCACCGACTTCGACCGGAAGGTCGAGGAAGGCGATGTCATCGCCACCGACCCGAAGGCCGGTACCCAGGTCAGCGCAGGCACCAGTGTCACCTTGACGGTGTCCAACGCTGTGCGGGTGCCGTCGATGCTGGGACGCACCGTCGGATCCGCACGCGACGAGCTGACACGACTGGGACTCGAGGTGAAGGTGCGTCAAGTCACCGACACCGACCGGTCGGTGGTGATCAGCCAGAACCCGGGCGGCGGCGACCTGGTGAAACCCGGGAGCACCGTCACCCTGGTGTCGCTGCCCTGACTCTGTCCGGATCAGCCGCGCAGCATCTCCGCGACGAGGAACGCCAGTTCGAGTGACTGCTGCGTGTTGAGCCTCGGGTCGCAGGCGGTCTCGTACCGGCCCGAGAGATCGAGGTCGGAAATGTCCTGGGCGCCGCCGAGGCACTCGGTGACGTTCTCGCCGGTCAACTCGACATGGATGCCGCCCGGGTAGGTGCCGAGGCCGTGGTGGACCTCGAAGAAACCCTGAACCTCGTCGACGATGCGGTCGAAGTGACGGGTCTTGTAGCCGGTGGACGCCTCATGTGTGTTGCCGTGCATCGGGTCGCACTGCCAGATGATCTGGTGACCGGTGGCCTGCACCTTCTCGATGATGGGCGGCAGCAGGTCGCGCACCTTGTTGTTGCCCATCCGGGAGATCAGCGTCAACCGGCCCGGTTTGTTGGTGGGGTCGAGACGCTCGACGTATTCGACGGCCATCTCGGGGGTGGTGCTGGGACCGATCTTCAGTCCGATCGGGTTGGACACCAGTTCCGCGAACGCGATGTGCGCTCCGTCGAGCTGACGGGTGCGGTCACCGATCCACAAGAAGTGGGCCGACAGGTCGTACAGCTTGGGGTGATCGTCGTCGTTGTCCAGACGGAGCATCGCTCGCTCGTAATCGAGGACCAGCGCCTCATGGCTGGCGAAGATCTGCGCCTGGTGCAGGCTCGGATCGGTGACGCCGCACGCGTTCATGAACTGCAGGCCACGGTCGATTTCCGCGGCAAGTGCCTCGTAGCGGGCACCTGCGGGTGAGGACGCCACGAACTCACGGTTCCAGTCGTGGACCTTGTGCAGATCGGCCATGCCCGCGCCGGTGAGCGCGCGGACGAGGTTCATCGCTGCACTCGCGTTCGCGTAGGCGCGCACCAGCCGCGACGGGTCGTGGGCGCGCACCGCCTCGTCCGCGACGAGGGAGTTGATCATGTCGCCGCGGTACGACTGCAGTCCCAGTGCGTCCACGTTCGACGACCTCGGCTTCGCGTACTGACCGGCGATGCGCGCAACCTTCACCACCGGCAGGCTCGCGCCGTAGGTGAGGACCACGGCCATCTGCAGCAGCGTGCGAATGTTGCCCTTGATGTGCGGCTCGGTGTTGTCGGCGAAGGTCTCCGCGCAGTCACCTCCCTGGAGGAGAAATGCCTCCCCACGGGCCACCTGCGCCAGCTTCTCCTGCAGCGCGACGACCTCGCTGGCGACCGTGATCGGCGGAACGCTCTCGAGGACGGTCCGCATCGCCGCGGCCTGCCCCTCCGGCCACTGCGGCTGCTGGGCAGCCGGCTTGGCCAGGGCAGCGTCGAGCTGCTCACGCATCACGGAAGGAAGCGGCGGAAGTTCGGGCAAGCGGTCGATCGGCACGTCGACAGTCCAGTTCACCCATACAGGATATTCGCTCGGCACGACGGATGGCGAGTCAGGTCACCGCAGCGACCGCGCCACCCGCACGGCTTCGAACTTTGCCATGTTGTGCCGGGCGTCGGCCAGTGCGTCGTGGGCGTCTCCCGGTGCAGGTGGAAGGGCTGGACTACCGTTGTCCTCCCAGTACTGACGGAGCTCTCGGGTGTAGCGGGGCAGCGACTGCGGCAACGCCGTCATGTCTCCCCACAGCTGACACAGGGCGACGTGGTCGTAGGCGGCCACCCACGCCCACAGTTCGGGCACCACGCCGGGCCGGGGAATCAGGAACGTGTACAGGTCGTCCCGGATCCGCGCGCGGCTCTTCCACAAGGGGGACGACGGTTGAGGCAATTTCGGCAGAACGTTCCGCCGCACCCACTTTCCGGCGCGCGCGGGATCGAACTCGGTGGACACGGCGTAGAATTCACGTCCGTCCTCTGCGACCACCCCGATCGACACCAGGTCGATCGTGCGACCATCCTCGATGAACTCGCAGTCGTAGAAGTAACGCACGCCCGCAGACTATGCCTCATTCGTCGGCGTCGACCGGATCCACCCCTCACTCCTGAAGGAGACCTTGGTGAGCGCTACCCCCGACGGTCGTCGGTCCGCGGGCACTGCCGCGGACCGCTCGGAAGCGCCGCGGACGCCGCCGCGACAACGCGTGGCAGGTGTGTTGATCCGGGTCCTGATCGTCGCCGGACTCGTCACCGGCTTCGCGTACAACCTCGTCGGTCTGCCGGGTCTACGCGACTTCGGTTTCTATTACCGGCTCGACCTGGACGTCTACCGTCTCGGCGGGTCGGTGTTCCTCCACGGGCCCACTCTCTACGGATCGATGCCGCCCACGCAGATGGGTAACTTCCTTCCGTTCACCTATCCGCCGCTCGCGGCGGTGGTCTTCAGTCCACTGTCGCTGGTGTCGCTGGAGGCGGCAGGCGTGGTGGTGACCGTGCTGTCCCTGGTCGCCCTGTTCGGCGCACTCCTCGTCACTCTCGACTCCCTCGGAATCGCCCCGCGGACCACCCTGGTGTGGACGGCGCTCGGCGGGCTGGCCGTGGCCACGGCACTCGAACCGGTGTCGTCCACTCTCGACTACGGGCAGATCAACATCCTGCTGATGGCGTTGGTGGCGTTCGACTGCCTCGCGAAGCGCACACCCCTGCCCCGCGGTGTGTTGATCGGACTGGCCGCCGCCGTGAAGCTGACCCCCGCCGTGTTCGTGCTGTACTTCCTGCTGCGCAAAGACTTTCGCGCGGCAGTGACGACAGCGGCCGCCTTCGTTGCATTCAGCGCGGTGGGCGCGATCGCAACGTGGAGCGACTCGGTCACCTACTGGACCCGCACTCTTTTCGACTCGGGCCGGATCGGCACTCCCGCGTATCCGGCAAATCAGAGCATCACCGGGGTGCTGGCACGTTTCGACGTGAGCGAGTCGTTGCGCACCCCGATCTGGCTGCTGCTCAGCCTCGGGGTTCTCGCCGTGGCGATCGTCGCGATGCTCCGAACGCTCCGCGCCGGGGAGGCCGCGCTCGCGCTCGGGGTGAACGCGGTGCTGGGACTTCTGGTGTCCCCGGTGTCGTGGTCACACCACTGGGTGTGGTCGGTGCCAATCATCCTCACGCTCGGGGTCCTCGCCTACCGGGGGCGCAGCATCGCGCTCGGGCTCGTCGCAGTCGCGGGTCTGGCCGTCATCAAGGTGGCCGCCCATTGGAAACTGGGAGTCGGCCGCTGGAGCGGCGTCCACTGGAGTGTGTGGGACCACTTCCTGGCGTCGTCCTACGTGTGGTGGGGCCTCGCTGTGGTAGCCGTGGCGTTCGTCACCTTCGGCACGGCCGCGTCCCGGCCGGACGGGGACGAACGCCGGACACCGTCCGGCGACGTGTCCGTCCCCGTGGCCTGAGGCGACGTGTCCGTGGCCTGAGACCGTGGCAAGTCAGCTCGCGCGCGTGTCCGGCATCCGCGTGACATCGGTGGCCGGGGCGAGTCCTGCCTCCGGCACCGCAGTCGGGCCGGTCGGCGTCGACTTCTTGAGGGTCGCCGCGTAGATGTCGACGTACTCCTGACCGGACAGCTTCATCAGCTTGTACATCACCTCGTCGGTGACGGCCCGCTCGACGAACCGATTGCCGCCCATTCCCTCGAACCGGGAGAAATCGATCGGCTCCCCGATCCGGACGGTCACCTTCGCGGGACGCCAGAGTCGCGAACCGATCGGGTTGACCTTCGCCGTTCCGATCATGGCCACCGGGATGACCTTCACCCCGGACTCGAGCGCCAACCGCGCCAGTCCGGTCTTCCCCTTGTAGAGCCGGCCGTCCGGAGAACGGGTGCCCTCCGGATAGATGCCCAACAACTTCCCCTGCGACAACACGCGCAGACCGGCATTCAGTGCGTCCTGCGCGGCGTCGGCCCCCGTGCGGTCGATCGGCACCTGCCCGGCGACGGAGAAGAACCAGCGCTGGAAGGCGCCCTTCAGTCCCGTCCCGGTGAAGTACTCGCTCTTCGCGAGGAAGGTGATCCTGCGCGAGACACGCAACGGAAGGAAGAATGAATCCAGCACTGCCTGATGGTTACTCGCCAAGATGGCACCACCCTCGGCCGGAATGTTCTCCGTTCCCTCCACCGTGGGCCTACCCAACACCCAGAGAACCGGCCCCAAAAACACGTACTTGAAGAGCCAGTACCACATGGCGTCCCTCCCGTTGCAACCCAAGCTTCGTTCGGGTCGACTCTACTTCGGGTAGGTGAGGGCCGCTACATACGCCCTGGTACCCCGCACAGCATCACACTGCAGGTTTACAGGTGTCGAGGAGGAGTCAACCTACCCGGTCGGGCAGGACGGCTCGGGCGAGTTCCGCGGCCCCGATCATGCCCGCTGCCTCGCCCAGTTGAGTCGACCGGATTCGTGCCAACGGCCGGTGGCCCGCGCCGGTGGTCAATGCAGCGTAGTGCTCGCGTGCCGCGTCGAGAAACAACGGGGACGAGCTTGCCACGCCGCCTGCGATCACGATGAGATCAGGGTCGTACACGTCGCCGATCAGTGCCAGCCCCACCCCGAGCCAGCGCGCGAATTCCCGCATCGTCTGTTGGGCCAGGGGGTCCCCGTCCTGGGCGGCGCCTGCGATCCGGCGTCCCGTCAGCGCACCCGGATCGACGGCGACTTCACGGGCGAGGATGGTCGAGGTCGTCGGGTCGGCGGCCAGCAGCTCGATCGCCGTGTCGACGAGGGCCGTGCCGCTGCAGTACCGCTCCCAGCACCCGCGCTTCCCACAAGCGCACGGACGGCCGCCCGGAACGACTTGAATGTGCCCGAGCTCCGGTGCGACACCATGGCTGCCGCGGTAGAGCTGCCCGTCCGCGAGGAGCGCGGCCCCGATGCCGGTCCCGACGGCGAGCATCACGACATTCCGACCTCCGGCCGCAGCGCCGAAACGGTGCTCGGCCCATGCGGCGGCATTGGCGTCGTGCTCGAGGATCACCGGGAGGCCCAGCCGCTCGCCCAGGTCCCGCCCTACCGGTGCACCTACCCAGGGCAGGTGGGGCGCGAACCGCACCGTGGTGCGGTCCGGGGTGATGAATCCGGCGACCGCCAGCCCGACAGCGGCGATATTGTGTCGCCCCGACAGCTCCCGCACGGCCCGGTCGAGGCCGTTCTCGAGAGCCTTTGCGGACGCCGGTGTCGGCGACTGGAGCGAGTCCAGAACCTCGCCACTCGCATCGACTACCGAAGCACGGATGCTGGTCCCGCCGACGTCGATGCCGATGGTCAGTGGCGAGCTGCCGCCCGTGTCGCTGCCCGCGCCGTTGTTCATGGACATGATTGTGCCCACGCCGGGCCGCCCGCGCGCACGAGATCTGCGGACAGGGCGTCGGCGGTCACTGCTTGATGGTGACCGAAATGGGGACGAACGCCGAGCCGGCGGGACCGTGTGGTGCGTCCTCGGCGTTACCCGGCGGAGGGTCCGGGGCCTGCGGGCCGTCCGGGGTGTCGTGCACACGATGCTCGTCGAGTATCTGCCGGAGAACCGCGATGAGCACGGTCCCCTGATTCGCCAGAAGTGTCACGAGGTCGTGCTGTTCTCCGCGAATCAACGCCGCGAGCGCACAGACCGGGCACCACGTGCACCCCGACCACTCGCCGGTGCCCGCGGCCGGATCGTTCGGTCCGTCCTGCGCGTGGGGTGCCGCGGCGCGCTGCAGGATCGGTTCGAGTCGCTCCAGGGCATTTTCGGCCAGCGCCCGCAGTTCCGCGACGAGTTGGGCGTGATCGTCGTTCATACCGGCCACACCTGAGGGTCCGGGGTGAAGCGCACCACGAGGTCGGTGCCGTCCAGTTCCGCGCCTGCAACGACGCATCTGCGCAGGACGGAGGCGAGCCGTATCCGCCGGCGCACCCCTTCGGCACCCACCACCAAATCGTCCTCCACTCGACCCAAGGTGAGAGTCGACGGATTCACGAGCGGCAGATACATCCGCATCGTGTACACAGAATCCACACCGGCCCCCGATTCCAGCCCCACCCGCACTGCAGGAGGGTTCTTCCCCAGCACCGCAACCGCGTCCACGCCGTCGGTATACAACTCCCTGGCGATATCGCCGAGATCGGCCAACCCTACCGGCTCCGTCACCGAACGGGTCACCGTGCGGATCACGGTCGCTCCGACCGACGCGGTGAGCTCGGCGAGCACCCTCTGCTGGAGCGCCCGTCGCCGCGTCAGCCAGGCGACTCCGGGACCATCTCCCTTATCAGTCGAATCGAACTGCGGCAGAAGGTTGTTCACGAGGATGGCATCGACCCGCAGGTCCGAGAGCGCCGCCGCGGCCAAGGTACGGCGAGTTTCCGTGAGCACCACCCGCTCGGGCGCGGTCACCAGGCGCACAGTCGTTTTCGAGCGGTTCGTCAGCAACGCTCGGACCTCGCCGACGGCGGAGACCACCTGCTCGAGCAACGAGACCAGCATGACCAGCCGCGGATCCGTGCCCACCAGGGCGATCATCCGACGATGCTGCGGCCACACCCGCTCGATGTAGTCGAGGGTCATCGCGGGCGCGTCGAGCATCCGCAGCGCATCCGCGGTGGGTGGGCAGTCCACGACGACGGTGTCGTACCGCCCGCTGGTGGCGAAGCCGACGACCTCCCGCAAACCCAGCACGTCCTGCACACCCGGCAGCCCCGTCAACTCCTCGGGTTCCAGTGCCGACAGTTGCGCGCCGTGGTCGTGGTTTCCTGCGGCGGCGATCAGTGCCGACACGCTCCTGAAGCGCCTTTCCAGCACGGCGAGAGTATCCAGTTCGATGACGTCGAGACAGTCGGCCGCCGACACGAGGTCTCGTGCCGACCCGACGCCGAGGACGTCGGCGAGTGAATGCGCTTGATCGAGGGAAACGAGAAGTGTCCGACTACCACTGTCCGCAGCCGCCCGCGCCGTCGCGGCAGCGAGTGTGGTCTTACCCACACCGCCCTTGCCAACGAAGAACTGGACCCGTGCGGGACCGCTACCGCCCTCGCTGATCAGCCTTCCACCCGCTTCTTCAGTTCCTTGAGCGCTGTATCGGTGATGGCCTTTTCGGCCTTGCGCTTGAACAGGCCGATCATCGGGATGGTGAGGTCCACGGTCAGTTCGTAGGTGACGGTGGTACTGCCGCCCGATTCTTCCTCGAGCACATACGAACCGAATTGCGCCTTCTGTATCTCGCCCGACTCGAGCTCCCAGCTCACGGCCTTGCCGTCCGGCGCCCATCGGTAGCGGAGCACATAGGTGTCCTTGACCATTCCCGCATCGAGGACGAAGCGCACCCGATCGGCCCGGCCGTTCGGCCCCGGGTCCAGTACCTCCACGGATTTCGCTGCCGTCACCCACGCCGGATACGCGTCGAAGTCGGCGATCACATCCATCACCCGGGCGGGCGGCGCCTCGATACTGATCGACCTCTTGGTCCTCTCGGGCATGGACTGAACGCTTCCTTTCGCGTGTGCGAACCCGCGCGCCGATGGCCGGGCCACACTGTTACCTGGTTCCGTGACTGTGTCGTGCCCGACTATCACACACGATTCCCGTGCTCGGACACAATGCTGACGGCGCCCCCCGGGAAAGGGCGCCAGGTCAGGATGGTGGTTCCCCGGGTGCGCGACCCGCTTCCAGTTCCTTCTTGACCTCGAAGGACATCACTTTCCCCTCGACACGGCGGCGACGGTTCAGTGCAGCCAGGTCGGGTGAACCGTCGCCCTCGCTCCGGGCCGGTTCGGCATGCAGGAAGTAGTGGACGATCACCCCGTCGAGCACCGGTTCGAGCCACACCTCCATCGTTCCGGTGAGGGACCCGGCCACGACCCACCGGATCCCCTTATCGGCACGGTCCTCGCGGACGGACAGAGTGAGGTCGGGCCACCACCGGCGCCAGCGGGTGGGCGGGGCAATCGCCGCCGCTACCTGCGCGGGTGGCGCCGCAACGAACGTCTGGTCTGCGACCTGAATACTGCTCACAGCGACTAGCTTCACACACTGCCGCGCCGCGATTGCCGCGTGGTTCCTCCGGCGGCCGCGAACAGGCTCTGAGCAGGGGTCGGTCGGGCTGGGCCAGCGAGGTGCAGGCGAAGGTCTAAAGTTGAGCCAGACAATCCTACTCGTCAGTATCTTTCAGCGTCGGAGGTTTTTCGTGCCCGAGTTCAGCGCGCCACAGTCGTTCACGATCGCGGAGGACGCGTCCGCGGTCGACTCGGTGTTCGCCCACGCAGCGGCCCGTCCGGCGCTGGTCGTGTACAAGCGAAAGGTCGCGGGAACCTGGACCGATGTCACGGCCGCCGATTTCGCGGCACAGGTCACCGCGGTCGCGAAGGGCCTTGTCGCCCTGGGCGTCCAGCAGGGTGATCGGGTCGCGTTGATGTCCGCCACCCGGTACGAGTGGCCGCTCCTCGACTTCGCCATCTGGTCCGCCGGCGGCGTTACCGTCCCGATCTACGAAACCTCCTCGGCGGAGCAGGTCCGCTGGATCCTCGGCGATTCCGAAGCCACCCAGTTGATTGTCGAGAACGCCACGTATGCGGCAACCGTGAAGGAGGTCGCCGCCGCGGCGTCGGGGCTGCGTGGGGTCTACCAGATCGAGGCGGCCGGCGGTGAGCGCGGCGTCGTCGACGAACTGACCACGCTCGGCATCGACGTCCCGGACGCGGAGATCGAGGCCCGGGTCGCGGCTCTGAAGTCGAGCGACCCCGCGACTCTCATCTACACCTCCGGTACCACCGGTCGCCCCAAAGGCTGCCAGCTGACGCACTCGAATCTGATCGCCGAGTCGAAGGGCATCCTCGACTCGAGCCTCGGCACCCTGCTGAAGTCCCCCGGTGTGAGCACGCTGATGTTCCTCCCGATGGCGCACGTACTCGCGCGGGCAGTGAGCATCGCATCGTTCGACGCGGGTGCTGCGCTCGGACACACGAGCGACATCCCGAACCTGGTCCCCACTTTCGGCGAGTTCCGCCCCGACTTCATCCTGTCGGTGCCCCGTGTCTTCGAGAAGGTGTACAACAGTGCCCGCGCCAAGGCCCACGGCGAGGGCAAGGGCAAGATTTTCGACGCGGCCGCCGAGACGGCCATCGCCTGGAGCGAAGCTCAGGACAAGGGCGGGCCGGGACTGGTCCTCAAGGCCAAGCACGCACTGTTCGACAAGCTGGTGTTCTCGAAGTTACGCGCGGCGCTGGGCGGAAAGTGCCAGCTGGCGATCTCGGGCGGCGCACCGCTCGGCGCCCGGCTCGGCCACTTCTTCCGCGGCATCGGCATCACGATCTACGAGGGCTACGGTCTCACCGAGACCTCAGCGGCATTCGCAGTCAACACGATCGGCGAACAGAAGGTCGGTTCGGTCGGCAAACCCCTCGCAGGAAACTCGGTTCGCATCGCGGACGACGGCGAGATCCTGCTGTCGGGACCGGTGGTGTTCCACGGATACTGGCGCAACGAGGCCGCCACGTCCGAGGCACTCGACAACGGCTGGTTCCACACCGGCGACCTCGGGTCGGTCGATTCGGACGGTTACATCACGATCACCGGCCGCAAGAAAGAGATCATCGTCACGGCCGGTGGAAAGAACGTGTCCCCCGCGCAGCTCGAGGATCACCTCCGCGCGCACCCGCTCATCAGCCAGGCCATCGTCGTCGGCGACCAGAAGCCGTTCATCGGCGCTCTGATCACGATCGACGCCGACGCCCTCCCCGCGTGGAACGAGCGCAACGGCAAGCCCGCCGAGACCAAGGTCGGCGATCTGCTCGCCGACGCCGATCTCACGGCCGAGATCGACGAGGCGGTCGCCGAAGCCAACAAACTCGTCTCGCACGCGGAAGCGATCAAGAAGTTCCGTGTCCTGCCCGTCGACTTCACCGAGGAGACAGGCGAACTCACGCCCACGATGAAGCTCAAGCGGAACGTCGTGCACGAGAGCTTCTCCGAGGAGATCGCCGCCATTTACGCCAAGTAGTCCCCTCCGGACTCGTGAGTACTTCTCAACCGCCCGCGGTTGAGAAGTACTCACGGGTGGTCACGCAAGCAGTGCCCGCAGCTGCGCGGCGAGTACGTCCCATCGCCACTCCGCCTTGACCCATTCGCGTCCTGCCGCACCCATGGCGGCAGCGCGATCGCGGTCGGCGAGAACCGCGATCACCGAACGGGCCACCTCGTTCACCGACGTGCCGTCGACGACGAGCCCGGTCTCGTTCTGGCGCACCGTTTCCGGTGCACCACCCGACTGTCCCGCGACCACGGGGACTCCACTGGCGGATGCTTCGAGGAACACGATCCCCAGGCCTTCCACGTCCAGTCCCGCGCCCCGCGTGCGGCACGGCATGGCGAACACGTCGGCGATCGTATGGTGTGCCGCCAGTTCCGCCGACGGGACCGTTCCGGTGAACACCACGTGGTCCTCCATACCCACCGCCCGGGCCATGGACCGGAGGCGGTCCTCGTAGGGCCCGCCGCCGACGATTACGAGTACCGCACCATCGATGTGCTCACGGATGGTCGGGAGGGCCCGGATGAGAACGTCCTGCCCCTTGCGCGGCACCAGACGCGACAGGCACAGGACAGTCGGCCGCTCCCCCAGCCCGTACCTGGCCCGCAATTCCGTGCGAGCGCCGCTGTCGGGCGCGAACCGCTCCGTGTCGACCCCCGGCGGCAGGTGCTCGAGCGCGGCGCCCGCACCGAATGCGGACGCGAAGCGGCCGCGGGTGTAGCGGCTGACGTAGGTGACGACGTCCGTCTGCTCACCGATCTGCCGCAACGCCTGCCGCGCGGCGGGCAGCATCGACCAGCCCACTTCGTGCCCGTGCGTGCTGGCGATGACGCGCTGCGCGCCCGCACGGCGAAGCGTCGGAGCGAGCAAGGCGAGTGGCGCGGCGGCCCCGAACCACACATTCGCGCAACCGTACTCCTCGATCAGCCGCGCGGCGCGCCGGGCCACGAACGGTGTCGGCACCATCAGCGTGGTGGGATGACGTACCACCGGAAAGGGCTGTCGCGCATCGAAGGTGACATGCGAGTCGCCCCGCCACCGCGGGGCATACACCACCAAGTCGTCCGCCGGAAAGTGCTTGGCGAAGGTGTGCAGGTACGACTGGATACCACCCGGGCGGGGCGGAAAATCGTTCGTCACCAACAGGGTTCGACGCATGTGACCACCGTAGGCGGTTGACCAGGCGCTGGGCGACGCAGGGTCACCCCAGTCGGGCGCCCACCCAGTCGGCCCACTCGTCCCGGAATTGATCGGCATCGACATCGAGGACCTCGGCCAGTGTGTCGTCGACCTGCACGAGGTCACTCTCCCCGACGGCCAACGCACGATACAGCTGCGTCACGTTCGATTCACCGAATTCCTCTGCCACGAACGCGTTGAGGGACCACGCCGTCTCGTAGGCGATGGACCCGCGCTCACCTGCCGCAGAGAAGTCCTCGTCACGGGGGAACTCCTGCGGTGCGCCTTCCTCGTCCACCAGCGCCGTGAGCGCGGGTGCGATCCGGCGTTTCTCCTCGTCGGAACCGCGGTATGCCGCGTACTCCGCGTACCCTTCGAGCACCCACATCGGCGAGCGATCCACCGTGTCGGCCCGCGCCGCCACATGGGTCAGTTCGTGCCGCAGGATAGCCCGGCGGGTCACCTCGGTGAGGCGCTCCGCCGACGCCGGGCTGAACACGATCCGCTGTCCGCTCACCGCTGCTGCCTCCGGGTCGACGGCATCCGAGATCGCGACGGCGGCAATGTCACGTCCGTCGTGATCCGGGCCGACCAGCGCCGTGAACTCGTCTTGCGACGCCGCCACCCACACGAGCGTCCTACCTGCCCAGTCCGGCCCCCACAATTGCGTGACGTTGACCACCGCAGACGGGAGTTCTTCGGCCAGCCGGTCCACCATTGCGGCGTTGTCGGGGTGCCCCAGCACCACCGACGTCAGTCCGTCGCCTGTGTCGACGCGGCGCGACACCACGGGGCCGAAATCCCACGGCCCCCGCCAGGTCCGATGATCCCCGTCCACTGTGGCGTTGTCGCTCACCAGGGTCCAACGATCACCGCGCCGGGCGACGACCAGTGACACAGGTTTACGGGTGGAAAGCACGTCCACGTCCGCGATCGCATAGCGGAGTCGAACCGCGGGTGACCACACCTCGTCGGCGCCGAGCGCGTCGACCAGACTCTCCGGCACCTCACTCTCCGGCACCTCGGTCCCGGTACCGTCGGCGAGCTCGTATCCCCAGTCGGAAAATTCGACAGCCGCGAGATTCGCGGCTCGCCGCGTCTCCGCTGCGAGAAATCCGGGTGATGCCGACGCATCCATCAGCTGCGACAAGGCTGCCGGATCGTTCGAGCGAACTGCCTTCGCCCAACGATCAAGGAGGGCCTGCACCTCGATGCGACGGCTCTGCTCCGCCGTGTCGGCGTTGCCGACGGCGCCGTCCGTGCGTTCGCCGGTTCGCGAGAATCCAGTCAAAGCCAGTACGACGAGGACGGCGAGAACGAGGCCCACCAGGGCGGCGAGTTCCCAGGGGCGCGCCCGGCGGCGTGATGTTGTCGGCTCCCCGGCGGTCGCCGGCTCTGATTCGGGCACGCCGGTGAGTGTATGAGCATGCCCTTCCGCGGGTGCGGGACGGTCACCGTCAGTAGCGGCGTGCTCCGTAGAACGGGAACTTGGCCATCGACTCGATTTTCACCGGGACACCGAATGTGGACGCGTGCAGGATGTTGCCGTTGCCCGCATACAGGCCGACGTGAGAGGCGTCGTCGTAGAAGAGGACCACGTCGCCGGGCTGGAGCTGATCGCGAGACACCGGGGTGCCCCCGCCTGCCTGCGCCTGACTCGACCGCGGCAACGTCTTCCCGACCTGCTTGTAAGCCCACACCACGAGACCAGAACAGTCGAACTCGTTCGGACCGGTGGCGCCCCAGACATACGGGTCGCCGATGCGGGTCATCCCGGCCTGGAGTGCGCTCGACCCGGAGCCCGGTGTGAGGTGGGCGAGGATTGTGTTCGGATCGAATCCCGGCGGGAACGGGGTACCGGCCAACTGGTCGCGCTCGGCGCCCGTGAGGTCACCGAACGCCTTCATCACCTCACCGATCTGTGCCTGCAGGTCACTCTGCTTGCGCTGCAAATCGTCGCTGCGCGCCTTGGCCTGCTCGGTTGCGGACCGGGCTGTGTCCGCGGACTGCTTCGATGCTTCCGCGGCCTTCGCCGCATCCGACGTCGCTGCCTGGAACTGCGCGACCTGGTTGCGGGTCTCGTTGGAGATGACGTCGAGAGCCGACATCTGGTCCAGAAGTTGCTGCGGCGAATCACTGACCATCACCGCGAAGAGCCGATTGGTGCGGGCTCCCTGGTAATTGGCCGTCGCCAATTTGTTGACCACCGGCTCGAACACCGCGATGCGCGCGTTGGCGGCGTCGAGAGCCCCCTGATCACCGGCGAGCTTCGCCTCGGCGTCACGTTGTGCCGCCAACTTGGCGTCGAGGTCGATCTGCGCGTTGTGGAGTGCCTCGGACGTCTGCTCGGACTGCCGGGAGAGATCACCGAGTTTGGCCAGTGCCTCCGTCGGGTTGGTTACCACCGGGTCCGCGCCCGCCGACACGGTGGGCAGAGAGGTGAGTGTCAAGGACAGGACGCCCACGGTCAGCATGCTGCGCAGCGAGCGCTTCATCTTGTTCGAGCCCACGGAATGCGGTTCTCCGTTCATCGATCTCCACCACCCGAGACGCGATGCGATGCGCGACACGAGGGTCCGCGGTCGCGCAGGGCCACGGAATGCTGAAGAGGTGGCGACCCGCGTTGTCGTCCGGTTCGGGTGACATGAGTTCGCAAGGTCTCGGATAGGTTACGGAATGGCATACGTTCGTGTCCACCTCCGACGCAGCCTCGTGGCACAGACGACATCGGCGCGCATTTCCGGCGGTGACAGGGCGCCGAGATGTCACAAAGGGTGGGTTCGAATGGCGATTCGAACCCACCCTGGGTGGTCGTGCGCGATCCTGCGAAGCTACCCCGTACATCCCCGGACGAGTCCCGGAGATGCGTGTGCCACGCGGCTGGATCAGTAGCGGCGTGCGCCGTCGAAAGGCATCGACGCGATGGGCGCCAACTTGACCGGCTGGCTCTCGGTCGAGGCGTGGATCACGTTGCCGTTGCCGGCGTAGATACCGGAGTGCGACCCACCGTAGAAGGACACGACGTCGCCGGGACGAAGATCGGACTGCGCGACGGGAGTCCCGGCCGCGGCCTGGTCGTAGCTGGTGCGCGGCAGGTTGAGTCCGGCCTGCTTGAACGCCCACTGCACGAGACCGGAGCAGTCGAACGAATTGGGACCGGCGGCGCCGTAGACGTACGGAGCACCGATTTTGCTCTGAGCTGCCTGAACAGCTTTGTCGCCGGTGGAGGACGCGGGCGGCGCGGGCAGCGCGGGCGCTCCGGGGACCTGCGGGATGACGACGCCCGGGATCTCGAAGGTTCCGATTCCGGGGATGGTGATGGGGTCCGCAGCGGCCGGGGCTGCGGTAGCGGTGAGCGCACCTACTGCAAGAGCGCTGGCGACGATTGCCCGCCGCACATTCCGCTTGGAAACTTGTGACGCCACGAAAGGGGTACTCCGTTTCTTCCATTCGTCCGCCGACCGAGTTAGCTGACGGGTTCGGGCTGGGAAGATCAGCCCTACCCACCGGTCCGACGAACGTCCCGGCAGGATTCACCCCAGTAGAAACTTGGGTTCCCGGTACGGCCCTCTCACGAGAAGCCGATTAGGCGGTGACTAGCGATGCTGTCCCGGTGTGGGGCGGCAAGACTCCGCTAGGTCTCAGGAAGGTTACGAAATGGAGTACCCGGATGTCGACCGGGACACGCGAAGATTGCCCATCGGGCGCAGGGATACCCGCTGCGGTCGCCTGTACCGGGTTCCGATAACAGCGAGATAACAGTCGGTTGGTTTCCGATCTCTTTTCGATAGCGGCTGTGGCGATTTCGCCCCGACCCTTTCGCGACGAGCCTTCGCCGCCCCCGCATCCTTGCAGTTCACATACCCTTCATCGATACGAGACCCGCAACGCGTCGCCGAGGCCGAACACCTGTCGTCGTCCGCCCGAGGCACACTCACTGCGCGACAATCGCTGCCCGCTACCGCACTCCGGGACGAGCCGGGAAAAGGCAGTGTGATCCTCGTCTCCCCACCCCCGAAGTGTTCGTCGGAAGTGGCTTGTCGGTACCCGCCCATACGCTCCGGGCCGTGAGAGTTTCCGGCGTACCCGAGTTACCGAAATTCGTGCAACCGAAGTTCGAGCAACTGAGGTTCGACGAGCTCGACACCCCGCTGCGAGATACCACCTTCGTGATCGTCGATCTCGAAACGACCGGTGGACGGCCCGGGGAGGACGCGATTACCGAGATCGGCGCCGTGAAGGTGCGCGGGGGCGAAGTACTCGGCGAGATGGCCACCCTCGTGGATCCGGGTCGCTCCATCCCGCCGCACATCGTGGAGATCACCGGAATCACCACGGCGATGGTCGTGGACGCCCCGCGTATCGAGAGGATACTGCCCGCCTTTCTGGAATTCGCACGAGGCTCGGTGCTGGTTGCGCACAACGCTCCCTTCGACACCGGTTTCCTCAAGGCCGCCGCCGCGGCCACCGACACCCCCTGGCCCAAGTTCACGGTGCTGTGCACGGTCAAGCTGGCGCGCCGCGTCCTCACCCGCGACGAAGCGCCCTCGGTGAAGCTGTCCTCCCTTGCCCGGCTCTTCGACGTCAGCACACAGCCCACTCACCGCGCACTCGACGACGCCCGCGCCACCGTCGACGTCCTGCACGCTCTGATCGATCGGGTCGGCAACCAGGGAGTGCACAGTCTCACCGAACTCGTCGATTACCTTCCCGACGTCTCCTCCCACCAGCGAGCCAAGCGCACCCTGGCCAGTCACTTACCGCATGCCCCGGGGGTGTACCTGTTCCGTGGCCCCTCGGACGAGGTGCTCTACGTCGGAACGGCGACAGACCTGCGGCGCCGGGTACGCAATTACTTCACCGGGTCCGAGACGCGCGGACGGATGAAGGAGATGGTGGCGCTCACCACGCGGATCGATCATGTGGAGTGCTCGCACGCGCTCGAGGCCGGTGTCCGCGAACTGCGCCTACTCGCCGCACACACGCCGCCGTACAACCGGCGATCGAAGTATCCGAAGCGCGGATGGTGGATCACACTCACAGTCGAGGCCTTTCCCCGACTGTCCGTCGTACGCACTCCCGCTCCGGATTCACTCGGCCCGTTCCGGTCCCGCTCCACAGCGGTCGAGGTCGCAGAGACGCTCGCCGAGTACTGCGTCTTGCGCACCTGCACCACCCGGATACCGAAAGGGCGCGAGCATGGACCGCAATGTCCGCCGCGCGAACTCGCCCGGTGCCCGGCGGCCGTGCAGGGTCTGAAAACCGAGGACGACTACAGCCCAGGCCCCCGACTCTTCCGTCATCTGCTGCGAGGCGTCGACGACACGCCGCTGCGGCGGATGCGCACACGGCTGGACGCGCTCGCGGCGGGCGAGCTGTTCGAGAACGCCGCCCGGCTGCGCGACCGCACTGCAGACGTGGCCCTCGCACTGCGCAGGATGCAACGGCTGGCTGCCCTCACCGCGCTCGAGGAAATCGTGGCGGCCCGCCCGGCCGCCACCGGAGGCTGGGAGTTCGCCGTGATCCGGCACGGCCGGCTCGCATCCTCCGGGCGTGCGCGGCGCGGAATACACCCGATGCCGGTGGTCGAGGCTCTGGTGCTCGCTGCCGAGACCGTCGTTCCGGATGATGCACCGCTCCGCGGGGCCTCGCCCGAGGAAGCCGGTCTGCTGGCCCGCTGGCTCGATAGCGAGGGCACCCGCATAGTCAGCGCCTCCGCGGGATACTGCGAACCCGCCCGGGGGGCCGGATCGTGGGCGGAGTGGTGCGAGCGGGCCCGCGCCGGCAGTGAACCGACACCCGAACCGGAGTCCCGAGCGCCTCTGCCCGACGCTGTTCACCACCACATAGGGTGGCACTCATGATCAACGCCATCGTCCTGATCCACGCCGAAGCCCGCCGCATCCCGGAAACAGCGCAAGCCGTCGCCGATATCGACGGCGTCGACAAGGTCTACTCCTGCGCCGGCGACATCGACCTGATCGCAATCGTGCGGGTCCGGGACCACGCGAAGATCGCCGAAGTGGTCACCGAGGGGATCAACAAGGTCGACGGAGTGTCCAGGACGGCAACACACATCGCGTTCCAGTCCTATTCGAGCGCCGATGTCGAGGCCGGATTTTCCATCGGCGAATGACCGGCGCCGGGCGGCGCGCTACTTGGTCGCCGTCATCGCCGAGGTGACTGCGGCCCACTTCACCAGAAGTGCCGCCGCCGCCCCACTGTCGATTGCCTGAGCTGCCGTCGTAATACCCTCGGCCAAGATTTCTTCGAGCGGGCGGTCGCCGAGACCACGGAAGGCCGCGATGGCGCCGGCAGCGTTGAGCAGCACCGCGTCACGCACCGGCCCGGCCTCGCCGTCGAGGAGGCGCCGTGCCACCAGCGCGTTCGCTTCGGCGTCCCCGCCCCGCAGCTCGTCCAGCGACACCCGGGCGATACCGAGATCGCGAGGATCGAGCTGACGCACCGTCACCGATCCCTCGGACACGAGATGCACGGTCGACGTGCTCGACGTCGTCAGCTCGTCGAGGCCGTCATCCCCCCGCACCACGAGTGCGGAGTTACCGCGCTGCGCCAGCACCCCGGCGACAACCGGGATCAGATCGCGGAACGCGCAGCCGATGAGTCCCGCGCGCGGCCGCGCCGGATTGGTGAGAGGCCCCAGCACATTGAACACCGTCGGAATGCCGATTTCCTTACGCGGGGCCGCCGCGAACCGGAGGGCGGGATGGAAGACCGGCGCGAAGCAGAAACCGATACCGGCCTCGCGCAAGGAGCGTGCTACCTCGTCGGGCCCCAAGTTGATCCGGACACCGAGTGCTTCGAGTACGTCGGCGCCGCCACTTTTCGAGGAGGCGGCCCGGTTTCCATGCTTCACCACCCGAATGCCGCTGGCGGCCACCACGATCGACGCCATCGTGGAGATGTTGACGGTGTTGGACCGGTCGCCACCGGTACCCACGATGTCCACGACATCGGCATCGACCGGCACCTTGCGCGCATGGCCCAGCATCGAGTCGGCCAGTCCGCGCAGTTCTTCCGGAACGACACCCTTCATCTTGAGGCCGACACCGAACGCGGCGATCTGGGCGGACGTGGCATTGTCGGACATGATTTCATCCATCGCCCACGTCGCGTCTTCCACCGACAGATCGCGTCCCTCGGTGAGCGCCCCGAGAACCGACGGCCACGTGCGGACCGGCGGGGTCGTGTCGTTCGTCCCCTGGGCGTCCGGGCCCTGCACGGTCGGGCTCTGCATCGTCGTGTCCCCTCGAAACTCGTAGCGATGTGTACTCGTGTGATCCGCTCTCCGCAGCCTAGTTGCCTTGTGTATCCGTCTCGCGCACCGGTTGCATTGCGTCCCACCCCGCGACGTCCCCACCGAGACGCTGCGCCAGCCCGGCCATTCTCGACCGCTCCTGGGAACAGTGCAGCGCGTCCAGCACCTGGACCCGTTGCAACACCAACTCCACGGTCCCCTCGGCGGCCCCGGAGGCGTCGGCAACCGCGACGCCGGTGCGCCGTGGCCGGTATCCGTCCTGCGCCGCAATGGACTCCGCGTCGCCGAGGGTGGTCGCCGGCAGTCGCAGATGGTGACGCAGCACGGCCTCCTCGTCGGCCCGCCACACCGGAGTCTCCGAGGCCGCGCGTTCGAGAGTGGTGGAGCACGCCTCCACGTCGTCGAAGCAGGAGGCGACCACGACGAGATCCTCCCGGTCCGGGTCCAGTGGGGGCGCTGACCTGCCACCGCCGAACAGTCTCCGCAACCACCCCGTACTGTTGTCACGAGTTCGCATTCCTCCACCCTTTCATGCCCGCCACCAGCGCGTCAGCAGGCAGAATCGGACAACCGGGACGCCTCGGCGCGCCGAGGGTGGACCCGGGTAGTCGTCTCTTACGACGAAGCGTCATACTTCTGTCTGTGACGAGCGCAGTAGGGACTTCAGGATCAGCAATCACCCAACGCGTGCACTCGCTGAACCGACCAAACATGGTCAGCGTTGGCACCATCGTGTGGTTGTCAAGTGAGCTCATGTTCTTCGCAGGGCTCTTCGCCATGTATTTCGTGGCCAGAGCACAGGCGAATGGAAACTGGCCGCCGGAGCCGACCGAGCTGAACCTCTTCCTCGCCGTGCCGGTGACGCTCGTGCTGATCGCCTCGTCGTTCACGTGCCAGATGGGCGTGTTCGCGGCCGAGCGCGGTGACGTCTTCGGTCTGCGTCGCTGGTACCTCCTCACCCTCGCCATGGGCACGTTCTTCGTGCTCGGCCAGGGATACGAGTACGTGCACCTCGTCGAGCACGGCACGTCCATCTCGAGCAGCGTGTACGGCTCGGTGTTCTACATGACCACGGGATTCCACGGTCTCCACGTCATCGGCGGTCTCATCGCGTTCGTCTTCCTGATCGCCCGCACCAAGGTCAGCAAGTTCACGCCCGCCCAGGCCACCGCCGCGATCGTCGTCTCGTACTACTGGCACTTCGTCGACATCGTGTGGATCGCCCTGTTTGCCACGATCTATTTCATCCGTTGATCAGCTGAACGCCCAGGCAGCCCCCTGACGTCCAGTCCGTCCCGACATACCAAAGGGATACAGATGAGTTCATCCCCCCCGCCCGCATCCGATACCACGGCGTCTGCCGCGAAGACGCGTCGCCAGCGCAAGCTACGCCGTCGCGTCACGGGCGCCCTGGTCCTGATGATGGGACTGGTCAGCGCCGGTTTCCTCGCGTCCGCGTTGACGCCTACCCCGCAGGTGGCCACCGCGACCGACGATCAGGCAGCACTGATCCGCGAAGGCAAGCAGTTGTACGACACGTCGTGCATCACCTGCCACGGTGCAAACCTGCAGGGTGTGCAGGACCGCGGGCCCAGCCTGATCGGTGTCGGTGAGGCCGCCGTCTACTTCCAGGTGTCGTCGGGACGCATGCCCGCGTCGCGTAACGAGGCGCAGGTCGAGCGCAAGCCGCTCAAGTTCGACGCCGAGCAGACGGACGCCATCGGCGCCTACATCCAGGCCAACGGCGGCGGCCCCACGGTCGTGCGCGACGAGAACGGCGAAATCGCCCAGTCCTCGCTGCGCGGCGGCGACATCGGACGAGGCAGCGAACTCTTCCGCCTCAATTGCGCGTCCTGCCACAACTTCACCGGTCGCGGCGGAGCACTGTCCTCCGGTAAGTACGCGCCCGTCCTCGACCCTGCCAACGAGCAGCAGATCTACACCGCGATGGTCACAGGACCGCAGAACATGCCCAAGTTCTCGGACCGTCAGCTGACCCTCGAGGAGAAGAAGGACATCATCGCCTACATCAAGTCGTCGGGCGAGACGAAGCAGCCCGGTGGATACGGACTCGGCGGCATCGGTCCGGCATCCGAGGGCTTGGCCATGTGGGTCGTCGGAATCATCGCTGTCGTCGGTGCAGCACTGTGGATCGGAGCAAGGTCATGAGCGACGCTGGCCAACCGGGCGGCGCTACGCCAAAGAAGTACACGGACGCGGAACTCGAGAACCTGAGCCGCGACGAGCTGGTCGAACTCGGTACCAACCTCGACGGGGTCGATGTCGCGTTCCGCCGCAACCGCTGGGCGGTCGAAGGAACCAAGGCCGAGAAGCGCGCCGAACGCTCCGTGGCGTTCTGGTTCGCCCTCGCCGGCGTCTCGGCCGTGGCGTTCATCGCGATCTACCTGTTCTGGCCGTGGGAGTACGCCGGCGCCGGTGAAGAGAACTACTCCGCGTACAGCCTGTACACCCCCCTGATCGGCCTCACCATGGGTCTGGCCATCCTCGGCCTCGGTGTCGGCGCCGTCCAGTTCACCAAGAAGTTCATCCCGGAAGAGCTGTCCGTCCAGGACCGCCACGACGGCGGATCGTCCGAGACTGACCGCCGGACCATCGTCGCGGAACTCGGAGACTCCTTCGACACCTCGACGCTCGGCCGCCGCAAGCTCATCAAGCGCAGCCTCCTCTTCGGTGGTGGCGCACTCGGAATCATGTCGGTGATGCCGCTCGGTGGCCTGGTCAAGAACCCATGGGCACAGCGTGACGATTCGCCGCTCTGGGTGTCCGGCTGGACGCCCCGCTACGCCGGCGAGACCATCTACCTGCGCCGAGACACCGGTCGTCCCGAGGACGTCGTCCTCGTCCGTCCGGAAGACCTCGACGCCGGTGCCATGGAAACCGTTTTCCCCTTCCGCGAATCCGACCGCGGAGACCACGACGCCCTTCTCGAGGGCCTGCGCGGCATCCGCAACGCGACGATGCTCATCCGTCTGCGCACGGAAGACACCGAAAGGGTCACCAAGCGCAAGGGCCAGGAGAGCTTCAACTACGGCGACTACTTCGCCTTTTCGAAGATCTGCACCCACCTCGGCTGCCCCACGTCGCTGTACGAACAGCAGACCAACCGAATTCTCTGCCCGTGCCACCAGTCGCAGTTCGACGCGCTGACCTACGGAAAGCCGATTTTCGGTCCCGCTGCTCGTGCACTTCCGCAGTTGCCTATTACAGTGAACGAAGAGGGCTTCCTGGTCGCCACCGGTGACTACATCGAAGCTCTCGGCCCGGCATTTTGGGAGCGTCGACCGTGACCAACAACAAACCGTCCAGACTGAACGCCATGGCCGCCGGCCAGGCGGAGGCAATGGACTCTCGTTACCACCTCGCAGCCGGCATGCGGCGGCAGATCAACAAGGTCTTCCCCACCCACTGGTCGTTCCTGCTCGGTGAGATCGCGCTGTACAGCTTCGTCATTCTGCTGATCTCGGGTGTCTACCTCACCTTGTTCTTCGACCCGTCGATGGCCCACGTGGTCTACAACGGCGCGTACGAGCCTCTGCGCGGCGTCACCATGTCGCGCGCATACGAGACCACGCTGAACATCTCCTTCGAGGTGCGCGGCGGATTGTTCGTCCGGCAGATCCACCACTGGGCGGCATTGATGTTCGCGGCGTCCATCGTGGTGCACCTGATGCGCATCTTCTTCACCGGCGCCTTCCGGCGTCCGCGTGAAGCGAACTGGGTCATCGGTTGCCTTCTCTTGATCCTGGCCATGTTCGAGGGCTTCTTCGGTTACACCATTCCCGACGACCTCCTGTCGGGTACGGGCCTGCGTGCCGCGTTCTCCGGTATCACCTTGAGCATCCCGATCGCCGGTACCTGGCTGCACTGGCTGATCTTCGGCGGCGACTTCCCCGGCGACTTGATCATCCCCCGGCTCTACGTGGCGCACGTCCTGCTGTTCCCCGGCATCATCCTCGCGCTGATCGCCGGTCACCTCGCGCTCGTCTGGTACCAGAAGCACACGCAGTTCCCCGGCCCCGGCCGCACGGAGCAGAACGTCGTCGGCGTCCGGATCCTCCCCGTCTTCGCCGTCAAGTCGGGTGCGTTCTTCGCCATCACCTTCGGTGTTCTCGCGGTCATGGGCGGCGTGCTGCAGATCAACCCGGTGTGGACCATCGGCCCGTACAACCCGGCACAGGTGTCCGCCGGGTCGCAGCCCGACATCTACATGATGTGGACGGACGGCCTGGCCCGTCTGTGGCCCGCGTGGGAGATCTACCTGTTCGACCGGTACACCATCCCGGCCGTGTTCGCGGTGGCGCTGATCATGGGACTGGTCTTCACCGTCCTCATCGCCTACCCGTGGATCGAGAAGCGTCTGACCAAGGACGATGCTCACCACAACCTGCTGCAGCGTCCGCGGGACGTTCCGGTCCGCACGGCGATCGGCGCGATGGCACTGACGTTCTATGCCGTTCTGACGATCTCCTGCATCAACGACATCATCGCGTACCACCTGAGCATTTCGTTGAACGCGATGACCTGGATCGGCCGTATCGGCATGGTGTTGTTGCCGCCCCTCGCGTTCTTCGTGGCGTACCGGTTCTGCCTGGGTCTGCAGCGCAGCGACCGTGAGGTTCTCGAGCACGGCATCGAGACCGGCATCATCAAGCGGATGCCCAATGGTCAGTACATCGAGATCCACCAGCCGCTCGGCCCGGTCGACGGCCATGGCCACCCGATTCCGCTCGAGTACCAGGGTGCGGCCATCCCGAAGAAGATGAACAAGCTCGGCTCCGCAGGCAAGCCCGGCTCCGGCAGCCTTGTCACCGCTGACCCGATCGAAGAGAGCGAAGCTC
Source organism: Rhodococcus sp. IEGM 27 (assembly GCF_033142305.1). Classification (NCBI taxonomy): domain Bacteria; kingdom Bacillati; phylum Actinomycetota; class Actinomycetes; order Mycobacteriales; family Nocardiaceae; genus Rhodococcus; species Rhodococcus sp. IEGM 27. The sequence goes on along the minus strand of NZ_JAWLSG010000005.1, from coordinate 386,369 downwards.
TCGAGGCCGCTCTGCATCATGGTGAGCGCGAACAGCTCACCATGCTGACCGAGCTGCAGAATCGGGTGCACGGAAACGGAAGCTCAGGCAACGGCAGCTCCGGCAACGGCGAGGCCCACTGAGGCTGACCCAGCACTGATCAGGGCCCCGAACCACTTGTGGTTCGGGGCCCTGCCTCTATGGGACGAGCTGCATCTCCTCCCTCCTCTCGCGGCTGCCCACGGAACACCACTGTCACCGCGCCGAGGCTCAACAGCAGGCCTGTGGCGGTGAGGATTCCGAAGGGTTCACCGAAGGTCACGGCCCCCCACACCGCGGTCACGGGTGCCATCAGGAACATCAGCGTATTGACCCGGGTGACACCATTGCGTCGCAGCACCAGCCAGTACAGGCCGTAGCCGCCGAAGGTGGACAGAACCACCAACCAGGTCACGGCAAGCCAGAATGTGGCGTCAGCCGGTGGAGTCACATCTCCGCCCGCTGCGGCCATCGCGGTGAACAACACCGCGCTGGTGACACAGTGGATCGTCAGCGACACCGTGGGATCGGTGTCCCGAGGTGAGCGGCGCTCCAAGAACGTCGCGGCTACCAGTGAGAGCATCCCTGCGAACGGCACCAGATACGCCCACCACACCACTCCCCCGGACGAGGCGGCATCGCCGACGGTGACCGTCACGACGCCGACCACACCGAGCGCCAGACCCCACCATTGACGCGGCCCGACATACTCCCTCAGCAGCGGTCCGGCAAGTACGGCGACGACGAGTGGCTGAGTACCGTCGATCAGCGCCGTGGTCCCACTGGAGACCCCCAGGCCGATTGCCTGGTAGACGGTGAGGAGGTAGCCCGCTTGCGACAGGGCGCCGATGACGATCTCGCGCCGCACCGTGTGCATTCGGATGCCACTCCAGAGGTGGAGTCCGGAAAGCACTGCCCAGAGGACAAGCACTGCGGCGAGGGGCAGGAACCGCCACATGAGCAGGGTGATGGGATCGGCGGTGCCGGCACCGAGTTTCGCTCCGATGAAGCCGGAACTCCAGCACACGACGAAGGCCGCAGCGAGAAGTACATTCACGAAGATTCTCCCCGGGTATACAGATCTGTCTAGCAACCCATGCTATACCGATCTGTATACTTTTGTCATGAGCACAGTGCCGGAACTGAGACGAGTCACGCTGACCCCGGGGGCCCGACGTGCCCTGGCCGCAGCCGACCGCTTGTTCTACGAACGCGGAATCACCGCTGTGGGGGTCGATCTCATCGCCGCGGAGGCGGGCGTCACGAAGAAGACACTGTACGACCGGTTCGGGTCCAAGGAACAGCTCGTGGTCGAGTACCTCGCCGACCGCGACGAGCGCTGGCGACTGTTCCTTGCCGGCTATCTCGACGCAGCGGGCAGCTCACCGGACGGACGCCTGAAGGCTATCTTCGACGCATCCCGCGACTGGGCCGGTCAGCACAGCACAAGGGGCTGCAGCATGGTGAACGCACACGCCGAGATCAGCGACCCAGCCCATCCGGCGTACCGCGTCATCGTGGAGCAGAAGCGGTGGATGCTCGCACTGTTCACGCAGGTATGCACCGACGCGGGAGTGGTAGACGCCGACGAACTTGCCTGCACCTTCATGCTGCTCCACGAGGGGGCTCTGGTGGCACATGGTCTTCACGTGTTCGAGGACGCGCTCACCCTCGCGTCGGCTCGGTCACAGGCACTGCTGCGCGCGGCCGCCGCGGCCTCGCGTTAGTGATGCGACAACAACGGCGGGGCGCCGAAATCCCCTAGGATTCCGACGCCCCGCCGTGGGGTGTTGGCTCAGTGCTTTTCGGGTCCGACGTGGTACTCGAAGACCAGGCCTGCCGCTGCCGCCAACACGGCAACAACTGCAACAACGATCATCCAGGGCTGGAAGAACGCCAGCGCGAGGCCGGCGAGGGCCGCTGCACCGGCCAGCAGAATGGGCCAGTAGCTTCCGGGGCTGAAGAACCCGAGGTCGCCGGCGCCGTCGGCGATTTCTGCGTCCTCGTAGTCCTCGGGCCGGGTATCGAGACGGCGGGCGACGAACCGGAAGTAGGTACCGATGATCAATGTCAGGCCCGCCGACAGGCAGATGCCGGTCAGACCCGCCCACTCGATGCCGGTCCGGGAGACGGCGGTGAACACGCCGTAGACGATCGCGACGAGAATGAAGAATACCGTCAGGATCTCGAAGAGCTTGGCTTCGATCTTCATATCAGCACTTGTCCTTGGTCAATGAGGTATCAGCAGCGGGATCAGTTACCTTCGACACCGCTCGCCTGCTGGTAGCCGCGATCGGTGGTGAACGGTGAGGTGGAGGTCGCCACAGGCGACTCGCCGATAGCCTCGAGAGCCTCCGCCGTGGTCAGCGCCCGGCCACCCTCGTCGGCAGGCTTACGCAGATCGATGTACTGCGCGAACTTGTCCGGGCTCACGGCGCGAACCTCGAAGTTCATCATCGCGTGGAACGTTCCGCACATCTCGGCGCAGCGTCCCACGAAGGCGCCTTCCTTCTCGATCTCACTGATCTGGAAGACGTTGTCGGACTGGTTCTCCTTGGGGTTCGGGTTCACGTCCCGCTTGAAGAGGAACTCCGGCACCCAGAAGGAGTGGATGACGTCAGAGGAAGCGAGCTCGAACTGGATCCGCTTACCGGTCGGCAAGACGAGGATCGGGATCTCCTGGCTGGATCCGATGGTCTCGATCTTGTCGTAGTGCAGGTAGGACAGGTCCTGCGGGGACTTGCCGTGGATTGCACCGGGCTGCGCATGACCGCCCTCACCCCCGTGCTCGGTTCCGGACGCCGCACCTGCCTCGACGGCCGCTTGGGCCTCCTGGTCGATGCCGTCGTACTTGGCTTGGCCGTCACCGAGATCGATGGAGCGGTAACCGAACTTCCAGTTCCACTGGTAGGCAGTGACGTCGACCACGACGTTGGGGTTGTCCTCCTTGTCGAGGACGTGGTTCTGCACGACAACCGTGAAGTAGAACAGAACTGCGATGATGACGAACGGGACGGCGGTGTACGCCAACTCGAGCGGCACGTTGTACGCAGTCTGGCGAGGGAACTCGGGAGAGTCCTTCTTCTTACGATGGAAGATCACCGCCCAGAATGTGAGGCCCCACACCAGGATGCCCATGACGAGGGCGGCGATGACCGACCAGGTCCAGAGCTCACGCATGCGTTCTGCCTGCGGGGTTACGCCCGAAGGCCACCCGAAACGAAGCACTTCGTTGTCGATTGAACAACCCGACAGCAGCAAGGCAGCAACGCCCAAAGATGCTGCCAACCCTGCCCGCCGAAGGATCCGACCTTGCGCCACGTTCACGCCTTCCTGATCGCCGCAAATTCCACTAGGGCACACCCGATGGGAAGGCCCAATTACTACGCAGCGTAGACCAAAGCGGATGGCTGTCCCTCCTCGGGTCGGGCGGTCGTGTCGCCACCGCTGCCGGGGCGGTGTCCTCGACGGCCGGAACCGGCCGCCGCGGAAATCTGCGGCATACTTTCCGGCAGAGTTCCCTGACCTCTCCACACCCGTGTGGAGCATCCCAGATTCTGAATTGAGGTACCGGACGCTGTGTGCGGACTGCTCGGGCTACTGACCTCTGGAGAAACCAGCGACTACGCCGTCTCACAGGTCGACGAGGCGATGCACTGCCTGCGGCATCGCGGGCCGGACGAGCACGGGACGTGGCACGACGATCACCTCGTGTTCGGCTTCAATCGACTGTCGATCATCGACATCGAACACTCCCACCAGCCGTTGCGGTGGGGTCCTGCCGAGAACCCGCAGCGGTACGCCCTCACCTTCAACGGTGAGATCTACAACTACCTCGAGGTTCGCGCGGAACTGGCCGAGCAGTTCGGGGCGCAGTTCGTGACCGAAGGCGACAGTGAGGCCATCGTCGCGGCGTTCCATTACTGGGGCGAGGACGCTGTGCGGCGCCTGCGCGGCATGTTCGCGTTCGCGATCTGGGACACCGAGACGCGGGAGCTGTTCATTGCCCGCGACCCCTTCGGCATCAAGCCTCTGTTTCTGGCGACGGGGACGGGCGGCACCGCGTTCGGCAGCGAGAAGAAGAGCCTACTCGAGCTGGCCGACCTCATCGGTATCGGTACGGACCTCGATCCGCGGGCCGTGGAGCACTACACCGTGTTGCAGTACGTGCCGGAACCGGAGACGTTGCACAAGGACATCCGCCGACTCGAATCAGGCTGCTTCGCCCGGGTGCGTCCGGCCGAGGCACCGGTGATCACCCGGTATTTCGCCCCTACCTTCCCGGTGCAGCCCTTCACCGCGGGAACTGAGAAGGCCCGGTATGCGGAGATCGCGGCGGCTCTGGAGGATTCTGTCGCCAAGCACATGCGGGCCGATGTCACGGTTGGTTCCTTCCTTTCGGGCGGCATCGATTCGACGGCCATTGCGGCGCTCGCGATGCGCCACAATCCGAACCTGATCACCTTCACCACCGGCTTCGAGCGGGAGGGCTATTCCGAGGTCGACGTCGCGGCCGAGTCGGCAGAGGCCATCGGGGCACGGCACGTCGTCAAGGTGGTCAGCCCCGCAGAATTCGCGGCGGCAATCCCGGAGATCGTGTGGTACCTGGATGATCCCGTCGCCGATCCGGCCCTCGTTCCGCTGTGGTTCGTGGCGAAGGAAGCCCGCAAGCACGTCAAGGTGGTGCTGTCGGGCGAGGGCGCCGACGAATTGTTCGGCGGCTACACCATCTACCGCGAGCCGCTGTCACTGAAGCCGTTCGAGTATCTACCGAAGGGTCTGCGGCGGGCCGCGGGACGCTTGTCGGAACGGATCCCCGACGGGACACGCGGAAAGAGCCTGCTCAATCGCGGCTCCCTCACCCTCGAGGAGCGGTACTACGGCAACGCCCGCAGCTTCAACGATGCCCAGCTGCGTACGGTGCTGCGCGATTTCCGTCCCGAATGGACGCATCGGGACGTCACGGACCCGATCTACGCCCAGTCGCAGGGATGGGACCCCGTGGCCCGCATGCAGCACCTCGACCTGTTCACCTGGCTGCGCGGTGACATCCTGGTCAAGGCAGACAAGATGACCATGGCCAACTCCCTCGAACTGCGGGTGCCGTTCCTCGACCCGGAAGTGTTCGAGGTGGCCTCCCGGGTGCCGTTGGAACAGAAAATCACCAAGAACACCACGAAGTACGCGCTACGGCAGGCTCTCGAAGGCATCGTGCCCGGCCACGTGCTGCACCGGGCCAAGCTCGGGTTTCCCGTGCCGCTTCGGCACTGGTTACGCGGCACGGAACTCTTCGACTGGGCGCACGAGCAGATCGCTGCGTCCGGCACCGACCATCTGCTCGACAAGGCCGCCGTCGCGAAGATGCTCGACGATCACCGGGACGGCGTCTCAGATCACAGCCGTCGCCTGTGGACCGTCCTGACCTTCATGGTCTGGCACGGCATCTTCGTGGAGAACCGGATCACGCCGAAGATTGCGGAGCCTGCGTACCCGGTGTCCCTCTAGGCGCTCCGCGCCCGTGAGTGGTTGAGGAGTCCCTGGACTCGTCAACCACTCACGAGCGGCGGAGCCGCCTCTTACGGGAGAAACGCCGCAATCTCGTCGGCCGCGGTGGAGCCGTACGCATCGGCCAGTCGTTTGACGGCCTCGTCGCGGTCGAAGGTCCACTCCTGGGTTCCCGTTGTCTCCAGGACGAGCACGGCGACGAGCGATCCCAGCTGGGCGGAGCGCTCGAAACTCAGGCCGGCGCTGTGCGCGAGGAGGAATCCTGCCCGGAATCCGTCGCCGACACCGGTGGGGTCGACTTTGCCCTTCTCCGGTACGACGGTGACCCGGGTATGGGTGCCGTCCGACTCGACGATGTCGACGCCCTTCGAACCCAGCGTGGTGACCCGGACGCCGACCTGCGCACGAATCTGCTCCTCGGACAGCCCGGTCTTCTGCTGGAGCAATCCCCATTCGTACTCGTTGGTGAACAGGTACTTGGCGCCTCGGATCAGCGCCGTTGCCTCGTCACCGTTGAGCCGGGCCAGCTGCTGCGAGGGGTCGGCCGCGAACGGAATGTTCTTCTGCCTGCATTCGTCCGTGTGGCGGATCATCGCCTCGGGGTCGTTGGCGCCGATCAGCACCAAGTCGACACTTCCACTAGTTCCGGTGACCTGTTCCAGCTCGATCTCGCGAGCCTCGCTCATTGCGCCGGGGTAGAACGACGCGATCTGCGCCATGTCCTCGTCCGTGGTGCAGACGAACCGCGCGGTGTGCGCCGTCGTGGAGATCCGAACGGCGGTGCAGTCGACGCCGTTGCTCTCGAGCCACTCACGGTAATCGGCGAAGTCGGCCCCCACGGCGCCGACGAGGAGCGGCGAGCCGCCCAGGACACCCATGGCGTACGCGATGTTGCCGCCCACTCCCCCACGCCGGACCACAAGGTCATCGACCAGGAAACTCAACGAGATATGGCTGAGCTGATCGGCGAGCAGTTGCTCGGCGAACCGGCCGGGGAACCGCATCAGGTGGTCGGTGGCGATGGAACCGGTTACCGCAATTGTCACGGGCGGATGCCTTTCGGTGAGTTCGGGCGGGATTTCTCACCGTACCCGCAGTACCACCCATGATCGGGTGGGAGCACGGCGAGGTGGACAGTGGTGTCCGGACACCAAAAAGTCTGACACGGAACCTGAGCTCCGCATCAGACTTTTCGATTCAGTTGTCGGCCGGCCCGGGACTCAGTTGAAGGAGTCGCCGCAGGCGCAGGACCCGGTGGCGTTGGGGTTGTCGATGGTGAACCCCTGCTTCTCGATGGTGTCGACGAAATCGATCGACGCACCTTCGACGTACGGCGCGCTCATCCGGTCGACAGCGAGGGCTACGCCGCCGAAGTCGACGATGAGGTCGCCGTCGAGGTTGCGATCGTCGAAGAAAAGCTGGTAACGCAGTCCTGCGCAGCCGCCGGGTTGCACGGCGATACGCAGTGCGAGGTCGTCACGACCCTCCTGATCGAGCAGCGCCTTTGCCTTGGAGGACGCAGCCTCGGTCATCTTGACGCCGTGGGTGGCGGTCTCGTTCTGCACAGTCATGGGCTCTCCCTGTAGTTCGTAACAAACCCGTGAACGCTTCAACGGTACTCCGCGCCCGACTTATTCCCGGGTTTCATTGCCTCTGCGGGGCGACCGCACAGCAATCACCGTCCATGGTATCCGACGTCGCGATATCCGGTTACTACCGAAGGGGTTCCCATTAACCAACGCCGTGCCCCCACGGCCGTCGTCAGAGAGAATTGATCCCCTGTAGGACGAGTGCTGCCGCGGCAGGAATCAGCATTCCGAGACCGATAGATGCGAATGTGGCACCGATGGCTCGGTGGGTGCGACTGCTGAACATGGTCATCCCGACGAAGCCAATCATGGCCGCGAGGAAGAAGAGGTGAATCGGGGGCAGAACCAGCAGGCCCAGAATGCCGGCGCCAAGGGCGATCGCAAACCAGGACCACCGCAGATCCTCGACCTCGAGCTTCGCTACCGTCCACATCGTCAGCACCTCGCTTGTACCCGAAGTTTACCGAGATCGGGCCGTCCAGCGGAGGCAGGAAACACGACCGGACGTGCGGTTATTTTCGGGTGTTCGGCTTTCTGGCGAGCATGAAGGTGACCGCGCCGCCGACGACCACCACACCGATCACCAGCAGGATCCAGACGGGGAATCCACCGGACTCCTCCGCTGGTTGCGCTTGGGAGGGGTTCGCAGCCGTGGTCGCCGAAAGCGCTGTACCGGCGGTGGGAGTAGCCGCGACCCCCGCCCGGGTGAGGTCGAAGGCGTTTGTGCCGGCGATCGGATGACCGTCGGAGGAGACGACCCGGAGGGCGACGGTGTACTGTCCGGGACCGCGAATCCGGCGCCGCGAATCGAACCGGCCAATTCGTGGATCGGGTTGTGCTGCATTGCATGCCCGCTCACAGCTCCGACGAGGTGGTAGGCGATGCGGTTACGCGGTGGCCGGAAGTCGGCGATCAACAGCCGCCCGCCGGGCCTGAGTACCCGGAACGCCTCTGCAAGCGCGTTCGCGCGCAGTTCGGGTGGAATGTGATGAATGGCCAGGCTGGAGATCACGAGGTCGAAGGACACGTCCGGCTGGGGAAGGTCTTCGGCACCGGCGATGACGAAGGTGCAGTTCGCCAGGGCTCGCCGGGTGGCGTACTCGATCATCGGCGGTGACGGATCAATGCCCACCACGCGCCCACCCGGACGCACCACGCGGGCAGCACGGCGGGAGAAAATGCCGGTTCCGCAACCGATGTCGAGCACCTCATCACCCGGCTCCGCACCGGATAGTGCGCAGGCCGTCGAAGACCCGGCGACGGACACCGCCGAATCCCACTACGGAGAACCACTCGTATAACCGGGCGCGCCGAATCAGTCCTCCGCTCGAGTGGTCGGCGTGTCCGTGAGATCCGCTGAGCAGTCGTCGACCGAGTCCCATGACGACTTTCCCTTCGGTGAGCTACCCCGGCCGACGCGCATCAGGGCGCGCCGGCGACAACGTGTTGGTGGGCGGGGTAGGCATGGACGAGTGCGGTGGACAATTTCGGCACCGCATGGGTCAAGGTGTGCTCGGCCTCGTGCGCTAACCGGTGCGCCTCGGCCAAGCTGATCTCGGGGTCGATGTCGAGCTCGACGTCGGCATGCAGACGGTGCCCGATCCACCGCATCCGCACGCTGCGCACCTCACGCACCCCGGGTTCTACGGACAACGATCCCTCGGCGGCGTCGACGAGTTCCGGATCGACCCCGTCCATCAAACGGCGGAACACGTCCCGCACCGCGGTGCGCAGGACCGCGAGGATCGCCACGGTGATGACCAGTCCGACGATCGGGTCCGCCAATGGGAAGCCCAGGGCCACACCCCCGGCGCCGAACAACACGGCCAGAGAGGTGAAACCGTCGGTGCGTGCGTGCAATCCGTCGGCGACCAGGGCGGCGGAGCCGATCTGGCGACCCACCCGAATGCGGTAGAGGGCGACGAGTTCGTTACCGACGAATCCGACGAGGCCTGCCATGGCAACCCACCCGACGTGCTCGATCGATACCGGGTTGATCAGTCGCCGCACGGCTTCGACTCCGGCGATCACCGCGGACAGCGTGATCATCGCGACCACGAACAGCCCCGCCAAGTCCTCGGCCCGCCCGAACCCGTAGGTGTAGCGGCGAGTGGCCGCCCGACGCCCGAGCGCGAACGCAATCCACAACGGAATCGCGGTCAGTGCGTCGGAGAAGTTGTGCACCGTGTCCGCCAGCAATGCGACCGAACCCGACACGGCGACGATCGCCAACTGAGCAATCGCGGTGACACCCAAGGCGACCAGGCTGATCTTCACCGCCCGAATGCCGATCTCGCTCGATTCGAGGGCGTCGTCGACACTGTCCGCTGCGTCGTGACTGTGCGGGGCGAACACCTCCCGCACCGCCGCCCGGAACCGGCCACCACCCTCATGCTCGTGACCGTGACCGTGGCCGTGGCCGTGGGTGTGAGTCGGTGGTTTCGGTGCGTGACTCATGCCTGGCCACCCTCCGCACGTGCGGGAGCCGGAATATCGGCACCTGCCGAAGACGGAGCCGGACCCGACTTTCGCTCGGGATGCAGAATCCGCAACTCGTCACCGGTGCGGTGATGCCCCGGAACACCCGGCCCGGCATGCTCCGCATTGAACACCGCGTCGGTCACCAACTGGCGTATGTGATCATTCTCCAGCCGGTAGATCACCTGGGTGCCTTCCTTCCGCGTACGCACCAAACGCGCCATCCGCAGCTTCGCCAAATGCTGCGACACCGACGGGGCGGGCTTTCCCACATGCTCGGCCAGGTCGTTGACCGACAGCTCGCGATCCACCAACGCCCACAGCACCTGGACGCGGGTGGAATCGGCCAGCATGCGGAATACCTCGACCACCAGATCAACCTGATCGTCCGGCAAGCGCCGACGGCATGAACCGTTATCTGCATTCATACGCAGATAATAACGCACAGTTCTGCCGAAACCGGGTAAGTCCTCGCACCCACGAAGCCTTCGCCCGCCGAGGCCACCCCGCATTTCGGTGCAAGGGCAGTTTTCCTCGTGGCCGCGTCTTCCCATAGGCTGGAAGAGTGAAATTGCTACGCCGCGGTGATTCGGACAATTCAGACAAGCGGGATGCCGAGACGGCCGCGCCGTCCACGGCACCGGAACCCGAGTCCGCCGAACAGGTCGGCAAGGGCCGTCCGACTCCTAAACGCCGCGACGCGGAAGCGAGGCGGCGAGGACCTGTGGCACCGGCACCTCTGACAGCGAAAGAGGCGCGGGCACGACGCAAAGCCACGCGGGGCAGCAAGGAAGAACGCAAGATCGCTGCCGCGGAACGGCGGGCCACGGCGTCCGAGCGACGCGCCCGCATGCTCGCCGGGGAGGACAAGTACCTCCTGCCGCGCGACAAGGGGCCGGTCCGCGCGTATGTCCGCGACATCGTCGACGCCCGGCGCAACCTCGTCGGACTTTTCATGCCACTGGCGCTGGTATTGATCATGGCGATGTTCGTCAGCCCCGCCCTGCAGGCGATCGTGACGCTGGCGATGCTCGTGATGATGCTGTTCATGGCCGCAGAAGGTGTGTGGCTGGGTCGCAAGATCAACTCCCGGGTGCGCGAGCGCTTCCCGGATACGATCGACGGCGGCTTCAAACTCGGCTGGTATGCGTTCGTTCGGGCGTCGCAGATTCGTAAGCTTCGCGCTCCGAAGCCCAGGGTTCGTCCGGGCGACGCGATCTAGGACTCACCCTCTTCGCGTCAGTGATGCGGCGCGCGGTGCGACTCGGCGAGGAGTCGGCCCAGTTCGGCGTCGTGGCCATCGGACTGATCCGCAGGCGGGTCGGCCGGCCGGAAAAAGTTGTCGCGGAAACTGCGGCGAAGCCACGGGCGTGGCGTGCCCAGGCGCTTCCCGGCGAACATCACGGCCGCGTTCAGCGCTACCAAGAGCGCTACAAGGGCGAGGAACTCAGTCATGGCTGAAAGTCTCCGCTCGACTACTTCCGGCCAACAGTGGCGCAAATGACGATGTACGTCAAAATACTGCCAAATTGTCGGGTTGGTAGCGTTTGGGTCTGTGTCCCCTGCCGAGCCCCCGAACCGACCGGATCTCCCCCACAGGTCCTCGCGAACCCTGGTTCTCGGCGGCGCACGATCCGGGAAGTCGGCATACGCCGAACGGCTGGCGCACACTCTCGCGGGTACCGAATCGGTCCGCTACCTCGCCACCAGTCGCCGCGATCCCAGCGATGTCGATTGGGAGGACCGCGTCGAGCAGCACCGAGTCCGCCGTCCCGCCACCTGGACCACGATCGAGACGGCCCCGGGCCGCGACCTCGCCGAGCAATTGCGGTCGTCCACCGATGCCCCTGTCACGCTGGTGGACGATCTGGGCACCTGGCTGACCGTGGAGTTCGACGCCGCCGGCGCCTGGGATCTGCCGCGAGGCGCCCTCGCAGGTGAGGTGGAGGAACTGGTGACGAGCGTCCGCGACTACCCCGGTGACCTCGTCCTCGTCACACCGGAGGTCGGCCTCGGGGTCATCCCGGAGACCCGCTCCGGACGCCTCTTCCGCGACGAAATCGGCGCCCTCAACGCCCGGCTGGCCGAGGTATGCGATCGGGCAGTCCTCGTGGTGGCGGGGCTGACCATGACCCTGAAAGACCTACCCGCCGCGAATGCATCCGGGACAACAGTTCCCAGTCGAACGAGAGGCCAAGCGTGACGAGCGAGTCCGTGAGCAACGACCCCGGTCGGTTCGATCCAGTTCCCCCGCCGGACGACACGATCCGCCGCACGGCCGAAGCCCGTCAACTGCGGCTCACCAAACCGGCCGGCTCACTGGGACGGCTCGAGGTACTCGCATGCTGGGCATCGGCGTGCCAGGGAATATGTCCGCCCGCACCTTTCGAACGGGCCCGCGTCGTCGTCTTTGCCGGGGACCACGGAGTCGCGCGCACCGGGGTGTCGGCGTATCCCCCCGAGGTGACGGCGCAAATGGTCGCCAATTTTCTCGGCGGCGGGGCCGCGGTCAACACTCTTGCCGACCGGGCGGGTGCCAGTGTGCGCGTCATCGACATGTCGGTCGACGGCGACACCGATCCGACGGTGTCGACGTACAAGGTGCGGCGCTCGTCGGGGGTGATCGACCGCGAGGACGCACTCACTTCCGAAGAGACCCTGCGGGCCATCGAAGCCGGTCGCTCCATCGCGGATTACGAAATAGATTCGGGCGCTGATCTTCTCATCGCCGGAGACATGGGAATCGGCAACACCACCCCTGCCACGGTGCTCATCGCGGCGCTGACGGACACCGAGCCCGTCGCAGCGGTGGGTCGGGGAACCGGTATCGACGACGCCGGGTGGATACGAAAGACGGCGGTGATCCGCGACGCCCTGCGCCGCGCTCGGCCCGTCGTCCGCGACACGGTGGCCTTGTTACGCACCGTGTCGGGCGCGGACATTGCAGCGATGGCGGGTTTTCTCGCGCAGGCGTCCACGCGCCGGACGCCGGTGATCCTCGACGGCGTCGTCGTCACGGCCGCTGCCATGGTTGCCGAGGAACTGGCCCACGGCGCCCGCGCGTGGTGGCTCGCGGGACACCGGTCGACCGAACCGGCACACACGATCGCCCTGAAACACCTGCAGCTGGACCCTCTCCTCGAACTCGACATGCGCTTGGGTGAGGGGTCGGGCGCGGTGGCCGCACTACCGATCCTGCAAGGCGCCGTGGCCACACTCGCATTCATGGCGACGTTCGACGAGGCGGGAGTCAGCACCGGCGACGTCACCGAGGCCGACGTCGCCGACGTGGACTGATCGTGTCTGGCTTGTTGCTGGCGTTTTCCTGGTTGACCGTGCTCCCGCTCCGCGGCCCCGACAGCGTGGACCGTGCGGCAGGCGGGCGCGCGATCCGATATGCACCGGTGACCGGTGCGGCTCTGGGCGTATTGGCAGCCGGCCTGCTGTGGCTCCTGGTGTCGGCAGGACTGAACCCGGCCCTGGGAGGGCTGTTGACGGTCGGGGCTCTCGCGCTCGCCACTCGTGGCATGCACATCGACGGATTGTCCGACACGGTCGACGGTCTCGGGTGTTACGGGCCGCCGGAACGCGCAAAGGCTGTGATGCACAGTGGTGGCGCAGGCCCGTTCGGCGTGTGCGCCCTACTGATCTGCCTCGGGACACAGGCTCTTGCTTTCGGTTCACTCGCCGTTGCAGGACAGTTCGGGGCCGTAGCAGTCGCAGTAGCGACCGGTCGCGTCGCCGTCGTATTTGCTTGCCGCCGTGGAGTTCCGGCTTCCGCCAACGAAGGTTTCGGCGCACTCGTTGCCGAAACACAGTCGTGGTGGACGGCGTTCGCCTGGACGGTCCCGCTGCTAGCAGCAGCGGCGTGGTGCGGCCCCGACTGGTGGCACGGGATCATCGTCGTCGCGGTGACTCTCGCCCTGTCGGCTCTGTTGGTGGCGCACTGTGTCCGCCGGTTCGCGGGCGTGAACGGTGACGTGCTGGGTGCCGCGATCGAGATCACGGTTGCGGCCTCAGCGGTCGGTTTCCTCCTCTGAGCGACCGCCGAGAAGCCTTGATTCAGCGCAGCTTGTGCATCCACCCGTGGGTGTCGGCGAACGTGCCACGCTGAATCCCGGTAAGGGTGTCCCGCAGGGCCATCGTGACCTCTCCCGGCTCCCCGTCGGCGACGACGAACTCGCCCTCTGCCGACTTGACCCGTCCCACCGGGGTGATGACTGCCGCGGTGCCGCAGGCGAACACCTCGGTGATCTCTCCCGACAGGGTCTTGGTTCGCCATTCCTCGGTGCTGATACGACGTTCCTCGACTGCGAAACCGGCGTCGGTTGCCAGGGTCAGTAGCGAATTCCGGGTGATGCCCGGAAGTAGCGAGCCGGACAGCGAGGGTGTGACGAGGCGGGCGTCGGAACCGGACCCGTAGACGAAGAAGAGATTCATCCCGCCCATTTCCTCGACGTACGCACGCTCGAGGGCGTCGAGCCACACCACCTGATCACAGCCTTCGTCGGCCGCCTGCGCCTGGGCGAGAAGCGAAGCCGCGTAGTTGCCGGCGAACTTGGCCGCACCGGTTCCTCCGGGAGCCGCGCGCACATACTCCGTCGAAAGCCACACGCTGACCGGCTTCACCCCGCGCGGGAAGTATGCCCCCGCAGGCGAGGCAATCAGGAGGTAGCGGTACTCGTCGGCCGGCCGCACCCCCAGGCCGGCCTCGGTGGCGAACATGAAAGGACGCAGATACAGCGCATCCTCACCGCCGGCGGCAGGCACCCACTCGTGATCGACGTCGAGGAGTTCGGTGATCGACTTGACGAACAACTCGGCGGGAAGTTCGGGCATCGCGAGCCGACGAGCCGAAGTGACGAGTCGTTCGGCGTTCGCCTCGATGCGGAACGTCGCGATGCCACCGTCCGGCTGCCGGTACGCCTTGAGGCCCTCGAAGATGGCCTGCCCGTAGTGCAGCACCATGGCGGCCGGATCGAGTTGGAGCGGACCGTAGGGTTCCACCCGGGCGTCGTGCCAGCCGTGGACGGCGGAGTAGGTGATCGACACCATGTGGTCCGTGAAGTACCGACCGAATCCGGGCGCCGCCAATATCTCTCGCCGCGCCTCATCCGAGGCGGGGGAAGGATGTGGGACGCGAAGGAACTCGGTGACACCTGTCATGCCGGTGATCCTATCGAACGCCTCCTGCTCGCCAGCGCCCGAGAGGGTCGACCCGCGGCGGCTACTTGGTGCTGGTCTTCACGAAGGGCGGAGACACGACCTCCGCCCGCAACGCGCGTCCGCGTACATCCACGTCGACAGCGTCACCGGCCGCGACACCGGCATCCGAATCGAGCAGAGCGAGGGCGATACCGACTTTGAGTGTGGGCGAGAAGGTGCCCGACGTCGTCTCACCGATCGGCTCACCGTCACGAAGGACGTTCTGCCCGGCGCGTAGCACCCCGCGGTCGAGCGCCTTGATGCCCCACAGCTTGCGGGCGGGTCCGGCGGCCTTCTCGTCGGCCAAGGTTTCCTTGCCCCAGAACTTCGGCTTGTTCCACCCGATCGCCCAGCCGCACCGCGCCTCGAGCGGAGAAATTTCCAAGGACAACTCGTGACCGTGCAGCGGGTATCCCATTTCGGTCCGCAAGGTGTCGCGGGCACCGAGACCCGCGACCTGACCACCGCGGGTCCGAACCTGCTCGACCGCGGCCCGGAACAATTTCTCGCTGTCCTCCCAGCGGGGCAGGACTTCGAATCCGATTTCGCCGGTGTACCCACTACGGCACACCCGCACGGGCACGCCTTCCCAGGTGGCGTCCGCGAAGCCCATGTACTCGATGTCGGTCGGCAGACCCAGCGCGGCGAGCACTTCCGGCGACTTCGGCCCCTGAACTGCGATGACACCGAAATCGCGGTGGCAGTTGTCGACGGTGACACCTTCGGGCGCCTTGGCCGCGAGCGCCGCAACCACGTCAGCGGTGTTGGCGGCGTTGGGAACGAGAAACACCTCTTCGGCGCTCACGTAGTAGGCGATCAAGTCGTCGATCACCCCGCCGGAGGGGGTACAGCAGAGCGTGTACTGCGCCTTACCGGGGCCGATCTTGTCCAGATCGTTGGTGAACGCGGAGTTCACGAAAGCTGCAGCTCCCTTGCCGCGCACGAGAGCCTTGCCCAGATGACTGACGTCGAACACGCCCACCGATTCCCGCACCGCGGTGTGTTCGGCGACCACCCCCGCATACGACACCGGCATCTCCCATCCACCGAAGGGCGCGAACGTGGCCCCGAGTTCGACGTGAACGGCGTGAATCGGCCCTTGTGAGAGTTGCTCCTCGGTCATGGCCTCAAACCTATCGGACCCCGCAGCACCCCGCGTCGGTGACGGCACACGCGCACTACCATCGGGACGAGCGCCGGACCGGCCCGGCACGACCCGAACCCCGAACTGCTTCAGGAGACACCGTGAGCACTCGCACAGCTCGACCCCTCGGACCACAACTCGCCCTTGCAGGCACTGTCGGCAAGCGGGTAGACGTGCTGGTGATCGGGCTGACGTCCACGTCGAACGGCCCCGAGATCGCGCTGGGCGACGGCATCGTCGACGAATCGGTCCTCGCCGGACTCCTTGACCGTTTCGTCGCGGTCGGAGCCAAGGGCAAGGCGGAGGAGACCACGCGTATCCCCGCTCCCGACACGCTTCCGGTCGACAGCGTCCTCGCGGTCGGGCTCGGTGCGGCCGACAAGCTCGACGCGGAGCAGATCCGCCGGTCCGCGGGGGCGGCGGCCCGCTCACTCGGCGGTGTCGATACCGTCGCCACCACCCTGTCGTCGCTGGATCTCGGCGCCGCGGCCGAGGGTTTCGCGCTCGGCGCGTACCGATTCACGGAGTTCAAGTCGGCGAAATCCGCGCCCGGACCGGAGGCACAGCCGGTCTCGCGGGTCGAGCTTCTCGTGTCGTCCCCCCGCGCGAAGGAAGCGAAGGAGACGCTGGCCAGGTCGGCCGCGATCGCCGAGGCCGTCGCCACCGCACG
Source organism: Rhodococcus sp. IEGM 27 (assembly GCF_033142305.1). NCBI lineage: Bacteria > Bacillati > Actinomycetota > Actinomycetes > Mycobacteriales > Nocardiaceae > Rhodococcus > Rhodococcus sp. IEGM 27. The sequence continues at coordinate 369,760 of NZ_JAWLSG010000005.1, read as the reverse complement.
CGAATTCGTCAACACTCCCCCGAGCCACCTGTTTCCGGCCGAATTCGCCGAGCGCGCAAAGACACTCGGCACAGAGGCCGGATTGAAGGTCGAGATCCTCGACGAGAAGGCCTTGGAGAAGAACGGTTTCGGCGGGATCCTCGGCGTGGGCAAGGGGTCGTCGCGCCTGCCTCGACTGGTCCGGCTGAGCTACTCGGCGAAGAAGCGGAACGCCCCCAAGGTCGCGCTCGTCGGCAAGGGCATCACGTTCGACACGGGCGGCATCTCGATCAAGCCTGCCGCGGGCATGGAGAACATGACCTCCGACATGGGCGGCGCGGCAGCGGTCGTCGCCACGGTTGTCCTCGCGGCGAAACTCGGACTGCCCGTCGACGTCATCGCCACCGTGCCGATGGCTGAAAACATGCCCTCGTCCACCGCCCAGCGTCCCGGTGACGTGCTGACCCAGTACGGCGGGACCACGGTGGAGGTCATCAATACCGATGCCGAAGGGCGCCTGATTCTCGCCGACGCCATTGTCCGCGCCTGCGAGGACGACCCGGATTACCTCATCGACACCGCCACTCTCACCGGCGCGCAGGTGGTTGCGCTCGGCACTCGCACACCCGGCGTGATGGGCACCGACGAATTCCGGGACCGGGTCGCGTCGATCTCGCAGGCGATCGGCGAGAACGCCTGGGCGATGCCGCTCCCGGCGGAGCTGCGTGCGGACCTGGATTCGAAGGTCGCCGACCTCGCCAACGTCACCAATCACCGCTGGGGCGGCATGCTGGCCGCGGGGCTGTACCTCAAAGAGTTCGTCGCCGACGGCGTCCAGTGGGCACACATCGACGTGGCCGGACCGGCCTACAACTCGTCGGGCCCGTGGGGGTACACCGGGCGTGGTGGGACCGGAGTCCCGGTGCGCACCATGATTTCGGTGATCGAGGACATCGCAGCCAACGGCTAGGCGCTCCGCGCTCGTGAGTGGTTGTGGGCTGCTCGGGGTCCTGCACACAAAAACGGCCGCGCAGCCCCCCCGCGGGGCGGGTGCCCCCCGCGTCGGCGGTGGC
>NZ_JAWLSG010000005.1:0-368698 GCF_033142305.1 Rhodococcus sp. IEGM 27 | reverse complement strand
GGGGCGCGGGGGCCGGGGGCCACACTTTTTTGGGGTTCCCCCACCACCCCCCCACACGGGGGGGGGGGCGGCGGGGTGTTGTGTGTGGGCCCGCCCCGGCCCCCCCCCCCCCACTCACGGGCGGCGAAGCCGCCTAGAGGTCGCGTTCCCGCTCGCGTCTGCGTTCGATGCGCCGCCGCGCGTCGTGGTCGCGCATGCGCTGCGGGTAACCGGTCTTGCGGACGTCGTAGACGGGGATCTGCAGATCTTCGCCGAGCTTGCGGGCGCCCCGTTCGCCGCCGACGCGGCGCCGGGTCCATTCCCCGTCGGCGGCGACCAAGACCACGGTGACCTCGGTCACCGTGGTCTGCGGCTCCACATAGGCCTCGACGCCGAGGTGGGTGCGCGCCCAGTTCGCCAGATAGGAAGCGTCCTCGGGTGATGCCTGGGATCGGCGGCCCGGTCGTGGCCGCGAGAAACGGTCGAACAACCCCACGTCGGGCCTCCTCGGGAGCGTGCGCCGGTCGGTGTCGGCACGGTTCCCCCAGTTTGCCAGGCAACTTCCGCTCGGTGCCGCGATCGGAAACTACTCGTCAGTAGGGCGAACGTCGCGACACACCCGAGCCGACGTGGGGGAACCCTCGACGGACGCGCGCCTCCGATCAATGGAAAGATGTGGAGCGCCGACACAGCGAGTGGGTGACGACGAATCGGAATTACCTGCGAGTAGCCGCAAGATATGTGCATCTCGAGCACAATGGTTCACGACCACAAGTCGACAAAATTCAACAACCCGAACACAACTGTCGAGGAGTCAAAAGACATGGCCTTCTCCGTCCAGATGCCAGCGCTTGGTGAGAGTGTCACCGAGGGAACTGTCACGCGATGGCTCAAGCAGGAAGGAGACACGGTCGAAGTTGACGAACCCTTGCTCGAAGTCTCCACGGACAAGGTGGACACGGAGATCCCGTCCCCCGTGGCCGGCGTGCTCAGCAAAATCGTCGCTCAGGAAGACGACACCGTGGAAATCGGTGGCGAGCTTGCCGTGATCGGTGACGACGGTGAAGCGCCGTCGTCCGACTCCGCACCCGAGCCTGCCGCGGAAGAGCCGGCCGAAGAGCCGGCCGAAGAACCCGCTCAGGAGGCACCGGCCGCGGAATCCGCACCGGCTTCGTCCGGCAACGGGAGCTCCGACGGCACCCCGGTGACGATGCCCGAACTGGGCGAGTCGGTCACCGAAGGCACCGTGACCCGGTGGCTCAAGGCCGTCGGTGACGAGGTTGCCGTCGACGAGCCGCTCGTCGAGGTCTCGACCGACAAGGTCGATACCGAAATTCCGTCGCCCGTGGCCGGAACCCTCCTCGAGATCAGCGCGCAGGAAGACGACACGGTCTCGGTCGGCGGTCAGCTCGCCGTCATCGGATCCGGCGCTCCCGCCGCGAAGCCTGCTGCGGCACCCGAGCCGACCCCGGAGCCCGCAAAGGCAGAGCCGAAGCCCGAACCCGCAAAGGCGGAGCCGAAGCCCGAACCCGCGAAGGCGGAGCCGAAGCCCGAACCCAAGCCTCAGCCCGCGAAGGCGGAGCCCGCCAAGAGCGCACCGGCACCCTCGGCCGCGACATCGGCACCCGCTGCACCGTCCGGCGACAGCACCCCGTACGTCACTCCCCTCGTCCGCAAGCTCGCCGCGGACAACGGCGTCGACCTGTCCTCGATCACGGGCACCGGCGTCGGTGGACGCATCCGCAAGCAGGACGTCCTCGCGGCCGCGGAGGCCAAGAAGGCTCCCGCTGCAGCACCGGCATCGGCCCCCGCGGCGGCCGCCTCGGCACCGGCGCCCACCTCAGCCGGAGTCCGCCCGGAGCTGGCCCACCTGCGCGGAACCACGCAGAAGGCCAACCGTATTCGCCAGATCACGGCGACGAAGACGCGGGAGTCGCTGCAGACCACGGCGCAGCTCACCCAGACCTTCGAGGTGGATGTCACCAGGATCGCCGCACTGCGTGCGCGGGCCAAGAACACCTTCCTCGAGCGCGAGGGCGTCAAGCTCACGTTCCTCCCGTTCTTCGCGAAGGCTGTCGTCGAGGCGTTGAAGTCGCACCCGAACGTCAACGCCAGCTACGACGAGGCGAACAAGCAGATCACCTACTACGACGCCGAGCACCTGGGCATCGCGGTCGACACCGAGCAGGGCCTGCTCTCCCCGGTGATCCACAACGCCGGTGATCTGTCGCTCGCCGGGCTAGCCCGCGCCATCGCCGACATCGCCAAGCGCGCCCGGTCCGGTGGCCTCAAGCCCGACGAACTGTCGGGTGGCACGTTCACCATCACGAACATCGGTAGCCAGGGCGCCCTATTCGACACCCCGATCCTCGTGCCCCCGCAGGCGGCGATGCTCGGTACCGGCGCGATCGTCAAGCGCCCGGTCGTCGTGACGGACGAGTCCGGCAGCGAATCCATCGGCGTCCGCTCGATGTGCTACCTGCCGCTCACGTACGACCACCGCTTGGTGGACGGCGCTGATGCCGGACGCTTCCTGACCACGGTCAAGCACCGCCTGGAGGAGGCTTCGTTCGAGGCTGATCTCGGCCTGTAGTTCGCGGAGCACACCGAGTCGGTACGGTTCGGATTCGCGCAGGGGCACCATTCATTCCGGAATGGTGCCCCTGCCTTGTGAAGGAGGCTGTTGCACATGCGCGTTGTCATCGCCGGCTCCTCGGGGCTGATCGGAACTGCACTTGTCTCGTCTCTACGCGGCGACGGCCACGACGTCGTCCGGCTGGTGCGGCGGGCGACGGCCGGACCCGACGAATCTCGGTGGGATCCGCAGAAGGACCGGCTCGACACGGCGATCCTCGCCGACGCCGACGCGGTCGTGAATCTGTGTGGTGTCGGCATCGGTGACAAACGATGGACCGGGGCGTACAAACAACTGATCCGGGACAGCCGCATCGCGGCCACCGACGTCCTGGCCGAGGCGGTTGCGGAGGCTCGCGTCCCCGCGTTCGTCAGTGCCAGCGCTGTCGGCTACTACGGCGACACGGGCAATACCGTCGTCGACGAAAGCTCGCCATCGGGTACCGGGTTCCTCGCCGACACCTGTCGCGATTGGGAGGCGGCCGCAGCTCCTGCGGTCATGTCGAACGTCCGGACGGTTTTGCTCCGCAGCGGGATCGTCCTTTCACCGCGGGGTGGGCTGCTCGGCAGGCTGCGGCGGCTGTATTCGATCGGCCTCGGTGGACGCCTCGGGGACGGACGCCAGTACCTGTCATGGATTTCGCTGGAGGACGAGGTGGATGCCATCAAGTTCCTCCTTGCCCGCGACGACGTCGACGGACCAGTCGATCTCACCGGGCCCGCACCCGTGACAAATGCCGAGTTCACTAGTGCGGTAGCGCGGACCCTGCACCGTCCGGCGCCCTGGATCGTCCCGGGTTTCGCCTTGAACGCACTGGTCGGCGAGTTCGCGAGAGAAGGCATCCTGGCGGGCCAGCGCGCCATCCCCACCGTTCTCGAGGCGTGCGGCTTCTCTTTTCGCCACAACACGATCGGTGAGGCACTCGATGCCTGCCTCGTGCGGTGAAGGAGGTCACGTCCGCGGAAACTCGAGCCGGGCGTAATCTCTAGCACATGAGCAGCGTGTCACTTTCCGCCCGTTTCAGCCGCGACCCGATCACCGTCGAAAATCTCGGCCTGATCGATTACGTCGATGCATGGAATCGTCAGCGTGAGCTCGCTGCCCAACGCGCGGAGGACATCGGTGCCGATACGCTGCTGCTCCTCGAGCACCCGCCCGTGTACACCGCCGGGCGTCGGACGCAACCCGAGGACCTGCCGAGCGACGGCACGCCCGTGATCGACGTCGACCGCGGCGGGAAAATCACCTGGCACGGCCCCGGCCAGCTCGTCGGCTACCCGATCCTGAAGCTCGCCGAACCGGTAGACGTCGTGAAGTATGTGCGCCGCCTCGAGCAGGCACTGATCACCGTCTGCACCGACCTCGGCCTGGACTGCGGCCGGGTCGAGGGTCGTTCCGGAGTATGGCTGGCTGCCTCCCTGACCGACGGGCAGTGGCTACCGGAGCGCAAGGTCGCCGCCATCGGCGTCCGAGTGCAGCGGGGCGTCGCTTTGCATGGCTTCTCGCTGAACTGCAACTCGGTCCTCACGGGTTTCGACAACATCATTCCCTGCGGCCTGCGCGACGCCGGAGTCACCACGCTTTCGCGCGAACTCGACCGCGACGTGACGGTCGACGAGGTCACTCCCGCCGTGACCGAGGCGGTCCTGGCGGCACTCGACGGCACTCTGCCGATCACCGATCACGACATCGAACGGGTCGAGTTCGACGCTGCCGCGGCTGCCCAGCGCACCTCGTCGACCCCCACCTTCACTACTGTTCAGTACGGCTGACCGGCGTCCCCGGCCCGCCGGGTGCCTCGGGCCGGGCGTACCATCGTCTGCGTGACTGTGGCCCCAGAAGGACGCAAATTGCTCCGCCTCGAGATCCGAAACGCGGAGACCCCGATCGAACGCAAGCCGAACTGGATCAAGACGAGAGCGAAGATGGGCCCGGAATACTCCGAGCTCAAAAGCCTCGTCAAACGCGAAGGCCTGCACACCGTCTGCGAAGAAGCCGGCTGCCCCAACATCTACGAATGCTGGGAAGACCGCGAGGCCACCTTCCTCATCGGCGGCGAGCAATGCACCCGCCGCTGCGACTTCTGCCAGATCGACACCGGCAAACCCGACGACCTCGACCGCGACGAACCACGCCGCGTCGCCGAGTCCGTCCAGGCCATGGGCCTGCGCTACTCGACCATCACCGGCGTCGCCCGCGACGACCTCCCCGACGGCGGCGCCTGGCTCTACGCCGAAACGGTGCGCCTGATCCACCAGCTCAACCCCGGCACCGGCGTCGAACTGCTGATCCCGGATTTCAACGCCAAACCCGAGCAACTCGCCGAGGTGTTCTCCACCCGCCCCGAGGTCCTCGCCCACAACGTCGAGACCGTGCCCCGCATCTTCAAGCGCATCCGCCCGGCCTTCCGCTACCAGCGCAGCCTCGACGTGATCACCGCCGCCCGCGAGGACGGACTCGTCACCAAGTCGAACCTGATCCTGGGAATGGGCGAAACCCCCGACGAGGTCACCCAGGCACTGCACGACCTGCACGACGCCGGCTGCGACATCATCACCATCACCCAGTACCTGCGTCCCTCGCCGCGGCACCACCCCGTCGAGCGGTGGGTCAAGCCCGAGGAATTCGTGGCGCACTCCACCACCGCCGAAGAGATCGGCTTCGCCGGCGTCATGGCAGGACCACTGGTCCGCTCCTCCTACCGGGCCGGCCGCCTGTACGCACAGGCGATGGCCCACCACGGCCGTGAACTGCCCGCCGGGCAAGCACATCTCGCGGAGGGCGGCAGTGCGTCGCAGGAGGCGAGCTCCCTCATGGCCAGGCTCGCGCAGTAACGCGAACCGGCGACGTCGATCAACACCGGACGGGTCATCGGTCCCGAGTGCTGGGGACGTATCCTGAACAGCATGGCGAACGGCAGTAAATCTGGTAAAGCGGGCAAACCCGGCAAGGAAGCGAAAGCAGCCGCCAAGGCAGCTCGCAGGCAGGCATCGAAGGAGCGTAGAACCCAGCTCTGGCAGGCCTTCCAGATGCAGCGCAAGGAAGACAAGCTGCTGCTGCCGCTCATGCTCGGGACCCTGGTCGGACTCGCGGTGGTGTTCTTCCTCGTCGGTCTGATCTGGGGCATCCAGTGGCTTCTGCTGCCCATCGGTCTCCTGCTCGGCGTCCTCGGAGCGTTCATCATCTTCGGCCGGCGTGTGCAGAAGACGGTGTACGGAAAAGCCGAAGGGCAGGCGGGCGCCGCGGCGTGGGCGCTCGACAACATGCAGGGTGCCTGGCGAGTGACCAGCGCTGTCGCAGGTACCACTCAGCTCGATGCCGTGCACCGCGTGATCGGACGCCCCGGCGTCATCCTTGTCGCCGAGGGATCACCGCAGCGGGTCAAATCGCTACTCGCGCAGGAGAAGAAGAAGACCGCTCGACTCGTCGGTGACACGCCGATCTACGACATCGTCATCGGCAACGACGAGGGGCAGGTACCGCTCTCGCAGCTGCAGAAGTACCTCAACAAGCTTCCGAAGAACATCGACACCAAGCGCATGGACGCTATCGAGTCGCGTCTCGCGGCGTTGAGCAGCCGGAGCGGCGGTGCCGCACTACCCAAGGGCCCCATGCCGGGCGGCGCCAAGATGCGCGGGGTGCAGCGCACCATCCGTCGTCGCTGAGTTCGCCTCTGTCACACAAGCCCGATGCCGGGCCGATGCAGCTCGACTGCATCGGCCCGGCATCGGCGTTTTCATCGAGGTCGAGGTCAGCGTGTGCGCACGAGGGCGGTGCCTGTGGCGCGGTCCTGCATGCCGCGGCCGTCGACATCGGTGATGGTGCCCGGCACGACGAAGACGAGCAGGGCCTGACGCACCAGCGCACGGACGAAGCCGACACGCACGGGGCCGTCCACCCGCGCCACCCGTATTCCCAGGCACAACTGCCCAGGAGTGAAGGAGAACAAGGTGACGGCGGCGATCCCGACGACGAACCACACGAGCAACGTGACGCTCGACAACGGGCCTTCGAGCGGATTGTCTCCGATGATCAGCGCGGCCACGCCCGCCGACGACACCCAGTCGATCATGAGGGCCGCCAGACGGCGGCCGGTGCCGACGAGCGCGCCGGGCCCGTCCGCCGGCAGCCCGAGACGTTCACCTCGATAGGACTGTTGCGCCTCGGCTGCCCCGTTCGGCAGGGCAGCCGAGGGTCCGGAGAGCCAGGAGCCGGTGATACGTGCCATGCTGTCCAGGATAGGCGTCGCCGCTCGGGGCACCTCACACTGGCGTTCGGGCCTGTGTGCGCAGTCACACCCGGCCGCAAAAGCCCAGGACGTTGCGACGCGTAACATGCCGGAAACAAAAGGTTGACCAGCGGGCAACACCAGGTCCATACCGTCTGGCACGACGAATTCGCCAATATCTACTTGGCTGAAGCGACTTAAGGAGCACAAGCGTGGCGTTCACCACGGCCGAAGAGGTCATCAAGTTCATCGCGGACGAGAACGTCGAGTACGTCGACATTCGGTTCAGTGACCTTCCCGGCGTCCAGCAGCACTTCTCGATCCCGGCCTCTGCGTTCACCCAGGATGTCTTCGAGGACGGCCTCGCGTTCGACGGTTCGTCCGTCCGCGGCTTCCAGTCGATCCACGAGTCGGACATGATGCTCCTCCCCGACGTCGCTACCGCGCAGATCGACCCCTTCCGTGCCGCCAAGACACTGAACGTGAACTTCTTCGTCCACGACCCGTTCACGCGTGAGTCCTACAGTCGCGACCCCCGTAACGTCGCCCGCAAGGCTGAGGAATACCTGAAGTCGACCGGCATCGCCGACACGGCGTTCTTCGGCGCCGAGGCCGAGTTCTACATCTTCGACTCGATCCGTTACGACTCGCAGATGAACGGCTCCTTCTACGAGATCGACTCCGTCTCCGCATCCTGGAACACGGGCGCTGAACTCAACGCCGACGGCAGCCCCAACCTGGGCTACAAGGTCCGCCCCAAGGGTGGCTACTTCCCCGTCGCACCGTACGACCACTACGTCGACCTGCGCGACGAGATCTCGACCAACCTGCAGAACGCGGGCTTCGAGCTCGAGCGCGGTCACCACGAGGTGGGCACTGCCGGTCAGGCCGAGATCAACTACAAGTTCAACACGCTGCTCGCAGCCGCAGATGACCTGCAGCTGTTCAAGTACATCGTGAAGAACACCGCGTGGAAGCACGGCAAGTCCGCCACCTTCATGCCGAAGCCGCTGTTCGGCGACAACGGCTCGGGCATGCACGTCCACCAGTCGCTGTGGAAGGACGGCAAGCCGCTGTTCCACGACGAGGCCGGCTACGCGGGTCTGTCCGACATGGCACGCCACTACATCGGCGGCATCCTGCATCACGCTCCGTCGCTGCTCGCGTTCACCAACCCGACCGTCAACTCGTACCACCGCCTGGTGCCGGGCTACGAAGCCCCCATCAACCTGGTGTACAGCCAGCGCAACCGCTCAGCGGCCGTGCGTATCCCGATCACCGGCAACAACCCGAAGGCCAAGCGCCTCGAGTTCCGCGCCCCCGACTCCTCGGGTAACCCCTACCTGAACTTCGCGGCGCAGATGATGGCCGGCCTGGACGGCATCAAGAACAAGATCGAGCCGCAGGCTCCGGTCGACAAGGACCTCTACGAGCTCCCGCCGGAGGAGGCCCGCAACATCCCGCAGGCCCCCACCAGCCTGTCGGCAGTGATCGACCGCCTCGAGGCGGACCACGACTACCTCACCGAGGGTGGCGTGTTCACCTCCGACCTGATCGAGACCTGGATCTCGCTCAAGCGTGAACAGGAGATCGCTCCGGTCAACCTGCGGCCGCACCCCTACGAGTTCCAGCTGTACTACGACGTGTAAGTCGTAGGTCCCCGCCTTCGCGCGGGTCGTTTCTCCGACGAGCCCATCCGTGGTCTCGGCTGCCTGCAGCCGATGCCCGCGGATGGGCTCGTTCGTCTCTCCTGTGGCACACCTGTTTCACTCCAGGCGACTCGGGTAACCGCCACACCAGGCGTTCCAGTGTTCCGGACCATTGGATCGTCCAGGCGGCGCCGGTTCAGAAGTCGAGGCGGCGCCGCCGCCTCACCCTTCCTGCAGCGTCCGAAGCATCTCCTCGGCGATGACGCGCAGCTTGATGTTGCGGTTCTTCGACTCGGTGACCAGAACCTGGAACGCCTCGTCGGCGGAGACCCGGCGGGCCGCCATGATGGCACCCTTCGCCTGCTCGATCACCGCACGCGACTTCATTGCCGTCTCCAGTTGCTCACCCCGCCTGCGCGCCTCTTCGAGTCGCGAGGCGCCGTCGAGGGCGTATCGGACGGCAACGAGAAGCACGTTGAGCACGGCGGCATCGGCCCTGGTGAAACCGTGTGCCTCCCGGCTGTATACGTTCAGTGCGCCGAGGTACTTTCCCTCGAGCAGTATCGGCGCGGACAGGTAGCTCGCGACACCTAAGCGCCGGGCGCTGTGTGCGAACGACGGCCATCGCCGTGTCGCCTCTTCGGAATCGGCCCGCGTGATCGTCTGCGTACGGGCAGCTTCGAGACACGGCCCGTCGCCGGCGTCGTACTGGACACGATCCACGTCGACGACCAAGCGGTCGGTGGCGGCTCTCGTCGTGGCGTCTCCGTTGTCCAGAAGGACTGTGACGCCTGCCAGGTGGGCGCCCGGCACCAGGGCGAGGGCCTCCCGGCTGACTTCTTCGAGGAATTGGTCCGTTCGCCCCGCCGAGTCCAGTTCGGAGTACAAGCTGTGGAGCGCATCCTTCAGCGCGTCGAACTGGTGATCAGCGAGTCCGTCCCCACTCACTCCGCTCATCGTGCACCTTCCGTGAATCTCCGACACTCCATTATTCGTCACCGCCACGGCCGTGGATGGGAGGACTTCCCAGAAGTACAGGAATCTCCTCACCGCCACCGAGACCGGCGTTATGATCCGGAAACCCGGCCGCAGACTGCCATGGCCGAACCGATGGGGGTGAACGCGGTGCCTCGCTCCACCCGCGATTCGGCGCAATCGCCGGTATCGATAATCTTCCGACGCAGAATCGACGACGCCAGTTTCGACGAGTACCTGCGCTGGGAGCACCGCTCAGTCGAAATCCTGTCGGATCGTCCAGGATTCATAGATCAGGACATCATCCCGCCGTCACCGCCCGTGCAGGACGACTGGGTAACGGTCCAGCGGTTCACCACGATCGACGACGCCAGAGCGTGGCTGGACAGTGCCGAACGGACCGCCCTCGTCGCGGAGATCAAGCACGCATTCATCGGCAACGAGGACGTCCATCTACTCACCGGTGAACAGACTGCCGCGCAGGCTGCGTCGTCGGTGGTCATCTCCTGCCGCATCGATCCGGAGGACGAGTCGACCTTCATGGATTGGCAGCGTCGGATTTCCGCCGCCGAAGCCCGGTTCACGGGCTTTCGCGGGCACAAGGTGGAGCGGCCTGTCCGCGGCGTCACCGACGATTGGACGATCGTTCTCAGCTTCGACACCGAAGAGAATCTCGAGCGATGGATGAACTCGGCGGAGCGCGCCGAACTTCTCGAACAGGGGGCGCGCTTCAATCAGGACCTTCGAGTCCGCAGGGCCAGTTACGGTTTCGACTTCTGGTTTCGCGGGGCGAAAGGCGAACAGTCCGCGGAGGTTCCGGTTGCGCGGAGCAACCTTCTGGTACTCCTCGTCTTGTATCCGATGGTGGTGATCTGGGGCCACTTCGTCAGTGCACCGCTCATCGAGGGTCGCGGTGTCCCCGTTGCCGTCGCGCTGTTCATCGGCAATGTCGTCACCACCCAGATCTTGGGGTGGTGGGCGGTTCCGGCCGCGTTCAAGGCCTTCGGATGGTGGATGGACCCGGCGATCTCTCCTCGCAGGCGCAATATCGGATACGCCGTGATGATCGCATTGTTCGGTGTCTCGATCGCCGTGTCCACCCTGCTTTTCGCCATTCCCACCACCTGATGTTCCGGGGAAGTGAGCGCCGAGCTCGTCCAGGTGAAGGTCCGGATCGTGAGTAGGGCCCGCACACTCGCTCAGGTGTACCGAGACTTCGGTGAGGTCGATGCCGCCCCGACATCGCCGCTGTACCATCGCATCGCCGTCGCCCTGAGCGAGTCCGCCGAAGCGCTGCGCGCCATCGAAGTAGCTCCTGCGCGCAAGCGGCACCCCACGATCATTCTCGCCGCACTCCACGACCTCGCGCTCGCCGGACACGCCCCCGCGCTTGCCGCCGCCTATGCCGCCGCGGACCGCGACGCTGCCGCCGGCGCGGCGATCGACACGCTGGTGCACATGACCGACTCTGTGGTCGCCACCGCCGTGCGCCGGCCGATGCGGGCCGACGACACCGGTCGCTGCACTGTGCTGTATCCCGCCATCGCCGAGGCTGCGCGCCGCGTGGGTGCGGAGAGGATTGCGCTGATCGACGTGGGCTGTTCGGCCGGGTTCGATCTCACCGTCGATCGCGTCGGCATCACCTACAGCAACGGACAATTCCTGGGCGACCCGTCATCTCCGGTACAGCTGTCGTCCTCGATCGTGGGAGATCGCCCCGTCCCGACGCGGGCGATGCCCGAGGTTGTCGCCCGGGTGGGCATCGACCTCGATCCGGTCGACGTGACCGACGCGGACGAAGCCCGCTGGTTACGCGCCTGCGTGTGGCCGGATCAGCCCGAGCGGGTCGCCAGGCTCGATGCGGAGATCGCGCTGGCGGCGACGGAGCCTCCGCTGCTGCTCCGAGGTGACGCCGTCGAGGTGATGCCCGACGCCTTCGCCCGTGTGCCCGCGGACGCCCTGCCCGTCGCGACTACGACGTGGGCGCTGTCGCGCTTGCCCCTCGAAAGCCGCCTGCGCTTCCTGCACCGCCTCGGTGACGCAGCTGCCGGCCGGGCGGTGGCGTGGGTGTCGGCGGAGGGAGTCGGGGTCGCGCCGTCCATACCGACGCTCGGCGATCGCCGCGCCTCCGGCCACAGCATCATCGGGCTGGCAGTGTTCGACGCGTCGACTCTGCGCGCCGAGGCCATCGGCCGCTGCTGGTCGCGGGGCCGCTTGCTGTCCTGGCTGACCGGCTCCTGATGTTCTGACCGAGTGAGAGAACGTCCTGCCGAGATCGACGATCCCTGCCCCGACTGACTGTGTCCAACCCACCGAAGATTCGCATTTGCCTGCGTACAGGGCCGGCGCATAGCACTGTGAAATATCTCGAAACAGGTTTCGACGGGTGAAAGGTGTCGCACAGTGGACATCGCGCAGCTGTGGGATTTCGTCTCCGCGCGGAAGCAGCAACTGCTCACGGATTCCTATCTGCACGTCAGCGCGGTGGTGCAATCGGTGGTCATCGCCACGGTCGTCGCGGTGGTCGTCGGCATCGTCGTGTATCGCAGTCCGGCGGGGTCGGCCGTCGCCACAGCGCTCGCGAGCACTATCCTGACCGTCCCGTCGTTCGCCCTACTCGGCCTCCTGATCCCCATCCTGGGTCTCGGTGTGGCTCCCACGGTGACGGCCCTGGTCCTGTACGCCCTGTTGCCGATCATCCGGAACACGATCCTCGGTCTGTCGTCGGTGGACCCGGCGGTGACGGACGCGGCACGAGGTGTCGGTATGAGCCGGATCGCTGTGCTGAGCCGGATCGAGTTGCCGCTCGCGTGGCCGTCGATCCTCACCGGCATGCGGGTGAGCACCCAGATGTCGATGGGAATTCTCGCCATAGCGGCGTACGCCAAGGGGCCCGGACTGGGCAACCTCATCTTCTCCGGACTGTCGCGGGTGGGAAGCCCCACGGCAGTCCCGCAGGCCCTCACGGGCACCGTTTTGATTGTCCTTCTCGCTCTCGTGCTCGACGGTCTTTTCGTGGTCGTCGGCCGACTCACCACTTCCAGGGGGATCCGTGACTGAACTCGACACAGCACGCACCAGTTCTGACACCGTCTCAGGCGTGGAGATCGTCCTCGAGGATGTCGTCAAGAACTATCCCGGCCAGAGCCGACCGGCCGTCGACAACGTCTCGATGCGCATCCCGGCGGGCGAGATCGTCGTATTCGTCGGCCCGTCCGGCTGCGGTAAGACCACGACGATGCGGATGATCAATCGCCTCATCGAACCAACGTCGGGCAAGATCACGATCGGCGGAAACAATGCGCTGTCCATCGATCCCGACAGGTTGCGACGGGGCATCGGTTACTCGATACAGCAGGCCGGGCTCTTCCCGCATCTGACCATCGCCAAGAACGTCGCCACCGTGCCGGGGCTGATCGGGTGGGACAAGAAGAAGATCGCCCAGCGCACCGACGACATGCTCGACCTGGTCGGTCTCGACCCCGACGTCTACCGGGACCGCTATCCCCGGCAGCTGTCGGGTGGGCAGCAGCAGCGTGTCGGGGTGGCCCGGGCCCTGGCCGCCGATCCCCCGGTCCTGCTCATGGACGAGCCGTTCGGCGCGGTGGATCCGATTACGCGCGGACTGCTGCAGGACGAACTGATGCGACTGCAGTCGGATCTGGGCAAGACCATCGTCTTCGTCACCCACGACTTCAACGAGGCCGTGAAGCTCGGCGACCGCATCGCCGTTCTCGGGGATCAGTCGCACATCATGCAGTACGACACCCCGGATGCGATTCTCGCGAATCCCGCGAACGACATGGTGGCCGGCTTCGTCGGCGCGAACGCGTCGCTCAAACAGTTGACGCTGACCCGGGTCCGGGACGTGCCGCTCCTCGACTGCCCCACCGCGTATGCCGACGGTTCGGTCGACGAGCTGCGGGCGGCCATCACACCACGCAAGATCAAGTGGGGTCTGATCCTCGACGCACGTGATCGCCCCATCCGCTGGGTGTCCCTCGGCCACCTGGCACACGCCACCTCACTGCACGACATCGGTGACCCGATCGAGGAGGTCGTCTCCACCCAGTCCACGCTGCAGGATGCGCTCGAGGCGTTGCTCGCCGAAAGTAGCGCCTCGACCGTCGTCACCGGCCGGCGGGGCGAATACGAAGGTCTCATCAGTATCGACACGCTGGTGAACCACCTCTCCGCGATGCGGGAGGAGCACGGGCCGAACAGCGAGAACGGGGAAACGAGCGTAGAGGGGCCGCCGACATGACCACCGCCGTTGTCGCACAGGACATCCCCGCCGCCCGCCGATCCGAACGTGCCCGGTTGCTGGTCCAACCCGTGATCGTGCTCGTACTCGTGGCCGGGGTCCTCGGGTGGGCATTCAACCGCGAACTCACGGCCACTCAGAAGGGCAGTCTCAACGCCGCGAACATCGCCACCCTGACGTGGCAGCATGTTCTGATCACGGTCGTGGTCGTGGCCATCGTCGTCGCCATCGCCGTTCCCCTGGGAATCCTTCTGACGCGCCCCGGTTTCACCAGGCTGGCACCAGTCTTCATCGGTATCGCCAATATCGGTCAGGCCGCGCCGGCGATCGGGCTACTCGTGCTGCTGTTCCTGGCCACCAGCACCACCGGGTTCTGGATCGGCGTTCTGCCCATAGCGTTCTATTCGCTGCTTCCTGTGCTTCGCAACACCATGCTCGGTTTGCAGCAGGTCGATCCCGCCGTCATCGACGCCGGGCGCGGGCAAGGAATGACGGCACGCCTGGTGTTGCAGAAAGTCGAGTTGCCACTGGCCGTTCCGTACATCCTGGCCGGGTTGCGTACCTCGCTCGTCCTCGCCGTCGGCACCGCGACCCTCAGTTTCCTCGTCAGCGCCGGCGGTCTCGGCATTCTCATCGACACCGGATACAAGCTGCGCGACAACGTCACACTGGTCGTCGGCGCGGTGCTCGCGGTCGCGCTCGCGCTTCTGGTCGACTGGTGCGGTGCACTGGCCGAGGAGTTCCTGGGCCCGAAGGGACTACGCTGATGGCCTTGCGACGAGGACTCCGGCGCACACTTGCGGCAACGGCGTTGGCGTGCAGTGTCACTCTCCTGGCCGGCTGCGGTCTCGAATCCGGTGGCGCGCTGCCGCTGTCCGTACTCCCCGGCAGTATTCAACCTGTCCCCGAACTCGAGGGGGTGAAGATCACCGTCGGGTCCAAGGATTTCACCGAGCAGGTGATCCTCGGGTACATCATCGAATTCGCGCTCAGCGCCGCCGGCGCCGACGTGCGCGATCTCACCAACATCCAGGGATCGAACAGCACCCGGGACGCGCAGTTGGACGGGCAGATCGACGTCACCTACGAGTACACGGGAACCGGCTGGATCAACTATCTGGGCAACGAGACTCCTGTGCCCGACCCCGTCGCGCAATTCGAGGCCGTGCGGGACGAAGACCTCGAACGCAATGCCATGGTGTGGGTGGAGCCCGCACCCATGAACAACACCTATGCCCTGGCGATGAACAGGCAGACCGCCGAGCAGACCGGCATCACCACGTTGTCGCAGTACGCAGACCTGGTCAACCGCGACCCTGCGGCCGCCACCACGTGCGTCGAGACGGAATTCAATGTGCGACAGGACGGCTTCCCCGGGCTGGCCGCCACCTACGGCTTCGATCCCGCGAGAGCGAACCGGCAGATCCTGCAGACCGGCATCATCTATCAAGCCACCGCGGACGGCACACAATGCAAGTTCGGTGAGGTGTTCACCACCGACGGGCGCATCATCGCGCTCGATCTGATCCTTCTCGAGGACGACCGGCAGTTCTTCCCGAAGTACAACCCTGCTATCACGATGCGTAAGGACTTCGCCGATGCCCACCCACAGGTGGCGGAGGTCATGGCGCCCATTTCGGACGCCCTGACCAACGAGGAGGTCACCGAGATGAACCGGCTCGTCGACGTCGAAGGACAGGAACCGGCGGACGTCGCTCGTAACTGGCTGGCAGACAAGGGATTTGTGACACTCCCCTGATCTCACGGTCCGAGGGTGATTGTTGCGATCAAGCCCCGATGATCCGAACCGGCGATCGCCACCGACTCGACCGACTGCGCCCGGGCCCCGCTCGTCACGATGTGGTCGATCGCGATCATCGGCGGAAACGGCTGCCGGTCTGCCGGATACGTGTTCTGGATTCCGGCACCCACCTGGTCGGCGGCGTCCCGAAAGCGGCCGCTCACCAGATTGCGGTACTTGACGTGATCGCGGGTGGAATTGAAATCGCCGCTGAGAATCACCGGACCCGAGTCCTCGGGGATCCCGTCGAGCAACGCCTTGATGCGGTCCATCTCCCCCGCCCACACCGCGGAATCCACCGGCCAGGGCGGAACGGGATGCAGGGCGTACACGGCCGCACTCGCGCCGTCCGGAAGGGTTGTCCGCGCCGACAGCGCCGTCAGCAGGAACTCCTCGTGGTGCGTCTGTTCGGACAGCGGATACCGGCTCCAGATCCCGGTTCCAACCCCGCCGGTCCCGGGCCGCAGAAACGAGTGAGGCAACACGGACGAGATACCCGACGCCTCGAGCCGCCCGACAGCCTCGGGCGTCAGTTCGTTCACGGTGACCACGTCGACGTCGTTGTCCTCGATCTGCCTCCTCAGCGAATCGGGATCGGCGTTGCCGAGCCAGATATTGGCCTGCATCACAGTCACTTCCGGACCAGATGCCGGCGCCGATCCGTTCGCCAGATAGAGCGGCGCCTGCGACAGCGTGGCTACCGCCGCGACTGTCAGGGCCACCCCGAATCCGACCCAGTGCCGCGTCACACCGAGAACCAGCACCCCGACCGCTGCCGCGGCCATCAAATAGGGGGCGGCCGACGCCAGCACGAGGAGTCGTTGGTTGTGTACGTCGAGGAATCGGAGCACCACACCGAACACCCCGACGAGCACCGCGCACCACCCGAGGGCGGTGAGCGCTCGCACCCCCCAGACGGCGATCACCCGCCGAAGACCCTCTCCACCACTGCTTTGGCCCGTCGGGTGACGCGCAGGTAATGGTCGAGGAACTCGCCCGCGTCGTCACTACCCCATCCGGCAATCTGCGCGACAGCGGACAGGACGCGACCGGAGCCGGGCAGCTGATCCGTGGGTTTACCGCGTACCAGCACCAGGCAGTTGCGAGCTTTCGTCGCCGTGATCCACGCGTCGCGTAGCAGTTCGACGTCTGCCTCACTGAGCAGTTCTGCGGCCCCGATGGCGTCGAGAGTTTCGAGGGTCGACGTGTTGTGGAGCGACTCGATGTCGTGGGCGTGCCGAAGCTGGATCAGCTGCACAGTCCACTCGATGTCGGCGAGCCCGCCGCGACCGAGTTTGGTGTGCGTGGCGGGGTCGGCGCCGCGAGGCAACCGCTCCGAGTCGACCCGCGCCTTGATGCGCCGGATCTCGCGTACTGCCTGCTCGGACACCCCACCTTCGGGATAACGCGTCTTGTCGATCATGTGGAGGAAGCGCAGTCCGAGGTCGGCGTCGCCGGCGACGTGGTGTGCTCGCAGCAGCGCCTGAATCTCCCAGGCCTGCGCCCACTGTGCGTAGTAGGCCTCGTACGACGCGAGCGTGCGCACGACGGGACCGCTACGCCCCTCCGGCCGCAACCCGGTGTCGACCTCGAGTGGTGGATCCGTGCTGGGCGCACCCAGGAGCGAACGCACCTTGTCGGCGACTCCGTTGGCCCACTTGACGGCGACGGTCTCGTCGACGCCCTCGCGAGGCTCGCACACGAAGAGCACGTCGGCGTCGGATCCGTAGCCCAGCTCACCGCCACCGAGCCGGCCCATCCCGATCACCGTGAACGTTGCGGGCGCCGGTTCGCCCAGCTCCTTCTCGCTCGCATTGATCACCGAGGTCAGCGCGGAGTTGAGGACGGCCGCCCACACCGAGGACAACGCCCGACACACCCCGGGCACGTCGAGCATGCCGAGAATGTCGGCGGAGGCGATCCGGGCCAGTTCGTACCGGCGCAGGGACCGCGCGGCCGCGATGGCGCGCGCCGGATCGTCGTGGCGGGCCGACGCCGTCAGAATTCCCCGCGCGACGTCCTCCGGTTTCGATTCCAGCAGGCGCGGGCCGCCCGGGGAATCGGCGAACAACCGCACCACATCGGGGGCCTTGATCAGCAGGTCCGGAACGTAGGCCGACGAACCCAGCACGGTCATCAGTCGCTCGGCCACGGACGCCTCGTCACGGAGCAGACGCAGGAACCACGTCTGGTCGTTCATCGCATCCGACAGCCTGCGGTAAGCAAGCAACCCCGCGTCGGGGTCCGGTGTGTCACCGAGGAATTCGAGCAACGTCGGCAACAGCAGCGCCTGGATGCGGCCCTTACGGGACGCACCGCTCGTGAGCGCCGTCAGATGTCCGAGGGCGTTCTCGGGTGCCGTGTATCCCAGCGCCGCCAACTGACGGATTGCCGCGTCGGGACTGAGCCGCAGAGCATCCTTGTCGATCCGAGCCACCGATTCCAGCAGTGGGCGGTAGAACAATTTGGCATGCAGGCGCCGCACCCGGTGGGCGTTGCGCTTGATTTCGGCGTTGAGGACGCCGAGGGCATCCTTGCTGCCGTCCGGCCGCATGTGGGCGGCCCGCGCCAGCCACCGTAATGCTTCCTCGTCCTCGGCGGGCGGAAGCGTGTGGGTGCGTCGCAACTTCTGCAGTTGCAGCCGGTGCTCGAGCAGCCGCAGGAACTCGTACGACGCAGCCAGGTTCGCGGCGTCGTCGCGCCCGACGTACCCGCGCGCGGCGAGCGCCGTCAAGGCGTCGATGGTGCTCTGCACGTGGAGCGCCTCGTCCGCACGTCCGTGGACCAGCTGGAGCAGCTGCACCGCGAACTCGACGTCGCGCAGGCTGCCCCGGCCCAATTTGAGCTCCCGCTCGCGCAGTTCGGGCGGAACCATCTCCTCCACCCGCCGGCGCATGGCCTGAACCTCGGGAACGAAGTCGTCCCGCTCGGAGGCCGTCCACACCATCGGGCTGAGGGCCTCGACGTACTGCCGTCCCAGCTCGAGGTCGCCGATCATCGGCCGAGCCTTGAGGAGCGCCTGGAATTCCCAGGTCTTGGCCCACCGCTTGTAGTAGGTGACGTGAGATTCGAGCGTGCGGACGAGTTCGCCGCGTTTACCCTCGGGTCGCAGTGCCGCATCGACGTCGAAGAAGGCCGTCGATCCGATGCGGATCAGCTCACCCGCGATCCGGCTGGCGATCGTATCGGCGGGCTCGGCGACGAAGACCACGTCCACATCGCTCACGTAATTCAGTTCGCGTGCACCACATTTGCCCATCGCGATCACGGCGAGCCGCACCGGGCAGGGCGCTTCCGGACACACTGTTGCGACGGCGACTGCGAGAGCGGCATTGAGTGCGGCGTCCGCCAGATCGGACAACTGATGCCCGACGGTCTGGTACGGAAGTACCGGTTCGTTCTCGACGGTGGCCGCGAGGTCCACGGCTGCCAGGAGCATGAGCTGGTCACGGTACGACTTGCGCAATGCGGCGACAGCGTCCGAGCCCGTCACGGCGGCCCGGTACAGATTCGCCTCGGGATGAACGCCTTCCTCCGGGTGGGCGTCGACGGATGCCAACATCCGGGCGTTCGCCTCTTCCCTCGTCGGCAGGGTCACGTCACCGGCGAGAGTGGTCCACAGCGCAGGGTCCGCGACGAGATGATCGCCGAACGCACTGGAAGCACCCAGCAAGCCGAACAAGCGCCCGCGCAGGGCCTTGTCGGTGCGCAGGGCTTTGTCGAGGGCTTCCCACCCGTCGCCCAGACCGTCCTTCATCCGCACCAACGTGCGGAGCGCGAGGTCGGCGTTGGCTGCACGGGAGAGGGACCAGAGCAGCTCGACGCTGCCCTCGCCTACCCAGCCCAGATCTCGAAGTTCGGCGGGAGCGGTCGGTTCGACGAGGCCCAGTCGACCCGGGCCGGGAACGGCAGAACGCGCTGCCGGAGGCTTCACCATGTTCTTGCTCACAACCCCAGATACGTCTTGAGTTCGAACGGCGTCACGTGGCTGCGGTACTCCTCCCACTCGCGACGCTTGTTGCGGAGGAAGAAGTCGAACACGTGCTCACCGAGTGCTTCCGCGACCAGTTCGGACTTCTCCATTTCCCGCAGCGCCCCGTCGAGGTTCCCGGGGAGTTCGCGATACCCCATGGCGCGCCGCTCGGCCGATGTCAACGCCCACACGTCGTCCTCGGCCTCCGGCGGCAGTGCGTAACCCTTCTCGATACCGCGCAGTCCCGCAGCGAGCAGGACCGCGAAGGTGAGATACGGGTTGCACGCCGAGTCCGGGCTGCGGATCTCGACGCGACGCGACGACGCCTTGTTGGGCGTGTACATCGGGACACGCACGAGCGCCGACCGGTTCGACGGACCCCAGGAGGCCGCGGTCGGAGCTTCTCCACCGTGGATGAGCCGCTTGTACGAGTTCACCCACTGATTGGTGACCGCGCTGATCTCGTTGGCGTGTTCGAGGATGCCGGCGATGAACGCCTTACCGGTCTCCGACAGCTGCATCG
Source organism: Rhodococcus sp. IEGM 27 (assembly GCF_033142305.1). Classification (NCBI taxonomy): domain Bacteria; kingdom Bacillati; phylum Actinomycetota; class Actinomycetes; order Mycobacteriales; family Nocardiaceae; genus Rhodococcus; species Rhodococcus sp. IEGM 27. The sequence goes on along the minus strand of NZ_JAWLSG010000005.1, from coordinate 348,671 downwards.
GATCGTCCGGGTTGTGGAACGCGTTGGTGTCGCCCTCGAACAGGCTCATGTGCGTGTGCATCGCCGAGCCGGCCTGATCGCTGAACGGCTTGGGCATGAACGTGGCCCGCACCCCCTCGGCGATGGCGACTTCCTTCACCACGTACCGGAAGGTCATGACGTTGTCGGCCATCGACAGGGCATCCGCATACCGCAGGTCGATCTCCTGCTGGCCGGGTGCCGCCTCGTGATGGCTGAACTCGACGGAGATTCCCATCGACTCGAGCGCGTCGATGGCGTGGCGGCGGAAATTGGGGGCAGAGTCGTGGACTGCCTGGTCGAAGTACCCACCGGAGTCTGCGGGCTTCGGCGGCGTGCCGTCGATCGGCCCGTTCTCGAGCAGGAAGAACTCGATCTCGGGGTGCACGTAGCAACTGAAGCCGAGGTCGCTGGCCTTGTTCAGCTGCCGTCGCAGCACGTGCCGCGAATCGGCCCAGGACGGGGACCCGTCGGGCATGGCGATGTCGCAGAACATGCGGGCGGAGTGCTGATGACCCTTGCTCGAGCTCCAGGGCAGAACCTGGAACGTGGAGGCGTCCGGCTTCGCGACGGTGTCGGCTTCGGACACCCGCGAGAACCCTTCGATCGCGGATCCGTCGAAGCCGATGCCCTCCTCGAAGGCACCTTCCAGTTCCGCGGGGGCGATCGCCACCGATTTCAGGTATCCGAGAACATCCGTGAACCACAATCGGACGAACCGAATGTCGCGCTCTTCCAGGGTGCGAAGCACGAATTCCTTTTGGCGATCCATGTCCGCGAGAGTAAGCAAAGTTCGTTAAATCTGTGTTACTTCGTGAATTCACCCGGCTACGATTCCGCATCGTGCCAGCGTGTGGCCACCTCGACCTCTCACCGCGGACGCGCGTGTCAACAGGTGAGGTCTGCGGGCGGCGGCTCGAGGGTCACGAAATAGTCGATGACGGCGTCGTCGACGCATGCTTCGCCATCGAGAACGACGGTGTGCTGAGTGCCCCGGTACGTGATCAGCGCGCCGTTCATCTGCTTCGCCAAGTCCACTCCCGCTTGATAGGGAGTGGCCGGATCCTCTGTGGTCGAGACCACTACGATCGTCGGGATTCCGGGGGCGTCCACCGTGTGCGGTGCACCCGTGCTCGGCACCGGCCAGAACGCGCAGACGTCGAGCGGCGCGTTGCCCGTGCCGCGACCGTCGTCGAGGAACGGAGCCGCCTGCCGGTACCGCATATCGGCCTCGCCGACCTTCGCGCGATCGGTGACCGGCGGATCGTCCACGCACCGGATGGCGTTGAAAGCGTCGTTGAGGTTCGAGTAGCTGCCGTCGTCCGCCCGGCCCTCGTACAGATCGGCCAGCATCAGCAGCGAATCCCCGGTGCCCGTCCGCAGACTCTGCAATCCGCCGCGCAGCGGTCCCCACAGGTTGGGTGAGTACAGCGCCTGCTGGACGCCGGTGATCGCGTCGGTGTAACTGAGTCCTCGCGGATCGGTCGTGGCCGCCGGCTTCGCGATCAGCGGATCGACCAGAGCGCGGAAGTTCTCGTCGGCCTGTGCCGGGTCGGTGCCCAGGGGGCAATCCTGCTGCCTCATGCAGTCCGCGACGAAGGCGTCGAATGCCTTCTGGAAGCCTTCGGCCTGCAAGATGACCTCGTCGGTCGGATCCTGCTCGGGGTCGAGGGCGCCGTCGAGCACCATCGCCCGCACGTTGCCGGGGAACGTCTCCGCATAGGAGGACCCCAGCCGGGTGCCGTAGGAATATCCGAGGTAGTTCAGCTTCGCGTCGCCGAGCACCGCCCGGATGACGTCCATGTCGCGGACGACGTCGTAGGTGCCCACGTGGGCCAGTACATCCGGACCTGTCCGCTCTGCGCACTTGGCCGCGTAGTCACGGTTCTCCGCTTCGGTTTGCGCGATCCCGGAAGGGCTCATGTCGACGTCGTCGTCCCTGCGCTTGGCGTCCACCTCTGGGTCCGTCAGGCAGGTCACTGCCGGGGTGGATGCTCCGACACCGCGCGGGTCGAATCCGACGACGTCGAACTTCTCGGCGAGTTCGGTGCCGTCGGCCACGGATGCCAGAGCCAGACCGGATGCCCCGGGACCGCCGGGGTTGACCAGAAGAGACCCGAGTTTCGGTCCACCCGCCCGGGAACGGGAGATCGCGATCTGCGCCGTGGCGCCGCCCGGGTCCGCGTAGTCGTTGGGCACGGTCACCTTGGCGCAGTCGAGGTTGTCCCCGAGCGGTGTGCCGTCCGTGCTGTACCCCTCGCACGAACCCCAATTCACCTGTTGCGTATAGAAGGCCTCCAGTCCGTCGGGAGCGGACGCTCCCGGCGACGCCGCAGAAGACGAGGGCTCGGCGACGGCCGCGCCGGAATCCCCTCCACTCCCACTGCATCCTGCGAAGACGAGGACAACGGCGACGGCACCCGCGAACGCGGCCGGCACGCGAGCACTGCGAGACATACGACGATCGTGCCAGGGTTCACCGGGTGCGTGCCTCGAGGGCAGGTCAGACCCCGGAGATCGATGTGACCTATCGCACCTGCGCCGGGGGTTCGCACCCCCATGGCCCGGTGGCAGACTGTAGGCGTCATCACCCGCACCCGGGGACCCGTCAAGGGCCTCGAGGCCAGAAAGGGACAACGATGTCCGATAGCAAGACTTCCGAGAGCACGTCCGAGAATCGGCTCTACGGATCAGCCCCCTCCCCCGATGCACCCCGACGCAAGACCAGGACCCACCACCTTCAGGCCATGAAGGCCGAGGGCGAACGCTGGGCGATGCTCACCGCCTACGACTACTCCAGCGCCCGCATCTTCGAGGAAGCCGGCATCCCGGTCCTTCTGGTCGGCGATTCCGCCGCCAATGTCGTCTACGGTTACGAGACCACGGTTCCGGTCACCGTCGACGAGCTCCTTCCCCTGGTACGAGGTGTCGTTCGAGGCGCTCCCCACGCCCTCGTCGTGGCCGACCTCCCGTTCGGCAGCTACGAGAGCTCGCCCGAGCAGGCCCTGGCCACCGCCACCCGGTTCCTGAAGGAAGGCCTGGCCCACGCCGTCAAGTTGGAGGGCGGCGAACGCGTCGCACCCCAGATCGCCGCAATTACCGCCGCCGGCATTCCCGTCATGGCCCACGTCGGCTTCACCCCGCAGAGCGTCAACTCACTCGGCGGCTTCCGGGTGCAGGGCCGAGGTGACGCGGCCGAGCAGTTGGTGGCCGACGCCATCGCCGTCCAGGAAGCAGGCGCTTTCTCGGTCGTCATGGAGATGGTGCCCGCGGAGATCGCCGGGCAGGTCACCCGCAAGCTCACCATCCCCACTGTGGGCATCGGTGCCGGCGCCGAATGCGACGCCCAGGTGCTGGTGTGGCAGGACATGGCCGGTTACACCAGCGGGAAGACGGCAAAGTTCGTCAAGCGCTTCGGCAACGTGGGTGACGAGCTCCGCGCAGCAGCCGCGGCCTACGCAGACGAGGTACGTTCGGGCGCCTTCCCCGCGGACGAGCACAGCTTCTGATCTCTTCTCATCCGGTCCGGCTCCACAATTCGAGAGAGGTGTTCATGCGAGTACGACGTGCGTCGCAGACCGGCCACCGTCGCCGCCCGGCCGCACTCGCGGCCGGGGCGGTCGCACTCGCCGCCGCGCTCACGGGGTGCGCGGGACAGGGCACCGCACCCGCGCCTCAATCCGCTGTTCCCACCAGTTCCCGCGCCGTCGAGCCGGGAGTCGCTGCGGTCCCGGGCGGAGTGACCGAGGCCCAGGCCGCCCAGTTGTGCCGGGATCTCGAGGGGCAGCTGCAGAGCTGGCGTACGTACACGCCGACCATCGGGAAGACCGGACTCAACGGGCTGGTCGGCACCTGGATCGCGCAGAACAACCTCAATGCCCTCGACTTCCTGCAGGATCGCGGTCGCATCGACGTGATCACGACGGCGGCCTGCCCGGACATCCGTCAGGAAGCCGTGACCGCGTTGGAGATACCCGATCTGGCATCCGGCCTGATCGGGTTCTGAGGTGTCCGGCGAGCAGGACCTGCGCACTCTCTACCCCGAGATCCAACCCTTCCGGTTCGGGCATCTCGATGTGGGTGACGGACAGCAGGTGTACTGGGAACTGAGCGGCAATCCCGACGGAAAGCCCGTCGTGTTCCTGCACGGCGGCCCGGGCGGCGGCACCGACCCTGCGTATCGGCAGTTCTTCGACCCGGCCGCCTACCGGATCGTTCTGTTCGACCAGCGCGGGTGTGGTCGTTCCACACCGCACGTCGCCGATGGGGCCGATCTGTCGGTGAACACGACGGACCGCCTGCTCGCGGACATCGAGATGCTGCGTGATCATCTGGACGTGGAGCGGTGGCAGGTGTTCGGCGGTTCGTGGGGTTCCACCCTGGCCCTCGCCTACGCGCAGAAGCATCCGCACCGGGTCACCGAATTGGTGCTGCGGGGAATCTTCCTGCTGCGGCGCAGCGAGATCGACTGGTACTACAACGGTGGTGCCGCACATCTCTTTCCGGAACTGTGGGAGCAGTTCCTGGCGCCGGTTCCCGAGCAAGAGCGGGACGGCGACCTGGTGGAGGCCTACCACCGGCTGCTGCACGCGAACGATGTGGAGATTGCGACGCGGGCCGCGATCGCGTGGTCGGCCTGGGAAGGGGCGACCAGCTCGCTCCTGCCCAAGCCGGAGCGTATCGCCGAAAGTTCGGAGCCTCGGTTCGCGCTCGCGTTCGCCCGCATCGAAAACCACTATTTTCACCACCGCGGGTTCCTCGACGAGGGACAGCTGTTGCGTGACGCGGCGAGGCTCGAGGGGATTCCCGGGGTGATCGTGCAGGGTCGTTACGACGTGGTATGCCCGGCGACGAGCGCATGGGCGCTGCACCGGGCGTGGCCGGGCTCCCAGCTCGACATCGTCGGCGATGCCGGTCATTCGGCGCTGGAGCCGGGGATCGTCGACCGTCTTGTCCGGGCGACCGACCGGTTCCGCCCGTGACGAACTACGCCGGGTAGCTGAACTCGACGGTCCGCTTGTGGACGTCGGCGGCGACGAGCCGGATCTTGACCTGCTCCCCTTCCGCGGGGTCCCCGACGCACTTGCCCATCACCGACACGGAAGGGACGAACACGTCGGCGGTGCGCTTGCCGTTGCGTGAGCGGAGAACGGTGGCATCGAACACGTCCCCCACCCGGTCGGCGAGGACTGTCGCCTCGGCAAGGTCGATGCAGGCGCGTTCCACCTTCCCGGCCAGCGTGTCGGAGCCGCCCATGATCTCGGGCATCGACCCCAGGGCGCCGCGCACCCACGCCGGGACCGCGGCGCCGGACGCTATGGCCAGGCACACTTCCGTCGAATAGCGGTCCGACAGCCGCCGCAGCGGTGCGGTCACGTGTGCGTACGGGGCGCCGATGGCCGCATGCACGGTGAGCTCCGGAACGCTGCCGTCGAAAGCGGCGTAATCGGCGCCGCGCAGCAAGGACGGGGCCTCGGTCATCAGCACGAGCGTCGGCGCCGAATTGGGGTCCAGCCCGGCCAGCATTTCGCCCACACCGACGTCGCGTGGCCACTCGATGCCCAGTGCCGCCGCGGTGCGTCGCAACGCGGCGACGGCGTCGGGTCCGGCGGGCGGCAACGTCCGCAGCAGCCCGATCCTCGCGTCGATCATCATGGCAGCGGCGCACATTCCGGTGAGCAAGGACACCTCGGCGTTCCAGTCGTCGGCCTCGGTGCGCGGCGCCAGATCGATGCGCCACCCCTCGCCGTCCGGTACCACGTCCTGTTCCGGCAGTCGCAGCTCGATGGCACCGCGCGCCACCGCGGCTGCGGCGCGAAGCCGGCCGAACTCGGGCAGCGAGGTGATGGACGGGTGCAATCGGCCCGCGTCCGAATCCGCCTGGACCCCAGGATAGTCGAGCCGCGCCACCGAGCGGACGGTCGCGCGGGATACCGTCCACGACACCGGTGCTGCCTGTTCGTCGAGCTCGATACGCCACAGGGCTGCGGGGCGGATCTGGTCCGGCAGGAGGCTCGCCGACCCCTCCGACAGCTCCTTCGGGTGCAACGGAACCTTGCCGTCCGGCAGGTAGAACGTCTGACCCCGCTTGCGGCTCTCCACCTCCAGGGCACCACCGGGTTCGACGACGGCGCCGACGTCCGCGATCGCATAGTGCAGGACGAATCCGTCCGCGGTGCGCTCGAGGTGGAGGGCCTGATCCAGGTCCATCGACTCCGGCGGGTCGATGGTGACGAGAGGCAGATCCGTGCGGTCTTCACGCTCGGCGGAACAGCGGTCCGTAGCCCGCACGGCCTCGGCCACCGCCTCGGGCGGATAACCGTGCGGAAGGTTGAACTCCTCGCGCACGGCACCGAAATCGATCCCATGCGCGAGAAAACGAGTGATCGGCACCGTGGGGTCGCCCCTTTCACGCCGTAGGCACCCTGACGGTGCGCGCTGTCAGTTGTTCCATTCCTCTTCGGCGCGGTCTGCCGCCTTGTTCCGCTCGGCGGCGATCTGCAGCGCCTTCTCGGCCGAAGCCCGGTCGGGGTACGGGCCCATCCTGGACATCGACGAAGCCGCCTTCCCTTGCGTGACAGATCCGTCGTCGACGTTGTAGTACCAGAGTTGATCTTCGTCAGTCATGTTCCCAGTGTCGCACCGGCGGGGCGTCTGGAGTTGTGGATCATGCTCAGACTGTTACCCTCGGGGCCTGTCCGGTGATTCGTTCCCCGGCGCCGGTACGTGCGGTGTCGTGGCAGCGTGTCCCGCGTGCAGTGCCCGAACAGAGAATGGAGCGAGCATGTCAACGATCATTTTTGATCAGCTACTTCCCTACCTCGGCGCCGAAGGCGCCTCCTACTGGGCCCAGCTTCTGATGGTCGATCCCGTCTGACGGGATGCCGGTCAGCTGATTCGAACGAAGCCCCCGCCGAACTTCTCGACGGGGGCTTCGCCGTTGCCGGAGGCGTAGAGTTCCGGCCGTTTCACTGCGCCCGGCGCCCGTAGTCTCTCTACGCTGTCATGATGGCAGTCAATCGAGCGATCGAGGGACGGGTCTATCCGCCCACCGAGCCGTACCTCGTCGGCCGTGAGAAGATTCGCGAGTTCGCACGGGCCGTCTTCGCCACCAACCCGACGTCCTACGACGTGGAGCGCGCCCGAGCCGCCGGACACGCTGATCTCGTTGCGCCGCCGACATTTCCCGTCATCGTGCAGGAGCGGGCCCTCGCACAGTTGGTCGCCGATCCGACCACGGGAATCGAGCCCGTCAACCTGGTGCACAGCACCGAACACGCGTCGTCCTTCCGCCCCGTAGTCGCCGGTGACGAGTTGTCGGCAGTGTTGACCGTGACCGAGGTGGCCCCAAGAGGTCCGCACACCCTCATCGTGGCCGGCATCGACATCACCGACGCGAGCGGTGCTGTGGTCAGCACGATGACCTCCAGTCTTTTCGTGCGAGGTGAACAGTGAGTTCGCCCGAGCGAATCCTGCTGGGCGACACTGTCGTCAAGGCGCGATACCACCTGACTCGCGAATCACTGGTTCGCTACGCCGGCGCCTCCGGCGACTTCAATCCGATTCACTATCGGGACGACGTCGCCGCGACGGTCGGACTTCCCGGTGTCCTGGCTCAGGGGATGCTCACGCTGGGGCTCGCCACTCAGTGTGTCGTCGAGTGGCTCGGCGACCCGGCGCGAATCACCGGCTACCGGGCCCGCTTCACGAAACCGGTCATCGTTCATGCCGAGGACGGTGCGGTCGTCGATGTGGTCGCCAAGGCCGCTCGAGTGGACGACGACGCCGGGAGCGCCCGGATCGATCTCACCGTGACGTGTGACGGCCATACGGTGCTGGGCAAGTCCCAGGTGTGGATTTCGCTTCGCTGAGGGCGTACCGGTCAGCGCGGCGCAGAGGATGTCGCCGAGCTACCGCCCAGCAGAATGGTGCCGATGAGATCAGGGTCGTCGCTCATGGGAACGTGACCGATTCCGGGGAGCACCAGTAGCCGGGCCTGCGGGAAGGATTTGCGCACGCGTCGCGCCTGGTACACCGGCAGGATGAGGTCGCGCCGCCCCCACGCCACGGTGACGGGGACGGTGGCGTCGACGACGGGCGGCAGCGCGAACGACGCCGTCAGTCCCTGGTCGACCAACACGTTGGTGGTGAGGGATCGGGCGTCGATCACTGCATCCTCGTACGGTACGTGGCTCGGCCTGGCGAAGAAGGCGGCCAGCGACGGATAGCGGACTGCGCGGTAGCTCAGCGCCTTCGGCGCATTCTCCCCCATTGCCCTCGCCACCCTGCGGAGCGCACGGAAGGTGTAGATGGTGCGCGCCTGATCGGCCTTGTTGACGAAGAACCCGGCGGGCGAGAGGGCGGTGGCGGAGGCCACCTCACCCCTGGCCGCGAGCGCGAGGGAAAGCCAGCCCCCGAGAGAGTTCCCGGCGATGTGTGCCCGTTCTCCCGGCGGCGTCACCGACCGGACGAACCCGCTCAGCTCCTCGAGGAGGGCGGCCATCGCATCCACACCGTCGTGCTCGAGAGCCGGGCACTCCCCGTGGCCCGGAAGATCCACCGTGACCACCCGGCGATAGGGCGTCAACTGATCCAGCACGGCGTTCCACGCCTGGCGGCGATGCACCACGCCGTGCACGAGGACGAGCGTGGGGCCGGAGCCGGCGATGTCATGGGGCAAGTCCATGGGCAGATGTTAGCGCTCCCACCGGTAACACTTACAGCTCCCGGAGAAACGAGGAGCGCGGACGAGTTGGCGTATAAGCCGGATCCTGTCCCCGGCACCGAAATGCCGGGTGGCGACCATCCATCTGGGCACACCGTCGCCGGGTACCTCGAGCGGTTCACCCGCAGGCTCGGGCGAGCAGCCCTCGAACACCTGCGCAACCGCACCGGGACCTCGAAAGGCCTGGTGCGGTCTTCAACCTTGCTCCGGGCGGGGTTTACCTAGCCACCCCGGTCACCCGGGGTGCTGGTGCGCTCTTACCGCACCGTTTCACCCTGACCGACGCACATCCCGAAGGGGTGTGACGTCGGCGGTCTGTTTTCTGTGGCACTGTCCCGCGAGTCACCTCGGGTTGCCGTTAACAACCGCCCTGCTCTGTGGAGTCCGGACTTTCCTCGGCCCGGGGCCTGTGCATCTGCATGCTGGTTCCCCGTGCCGCGGCCGCCCGGCCAACTCGTCCGCCCGATCAGGATACGCGTCACGCGCTCGGCCTCCGAACTCGCGGTGTCGTGCCTTCGCACTATGGTCGGATTCATGACTCGATACGTCGCCCTTCTGCGCGGGATCAATGTGGGTGGCATCAACATCAAGATGGTGGATCTGCGCCGCACCTTCAGCAATCTGGGTTTCGAGAACGTGAAGACGGTGCTCGCGTCCGGCAACGTGCTGTTCGATTCTGATCGCACCGACGCCCCCACGTTGAAAAGTGAAATCGAGAAGGCCTTGAGGGCCGAGTTCCATTACGACGCGTGGGTTTTCGTGCTGGACCTCGAGACGGTCCGAAGGATCGTCGACGACTACCCGTTCGATCCCGAGCGGGAAGGCTGGCATCCGTACGTGCTCGTGACGCCCGATCCCGACGTTCTCGCGGGGCTGATCGCCAAGGGCGAGGAACTGGATCCGGCAGTCGAGCGAGTCCAGGCCGGGAACGGGGTCCTGTACTGGGAGGTCGAACGCGGGATGACGCTGAAGAGCGCGTTCGGCAAGAGCACGGGCACGCCGCGGCTCAAGGGGTCCACGACGACTCGCAATCTCCGCACCTTGCAGAAGCTGTTGAAGTAATTCGGCGGTGACAGTTCTGGCAGCGGCCTTGGTCGCCGTAGTCCTCCTGTTCGCGGTCGTCCGCCCGTACCGCCTCCCCGAGGTGGTGGTGGCCGCCCCGGCCGCGGCCGTCGCCGTCGGGGTGGGTCTGGTGACGCCGTCGCAGGCCTGGGACGAGGTACGGGAGATGGCGCCGACCGTCGGGTTCCTCGCCGCAATACTCGTCCTGGCGCACCTGGCGGACGCGATGGGTGTGTTTGCCTGGATCGCGAGCCGGTTACGGCGCGGCGCACGAGGAAAGCCGACACGTTTGCTGACGCTGGTGTTCGGCGCCGCCGCGCTCACCACGGCGGTTCTGAGCCTCGACGCCACGGTGGTGCTTCTGACGCCTGCGGTCATCGCCACGGCGCGGGCGTTGCAGATGGATCCACGTCCACATTCGTATGCCACGGCACATCTGTCGAACACCGCGTCGACACTCCTGCCGGTGTCCAACCTCACCAACCTCATCGCGTTTTCCGCGACGGGCATGACCTTCCTCCACTTCACCGCGGTGATGGCGTTGCCCTGGATCGTGTCGGTCTGCGTCGAATTGGCGCTGTTCCGCGTATTCTTCCGGCGGGAACTACTCGCTCGGCGAGGCGCCGAACCGGCGGCGGAACGCGACGTACCCGCGCCTACTGCGGCGTTGGTGATCGTGGGGGCAACGCTGGCGGGTTTCGCTGTGTCCGGCGTCGTCGACGTCGCCCCGGCATGGGTGGCGGCTCTCGGAGCGTTCTCTCTGGGTGTCCTCGCCTTACGGGAGGGGCGAACCAGGATCCGTCACATTATCTACGCGCTGGACGCGTGGTTCTGCCTGTTCGTCCTTCTCCTGGGCGTCGTGGTGACCGGGGTGGCGAACGGTCCGATCGGTCAGTGGATCAGCGAGCGGCTTCCCACCGGCGCCACCTTCCTCGGCTTGCTCGGCATGGCCGTAGTGGCGGCGGTGGCGGCCAACCTCGTCAACAATCTTCCGGCGACGCTTCTCCTGCTGGCCGGGCTGGGCACTCAGGCCCCACCCGGCCTGGTTCTCGCGATGCTGCTGGGTGTCAACCTCGGCCCCAACCTCACCTACGTCGGCTCGCTGGCCATCATGCTGTGGCGGCGGGTGTCCGCGCGCGCCGGTTCGCCACCCGAGTTGCGGACGTTCACCGCGCTGGGCCTCATCACCACGCCGCTGACACTGCTGTCCTCCGTCACCGCGCTGTGGCTGGTCCTGCGGTGAGCCGGGTCAGAGGTGCGAAGTGTCGTTGACCAGGCGTACCGACGAGCCGCCGTCGGGGTAGAACTCGGCGATACTCAGCGACGCCAGATCCAGGTGCAGTTTGTACAGCAGCGACGGTCCGGCGGCGAGCGCCAACTGGAGAAGCGTCTTGATGGGGGTGACGTGGGTGACCACGAGGATGGTCGAGCCAGCGTAGGAGGAGGTCAGGTCTTCCCGCACCCGCTCGATCCGCTCGCGCACCTCGTCGAAACTCTCCCCGGACGGCGGACGCACAGAGGTGTCCGACAGCCAGCTGCGGTGAAGTTCGGGGTCGCGGGCCGCGGCCTCCGCGAACGTCAACCCCTCCCACTTCCCGAAGTCGGTTTCGGTGAGACCCTCGTGCACGGTGACGGGAAGCCCGAGCGCTTCGGCAGCCGCGGCCGCCGTCTGCTGCGCGCGCCCCAGCGGGGAAGAGACGACCGCCGCGATTCCGCCGCGGCCGGCGAGACGTTTGGCGGCGCCCCCCGCCTGCGCCTGCCCCAGTTCGGTGAGTGACGGGTTGCCGCGCCCGGAGTAGCGGCGGTCGACGGACAACGCCGTCTGCCCATGCCGCAATAGCAACATTCGGGTGGGTGCACCGTGTGCGTCCATCCAGCCCGGCGCGGCAGGGCTGGATTGCGCCGGCGCCGGGGAGGGTGTCGCCGAGGAAAGCGTGGGAGACGGCACGCCCTCGGCCGCATCCATCGCCTCGTTCGCGAGGCGGTCGGCATGCGCGTTCTCCGCCCGCGGAATCCACGTGTACGTCACCTGCTGGAACTGTCCGGCAAGGTCGGCGGCGCGTCGCTGCAACGGAATCATGTCGGGATGCTTGACCTTCCAGCGCCCGGACATCTGCTCGACCACCAGTTTCGAATCCATCCGCACCTCGACCGCGGAGGCACCGAGTTCGGCCGCCGCTCCGAGACCGGCGATCAGTCCCCGGTATTCGGCGACGTTGTTGGTGGCGACACCGAGGCTTTCCTTCCGCTCCGCCAGAACGGTGCCGTGTGCCGAATCGAACACGACGGCGCCGTAGCCGGCCGGCCCGGGGTTGCCCCGCGACCCGCCGTCGGCCTCGACGACCACCCGCCCAACACTCACAGACCGGACTCCTTGGTACGCACCAGGATTGCCCCACATTCCGGGCACCGCACCACGACCTCCGGTGCGGTGGCGGTGATGCGCGAGATTTCGCCGCGGTCCAGTTCGATACGGCATGCGCCGCACCTCCGCGCCTGCAGCAGTGCCGCGCCGACACTGTTCTGCTTACGCTGCTTCTCGTAGATCGCGATCAGGTCCGCGGGGAGGTACTCCGCCAGTGTGGCTCGGTCCGCTGTGCACCGCTGCTCCGCGGAATCGAGGTCGGCCACCGCATCGTCGCGGCGGCGGCGTGCGTCGATCAGTTCGTCCTCGATCTGCGAGAGCTGGGCACCGGCATGGTCGTGATCGGACTGTGACGCTTCACGCCGTTCCATCACTTCGAGCAGTTCGTCTTCGAGGAGACCCTGCCGTCGGACCAGGCTGCCGAGTTCGTGTTCGAGTTCGGTGAGCTGCTTCGACCCCACCGAGCCGCTCTGGAGCAGCGCGCGGTCGCGATCCTCCCGCTTGCGCACCGCGTCGACCTCGCCCTCTAGTTTGCGAATGTCGCGGTCGAGGTCGTCCAGGATGATCTCCACGGCCACCGCCGCATCCTTGCGGGTGAGTCGTTCGGCCTCGAGTCGCTCGACTTCCTGCTGTTCCGGGAGCGCGGTGCGGCGGTAGGCGATCCTCGAGAGCTCCGCATCGACGCCGGCGAGGTCGAGGAGCTTGGACTGGACCTGTGGTTCGACGTTCACGCGTGGTAACTCCTGCTGTCTTCTGTGAAGGGTTCTTCTCTGGAGATGTGTAGGCCAACCGTACCCCGGCCGTGGGCGTCGATCGGCGCTACCGCGAGCAGTCCGATGTCGCGCCGACCGACCATGGATCGGTCCGTACCTGCGACACCCGCGCCTGCCATCCGGGCCTGTCACCGAAGGCGTTGTCCAGTACGCCCTTCGCCTGCGCGCACCAGGGCTGCTCACTGGCCCAATGGGCGACGTCGATCAGCGCGGGACCGCCGGCGCGCAGGTGCTCGTCGGCGGGGTGGTGACGCAGGTCCGCGGTCACATATGCGTCGACGCCCAACCGGGAGACGGCGTCCAGGAAGGAGTCGCCCGATCCCCCGCACACAGCGACCGTGCGTACCGTCGCGTCCGGGTCGCCGGCCGCCCGCACTCCCCACGACGTAGCGGGAAGCGCGTCGGCGACCTGCTGGGTGAAGGTCTTCAGCGACACCGGTTCGGGTAGTTCCCCTACCCGGCCCAGTCCGCGGGGGCTGGGAAACGTGGCGGTCTCGAAGACGTCGAATGCGACCTCCTCGTAGGGGTGCGCGGCCCGCAGAGCCGCGAGCACTCCGGCTCTGATCCGCCGCGGCGCGATCACCTCGATCCGGCTCTCCTCGACGAGTTCGAGCTCCCCGACCGAGCCGAGGGCGGGTTGCGCGCCTTCCGTCGCAAGGAACTGTCCCTGCCCGGTGACCGACCAGCTGCAGTCTCGGTAGTTGCCGATGTGGCCTGCGCCCGCGTCGAACATCGCACGGCGGACCTTCGTGGCATCGTCGACCGGCACCGGCACCACCCATTTGTCGAGTGGCTCGGTGGGCTGCGGCTCGATCGGCCCGGTGACGTTCAGGCCCAGCGCCTCCGCCAGTGCGTCGGACACGCCGGGGTCTGCGGAATCCGCGTTGGTGTGCGCGGTGAAAAGGGCGCAGCCCGCTTTGATCAGCCGGTGGATCAACGCGCCTTTGGGCGTGTGCGCGCCGACGGTGTCGACGCCGCGCAGCAGCAACGGGTGGTGGACGAGGAGGAGGTCGGCGCCTGCGTCGACGGCCTCTGCGACCACCGCAGCCGTCGGGTCCACCGCAATCATCACCGTGGTGACGGAGTCCTCGGGGTCGCCGCAGACCAGGCCGACGGAGTCCCACGACTCCGCGAGGGCCGGAGGATAGGCGTCGTTCAGGACCGCGATGATGTCGCCGAGACGAACAGGATTCACAGGATCTCCTTCATCGCGTCGATCAGTACGTCGGTCTGCTCGCTGGGCCGCACGGCCACCCGCAGGAAGTTCGCATCCAGGCCTGGGAACGTGTCACACCGCCGGACGGCAATGCCCCGCTCCCGGAGGTGCTTGCGCATCAGTTCGCCGTCCGGGAATCGCAGCAGCAGGAAAGGAGCAGATGCGGGCTGGTGCACTGCCACACCGAGGTCGTGCAGTCGCCGGATCATGTCGTCCCGCCAGGAGCCCAGGAGCACGGCACGGTCTCGGGCGGCGGCGACGGCGGCGGCACTACTGCAGGCCGCGATCGCCTCCACCTGCAGGCTTCCCAGCGGCCAGTGAGCCCTGCCTACCTGCAGTCGCTGGAGAAGCTCGGGCGATCCGAGGACGTACCCGCAGCGCAGTCCCGCAAGCGCCCAGGTCTTGGTGAGGCTGCGCAACACCAGGACGTCGGGCAGCGACAGACCGGCCAGCGATTCCACTTCACCGGGCACCGCGTCGGCGAACGCCTCGTCGACAACCAGAATCCGGTCGGGACGGCGCAACCGGAGAATGTCCTCGGCGGGGTGCAGCACCGACGTGGGATTGGTCGGATTTCCGACCACGACGAGGTCCGCCGAGTCGGGCACCGGCGCGTGCTCGAGTCGGTACGGATCCTCGAGCAGTACCCGGGTGACAGGGACCCCGGCCTCCCGCAGTGCCCATTCGGGCTCCGTGAACGACGGATGAAACAGTGCTGCCTGCCGCACACCGAGCCGGGGCAGCAACGAGAATCCCTCGGCCCCACCCGCGAGGAGCAACACCTCGTCCGGTGACCGTCCGTGCCGCTCGGCGACCGCGGTGCGGGCAGCGAGGTCGGCGGCCACCGTCGGGTACGTGCCCAGACTCCCGAGCGCGTCGGCGAGGCGGCGGCGCAACCATTCCGGTGGGCCGTCGCCTTGCACGTTCACTGCGAAATCGAGCAGACCTGGCCCCGCTTCCACATCTCCGTGATGACGCAGGCTCTCCCGGCTACCGGCACGAATGTCCACAGCTGTCGAGCCTAAGGGACAATGGTCCGGTGACTTCGCTCTCCACCGCCCAGTCGACCCTGTCCGCCCCCTCGGCCCTGTCTGCGCCGATCGTGCTGTTCGACCTCGACGGCACGCTCACCGACTCGGCTCCCGGTATCCACGGCGGTTTCCGCCACGCGCTCGCCACCATCGGGCAGCCGGAACCGACCCACGAGATGCTCGACAACGTGATCGGGCCGCCGATGATCGACACCTTCCGTTCACTGGGCCTCGACGAGGCCGATGTCCAGCGCGCACTGGCGGCGTACTTCGACCGCTACGACAGTGTGGGGTGGGCGGAGAACTCTGTATTCGACGGCATCGCGGACGTGCTGGCCGGCGCCCGCGACAGCGGCAGGAGGCTCGCCGTCGCCACGTCGAAATCCGAGCGGTTCGCCGTCCGCATCCTGGAGCATTTCGAGTTGGCCCACTATTTCGAATTTATCGGCGGCGCCAGCAACGACGGGCAGCGCCGCGCGAAGGCAGACGTGATCGCGCATTCTCTGCAGGCCCTGGGTGTCTCCGCCACCGAGGGTGCGACGTCCGATGTGCTGATGATCGGCGACCGCGACCACGACGTGCTCGGTGCGGCGCGGTGGGGTATTCCCGCGGTCTTCGTCGAGTGGGGGTACGGTTCGCCGGCCGAGGCGTCGGGTGCGCACCGTTCGGCGCGCACGGTGACCGAGCTCGGGAAGATGCTCGATGGCGCAGCCTGACCCGCGGTTGCACGTCACCTTCGTGTGCACCGGCAACATCTGCCGCTCCCCCATGGCCGAGAAGATTTTCGGCGAACACCTCAGACGTGCAGACCTGGACCACCGGGTGAGGGTGAGCAGCGCCGGCACGCACGGGTGGCACGTCGGCCGGGAGGCGGACCTCCGGACCAACGAGATCCTGAAGCTGAACGGTTACCCCACCGGCCACACCGCTGCCGAGGTCGGGCCGTACCACCTCGGCGCCGACCTCGTCGTCGCCCTGGCGGCCAATCATGATCGTGAACTCGCTCACCTCGGCGTACCCAAGGAGCGTCGCCGGCTGCTGCGCAGCTTCGACCCGGACGCCGACTCCTCGTCCGTCCCCGATCCGTTCTACGGCGGTCTCGAGGACTTCGAACGGGTGCGCCGCCAGATCGAGGCCGCGGTGCCCGGACTGCTCGAGTGGGTACGCGGTCGCTGACCCGCGATCAGGGATCTCACCTGCGAGCGGCTACCGTGGAAGGGTGCGAAGGCTGAGATTTCTGTTGCGACCCGGCTGGTTGGTGTTGGCCGTGGTGGTCGCCGGATTCGCATTCATGTGCTTCTACGTACTGGCGCCATGGCAGCTCGGCAAGAACACCTCGACGGAACACCGCAACCAGCTGATCGCCGAATCGGTGGAGGCCGAGCCGGTGTCCCTGGAGAGCCTGATCCCGGGGTCGGCGCCGAATCCGGACGACGAGTGGCGCCGCGTCACCGCCACCGGCTCGTACGTGCAGAACAGCGACATCCTCGTCCGGTTGCGGTCCATCGGGTCGGAGCCCGCGTATGAGGTACTGACACCCCTGCAGCTCACGGACGGCCGGGCCATTCTCGTCAATCGCGGATACGTGAGACCGGTCAAGGGAACCGAAGCGCCCCCCGTCGGACCGCCCCCCGCAGGACAGGTCACGCTCGACGGGCGCATCCGCAATTCGGAGGGCACCGTCGCCGGGAAGGACCCGATCACGGAGAACGGGCTGCGGCAGGTCTACTTCATCGACGCCGGTCAGATCGGCGACTTCATCGGCATCGACCTTCTCGACGCCTACGTGCAGCTGGAACCGGATCAACCCGGAGGACTGGGCACCATTCCGCTCCCTCAACTCGACGCCGGCCCCTACCTGTCCTACGGACTGCAGTGGCTGGCGTTCGGGATCATGGCTCCCCTGGGATTGGCGTACTTCGTCCGCGCGGAACTGCGGGAACGTCGCAAGGAGAAGGCCGCCGCAGGCGGCACGTCCCCGGCTTCCGCCCCCGTTCCCGCCGCGAAGAAGACGCCGTTCACGCGGGCCAAGCCCGCCGGCTCAGCCCCGCGGACGGCGGCCGAAGCGAAGATGGCCGACCGCTACGGCAAGAGCCGCTGAGACACACGCCGCACCGCACTGGACAGCGGTCGACAGCCGCACCGCACGGCGCAGGTCGATAGGCGTGGGCATTCGGCCACTCCCCAGCTGCGGGCGCATCTCGACTCCGTGCGCATACTGGGTCCGGCCGCCGAGGGAAATCTCGAGAGCACCCGCGGTCGCGGCTTCCACGACGCCCGCGTTGGGGCTGGGATGCCCCGCCGCATCCCGGCGCCATGCCGTCCAGGCCTGCCTCGGCGAACCATCCACTGCCGGGGCTAGCGCCACGGTGAGAGCGCCCGTCAGCCGGGCAGGCAGAAGGTTCAGAACGTCGTCGCCGCGCGCCGCGGCCCACCCGAAATTGCGGTATCTCGGCGAGCGGTACCCGACCATCGCGTCCAGTGTGTTGAACGCCCGGTAGACGAACAGGCCTGGGATGCCTGCCAGCGCACCCCAGAAAAGTGGTCCCACTGCCGCGTCGGACGTGTTCTCCGCCACCGACTCGAGCGTCGCCCGCGTGATTCCCCGGGCGTCGAGCACGCTGGGATCCCGGCCGCACAGCGACGGCAACAGTGCACGGGCATCGGTGAGGTCCTCACCCGCGAGGTGTTCGGCCATCGCCGCGCCGGTGCGGCCGAGGGACGTTCCGCCGAGCACGGCCCACGTCGCGATCGCGGTCCCGCCTGCCTCGCCTGCCCAGCCTCCCTGCCGCGCAGCCCGCGCGGTGACCACCCCCACTGCTCCGACGACGCCCACGAGCACCGCTGCATGCAGGGCGCCCGACAGCCGCGAGTCGCGGTAGTTAGCTTTCTCGCATGCTGCTGCCGCCCTGCCGAATCCGGACACCGGATGCCACCGGGCCGGGTCGGCCAGCAGTCGGTCGGCGCCGAAGCCGAGCAGCAGGCCTACTGCACGCGCGGTGCCGGGGCGGGAGGTTGGATACACGCCGCTATTTGTATCAACTAACGTTGCAGGGGAGTGAAGGAGCGTCCATGAGTGCCGTGATCGACGAGTATCTGGCCGGGAAAGATCCGGACGCCACGGAGCGTCTTCTGCAGTTCCGGGACCTGGTGCTGGCGTGCGGTGAGGTGGACGAGCGAGTTCACCGGACCGAGATCGCGTGGGCGCGCACCCGCGTCTTCGCCGCCGCGTTCATCTACTCGTCCCGACTCGAGATCGCCCTCGACCTTCGTCGACGCGTGCACCACCCGCAGCTGCGCGACGCTTTCCCCACCACCAAAACGGTGATCACGCATCGGCTCACGATCACCGCCGACGGCCAGCTCGACGACACCCTCGCCGCGCTTCTGACCGAGGCCTACGAGACGGTCGGCCCGGGCACCCGCGCGCGGTAGCCGATGCGCGCGGTTGCCCGCGACGCATCCGCGCACCGATTGGTCGGATGCTGAGAAATTGGCCGGCGAGTCGCGCGAATCGGTGCGCGAATGCGGACAAGACGAAAACGGTGGGCGCGGAGGGTTTCGAACCCCCGACCGCTGGTGTGTAAAACCAGAGCTCTACCACTGAGCTACACGCCCGAACATCCGGCGAGAGGCTCGCCGGATGTGCATCAGGACTCTAGCGTGGCGAGCGCTTTCTCCCAAGCTCCCTGGTCACGGGCTTCTCCGGGGCCGTTCATTTCGGCGAACCGAATGATGCCTTCCTTGTCGATCACGAAGGTGCCGCGGTTGGCGAAGCCCAGCTTCTCGTTGAAGACGCCGTATGCCTGTGCGACCTCGCCGTGTGGCCAGAAGTCGGCGAGCAGCGGGAAGGTGTACCCCTGTTCGGCGGACCAGATCTTGTGCGTGGGCGAGGCACCGACCGACAGTGCGAGAATGGCGGTGTCGTCGTTCTCGAACTTCGGCAGCTCGTCGCGCACTTTGCAGAGCTCGCCCTGGCAGGTGCCGGTGAAGGCGAGGGGGTAGAACACCAGCAGGACGTTCTTCTTCCCGCGGTAGTCGGACAGCGTCACCTGCTGGTTGTTCTGGTCCTTGAGGGTGAAATCGGGGGCGGTGGTGCCCACCTCGAGCGGCATGAGGTGATCCTTCGATGTGTGATGAACGTTCCGGCGGGTCAGCGTTTGCTCACGGGGCGTGACTTCGGCTGCACCAGGCGGCTTCCGGACCAGTCTCCGAGGTTGGCCGCGGATGTCTGGGTCAACCCGGCCGTGGGGGCTGATTCTGCGATCTCGCTGGGTTCCACATGACCGGGCTGGCCGGTCTTCGGAGTGAGGACCCACACGAACCCGTCGTCGGCCAGCGGGCCGATCGCGTCCATGAGGGCGTCGACGAGGTCGCCGTCTTCGTCGCGCCACCACAGCAGCACGACGTCGATCACCTCGTCCGAGTCCTCGTCGAGCATGTCTCCACCGATGGTGTCCTCGACCGCGGCACGCAGGTCGTCGTCGGTGTCCTCGTCCCAGCCCAGTTCTTGTACTGCCATGTCAGCAGTGATCCCGAGTTTCTGAGCGTAGTTCTGGGCGTCCGCCGCGGCGACCACGGTGGGGTCCTCCTTTTGTTGACGGTGCTCGGGTACCCGAACACCGGCCGAATGAAGATCAATTAGGTGAAAGCGAACATGCTCGGACGCTTTCGCGCAAGCCGACCACGCGAAAATTGTGGAGAAAGTGCCGCGTGGTCATCGACCGAGCCTACGGTGCGGAGCTCAGGAAGTGGGGCAGGCTGCCCGAATCGAGTCGCGGAGTTCGTCCCCACGACCCGCGAGCGTGTTCAGATAGTCGCCTCGCTCGCCGCTCTCGACCGCGGAGGCGAGGTCGCGATACGTGGCCGCGTAGTCGACGAAGAGACCCGCCAGATCCGGAGGCAGTGCCGGGCCCGCCTCCTCGGCCCGGTCCGCCGCGGAACGCAGAGCCCCTACGGCCTGAGCGGCTTTCGCGCCGGCGTCCGCGGCGTCGGTGTTGGCCGCGTCGATGAAGGCGTTGTACGAGTCGATGGTGTCGCCGGCGCGGGTGAGGAACAGCGCGCATTCCGCCTCCAGCGCGGCGAGTTCGTCCGCGGCCTTCTGGGAGGACGACGCTGCCGCCATCGACGACGTGACTTCCGCGGCGTACTCGGCCGCCTGCGCTCGGTTCTCTTGTGGGTGACCCTCGACCGGGGCGGAGCAACCCACGACCAGGGCCAGTCCGATCACCGCGGCGGCAGCGCCGAGCAGGGCTGCTCTTTCGGTTCCGGCGCGCATTCGGCTCCCCTGTTCCACGACGACCCCCCACAAGTGAACCGTCAGGCCCCGTAACTGCGCAAACGCTACCGGAGAGTAACCCGAGCGGAGTGTGCCGACTGCGTCGCGATGGGGAAAGATGGGGCTTGCGCCATATTTCATAAAGGAGATGGGTCGGACCTAACAAGGTCCCGATCACATGGAGAGGACGCCACACCGCGCGTCCCACCACAATGAGGAGCAACGTTGTCAGACCTGATCCAGGGACCCGCGTCTCAACCGGATTCCGCCACACCCGGCGCCGGAGCGGCCCAACCTTCCCCCAGTGCGACCCCGGGCTCCGACGGCCGCGTTCGCGTCATCCGTGAGGGTGTCGCGTCGTATCTGCCCGACATCGACCCGGACGAAACCACTGAGTGGCTGGAATCGTTCGACGGACTGCTCGATCGGTCCGGACCGACCCGCGCGCGATACCTGATGCTGCGCATGCTCGAACGCGCCGGCGAGAAGCACGTCGCTCTTCCCGCGCTGACATCCACCGACTACGTCAACACCATCCCCACCGAGAACGAGCCCTGGTTCCCCGGTGACGAGGAAGTCGAGCGGCGCTACCGCGCCTTCATCCGCTGGAACGCGGCGATCATGGTGACGCGTGCGCAGCGTCCCGGCGTCGGCGTCGGCGGACACATCTCCACGTACGCGTCCTCGGCGGCCCTGTACGAGGTGGGCTTCAACCATTTCTTCCGCGGCAAGGACCACCCGGGTGGTGGCGACCAGATCTTCATCCAGGGTCACGCCTCCCCCGGCATCTATGCCCGCGCGTTCCTCGAGGGCCGTATTCCGGCCGAGCAGATGGACGGATTCCGCCAGGAGGCCTCCCACGCCGACGAGGGTGGCGGCCTGCCGTCGTACCCGCACCCGCGGCTGCTGCCCGACTTCTGGGAATTCCCGACCGTGTCCATGGGTCTCGGCCCGATGAACGCCATCTACCAGGCACGGTTCAACCACTACCTGCACGACCGCGGCATCAAGGACACCTCCGATCAGCACGTGTGGGCGTTCCTCGGCGACGGCGAGATGGACGAGCCGGAATCGCGTGGCCTCGCCCACGTGGCCGCAACCGAAGGTCTCGACAACCTGACGTTCGTGGTGAACTGCAACCTGCAGCGCCTCGACGGCCCCGTCCGCGGTAACGGCAAGATCATCCAGGAACTCGAATCGTTCTTCCGCGGTGCCGGCTGGAATGTCATCAAGGTCGTGTGGGGACGCGAGTGGGATGCGCTCCTGCATGCGGACCGCGACGGCGCCCTGGTCAATCTCATGAACGTCACCCCGGACGGTGACTACCAGACGTACAAGGCCAACGACGGCGGCTACGTGCGTGAGCACTTCTTCGGCCGCGATCCGCGGACCAAGGAACTCGTCGCGAACCTGTCCGATCAGGACATCTGGAACCTCAAGCGTGGTGGTCACGACTACCGCAAGATCTACGCTGCCTACGCTGCCGCGATGGCACACAAGGGCCAGCCGACGGTGATCCTCGCGCACACCATCAAGGGTTACACCCTCGGTAAGCACTTCGAGGGCCGCAACGCGACCCACCAGATGAAGAAGCTCACGCTCGACGACCTGAAGAACTTCCGCGACTTGCAGCGCATCCCGATCTCGGACGAGGAGCTCGAGCGAGATCCCAAGATGCCGCCGTACTACCACCCCGGCAAGGACGCACCCGAGATCCAGTACATGCTCGACCGTCGCCGCGCGCTGGGCGGGTTCCTCCCCGAACGTCGCTCCAACGTCGCCCCGTTGCCGATGCCGCCCGACAAGACCTACGACGTCGTACGCAAGGGCTCCGGCAAGCAGCAGGTCGCGACCACGATGGCACTGGTCCGCATCATGAAGGAACTGTTGCGGGACAAGGAGATCGGCAAGCGCATCGTGCCGATCATTCCCGACGAGGCGCGCACGTTCGGTATGGACTCGTGGTTCCCGTCCCTGAAGATCTACAACCGCAACGGCCAGCTGTACACGGCCGTGGACGCCGAACTGATGCTCGCCTACAAGGAGAGCGAGATCGGGCAGATCCTGCACGAGGGCATCAACGAGGCGGGGTCGACCGCGTCGTTCACGGCAGTCGGCACCTCGTACGCCACGCATGGCGAGCCGATGATCCCGCTGTACATCTTCTACTCGATGTTCGGTTTCCAGCGCACCGGCGACGGACTCTGGGCAGCAGCCGATCAGATGGCGCGCGGATTCGTCCTCGGCGCCACCGCCGGCCGGACCACGCTGACCGGTGAGGGACTACAGCACGCGGACGGGCACTCGCTGCTGCTGGCGTCGACCAACCCGGCGGCCGTCGCCTACGACCCGGCGTTCTCCTATGAGATCGCGCACATCATCAAGGACGGTTTGCGCCGCATGTACGGCGGCACCGAGGGTGTCGACGGTTTCGGTGGCGAGAACATCTTCTACTACATCACCCTGTACAACGAGCCGTACTCGCAGCCGGCCGAGCCGGAGAACCTGGACGTCGAGGGCCTGCTCAAGGGCATGTACCTGTTCAAGAAGTCGGAAGGTTCCGGCCCGAAGGCCCAGATCCTGGTCTCCGGCGTCGGGATGCCCGAGGCTCTGCGCGCGCAGGACCTCCTCGCCGACGACTGGGGTGTGGCCGCCGACGTGTGGTCGGTGACGTCGTGGGGCGAGCTGCGCCGCGACGGCGTCGAGTGTGAGAAGCAGGCACTGCGCGACCCGGGCAACGATGCACCACTGCCCTATGTCACGCAGGCACTCTCCGATGCGGCCGGCCCGTTCGTCGCCGCCTCGGACTGGATGCGCGCCGTCCCGGACCAGATCCGTCAGTGGGTCCCCGGCTCGTACACCACCCTGGGCACCGACGGGTTCGGCTTCTCCGACACCCGTCCGGCCGCGCGTCGATTCTTCAACGTCGACGCCGAATCGATCGTCGTCGCCGTCCTCAGCGCGCTCGCCGGGGAAGGAGCGGTCGACCGGTCGAAGGCCGTCGAGGCTGCGTCGAGGTACCGCATCGACGAGGTCGGCGCCGCGGAGGTGTCCTACACCGACACCGGAAGCGCGTAACCCACAGATAGTTCCTCGACTCACTGCCGCCCGGGTGTCCGTCGGACATCTCGGGCGGCGGTGAGCGTAGGTTCTTGACCATGGTCGAGCAGAGTCCGATGGTCTCCCGCAGACGACAGCCCAGAGATCCGTTGCCCGATGCTCTCCTGCGCCGCGTCAAGCAGTTTTCCGGCCGCCTCTCCACCGAGGCCGTCACCACCATGCAGGATCAACTGCCCTTCTTCGACGACCTCGATGCCGCTCAACGCTCCAACGTGCAACTGCTCGTGCAGACGGCGGTCGTCAACTTTCTGGAGTGGCTCAAGGACCCGGACAGCGATATCCGCTTCAGCCTCGACGCTTTCCAGGTCATCCCCCAGGACCTGGCCCGCCGACTCACTCTCCGGCAAACGGTCGACATGGTCCGGGTGGCCATGGAGTTCTTCGAGCAGTGGCTTCCCGCCCTCGCCCGCAACGACCAGCAGTTGATCGCACTGACCGAGGCCGTGCTCCGGTACGGACGCGAGCTCGGCTTCGCGGCCGCCTCCGTCTACGCGAGTGCCGCGGAATCCCGCGGCGCCTGGGACACCCGGCTCGAGGCACTCGTCGTCGATGCCGTCGTCCGGGGCGACACCGGGTCCGACATGCTGTCGCGGGCGGCCACCCTCAACTGGGACGCCACCGCGCCCGCCACCGTGATCGTGGGCACACCGCCGGAGGACGAGCGCGTGTCCGTGGTCGGGACGGTGCACACCATCGCGCAGAAACACGGCCGTGCAGCGCTGGCCGTGGTGCAGGGCTCCCGCCTGGTGATGGTGGTCAGCGGTGAACTACAGGAGGGGTCGGGGCACTCGAGTTTCATGTCGGATCTGCTCGGCAAGTTCTCGGAAGAGCCGGTGATCATCGGTCCGACCACCCCGACGCTCGGCGCAGCCCACTTCAGTGCCGTCGAGGCGCTGGCCGCGATGCAGGCGGTAGCAGGCTGGCGAGGCGCCCCCCGGCCGGTCCACGCCGCCGAACTTCTCCCCGAACGCGCGCTCCTCGGCGACAACGCGGCGGTCACTGCCCTCAACGAACATCTCGTAGCTCCGCTGGCGGCCGCGGGCGGGGTCCTGACGGACACGTTGGACGCCTATCTCGACTGTGGAGGTGCGGTTGAGACTTGTGCACGGCAGCTGTTTGTTCATCCAAATACTGTGCGGTATCGACTCAAGCGAATCGCCGAAGTCACGGGCCGAGATCCGACGAATCCGAGGGATGCGTACGTGCTTCGGGTGGCCGCCACAGTCGGTCGTTTGACACGTTCCCATAACGAACCCATCACACGTTTAACACCAGTCACAGGCTTCCCATTCGGAGAACCAGGGCTGTAACGAACGGTTGTCCAATTTCGATGCGAGGGGCCCACGTGCAATTTTGTAGGAACCCAACAAATCCGCTGACAAAGGTTCATCCGCAACGACATCTCGCAGTACGTACCTGACGGTGTTCTCTTGAAGAGTGATTTCGTTGCTCGCCCCGGGTCAGGGCTCTCAGACACCCGGCATGCTCATCCCTTGGTTGGAGCTGCCGGGTTCTCATGACCGTGTCGCACTGTGGTCGAAGGCTTCCGGCCTCGATCTGGTCCGGCTCGGCACCACAGCGACGGCAGAGGAGATCACCGACACGTCGGTGACTCAGCCTCTCGTCGTGGCCGCCGCCTTGCTCGCTTTCGAGGAGCTCGACACCCGCGGTGTGATCCCCGCCGACGCCATCGCGGCCGGGCACTCGGTCGGGGAACTCGCCGCGGCGGCTATCGCCGGTGTGCTCTCCACAGATGATGCTGTCGCCCTCGCCGCGATCCGCGGCGCGGAGATGGCCAAGGCCTGCGCCCTCGAACCGACCGGAATGTCCGCCGTCCTCGGCGGCGACGAAACCGTGGTCCTCGCCCGCCTCGAAGAGCTGGGCCTCGAGCCGGCCAACCGAAACGCTGCCGGCCAGATCGTGGCAGCGGGTCTGCTCTCCGCGCTCGAAGAGCTCGCCGCCAACCCACCGGAGAAGGCACGGGTGCGCGCACTCCCCGTCGCCGGCGCCTTCCACACCCGGTTCATGGCACCCGCCCAGGAAGCCGTCACCGAAGCGGCGTCCAAGATCAAGCCCGACGAACCCACTCGCACACTGCTCTCCAACGCCGACGGCGCACCGGTCGCATCTGGAGCCGACGCACTGACTAAGCTGGCTGCGCAGGTGACCCGACCTGTGCGTTGGGACCTGTGCACCGCGAGTCTGCGGACCGCTCAGGTCTCCGCGATCGCGGAACTTCCACCAGCTGGAACCCTGGTCGGCATCGCCAAGCGTGAAATGCGCGGTACGCCGACTCTGGCACTCAAGACCCCGGGGGATATCTCCGCGCTGGCCGAACTCACACAAGTCGGCTAGTTTGCTGCGCGCACCTCAGGTGCGTGCAGGGCCCGCGGGCGCGGCCGATGGGGACGCGTCCGCACAACTCCAGATACATCTACACCGAATCAGAAGGGAGCCACTCAGTGGCCGCCACCCAGGAAGACATCATCGCCGGACTCGCGGAGATCATCGAGGAGGTCACCGGCATTGAACCCTCCGAGGTGACCATCGAAAAGTCCTTCGTCGACGACCTCGACATCGACTCCCTCTCCATGGTTGAGATCGCCGTTCAGACCGAAGACAAGTACGGCGTGAAGATCCCCGACGAGGATCTCGCAGGCCTGCGCACCGTCGGTGACGCCGTGTCCTACATCCAGAAGCTCGAAGCCGAAGGCGGCGCCGAGGCTGACGCCGTGAAGGCCAAGCTCGAAGCAGCCAAGAACGACGAGGAGTGAGCTCAACCGTGACTTCCGCCTCGACCAACGGGAAACAGTTCCCCAACATCGTCGTCACGAGCCTCGCGGCCACGACGTCGATCGCTGGTGATGTGGATGCCACGTGGAAGGGCCTGCTGGCCGGCGAGAGCGGCATCGACACCATCCAGGAGCCCTTCGTCGCCGAGAACGACCTTCCGGTGACGATCGGTGGCAAGCTCAAGGTGTCGCCCGACGAGTCGCTGTCCCGGGTCGAGATTCGCCGGATGAGTTTCGTCGAGCGGCTGGCGCTCGTCCTGGGCCGTCAGGTCTGGGAGAACGCCGGCAGCCCGGAGGTCGACAAGGACCGACTCGGAGTCGTCATCGGCACCGGATTGGGCGGCGGCGAGGCTCTCATCGACGCAGTCGAGAAGATGAAGGCCGGCGGCTATCGCAAGGTGTCGCCGTTCGCGGTGCAGATGGTGATGCCCAACGGTCCGTCGGCCACCGTCGGACTCGAACTCGGGGCCCGCGCCGGGGTCATCACACCCGTCTCGGCCTGCTCTTCGGGCTCCGAGGCCATCGCCCATGCGTACCGCATGCTGGTGATGGGTGACGCCGACATCATCGTCGCCGGTGGTGTGGAGGGTTACCTCGACGCCGTGCCGATCGCGAGCTTCGCGATGATGCGCGCGCTGAGCACCCGGAACGACGATCCGAAGGCGGCTTCGCGGCCGTTCGACAAGGATCGCGACGGCTTCGTCTTCGGTGAAGCCGGCGCAATGATGGTTCTCGAGACCGAGGAGCACGCCAAGGCTCGCGGTGCCACCATCCACGCCCGTCTGCTGGGCGCGGGAATCACCTCCGACGGGTTCCACATCGTCGCTCCCGATCCTTCGGGTTCGGGCGCTGCGCGGGCCATGACGAGGGCAATCGAGACTGCTGGGTTGACGAAGAAGGACATCCAGCACATCAACGCGCACGCCACGGCCACGCCGATCGGTGACACAGCAGAGGCGAACGCCATCAAGGCTGCTGTCGGCAACCATGCTGCGGTGTACGCACCGAAGTCCGCGTTGGGGCACTCGATCGGCGCCGTCGGTGCGCTCGAGGCGGTGCTCACGGTCCTGAGTCTGCGTGAGGGAGTCATTCCGCCCACGCTGAATCTCGAGAATCAGGATCCAGAAATCGATCTGGATGTCGTCAAGGGCGAAGCCCGTTACGGCGAGATCGAGTTCGCGATCAACAACTCGTTTGGTTTCGGTGGGCACAACGTCGCGCTCGCCTTCGGCCGGGTCTGACAAGCCGGTCCAGCTAGATCGCGGGTGGAGACCTCCTTCCTCAGGGGGTCTCCACCCATCGACAGCCCCTCAGGGCCGCTACAAGGAGACGCGATGACAATCTTGGCACCCGCAACGAAGTCCGATGCGTCAGTCGATCCACGCGACCCCCTTGCGCGCCTGGAAAAGCTGTTCGATGCCGGGACCGTCGTCCCCTTGCACCCGCGTGACAAGTCCGGTGTGCTGGCTGCGGCCGGCAACATCGACGGTGTCCGCACCATCGCCTACTGCTCCGATGCCACCGTCATGGGCGGTGCCATGGGGGTCGAAGGTTGTAAGCACATCGTCACGGCGATCGACACCGCCCTCGAGGAAGATGCCCCCATCGTCGGGCTCTGGCATTCGGGTGGTGCGCGCCTCGCCGAAGGCGTCGAGGCGCTGCACGCCGTCGGACTCGTCTTCGAGGCCATGGTGCGTGCCTCCGGTCGCATCCCCCAGATTTCCGTAGTCCTCGGCTTCGCCGCCGGCGGAGCCGCATACGGCCCCGCCCTCACCGACATCGTCATCATGGCGCCCGAGGCCCGCGTTTTCGTGACCGGCCCCGACGTGGTGCGCAGTGTCACCGGCGAACAGGTCGACATGGTGTCCCTCGGCGGCCCCGACACTCACACCAAGAAGTCGGGTGTGGCGCACATCGCCGCCCACGACGAGGCCGATGCCCTGCATCGGGCGCGCCGCCTCGTGTCGATGTTCTGTGAGCAAGGCGAATTCGACCAGGCCGCAGCCGAACACGGTGACACCGATCTCCGCGCCCTCATGCCGGAGTCGGCCAAGCGCGCCTACGATGTTCGCCCGATCGTGCACGAACTACTCGACAACGTCGAGGGCGAGTCGAGCTTCGAAGAGCTGCAGGGCAATTACGCGCGCAGCATCGTCACCGGGCTGGGCCGCCTCGGCGGCCGCACGGTCGGCGTCATCGCCAACAACCCGCTTCGCCTCGGCGGTTGCCTCAACTCCGAAAGTGCGGAGAAGTCGGCGCGTTTCGTGCGCCTGTGCAACGCGTTCGGGATCCCCCTCGTCGTCATCGTCGACGTCCCCGGTTACCTCCCCGGCGTCAGCATGGAATGGGAAGGCGTGGTTCGTCGCGGCGCCAAGCTGCTCCACGCCTTCGCTGAGGCCAAGGTTCCGCGGGTCACGGTGGTCACGCGCAAGATCTACGGTGGCGCCTACATCGCCATGAACTCTCGCGCGCTCGGGGCCACCGCCGTCTACGCCTGGCCCGACGCCGAGGTCGCCGTGATGGGCGCCAAGGCTGCTGTCGGCATCCTGCACAAGCGTGCGCTCGCCGCCGCTCCCGAAGAAGAGCGTGAGGCGCTGCACGAGCGTCTGGCCATCGAGCACGAGAGCATCGCCGGTGGTGTCGATCGCGCCGTTGCGATCGGCGTGGTGGACGAGGAGATCGACCCGGCCAAGACACGCAGCGTCATCACCGCCGCCCTCGCGGCCGCCCCCGCGCATCGCGGCGATCACAAGAACATCCCGCTCTGATTCGGTAGACCACACCGCGGTCGATTCGGTGTGAGTCATATCGGAGTGCCTACGTCGGTGCGAAGAGCAACAGTCCCGCCCTCGTCTACCTACACGGCGGTGTGGACCACCCGGGCGGTGACCACCTCGCAGCCCCTTTGCGCGCCGAGTCGCTGCGTGATCTGCGGCCCGCGCTGATCATCGCCGCGGAGGTCGACCCGATTCGGGACGACGCCGAGGCGTACGCGCAGCGGCTGCGACGGCGTCCCCGTCTCCCCAGACGAGGTATGCCGGCGTCCTCCAACACGAAGTTCCGCCAATATCTTTCCGGGCCAAATGACCCGCGGTCAGCCGACTTCCCTGCGCAGCCAGGTGACCTCTGCGCCTTCCCCTCCGCTGCGGTAGGGCTCGAGTTCCTCGTCCCACGCAGTGCCCAACGCGTAGTCGAGTTCGGCGGCGATGTCGCCACCGGCCTCCATCAGGGCCCGGAGTCGCATCTCCCCTACGACGACGTCGCCGTTGGCGCTGGTGGAACCGTGCCACAGACCCATGCCGGGAACGTGGCTGTATCGCTCGCCGTCCACACCTTCGCTGGCATCCTCAGTTACCTCGAATCGCAGCATCGGCCAGGCTCGAAGCGCATTGACCAGTCGGGAGGCGGTGCCGACGGGGCCGACCCAACTGGTGGTGGCGCGCAGAACCCCTTTGGAAGCCGGCTGCGAGGTCCACTTGAGATTGGGTGGGCAGTCGAGGGTTGCGGTCAACGCCCACTCGATATGGGGGCACAACGCGGCGGGCGACGAGTGGATGTAGACAACTCCAGCCGTCGCGTCCGCGAACTGATCCAATGCGCGCACTCCAGCCTCCTGCTTCGACGAGGGACGTCTTCCCCAACGGCCTCAGTCGATGCGTGCAGCACGCTCGGTGGACCAGTGTGCCTTGTGTTGCCCGTGTTGCGCCAGTGATTCGCATATTCGGTGTGTCATGATCGCCTGCCCTCCGCCAGCACCGCGTCGCTCACCTCGGTCCAGAGCGGCTTGGCCCAGTCACCGAATGGGCGATCCGTCAGCACCACACACGCCAGCCCCGCCGCGGGATCGGTCCACAGGAACGTGCCCGACTGGCCGAAGTGCCCGAAGGTGCGCGGCGAGTTACTCAGGCCCGTCCAGTGCGGGCTCTTGTGGGAACGGAGCTCGAATCCCAGACCCCAGTCGTTGGGACGCTGAGACCCGTAGCCGGGCAGAACGCCGTCCAGGCCCGGGAATTGCACCGACGTGGCCGCATCGACCGTCTCCTGCGACAACAGCGCAGGCCGGAGCAACTCGGCGGCGAAACGTCCGAGGTCGCCCGCCGACGACTCCGCGCCGTGGCCGGCGGGACCGAAGAGCGCGGACGCCCCCATCTTCAGCGGCGCGAAGACGGATTCGGCCAGATAGTCGGCGAAGTCGATCGACGTCTCGGCGGTGACGAACTCGGCGAGCACTTCGTAGCCTGCGCTCGAGTAGATCCGCTTACGCCCCGGCGTGGTCTGCGCCCGATTGTCGTCGAAGGCGAGGCCCGACGCGTGCGCCAGGAGGTGACGCACCGTCGAACCCTCAGGGCCTGCGGGCTGGTCGAGTTCGACGGCCCCCTCCTCGGTGGCCACCAGGACTGCGTACGCGCAGAGCAATTTGGTGACCGAGGCGAGCGGGAAGACGCGCTGTTGGTCGCCGTACTCGCCGATCACCCCTTCGTCTCGCGACAGGACGACCGCCGCAGCGTTGTCCACGGGCCATCGGGCAATCTGATCGAGACTCTGCACCCGGTCAGCCTACGAGAGCACCCCGTGGTCTGCTGCGGCGAGCCGTCACCAGTCGGCTTCGGTGTACCGGATGACGCCGCGAATGTTCTTGCCGTCGAGCATGTCCTGATACCCGTCGTTAACCCCTTCGAGGGTGTAGGTGCGGGTGATCATGTCGTCGAGGTTCAACTGCCCCGACTTGTACATGGCCAGCAGGTTCGGGATCTCGACCCGGGCGTTTCCGCCGCCGAAGATGGTGCCCTTCAGGTCCTTCTGCAGCATCGAGAAGAGGAACAGGTTCAGCTTGACGTCCATGTCGGTCATCGCGCCCATGGCCGTGACGACACAGGTGCCGAACTTACTGGTGAGCAGCAGGGCTTCCTCGACATACTCGCCGCGCATCTCCCCGACCGTGATGATCGTCTTCTGCGCCATCAACCCGTTCGTGAGGGCGATGATCGGCTCGATGGCGGCCGCGGCGCTCTCGAACGCGTGGGTGGCCCCGAACTTCAGTGCCTGCTCCCGCTTCCACGGAACGGGATCGATGGCGAAGATCTGGCGCGCTCCGGACGCCACCGCACCCTGCAGGGCGCTCATGCCGACGCCGCCGACACCCATGATGACGACGGATTCACCCGGCTTCACCTCCGCCATCCGCGTGGCCGACCCCCACCCGGTGGGAACTCCGCAGCCGACGAGGGCGGCGACGTCGAAGGGAATGTCCTTGTCGATCTTCACGACCGAGGTCTCGTGCACGACCATGTAGGGCGAGAACGTGCCGAGGAGGCACATCGGAATGACGTTTTCGCCGCGCGCGTGGATGCGGAAGGTGCCGTCACTGATTGCCAACCCGCTCAGGAGCCCCATCCCGAGGTCACAGAGATTCTGGTGTCCCGCCGAGCACGCCGGACAGCGTCCGCAGGCAGGCACGAACGAGAGCACCACGTGGTCGCCGACTTCGAGGTCCTTCACCTCCGGCCCGAGCTTGGTGATGACGCCGGACCCTTCGTGGCCGCCCATCACCGGGAAGGATGCCATGGGCATCGAGCCGGTGACGATGTGATGGTCGGAGTGGCACATGCCGGCGGCTTCCATGCGAATCTGCACCTCGCCCGCAACCGGATCGCCGATCTCGATCTCCTCGACCGACCACGGCTCGTTCAGGCCCCACAGGATCGCACCCTTGGTCTTCATGTGTCTTCCAACCCTTCATTCATGTCTGCGCATCTGCTGATGTGACGATAGACACAATCAACCCGAATTGGAACACGTTCTACCGAATCGGGCCCCAGAATCCGAAACTGTTACCGGGTCACGTCGTGGAGGTGGTGGATCGGATCGTGGACGAAGTACTTCGCCAGCGACTCCACCGTGAACGACGCGCCGTCACTACGCCGCCCGGTCCGGTGGCGTCGCTCGGCTTCGACGGCGTCGAAGGCATCCGCCACGCGGGCCGCCGCCGCAGCGAGCTCCCTCCCCACCACCACAGGGTCCTGTTCGTTGTACCGCTCCGCCACAGCTGTCTCGTCCTGATCCCAGTTGAGGAACACCGGATCCGTCTCGTCCAGCATCGACTGCAGTCGCTTGTCGAAGATGCGGAACACGTCACGCACGTGGGCGGCGTACTCGAGCGCCGACCACGTCCCCTCGTCCGGGCGCACAGCCACGTCTGGCCGCTCCAGAACCGGTACCCACGCCGCGGCGTTCGCGCGCACGAGATCGGGAATGTCCGTGTACCGGACCTCCGCGGAGTCGAACCCGCAGTCGGGACAAGCCCGTTCGAGAACCCAGGTCCAGTTCTTGGTGTCGGGAGTGATCGCCATGTCCGTCATCGTAGGGTTCGGCGATCACCCTCACCCGATCGCCGCCCTGCGCAGTTCCGCGTACGAGTCGTCGATCGCGACCGCAAGCCGGGCGACATCGGGCAGCGTCGCCGGATCGGTGCAAAGCCCGATCCCGATGCTCCCGGCGCACGAGATCGCGGCGATACGGAGGGCGTGGTGCGCGGCCGGCTCCGAAGAGGAGAAGAGATGCTCGACCCGGCGACCGGCCACCCCCACGGGTACGGCCGGGCCTGGAACGTTCGAAATCGACAGGCTGAATTCTCGCGCGCTCCCGGCGAGCCGCTCCACAGCGCTGCCGAGGTGCTTCGTGCGCCCGAGGGCATGGAACAGGTCGTAGAGTTCTTCGGCATCGCCGAGGAGTTTGCGCTCCGTGGTCTCTCGGGCAATCCGGTCGAGCCGCTCGAGCGGGTCGGTCTCCCCGAGCGGCAGATCGATGTTGAGGAACGAGTCCCGATTCCCGAACTCCCCCGCGCTCTCCGTTCGGTGATGGAGGCTGACCGGAACCTGGGCACGAAGTCGCGGAAGCCCCGCCGCGCCGTCGCCGAGCCATCGGCGCACCCCGCCGGCGACGATCGCGAGGAGAACGTCGTTGACCGTTGCGTGGACGGGACGTGACTTCCCGATCGACTTCAGCTCTGCCAGCGGGGCGACCGTGAAGGCCACCTCCCGGGAGACACCGATCGGGCGGTCGAAAGGAGAGCGCGACCCGCGCGAGACGAGTTCCCGCCAGATCGCTCCGGGCATCCGCCGGGCCTCGGCGAACCACGAGCGCTTCGCCGGAGCCGGGCGAATGCCCGGTCGCGCCCCCTGGCCGGAGTCCGGATGCGGGTGCGGATCCCAGAGCACGGCATCGAGGAAGCGGACCGCCGTGATCCCGTCGGCCATCGCATGGTGAATCCGGACCGCGATCGCTTCGCGGCCGTCACCGAGCGGGCCGATCACGTCGATTGTCCACAACGGTCGGTCATGGTCGAGTCGCTCGGACATCAGCCTGCTGACGGCCCGCCACAGATCTGCCCGCGAGACGCAGGCGGGCTCTGCCAGACGCCGGACATGGTCGCTGATCGCGAAGTCGGCGACGTCGACCCAGCGCGGCTCCGGTCCCGACGTGTCGACCCGCTGCCTCGCGCGGGGTCGACCGGGAAGTCGCGCCGCTACCGAGGATCTCAGGGCGTCGAGGTCGAGCGGTCCGGCATCCGGCTCGAGGACGACCAACTTCAGCGTATGACCGGTGATTGCCGCCGATTCCAGCGCCAGGATGCGCGCGTCATCGGCGGAGAGCCGATCGGGATCCTCGCTGGCCACTCGTCCGAACCTACCCTCGCGCGCAGTCTGTAGTCCGGCGGTTCACAAACCGCGGTCGATCAAATCGAGGATCTCCTCACTGGTGGCGGCGTGAATCTTGTCGACCGTGTCGGCGTGCGCCTCTTCGGGCGCCGCCACCTCTGCCAGCAGACTTTCCAGCCGCTTCGCGACGGCCGACCGCGCCTCGGTGTCGGTGCCGAGCTCGGCGATGGCGGCGCGAAGTCGGTCGACGTCGGACAAGGCGACGGACACCGGATCCGGAACGAGCTCTCCGCGCAGGAATTCGGCGACGGCACGCGGACTGGGGTGATCGAACACCATTGTCGGCGGCAACCGCAGGCCGGTGGCGGCGCCGAGGTAGTTGCGGAGCGCAACGGCGGCCAGCGAGTCGAAGCCGAGTTCCTTGAAGGCCTGGTCGGCGTCTACCGCGTCCGGAGAGTCGTAGCCGAGGACGGCTGCAGCCCCACCCCGAACCAGTTCGAGCATCAGGTGCCGCTGCTCGGGCGTCGACCGATCAGCAAGGCGCTGACCCCAATCCGAGGTCCCGGACCCGCTGGATCCGGTCGCCACCGAGTCCGAACCTGCGGCGCGCGGACGCACCTCCCGTATCAGACCACGCAGTGGCGCGGGAACGTACGGAGCGGCCGAACCGGACAGGTCGAGCCGAGCCGCCGCCACGGTCGGCACACCGGCGGTCAACGCACTGTCGAAGAGAGCCAGGCCTTCGGCAGCGGTCATCGGGACCATCCCGCTGCGACGGGCACGAGCGAGATCGATCGCACCGAGGTTGTCGGTCATGGCACTCGGCGGTGCCCACATGCCCCAGGCGATCGACAGCGCGGGCCGTCCGAGGGCGTTGCGGTGACGGGCGAGCGCGTCGAGGAACATGTTCGCGGCAGCATAGTTCGCCTGCCCGGGCGCCCCGAGGACTCCGGCGAGCGAAGAGAACATGACGAACGCGCGCAGATCGCAGGCTGCGGTCAGCCGATGCAGATTCCAGGCCGCGTCGACCTTGGGCCGCAGCACGGCGTCGAGTCGCTCGGGGGTCAGCGAGGACAAGGTGGCATCGTCGATCACTCCGGCCGCGTGAATCACAGCCGTGAGTGGGTGCTCCTCCGGTATTCGGGACAGCAAGTGGGCGACTGCCGATTCGTCGGAGGTATCGCACGCCACGATGCTCACCTCGGCTCCCTGGCCGCTCAGTTCTCTCCGCAGTTGTTCGCAACCCTCGGCGTCGGGTCCGCGCCGGCTGGTCAACAGCAGGTGCCGGACCCCATGCTCGGTGACCAGGTGGCGAGCGACCAGTGATCCCACGGTGCCGGTGCCGCCGGTGAGGAGAACGGTCCCGCGGGAATCGAAGGGCGAGCGGGGATCGAGGGCCGAGCCGGATTCGTCGACGGCGCGAAGACGCCGCAGCCGAGGCGCGAGCAAGGTGTTGTTCCGAACTGCCAGCTGAGGTTCTCCGCTCGCCACCGCCGCGGCAACGGCGGGTTCGACGTCCGACGCATCGTCGAGGTCGATCAGGACGATCCGGCCCGGGTTCTCGTTCTGCGCGGAGCCGACGAGACCCCACACTGCCGCAGCCTCGAGGTGATCGCCTCGGTCCCGACCGTCCTCGGTGACCATCGCATCACGGGTCACGATCACGAGCGCGCTGTCGGCAACCTCGTCGTCGTCGAGCCACGACTGCAGCAGTCGCAGCACCCGAGCACACAGCGCATGGGTCGCTTCCGGCCCGCCTCCGCCCTCGGTGCCACACCCGACGAGCACCGTCCACGGACGTCGGTCGTCTCCGTCGGGCAGCGACTCCCGTGCGGCCCGCAATGCCGCCATATCGGGATAGTTCGGCAAGGTGGAACCGATCCCGTCGTCGCCGAATCCCTCTGCGCCGAGGATGACCGACGGGCCGAGGTCCGGCTCGGCGGCTCCGCCCTCGACCGGAATCCACGTGAGCCGGTGCAGCGGCAGGCCTGCCGAGCGGCCCGCTCCTTCCCCGCTGACCGCCCGCGGCACCACCTTCAGCGCATCGATGGTCAACACAGGCGAACCCTCGGGGTCCGCAGTGACGATGCGGTATCGCCCGTCCTCGGTCGTCGAGAAACGTACCGATACTGCCTCCGCACCGACGGTGTGCAGACGGATTCCCGACCATGTGAGTGGCCAGCCGTCGCCTCCGAGGAGGGGCTCGAGCGCTGCCTGCAGAAGCTCCGGATGGATGCCGAAGCCGCTGGTGTCGACGCCTTCACCGAGGCGAACTTCGGCATCGTCGTCCGCGGAAACGTGCTGGCGTACATCCGATTCGGAGCTGACGACGTCGTCGATGGTCGCCGACGCGTTCCGAACCCAGGTGTCTACGCTGCCGGCCTCACTCACGTTCGACGAAATGGTGACGGTGCGGCCGCCGGTGTCGTTGTTCGGCGACACCAGCACGCGAAGTGAGGCCAGCCCGGACGCCGGGAGGGTAAGTGGGTGGTGCAGCGTGAGTTCGTCGATATGGTCCAGACCGACGTGGTGGGCTACGTGCAACGTGAGCTCGACCAGCACTGCGGGCATTACCGTGTGCGAATCGTCGGCCGTCGATGGGCTACCGTCTTCGGCCGGCGGCGGCACGAGCCATGAATCCCGGTGCAGCGAGAGCTGTCCGGTGAACAACGTCGCGTCGTCGTCGAGTGTCACCGCCGCGCCGAGCAGTGGATGATCCGCCGGACTCAGCCCCAGCTCCGTCGGATCGCCGGCGTTACGCGCCGCCGCGGACGGCCAGAAGGAACGGCGCTGAAATGCGTAGGTGGGCAGAGGTACCCGGCGACGACCCGGCATCACCCGCTCCCAGTCGACCGAGACACCCGACACATAGGCCGCCGCGACGACTTCCATGATTTCGTGCGCCTCGTCGCCGCGTCCGGGCAGTGCGGCGAATGCAGTCGGGACGACCTCCGCGGCGTTCGCGGCCAAGGCTGCGCCGGGACCTACTTCGACGAGTCGGGTGACGCCCAGATCGTCCAGGGCCACAATGCCGTCGGCGAACAACACCGGTTGGCGGATGTGCTGCGCCCAGTATCTCGGGGACGTGAGCTCCTCGGCGGAGGCGATCCGCCCGGTCACGTTGGAGACGACCGGAATCTTCGGCGGCTGCGCGGTCAACCTCGACACTACGGAGACGAACTGGTCGAGGATGGGTTCCATCAGGGTCGAATGGAAGGCTCGCTCCACCCGCAAGCTCGTCGTCTTCATTCCCGCGGCGGACAGCTCGGTTGCGGCGGCGTCGATGTCGTGCTCGCTGCCCGCGAGCACCACCGACTCGGAACCGTTCACGGCCGCGAGATCTACCCGGCCGTCGAGCTGCGCCACGACATCGTCCGCGCGTGCCCGTACCGCGATCATCCGGCCCGGACGGGTGGACTGCATCAACCGTCCGCGCTCACCCACCAGGGCGGCGGCATCGGGCAGGCTGAACACTCCCGCGACGTGCGCTGCGGTGATCTCGCCGATCGAATGACCGATCAGGTAGTCAGGGGTGATACCCCAGTCCCGCAGCAACCGGGAGAGCGCGACCTCCACCGCGAACAGCGCCGGTTGGGTGTATTCGGTACTGTCGAGCTTTGCGCCGCCACCGTCGGATTCGTCCCACATCACCTGCCGGACAGCGCTTTCCACATGCTCGTCGAGGGCGGAGCAGACTTCGTCGAGGGCCCTGGCGAACACAGGGTAGGCACCGTAGAGACCGCGGCCCATCCCGATCCGTTGCGCACCCTGGCCAGTGAACATGAACGCAGTCTTGCCGCGAGAACTCGTCCCGCTGAGGACGTTGCCGCCAGGTCGGCCCAGGGCGATGCGAGCCAGACCGTCGCGCAGATCGGTCAGCGTTTCCCCGACCACCGCGGCGCGGTGGGAGAAACCGGATCGAGTGGTGGCCAGCGAGTAGGCGAGGTCGGCGGGATCCGGGAGTTCCGCGTCATCGCGATCGAGGAAGGCGGTCAACCGTGCGGCCTGCGCGCGTAGTGCCTCCCCGGTCTTTCCGGAGATCACCCAGACCAACGGCGATGCCGACGGGGGCGAGACCTTCGGCGTGGCCGAGCCGGCCGGCTGCTCCAGGATCATGTGCGCATTGGTGCCGCTGATGCCGAACGACGAAACCCCGACCCGGCGGGGGTGTCCCGTCTCAGGCCAGGCAACCGATTCGCCCAGGAGAGAGACCTCACCCGCCGTCCAATCGACGTGCCGCGTCGGGGCGTCACCATGCAAACTCGGGGGCAGCATCCCGTGCCGCATGGCCATCACCATCTTGATCACACCGGCCACGCCCGCCGCCGCCTGAGAATGGCCGATGTTCGACTTGACCGAACCGAGCCACAGCGGCCGTCCGTCCCGCTCCTGCCCGTACGCAGCCAGCAGTGCCTGCGCTTCGATCGGGTCACCGAGCGTCGTGCCGGTGCCGTGTGCTTCCACGGCGTCGACGTCCGCGGGTCCGACCCCGGCATTGGCCAGCGCTTGGCGGATCACCCGCTCCTGCGACGGCCCGTTCGGTGCGGTCAATCCATTGGAGGCACCGTCCTGGTTGACCGCCGATCCGCGGACGATCGCCAATACCTGGTGACCGTTGCGTTCTGCGTCGCTGAGCCGCTCGAGCACCACCATCCCCGAGCCTTCACTGAGCCCTGTGCCATCGGCCCGATCGGAAAACGGTTTACACCGCCCGTCCGCGGCGAGCCCGCGCTGGCGGCTGAACTCGATGAGAACACCGGGCGTAGCCATCAGCGTCGCTCCACCGGCCAGCGCGAGAGTACATTCGCCGTCGCGCAGCGCCCGCGCCGCGAGATGCATGGCCACCAGCGACGACGAGCAGGCCGTGTCGACGGTGACTGCGGGACCGGTGAATCCGAGGGAGTACGAAATCCGACCGGAGGCCACGCTGTTGCTGGTCCCGGTCATCAGATAGCCCTCGGCATCGACATTGCGTTGGCTCATCAGGTGGAAGCCGTAGTCACCGCCCATCATCCCCACGTACACGCCGGTGTCGGTGAGGTCGGGGGAATCGGGCCGTATCCCCGCCGCTTCCAACGCTTCCCAGGCACACTCCAGCAGCAGGCGGTGCTGGGGGTCCATCGCGACGGCCTCGCGCGGACTGATTCCGAAGAATGCGGCGTCGAATTCGTCGCCGTCGTAGAGGAACCCTCCTTCACGCATGTACGTTGTGCCGCTGCGATCCGGGTCCGGGTCGTACACCTCGTCGAGATTCCAGCCTCGATTGTCGGGATACGCCCCCACCGCGTCGTGACCGTCGCGGACGAGCCGCCACAAGTCGTCCGGGCCGTACACCTTCCCCGGATATCTACACGCCATTCCCACAATGACAATCGGGTCGTCGTCTCTGCGGGTTCGCGCTTTCTGGGTCGGTTGCGGAGCAGCAGAACTGCCGAGAAGTCGCGCGACCAACTCCTGAGTCAGCGCGTCAGCAGTGGGATGGTCGAAAACGACTGTCGCCGCGAGCCGCACGCCGGTGGCAGTGGTCAGTTGATTTCGCAGTTGCACGGCGGTCAGCGAGTCGAAACCGAGTTGCTTGAACGCCCGTTCCGGGTCGATCGCCTCCTTCCCCTCGTGCCCGAGTACGGCCGCAACGTGGGTGGTGACGATGTCCAGCACCCGGCTGTGCCGCTCTGCGGGACCGAGTGCGCGCAACTCGTCGGCCAGGCCGGTCGGCCCGTCGGCGGCGGCAGCGCGGCGGTGACGGATACCCAGCACGCGACGCAGGATGGGCGGCACCGACTCACCGTCGGACTTCGAGGAACGCGCCGACAGCCGTATCGGCACGATCAACGGACGATTGACGGCAAGCGCCGCGTCGAACAGCGCAAGCCCCGACTCCGGGCTGAGGGTGTCGATGCCCGTGCGCTGCAACCGGTCGAGGTCGGCCGCATTGAGATGGGACGTCATCCCGCTCGGGCGGTCCCACAATCCCCAGGCCATGGAGATCGCCGGCAGTCCGCGGAGGCGGCGGTGCTGCGCGAGTGCGTCGAGAAAAACATTCGCCGCTGCATAATTCGCTTGGCCGGCGCCGCCGAGCACACCCGCCGCAGAGGAAAACAGCACGAAAGCCGACAACTCACGGTCGCGGGTGAGTTCGTGCAGATGCCAGGCACCGTCCACCTTGGGACGCAGAACGGCGTGCAATTGCTGCGGGGTCACGGCAGCGGCGGTGGCATCCTCGAGCACACCGGCAGCGTGGATGACGCCGGACAGGTCGGGAATGTCGGCGAGCAGGTCCGCCACAGCTGCGCGGTCGGCCACGTCGCAGGCGACTGCGCGGATCTCTACACCCGGCTCGGCAACCTCCTCCCGCAGTCGTGCCGCGCTCTCGGCATCGAGCACGTGCCGGCCCGTCAGCACGAGCCGCCGCACCCCGTACCGCGCCACGAGGTGGCGCGCGATCAGTCTGCCGATAGTCCCGGTCCCACCTGTGATCACGACCGTGCCGGCCGGACCGAAGGGTGCCGGTCCCGCGTCGGGCGGCGCCGCGGCGGGCGCTGCCGCGGCGAGCATGGGTGCCAGCAGCACCCCTTCGCGGATGGCCAGCTGAGGTTCGTTGCACCCCAGCGCCATGGACAACAGCGTGGGATCGGACAGGTCGGCGGGCGGCACGTCCAGGTCGACCAGGGTGACGCGGTCCGGATGCTCGTGTTGCACCGCCCCGATCAGTCCCCACGCGGGCGCGGCAGAGATGTTGTCGATCGGTTCGTCGTCGCGGACGGCTACCGCGAGCCGGGTCGTGACCAGTAGGTGGGTCTCGGCGAGACGCTCGTCCCGGAGCCAGGATTGGACCGCCCGGAGCGTCGACTCGGCGACGGCGTGCGCCCGCGTCGGCACGTCCGACTGATCACCCGGTTCGCCGGCCAGCCACAGCACGCGGCCGTCGGGTTCGGCTCCGGAGAGCGCCTCCGCGAGGGGCAGCAGCTCGGCCGGGGCCGCAGCGGATGCACCGACGGGCATCCACTCCACGCGGTAGAGGCTTTCGCCGGCCCCGGTGGGTGGTACCCCGGTTTCTCCCAGCGGCCGGAGCGCCAACGAGTCTGCGGTCAGCACCGACTTGCCGGCGGAGTCGTAGGCCGATACCCGATATCGCTCGGGCCCGATGGTGGTGATGTGCACGTGCAAGGCGGTCGCGCCTACCGCGTGCAGTTGCACTGTCCCCCAGGCGAACGGCAGCCGGACGTCGCGTGCGCCGGTGTCTGCGACTCCGAACGCGATAACGTGCAGCGCGGCGTCGAGCACGGCCGGATGAATACCGTATCCCGCCACCGCCGCGGCCGGGTCCTCTCCGCCCAGCCGCACCTCGCCGAACAGCTCGTCGCCGCGGCGCCACGCTGCGCGCAACCCCCGGAACATCGGGCCGTACCCGTAGCCGGCGTCGTCTAGCACTTCGTACAGCCCTCTGACGTCGATCGGTGTGACATCGGCCGGCGGCCACTCTTCGGGGGAGTCCGCGCTGTCCACGTCTGCGGTGAGCACGCCGGTGGCATGCCGGGTCCACGGAGCATCCCCCGACGCATCCGCCGATCGAGAATGCACCGATACCGTCGAATGGCCGGCCTCGTTGTCGGCGAGCACGCTCACCTGCACGGCCACCTCACCGTCGCCGGGGATCATCAAGGGCGCCTCGATGGTGAGTTCTTCGAGCCGTCCGCACGCGACACGGCTTCCTGCGTGCAGGGCGAGCTCTACGAAAGCTGTGCCCGGCAGGATGACCGTGCCGTTCACCGCGTGATCACTCAGCCACGGAACACGTTGCGGCGACAGCACTCCCGTGAACACAGCGCCACGCCCGTCGCCGAGTTCGACCGACGCACCGAGCATCGGGTGTCCCCCGGTCTCCATGCCCGCCGATGCCACATCGCCGTGCGGCACCGAACTTTCCAGCCAGTAGCGGCGGTGGTGAAAGGCGTACGTGGGCAGGTCGACCCACTGCTGCCGATCGTCGCGGTGAGCCCACCGCACCCGGTCCCACTCGACGTGCACTCCGTGTACCTGGGCTTCGGCGAGTGCGACGGTGAACTGGCGCAGGCCTGCATTGTCGCGCCTCAGGGTGCCGATGGCTCGTCCGGCGACGCCCGCTGCCTCGAGCGTTTCCTGCAACGGCACGGTCAGGACAGGGTGGCCACACGACTCCACGAAGAATCGATATCCGTCTGCCACAAGGGCTCTCGTCGCTTGTTCGAATCGAACCGTGCGGCGCAGATTCCGGTACCAGTAGTCCGCGTCGAGCGCGCTGCCGTCCAACGCACCACCTGACACCGACGAGTAGAACGGAATCTGTGACCGGTGCGGCTCGATCGAGCCCAGGGCGTCGAGAATCGGTTGGCGCAGCACCGAAACGTCGGCGCAATGGGAGGCGTATTCCACCGCGATCCGCCTTGCTTGGACGCCGTCGCCCTGCACCTGCCCGACGAGGATGTCGAGGGCATCGACGGGACCTGAGACCACCGTCGCAGTCGGGCCGTTGATCGCCGCAACCTCGATGGCACCGGACCAGGATTGGATCTTCTCCCGCACGATGTCGTGCGGCAATGCCAGCGAGGCCATCCCACCGCCACGCCGGGCCGATGCGGCGATCACCTTGCTTCGCGCCGCGACGACCAGCGCCGCGTCGGACAGGCTCAGTGCGCCGGCGACGTAGGCGGCCGCGATCTCGCCCTGCGAGTGACCGACCACCGCCGCCGGGTCGACGCCGTGTGCACGCCACAACTGCGCGAGACCGACCATCATCGCGAACAGCGCCGGCTGCACGATATCGACCCGGTCCAGTGAGGCCGGATCTCGATCGCGCAGTACCTCGAGCAGCGAGAAGTCCGTGAAGGGGGCAAGCGCGTCGGCACACTCCTGCACACTGTCGGCGAAGACCGGCGAAGAATCCAGTAGCTCCGTGGCCATCCCCACCCACTGCGAGCCCTGCCCGGGAAAGACGAACACCGGCCGGTCCCCGGCTTCCAAGGCCACGCCACTGACCACGTGAGGGCTGGGCATGCCTCGGCTGAGCGCGTCGAGGCCGGCCAGCAGCACCTGCGGCTCCGCCCCGATCACCGCGGCCCGGTAGTCGAAGGTGGCACGTGAGCCGAGCAGTGCGCCGGCTACCGCGGCAGGCGTCAGTTCGGGATGGTCTGCGGCGTAGTCGCGCAACTTCGCGGCCTGGGTGCGCAGCACGGGTGCGGTGTGCCCGGACACGCACCACGCCACGACTTCGCCTGCCGGAGAAGGCGATCCGGTGGCTACCGGCTCGATCGTCGGGGGCTGCTCGAGAATGACATGGGCGTTGGTGCCGCTGATGCCGAACGACGACACCGCTGCCCGGCGGGGCCGATCGACCTCGGGCCACTTCCGTTGCTCGGTGAGCAGAGATACCGCACCGGCCGACCAGTCGACGTGCGGGGTCGGCCGGTCGACGTGCAGCGTCTGCGGGAGAACCCCGTGCTGCATCGCCATGATCATCTTGATCACGCCGGCAACGCCGGCGGCGGCCTGGGTGTGTCCGAGATTGGACTTCACCGAGCCCAGCCACAGCGGCTGGTCGACGGGACGATTCCGGCCGTAGCCGGCCAGCAGGGCCGATGCCTCGATCGGATCGCCCAGCTTGGTGCCGGTTCCGTGCGCCTCGACCGCGTCGACGTCGGCCGGTCCCAGCCCCGCGTTGGACAGTGCCTGCCCTATCACCCGCTCCTGGGCCTGCCGGTTCGGAGCGGTCAGGCCGTTGCTCGCGCCATCCTGGTTCACCGCACTGCCGCGGACGACGGCCAGGATCCGGCGACCATTGCGCTCTGCGTCGGAAAGACGTTCCAGCGCCACTATCCCCGCGCCTTCACCCCACGCCGTGCCGTCTGCCGCGGCCGAGAACGCCTTGCACCGCCCGTCGCGAGCCAGTCCGCGCTGGCGACTGAACTCGACGAACACCGCGGGGGTCGACATCACGGTCGCGCCGCCGGCCAGAGCCAGTTCGCACTCACCGCTGCGCAGCGCTTGCATGGCGAGGTGCATGGAGACCAGCGACGACGAGCAGGCAGTGTCGACCGTGATCGCCGGTCCGCTGAGGCCGAAACTGTATGCCACCCGGCCGGAGGCAACGCTCATGGCGTTGCCGGTGATGAAGTACCCCTCGAGGTCCTCGGGCGGCATGCCGCCCGCCCGCGCCGCATAGTCGATTCCCGACAACCCGGTGAAGACGCCGACCTGGCGACCGTGCATGGACCGCGGATCGATGCCGGCATGTTCGAACGTTTCCCAGCTCGTTTCGAGAAGAAGCCGCTGCTGCGGGTCCATGGCCAGCGCTTCGCGGGGTGATATGCCGAAGACCTCCGGGTCGAAGCCCGCGGCATCGTCGAGAAAGCTGCCCTGCACCGTGTACGTCTTGCCGGCCTGCTCGGCTTTCGGATCGTAGAGATCCGCCAGCTCCCAGCCGCGGTCCTCGGGGAACTCGGTGACGGTATCGGAACCCGATTCCACCAGGCGCCACAAATCCTGCGGTGACCGCACCCCGCCAGGGAACCGGCAGCCCATTCCGATGACGGCGATCGGTTCGCGACTGACCCCCTCGGCCTCGCGCAACTTCGCCCGCGCCTGATAGAGCTCTGCGGTGACCCGCTTCAAATAGTCGAGGAGTTTCGCCTGATCGGCCATCCGAGATCAGCTCCAATC
The DNA here is from genome assembly GCF_033142305.1 of Rhodococcus sp. IEGM 27. Taxonomy (NCBI): domain Bacteria; kingdom Bacillati; phylum Actinomycetota; class Actinomycetes; order Mycobacteriales; family Nocardiaceae; genus Rhodococcus; species Rhodococcus sp. IEGM 27. The sequence goes on along the minus strand of NZ_JAWLSG010000005.1, from coordinate 303,938 downwards.
CGAGAGCCCCCCCGGTCCAGCGCAGAAACCCGATTCTATCCGCGACCACGGCTCGGACGCAGGCGATCGGCTCATCGCTGTGGCAGGGAATTCCGGGCGCCGGTCGCGAATTCCGCGCCACAGTGAAAGGGGTGGGGCGGGCGGGGCTCGAACCCGCGACCAATGGATTATGAGTCCACGGCTCTAACCGACTGAGCTACCGCCCCATCGCCGCGGCATGTCCGGACTGCGGCGAGCCGATGTTACCGTGCCGCCGCCGTGAGGTGGCACGCGGGATGCGGCGCGAATCTCGGGGCTTCCGCGGCGTCGCGTCCTTGTCGCCTTGGGCTTTCGAGACGCCCCGCTTCGGCCGTCGGTCGTGGCGCTGGGTGTGTGGGATGACGCGGTCGCGGGTACCTCTGCTGTCAGCCGTCGTCGCTACGTGATCGCGGTTCGTGAAGGGAGCAAGGTGAGCACTCGAAATCCAGGACCGGACCCGGATGATGCACCCGCACTCGACGAGGGCGGTGGCGTTCCCGCTGGGGATACACCACCAGATGCGGGGCAGACCTCTGGCTTGTCTCATCCTCAACCGATGCCGGGACGCAGTTTGCCGGTGCTCACTTTCGTGCTGGTCGGCCTACTCATCCTGGGGATCGCGGCCTTTTTCGTCGCGCGCGTGTTCGCGCTGTTCGACTGAGGTGACTGTCGACTGTCCTTGGGCGGGCTGCCCTTCGTCGGGCGGCCCTTCGTCGGGCTGCCCTGGGTCGATCGGTCTCTCGTCGGCGACGAGTTCGTAACGTCGCCCGTAGGTTTCGACCAGCGATTGGATCGCCGCTACCACCGGCACGGAGATCAGTGCCCCGACCGCGCCGAACAGCGACGCGCCGACGATGACCGATCCGAATGCGACCGCAGGGTGGATCGACACCGTCCGCGAGGTGATTCGCGGGTGAAGGATGTAGTTCTCGACTTGCTGATAGACCGTTCCGAACACCACTACCCACACGCCGTCGATCGGCTGGGCCGCCGCCGCGATGATCGCCGGCAGGGCAATGGCGAGATATGTGCCCAGGGTGGGGACGAACTGCGAGACGACCCCGGTCCACAGCGCGAGCGGCAGCCAATAGGGGACGCCGATGATCACGAGGAAGATTCCGGTGGCGACTGCACTCACCGCGGCAAGGATCAGTCGCGACACCATGTATCCGCCGGTCTTCTCGACGGAGATTTCCCAGACCGTGGAGATGACGCGCTGTTGCCGTGCCGGGAACCAGCTCGAGATCGTCCGGCGGAGGGTGGGGCCCTGCGCGGACATGTAGAACACGAACAACAGCAGCGTCAACATCTGGAACACGACGCCGAGTAGCGAGGACAAGACGCCCAGAACCCCTGGGGTGAAACGCTGCGCAAGGTCGCGGATGGTGTCGGGGGTGAGATGAATCAAGTCGTCGCCCGTCGCGAAGTCGGTGTCGAGAACGCGATTGGACCATTCGGTGACCGAGGAGAGCGCGCCGGGCAGTGCCTTCAGCAGCTGGGCCAGCTGCTGGGCGAGCAGTGTTCCGAACAGCGCCAGGAAGGCGATGGCCGCGACGAACAGTGCGAAGAGAACCAGTCCGGTGGCGGCGCCCCGGCGAACACCTCGAGAGGCCATCCAATCGACGAGCGGCTCGATCGTGATGCTGAACAACCACGCGAGGAACAGCAGTCCCAGGAAGCCTCGCAGGTTGTGGAACAGCCAGCCCGACATCTGGTAGGCGGCGACGGCGAGGAGCACGTAGAAGACGGCCGGTCGCAGCCAGCGTGGGGCGTCGTGCGGACCGATGCCTCCGGCTGACCGGGTCCGCTCCGCCTGGCCGCCGTCCTCGCTCATCGCACACCCCGCGGTCGTTTGCTGCCGATACAGCGGGAATGTACCCGCCTGGCACGCGCACCGATCGGGATTGGCCCGGGACAGCAGAAACCCCCGCCCGGGAAGATCCGGGCGAGGGTTTCGTTGCTCCCCCGGCTGGACTCGAACCAGCAACCGTCCGATTAACAGTCGGAAGCTCTGCCAATTGAGCTACAGGGGATTATTCTGCTGTGCTTCGCCGTTCCCGGCGACGCCTGAGAAACTGTAGCGCATAGCCCTACCCCAGTACCAAATCGGCTGCCTGTCGACGTATCAGGCAGGATGGGGACGGTCGATGTGCACCGGGAGGAAGCGGGAATGATGCGGTTGTTGATCGGTATCGCGGCGGGGTACGTGCTGGGTACGCGGGCGGGACGTGCACGCTACGAACAGATCAGCCGGGCGACGAGGGCTGTGGCCACCAGTCCGGCCACCAAGAAGGTGTTGCAGGTGTCGCGTCAGAAGCTGTCCGATTCCCTGAACACGCAGCCCAAACTCGAGCCGATGAAGCCGATCGACGAGGACACCACGGTGTTCGTCCCGCACGAGCAGTTGAAGAACCGGTGAGCGCCGCAGGCGGTCAGCCGGCCATCCCGTCCCTGGTGGTGTCGCCGATCGCCTGATCGAGGAGGCTGCGGCGGTACTGCTCCAACGCGACGAGGTCGCCGAGGAGCGAGTGGAATTCGTCCGATTCGGTGGCCGGGGAGATGCGCTGAAGCTTGGACTTCAGCTCGGCCACCTGTTCACCGACCCACACCTCTTGCAGGCGCGCGAGTACGCCCGAAATGTATCGGGGCACTCGATCTTCTTCGACGGGGAGCGGCTCGACGGCGAGCTCGGAGACGAGCGATGCCGCGGTGATGTCTCCCACTCCCTTGCTGACGGCGTCGACCCATTCGCCGCCGCCGAGGCCTGCACTGGTTCCACCTGCTGAGATCATCGACTCGCGGATCATCACGTACGCCGGGTGTGTGAAAGTCTCGACGGGCAGTGAGTCGAACACCGTGCCGGCGATCGACGGGTGCTGCAGCGCGCTCTTCAGCGCCTCCCGCTGCGCCCACAGCGTGGGGTCGCTGGGCCGGGGACGGGACAGGCCCACCGGAAGCTGCGGCGCATCGCTGTCGTCCCTGCCCGCTTTGCGGCGCGGCGGAGCAGGCACCGAACCCCGCGTCGACGCCCGCTTGCGCGCCTCATCGCGCACCCGCTGACGAACGGCGGCGATATCGTCCCAACCCACCCAGCCGGACAGCTGGACGGCGTAACTGTCACGCAGCGTCGCTTCTTTGATCTGAGCCACCACCGGCACCGTGCGGCGCAGCGCCTCCACACGTCCCTCCGCGGTCTCGAGGTCGTGCTCGGTGAGGATCGACTTGACCACGAATTCGAACATCGGTGTCCGGCGCGCCACCAGATCGCGGACAGCCGCGTCACCGGACTTCTGCCGCAGTTCGCACGGGTCCATACCATCGGGGGCGACGGCCACGAAGGTTTGCCCGGCCATCTTCTGATCACCCTCGAAAGCCTTCATCGCCGCGGCCTGCCCGGCTGCGTCGCCGTCGAACGTGTAGATGATCTCGCCGCGAAAATAGCTGTCGTCCATCAAAAGACGACGCAGCATGGCGAGGTGGTCCTCACCGAACGCGGTTCCGCAGGCGGCAACGGCCGTCTTCACCCCGGCGAGGTGCATCGCCATCACATCGGTGTAGCCCTCGACCACGACCGCCTGATGCCCTTTGGCGATGTCGCGCTTGGCGAGATCCAGACCGAAGAGCACCTGAGACTTCTTGTACAGCATGGTTTCCGGGGTGTTCACATACTTCCCCGGCATCGTGTCGTCGTCGAAGAGTTTGCGCGCACCGAAGCCGATGACGTCACCCGACAGGTTGCGGATCGGCCAGAGCAGCCGACGATGGAAGCGATCGATGTGACCGCGGCGGCCGGCCTTCGACAGCCCCGCCGCCTCGAGCTCCTTGACGTCGAAACCCTTGCCCAGCAGATGCTTCGTGAGTATGTCCCAGCCGTCGGGCGCGTAACCGCAACCGAACTGCTGCGCGGCGTGCGCGTCGAAGTTGCGCTCCGTCAGGTAGTCGCGGGCCGCCTGCGCGTCCGGTTCCTGCAGACGCGCGGCATAAAATTCCTGGGCAGCGGCATTGGCCGCCACCAGCCGCGCACGAGTGCCGCGGTCGCGTTGGACGGAGGTGCCGCCACCCTCGTACGAGATCGAGTAGTTCAGGCGATCGGCCAGCTGCTCGACGGCCTCGACGAAACTGATGTGGTCGATCTTCTGCAGGAACGAGTAGACGTCGCCGCCCTCACCACAGCCGAAGCAATGATAGTGCCCATGATTGGGCCGAACATGGAACGACGGCGACTTCTCGTCGTGGAACGGGCACAGGCCCTTCATCGAGTCACCGCCGGCACGCTTGAGGGACACGTACTCCCCCACGATGTCCTCGATGCGGGTGCGCTCGCGAATGGCCGCAACGTCTCGATCAGGGATTCTGCCAGCCACGGCACACAGTCTAGGCGCTCCGCCGGGGCCGCAATTTCCGACTCGGAATCAGCAGTTCGACGGCGCCGGAATCCCCGCGAACCGGTCACCGAGGTAGCTGAACGCAGGACCCACACCGAGCACGGTGGCGCTGCCGTGGTCGGCGCCCGGGATCACGTCGAACTGAACCCTCGCGCCCTGCGCGCAGTACTTGTCGACGGTCTCGCGTACCGGCCCGATGTTCACCAGCGGATCCGCACTGCCGTGCCATACGTACATCGGCGTTCTCGGCACGCCCGGGTACAGCTGCACACTGTTCTCGTCCATGACCGACCGTCCCGAGGGATCGGTGAGGATGCTCGGACCGTCGGTGAGTTCGGCCAGCGACATGCCGGCACCGGCAGCCAGGATCGAATCGGTGCACAGGTTGCTCATCCGGTCGCGGAGCTGGAGACCCTCGTCGTTGAGGCCGTTTCCCAGGGGCGAGCGCGTCGGATACTCGCGTTCGAGTCCGATGGCGGCCGCGAAACCCAGACCGAAGGCGTCCGAGGGGGTGCCGCCCAACCGGTCGGCCAACTCGCCGATGTTCACCGGGGTACCGCCCTGGGCTGCGCCCACGATGTTGAGCTCGGGCGAGTAGGTCGGCGCGAGTGCCGCCGCCCAGTTCGTTGCCATGGCGCCACCGGAGTAGCCCGCCAACCCGACCGGGCCGGCGCCGAGACCGGTCTGCGGCAGCCGCTGCGCTGCCCGGATCCCGTCGAGGACCAGACGCCCGCCCAGCTTCGCCGCACCGTATGCACTGGATGGCCCGAGATGATCGGGCACCGCGACGGCCCATCCGCGCGCGAGAAGAGCGTTGAGGGCCGGTGTCTCCTGCAGTCCGCCGACGAACAGTTTATGCGACGGCGCGCACTGCAATCCGAGCGAATTGACGAACGGCTGGTACGAGACGAGCGGCCGGTTCACGGGAGCGCCGCGGGGCACGAGCACGGTGGTGACGGCGGCGATCGGGACGCCGGCCGAGTTGGTCGATTTGTACTGGATCTGCCAGGCCTCGGCCGTCGGGAAACCGGTCGCGGCGACGGATCTGCTGGCCAGTACGTCACCGTCGGCACGTGTCCCGACATCGGCGGGCGCGTTGTAGAACGGGTCGGGGTCGGCGAACGGATATGCCGGGGCGGCGTATCCGTTCGGAGCAGCAAGCACAGCGGCGCCGACCGCAACCACCAGGGCAGCGGACGTCGAACCGATGATCTTGCGCAGTACAGACTTCATCCGGGCTCCCTGTGCAGGTGGTGTGAGCGCTCTCGCACCGTATTCGTAGCACCGGAGCGGGCGGATTGGTCCGTTTCTCGTCAGCCCCAGCTCGCTTGCGCTCCCAGGCTGGCCTTGTCGACGCGTTCGAGCCTGCTCTCGGTGTACGACGCGATCTGGTCGACGACCACCCGGACCCGCGCGGAATCGTCGCCGGCCTTGTCCCAGGCCGGCAACAGCAGGGGATCGAGTCCCGCCGGAGCGGTGGCCAGGAGCCATTCGGCCACTCGGTGAATGCGGTCGCGCTGCCGCTCCTGCCGCGCCTTGTGACCGGAGTCGGACATCACGTAATACAGCGCAACGGTCTTCAAAAGGGCCACTTCGGAGGCCACCACCGGGGGAATCACCAGGTCCGCGTCATACCGGGCCAGCGGCTCGTCCCCGTTGACCTTCCGCGTGCCGCTGATTGCGGCCGTGGCGAAACGGCCGACCAACTCGCTGGTCAGATTCTTCAACGCGACGGCACTGGTCAGCGTTCCGTCGTAGCTGCCCACCTCCACCACCACGGGCAAAAGGCTGAGCCGATGCGCCGCCTCGACGAGATCGTCGACGACCAGCCCGGGGAACTCGGAGACACCCAGTTCCGCCAGCGCCCGCTGTTCCACCGGGTCGGCGAGGGAGCGCAGATCGATGCGCCCGGCGATCACCCCGTCCTCGACGTCGTGAACCGAATACGCTACGTCGTCGGCCCAGTCCATCACCTGCGCCTCGAGGCACCGACGATTCTCCGGTGCGCCCCTGCGCACCCAGATCAGCACTTCGGCGTCGTCGTCGTAGGCCCCGAATTTGGCACCCGGCCGGGGCCTCGTCCACGGATATTTGATGGCCGCATCCAGCGCCGCGCGCGTGAGGTTGAGTCCGGCGCTGACGCCCGAGGGGTCGAGGACCTTGGGTTCGAGGTTGGTCAGGATTCGCAGATTCTGGGCGTTACCTTCGAAGCCGCCGCAGCTCGCCGCCACCTCGTCGAGCGCCTTCTCACCATTGTGTCCGTAGGGCGGGTGGCCGATGTCGTGCGCGAGCCCCGCGAGATCCACCAGATCGGGGTCACATCCGAGTCCGTCCGCAATTCCCCGCCCGATCTGCGCGACCTCGATCGAATGAGTCAACCGGGTACGGGGTGTGTCACCGTCCCTCGGTCCCACCACCTGTGTCTTGTCCGCGAGCCGGCGTAACGCAGCGGAGTGCTGCACGCGGGCGCGGTCCCGGGAGAAATCGGAGCGGTGCTGGGCCGCGGCGATCTGGCTCCCCGGCAGACCGGCCCGTTTGGGCGGCTCGGAGACGCGCCGTGCGACGTCATGGGTCGAGTATCCGGCCATCATTGTCCTGCCGTGTAGGGGAAGTCCGCGGAGAAGTGGGTGAGCTGGTACCAGATCAGGGCCCCGGTTTCCCGCGCTATCCCGTGTAGCTGGGATTCGCGCGTGAAGACGGCCGGGCCCTGCCGGGTGGGCGCAGTCCAGGCATCGAGTCCGGCGTCGCGCGCCATCGTGCGGGTGCGTAGTGAATGCCAGGGGTCGCTGACCAGGACCGCCGAGTTGATGCCCTGCTCCCCCATGGTCTCGCTGACGGCCTCGATGCTCAGCAGGGTGTCGGACCCCTCCTCGACCGCGGTGATGCTGTCCGCGGGGACCCCGCGCGAGATCAGGTAGTTCTTACCCGACGCCGCCTCCGTGTACTCGTCACCCTCCTGCTTCCCGCCGACGGTGATGACCTCGGGAGCCACGCCTTGTTCGTACAGCTTGTAGGCCTGTTCGAGTCGGGCCTCGAACACCGACGACGGGGTCCCCGAGTACTGCGCGGCTCCCAGGACGACGATGGCGTCGGCGCTCGAGCTGTCGTCGATTCGCGCCACCTGCCATACCCGGACTGCCGTGCCGAACACCAGGGCGACGGCGATCAGGACCACTCCGACGATCACCCGGCGGGTCCACCGTGCGAACGTGCCGACGAAACCCAGACGCGCCTCGGCGCGCGGCAGGTCGTGGCGTTCACGGCTCGGTGCAGTATTCACTCCCCGATTCTGCCAGCTGCCGTCGAACTGTCCCGCTGACGACTCGCCACACCGGATAGATTTGCTGCCATGCCAGTCGCATCGTCACTCGAGCAGTTGCCGTCGTCCCGCCGACGATTCCTCGCTCCACCTGCTCGACGGTTCTCGGTCCTGGGTGCGGTCGCGGCCGTCCTCGGTGTGGTGACGATCCTGTGGGGACCGGCGGTCGCGTCGGCCGATGCACCCTTGCGGTTGCCCACTCAGGTGACGGACAACGTGGGCGCGCTGGACGAGGATCAGCGAACCGAGGTCGAGGCCGCGATCGATCAGCTCTACGACGAACACAAGGTGCGGTTGTGGGTGGTCTACGTCGCCGACTTCGACGGTCTCGGCGCAGGACCGTGGGCCGATCGCACCGCGCAGGCCTCCTCGCTCGGCGACCGGGACGCCCTTTTGGCTGTCGCCACCGTCGACCGCGAATACGCTCTCATCGCCTCGGACGGCCTCGAGGACATCACGCCCGATGAAGCGGAGAGCATCCGGGTCGACGCCGTCGAACCCGCTCTGCGCGAGGATGACTGGGCGGGTGGCGCCATCGCCGCGGCGGGCGGTCTCGGCGATGCGATGAGCGCGAGCGGCGGAATGTCGGTGCGCACACTGCTCATCGGCGGCGGCGTGGTGGCGGCGGGCGTCGGCGGAATTGTCCTGTACTCCCGTAAGAAGAAGAACGACCGGGCCGCGGACGCTGTCGCGGCCGCGAGGAACATCGACCCCGAGGACACCGACGCACTTGCCGCCCTGCCGCTGCCCACGCTGGATGAGCGGGCCAGGGAAATTCTGGTCGACACGGACAACGCGCTGCGTACCAGCCGCGAAGAACTCGACCTCGCCCGCGGCGAGTTCGGGGAGCAGTCGACCGCGTCGTTCACCACGGCGTTCGAGGAGGCGGAGGCGGCCCTGGCCGCCGCGTTCACCGTCCGGCAACGACTCGACGACGCGATTCCCGAGACTCCCCAGCAGCAGCGAGAGATGCTGATCGACATCATCTCCTCCTGCGGCCGGGCAGACCGGGAACTCGACGAACGGGTTCAGGAATTCGACGGTCTGCGAAATCTCTTGATCAACGCACCAGAGCGACTCGACGCGCTGACCCGCGACATCGTCGCGGCAAGCGTCCGCATTCCGGAGTCCACCCGCACACTCGAGGCACTGCACACCCAGTTCCCGGCCGAGACGCTGGCGTCCGTCGCGGCCAATGTGACGATGGCGCAGGAACGGCTGGCGTTTGCGGAGGAGGCAGTGAGCGAGGCGCGGGACACCATCGCCCTGCCGCCGGGAAAGCAGGGGCCGGCCGTGTCGGCGATCCGCGGTGCCGAGGGCGCACTCGAGCAGGCCCGGACGTTGCTCGACGCCGTCGATCACGCAGCCGACAACATTCGCCACGCGATCGCCGCCCTGCCCACGGTGATCACCGACCTCGAGAACGGGGTGGCCGCTGCCGCCCAGTTCACCGAGCAGGGTGCACCCCCGCTCGAGTCGGCGCGGGCCGCGGCCCAGGCAGCGCTCGCATCGGCACGCACCTCGAGGGATGCCGACCCGCTCGGCACCTTCACCGCGATCATCAAGGCAGACGCCGAACTCGACGCCGTCCTGGCAGCAGCCCAGGAATCCCGCCGACAGACCGAACGCGCGCAGCAGCATCTCGACCAGAACCTGGTGGCAGCGCAGTCACAGGTGACCGCGGCCTCGGATTTCATCGGCACCCGGCGCGGTGCAATCGGTGCGGAGGCCAGGACCCGGCTCACCGAGGCACAGCGTCATCTCGCCGCCGCGCGTCAGCTCCGCGAGACCGATGTCTCCGGCGCCCTGCAGCATGCGCAGGCCGCGTCGACTCTCGCCGTCGACGCCCTGAGTTCTGCCCGAAACGACGTGCAGGACTGGGAACTTCGTCAAGGCGCCGGGCCGGGGACCGGCGGGAACCTCGCCGGCGCGGTACTGGGCGGAATCCTGATCGACAGCGTCATGCGAGGCGGATTCAGCGGCCGCGGCAGCTGGGGAGGCCGAGGCTCCCGTGGCGGTTTCGGTAGTGGCGGATTCGGTGGTGGCGGTTTCGGGGGTGGACCGGGCTCTTTCGGTGGTCCGCGCAGCTCGGGCCGAATCAGCGGAGGCGGCCGCTTCTGACGTTCCGCGGGCCTACTCGACGTCGCTGTACGAGCGGGCACCAGCCGACCCGAACAGGGCCACCGCCAGTCCCAGAAAACCTGCGCTCCCGATCAGCAGCGCACCGCATACCAGCACATCACTCATCAATGCCCCCGTTTCGTCTGAGGCAATTACAACAGATCCCCGGTTGCGGTCGGGAATCGACCGCAACCGGGGATCTGCTCACCCTGCTCGTCTTCCGGATCAGCAGCCGAGAAGGCGCTGGGCCAGGTAGCCCTCCACCTGGTCGAGCGCGACACGCTCCTGAGCCATCGAGTCACGCTCACGGACGGTGACCGCATGATCCTCGAGGGTGTCGAAGTCGACGGTGATGCAGAACGGCGTACCGATCTCGTCCTGACGACGGTAACGGCGTCCGATGGCGCCGGCGTCGTCGAACTCGACGTTCCAGTTCTGACGAAGCGTCGCGGCCAGATCCTTGGCCTTGGGCGTCAGATCGGCGTTGCGGGACAGCGGCAGCACCGCGGCCTTCACCGGCGCGAGGCGACGGTCCAGCCGCAGCACCGTGCGCTTGTCGACGCCACCCTTCGCGTTGGGTGCCTCGTCCTCGGTGTAGGAGTCGACGAGGAAGGCCATCAGCGACCGGGTGAGGCCGGCAGCGGGCTCGATGACGTATGGCGTGTACCGGTCACCACTGGCCTGGTCGTAGTAGCTGAGGTCGGTGCCCGAGTGCGTCGAGTGCGTCGACAGATCGAAGTCGGTGCGGTTGGCCACACCCTCGAGCTCGCCCCACTCGCTGCCCTGGAAGTGGAACCGGTACTCGATGTCCACGGTCCGCTTGGAGTAGTGCGACAGCTTGTCCGCGGCGTGCTCGTACAGGCGCAGGTTGTCCTTGTTGATACCCAGGCCCGTGTACCAGTCCATGCGGTAGTCGATCCAGTACTGGTGCCACTCCTCGTCCTCACCGGGCTTGACGAAGAACTCCATCTCCATCTGCTCGAACTCGCGGGTGCGGAAGATGAAGTTGCCGGGGGTGATCTCGTTGCGGAAGCTCTTACCGATCTGGCCGATGCCGAAGGGCGGCTTCTTACGCGACGTGGTGAGCACGTTCGCGAAGTTGACGAAAATGCCCTGCGCCGTCTCGGGGCGCAGGTAGTGCATTCCCTCTTCGCTCTCGACCGGGCCGAGATACGTCTTGAGCATCATGTTGAAGTCGCGGGGCTCGGTCCAACGCCCCACCGTGCCGCAGTCGGGGCAGGCAATGACGTCCATGGTGACGTCGTCGGGGTTATCGAGACCCTTCTTCTCCGCGTACGCCTCCTGCAGGTGGTCCTGACGGTGACGTTTGTGGCAGTTGAGACACTCGACCAACGGATCGTTGAACACGCCGACGTGGCCGGACGCCACCCATACCTCACGCGGCAGAATTACCGACGAGTCGAGACCGACGACGTCTTCGCGGCTGGTGACCATGTTGCGCCACCACTGCTTCTTGATGTTGTCCTTGAGTTCGACACCCAAGGGGCCGTAATCCCAGGCCGACTTCGTGCCCCCGTAGATCTCACCGCACGGATAGACGAGGCCACGACGCTTGGCCAGGTTGACGACGGTTTCGACTTTGGATTTCGGTGCCACTCGAGTGCTCTCCATCTGGGTAATAGATGCATGGTTTACGTGCAGTTTTCGGCTCCTAGCCTATCTGCCCGTTTCCGTCCGGTTCACCCGCCTGGTTGACATGCGAATTCATGCATATCAAAATGGAATCGATTTGCAATAAGATGGGCGACGAGCTGACCGAAGGTGCTCCCCGACCATTCTGTCGCTTCGTGTCCGGCATACCGAAGGAGATCCGCTGTGAGCGTGACCGATACCGGCGATCTTCATCCGTTCGACACCGCGCCGCCCGCGCCTGTGCCGTCGAAGGAGACATTGGCTGCGGCAGGTGACATTCTGCGCGCCCTCGCTGCACCGGTCCGAATCGCCATCGTGCTGCAACTCCGCGAATCGGAGCGCTGCGTGCACGAACTAGTCGGGGCGCTGGGAGTCACCCAGCCGCTGATCAGCCAGCACCTTCGCGTCTTGAAGGCTGCCGGGGTGGTGCGCGGCGAACGAACCGGGCGCGAGGTTCTCTACCGGCTCGTCGACGACCACCTCGCACACATCGTCGTGGACGCCGTCGCGCACGCCGAGGAAGGATGAGAATGCCCACCCAGAACGCCGAGCATCGCAAACCTGTGGTCGTCGGAGTGCGCGCCACCAAGCAGCGCAGTGCGATCTCCGCCCTCCTCGACGACATCGAGGAATTCCGCTCGGCACAAGAACTCCACGACGAACTCCGGAAGCGTGGAGAAGGCATCGGTCTCACCACCGTCTACCGCACGCTGCAGACGCTGGCCGATGCCGGGACGGTCGACGTCCTGAGAACAGACACGGGCGAATCGGTGTACCGCAGGTGCTCGTCGGGGCACCACCATCACCTCGTGTGCCGCAGTTGCGGCTACACCGTCGAGGTCGAAGGACCCACCGTGGAACAGTGGTCGCAGTCGATCGCCGACAATCACGGATTCTCCGACGTCAGCCACACCATCGAGATCTTCGGCATCTGCAAGGACTGCAACGCGCCGCGGTGAGCTTCAGGGGATCAGTCCCTGCCGAGCCGTGTCCGCCCCGGACAGCGCCAGAAGCAGCATCGTGGTCAGGGCCTCGTCCTCGAGGCCTGCAGCGGGGAACGTGTAGCGCAGGATGACATCAGCGAGTCGGCCGTGTCCGAACACGGCGATCGAGCCGAACTGGAGGGCGCTGTTTCGTTCGGCCACCTTCTTGTGCAGAGACGCACTGACGGGGCGATCCCAGGCGAGGACACAGGTCATCGACAACACGTCCAGTCCCTCGGTCAGGGTCATCGCACTGATCGAGCACAGCGCTCCGGCGTACTCGAAACTGAGCGAGCCGTCGTCCGCCCTGTCGACCGTGGCGAAATGAGCGAGTGCATTCTCGGCGCGCGCCAGAAGTGCCGGCGCTCCGTCGGCCGTCACTTGACGCCACCGAATCTGCGGTCCCGAGAGGCGTATTCGACGCAGGCCGCCCACAAATCGCGCCGGTCGAAGTCGGGGAACAGCTTCTCCTGATAGACCATTTCCGCGTACGCGGACTGCCAGATCAAGAAGTTGGACGTTCGTTGCTCACCGGACGGCCGCAGGAACAGGTCGACATCCGGCATGTCCGGCTCGTCGAGGTACCGGGCCACCGTCGCCTCGGTGATCTTCTCCGGATCGAGTTGTCCGGCCGCCACCCTGCGTGCGATTTCTTTCGTCGCATCGGCGATCTCGGCGCGACCACCGTAGTTGACGCACATCGTCAGGTTCATCACCGTGTTGTGCTTCGTCAACTCCTCGGCGATCTCGAGTTCCTTGATCACGCTGCGCCACAACCGTGGTCGGCGTCCCGCCCAGCGCACGCGCACGCCCATCTCGTGCATTTCGTCACGGCGCCTGCGGATCACGTCCCGGTTGAAGCCCATCAAGAAGCGGACTTCTTCTGGACTGCGTTTCCAGTTCTCCGTCGAGAAGGCATACGCCGACAGCCATTCGACACCCATCTCGATACAACCGCAGACCGCGTCCATCAGCACGGCTTCACCGCGTTCATGGCCGGCAGTCCGGGGCAGTCCCCGTTCCTGCGCCCAACGGCCGTTCCCGTCCATGACCAGCGCGATGTGCCGAGGTATCAGTTCGGTCTGCAGGCCCGGCGGCCGAGCCCCCGACGGATGCGGGTCGGGCGGCCGAATGTGGCGTTCGGCCGCACCGTCAAGCGGAGTTCGAGGTTCGCGTCGTCGAATCACGGTCCCCATCCTGCCTGACCGAATTCTCCGGCCCGACGGCCGGATGCGGACGGGACCGTTCGATCAGGGGAAGGGTGCGCAGCTGTCGTTCGAGATGCCACTGCAGGTGCGCGGCGACGAGTCCGCTGGCCTGACTGCGCAGCGGCGCCGCCACATTCTCGGTTTCCGCCCAGTTCCCACGGAACAGCGCATCCATCAGCGCGAGCACCCCGGGAGACGGGGTGGCCGCCCCGGGTGGGCGGCAGTGGGTACACACCGCGCCGCCAGCGGACACGTGGAATGCCCGGTGGGGTCCGGGCGCGCTGCACCGCGCACACTCGTCGAGTGCAGGTGCCCATCCCGCGTAACCCATAGCCCTCAGCAGGAAGGCATCGAGAATCAGCTCACACGGCCGATGGTGTTCGGCTACGGCGCGCAGCGCACCCACCGTCAGGCGGTGCAGTTGCAGCGCGGGAGCGCGCTCTTCACCGGCCAGTCGCTCGGCGGTTTCGAGGATCGCACACGCCGTGGTGTACCGGGAGTAGTCGTCGACGATGTCGGTGGCGAACGCATCGACAGTTTGCACCTGGGTGACGATGTCGAGGTTGCGGCCCGGGTACAACTGCACGTCGATGTGCGCGAACGGCTCGAGCCGGGCGCCGAACTTGGACTTCGTGCGGCGCACCCCCTTGGCCACCGCGCGTACCAGACCGTGCTGCCGGGTGAGGAGTGTGACGATACGGTCGGCCTCGCCCAGCTTGTGCTGGCGCAGGACCACCGCATTGTCTCGATACAACCTCACCGGTTCAGTCTCCCACGTCGAGGCGACCACATTCCGCAGGCCGAGCCGGATGCGACGGTCAGGGCTCGGTGCGCCTGCGCCCGCACACCCCGGCGCCGCCCGCGTCAGCTGAAACGCTGCTCGAGGTGCACCGTCACCTCCACTCCGGCACCGTCCTTACCGATCAGCGTGCACAGTGCGATCTTCAGAGGAAGCCAGTGCGGACCTTCACCCGAGGGCATCAGGGTGGCGTTGAACGGGTGGCCGTCGATCGTCCCGCCGACCTTCACCGGCCGTCGCGTTCCGAGAAGTTCGGCGGAGCCCGGCACGGTCAGGTACGTCGCGAACGCCCCGTCCTTCTGGATCGGCGCCGTGAAGGTGTGCGCGAGTGGTTGCGGGGTCTTCGGTGCGGGCATTCGTGGCTCCTCCGGTCGAGTGTGATGTTGCGGTCGAAGGTAGGACTCCCGGAGCGGGCCGGAATCATCGGTCGTGAGTCCGAAGGCCACGGGACACCCGAAAGCGCCGAAGGGTACCCTAACTCGAACGGCCCTCGACGAACGGAACACTCCCGTGGCAGCGCACGCCCCCTCACCGGAGCACACGATCACCACCCTCGACGAACTTCAGCAGGTACTAGGCGTTCCCCACCCCTCCATCGTCACCAAGCACACCGATCACACGATGCCCCTGATCCGCCGCTTCATCTCCGAGGCGCGGTTCTTCGTCCTCGCCACCGCCGACGCGAACGGTCACTGCGACTGCTCGCCGCGCGGAGACATCACACCGAAGACGATGTTCCTCGACGACCGGACCCTGGTGATCCCAGACCGGCCGGGCAATCGGCGCGCGGATTCGCACCGCAACATCCTCGACAACCCGCACGTGGGCATTCTGTTCGTCGTACCGGGAATCGACGAGGTGGTCCGCGTCAACGGAACCGCCACCCTGACCGTCGATCCCGAACTGCTGCAGTCGATGTCGATCAACGGCAAACCCGCCAACCTCGGTGTCGTGGTCCGGATCGACGAGGTCTACACCCACTGCGCCCGGGCGATCCTCCGGTCACGCATGTGGGACCCGGAGTCGTGGCCGGACCCCGACCAGATCCCGTCGCTGCGGGAAATGCATTCGGAGCAGCACGGGCTGGACCACAGCCCGGATACGCCTCGCCGACAGGAGTTCTACCGCACGCTGCTCTACTGAGGGATGTGTCTACCGAGGGGCGTGCCGGGCCAGGTCACCGCAGCCGCTCGGACACCAGAGGCACGACGGTGTCGAGTGCGTACCGCAACGACAGCACGGAGTTCGTGGAGTACGCCTTCGCGACGTTCGGATCGTCGAACACGAGGGACCGTCCGTCGCGCACCGCCGGGATCGCTTGGAACAGCGGCCGGTCCGTGACGTCGGCGGCCGGCCTGCCGACCGGGAAGACGACCACCATGTCGGCGTCCATCACGCCGAGATTCTCCTCCGACACCGGGACGGAGAACTTCACCGCCGGCTGCGCGTCCACCGCCGGATTACTGACGAATCCGAGTTTCTTCATGAACTGGAGGCGCTCGGTGTCGGCCGTGTAGGCGCCCCACCCCGCCCCCGAGAACGCGCCGACGGTGATCGTCTTCCCCGCGAACTCGGGATGGGCCGCGGCCGCTTCCGCGAATCGCCGGTCGATGTCGGCGAGCAGCGCATCACCCTGCTCCGCCGCGCCGAGAGCGTTCGCGACCATCGACACCTGGCTCTCGATCGGAGTCTTGTAGTTGTCGGCGCCCTCCGGCAGCGCGATCGTCGGCGCGATCTGCGACAGGTGGTCGTAGCGTTCCTTGTCGCCGGCACTCTTCGTGTCGAGGATGACGTCCGGTTCGAGCGCCGCAATCTGCTCGTACGACGGTTCGAGGGTTCCGATGATGGCCGGCGCGGTGGTGTACATGTTGTCCGCCCACGGTCCGACGCCGTCGCCGCCGAAGGCGACCCAGTCGCTGGCCCCGACGGGTTCGACACCGAGCGCCAGCGCGGTTTCGGCGTCACCCCACCCGAGGGCGACCACGCGCTCGGGCTTCGACTCGACTGTGACGTCGCCGAATTTCGTGGCGACGACGGCCGGAAACACGGCATCGCCGGTGCCTGCCACTGCCTCGCGTTCGCCCTCGCTGTCGCTCCCGCAGCCGGCCAACGCGAGGGCCAGCAGTGACACCGAGAAGAGACTCCTCATTCGCATAAGGCAAGGCTAACCAACACCCGGTCGGGTGCTGGTTCCGGCCCCAACTATTCGCCGACTCACACCTGGAACCGGTAGCCCATCCCGGCCTCGGTGATGAGGTGACGCGGGTGGGACGGGTCGTCCTCGAGTTTGCGTCTCAGCTGCGCCAGATACACCCGCAGGTAGTGGGTCTCGGTGGCATACGCCGGACCCCACACCTCCCGCAGCAGTTCCTTCTGCCCCACCAGCTTGCCCTTGTTGCGCACGAGCATCTCGAGCATTCCCCACTCGGTCGGCGTCAGGTGCACCTCGGTCCCTGCCCGCCGCACCGTCTTCGCCGCCAGATCGACCGTGAACGAATCCGTCTCCACCACAGGTTCACTCGTGTCGACGACCGTCGTCGCCCGGCGGGCGGCCGCACGCACCCGCGCCAGGAACTCGTCCATCCCGAACGGCTTGGTGACGTAGTCGTCGGCGCCGGCGTCGAGAGCGTCGACCTTGTCCGCGGAGTCCGTCCGCGCCGACAGCACGATGACCGGTGCGGGGCACCACCCGCGGAGGCCGGCCAGCACCTCGGTGCCGTCCATGTCGGGTAGCCCGAGGTCGAGCACGATCACGTCCGGCGGTCGCTCGGCCGCGGCGCGCAGGGCGGCCGCCCCGGACGCGGCCGTCACCACGTCGTACCCGCGCACGCTCAGATTGATCCGCAGGGCGCGGAGAATCTGCGGTTCGTCGTCGACGACGAGAACTCTCGTCATGAATGCTCCCCTCCCGCCCCGGCCAGCTCCACCACCATCGTCAGACCACCGCCGGGGGTGTCGGTGGCGCTGGTGGTTCCGCCCATCGCGTCGACGAATCCGCGGACGACGGAGAGCCCGAGCCCGACTCCCGTGGTCGTGTCGCGGTCCCCCAGCCGCTGGAACGGGGCGAACATCTCGTCTGCCCGCCCACGCGGAATTCCCGGCCCCGTGTCGGCGACGGTGATGACGGCGCGGTCGCCCACCGCCGCGGCACCGACCCGGATCACGGAGTCCTCACCGTAGCGGAGTGCGTTGTCGATCAGATTGGCGAGCACCCGCTCGAGCAGGCCCGAATCCGCCATCGCCGTCACCGTTCCGACGTCGACTTCCACCCTTTCCCGGGCCCGGGTCCCGGTCCGGCCGCCGATTCCCAGACCCACCAGCGCCCGGTGCACCACCTCGTCGAGGTACACCGGCCGCAGCGTCGGGGTCACCACTCCCGCCGCGAGACGGGAGGAGTCGAGCAGGTTCCCGACGAGAGAGGTCAGCACGTCGGCCGATTCCTCGATGGTCGCGAGCAGTTCGGCGGTGTCCTCCGGGGAGAAGTCGACGTCGTCGCTGCGCAGGCTGGACGCGGCGGCCTTGACCGCGGCCAGTGGGGTCCGGAGGTCGTGGCTGACGGCGGACAGCAGCGACCGCCGCAACCGGTCGGCCTCGGCCAGCGCCTGCGCCTGCCCCGCCTCCTGCGCGAGCTCGGTCTGCCGGATCATGCCCACCGCCTGGTTGGCGACGGCGAGGAGCACCCGACGGTCCCGGGCGTGCAGTTCGCTGCCGCGCAGGGCGAGCGCGTATTCCCCTTCCCCCACCTCGCAGACGGTGTCGGCGTCGGCGATGCTCACCGGTGGGTGCGGCCCGACGGACCCCACCGGACCGCGGTCCCGGTGCAGCACGCTGACCGAATCCTGGCCGTAGGTCTCGCGCACCTTCTCGAGCAGCGTGTCGAGGTCGGCGCCGCGCAGCACCGATCCGGCGAACAGTGCCAGCAGCTCGGCTTCCTGCGACGCCCGGCGGGCTTCCCGTGAACGTCTGGCGGCCGCGTCGACCAGGACCGCGACGGCGACGGCCACCACGAGCAGCACGACCGTGGTGATGAAGTTGTCCGGCTCGGCGATGGTGAAGCTCCGCACCGGCGGCGTGAAGAAGTAGTTGAGGAACAGACCCGAGATCAGCGCGGAGAACGCGGCGGGGGCGACACCCCCGAGCAGCGAGACGAGCAGCACCACGATGAAGAACAGGGCTCCCTCGCCGACCAATCCGAGCCACCGGTCGACGGCACTCAACACCAGCGTGGCCACCGACGGTACGAGGACGGCGGCGATCCAGGCGATCGCCGTGCGCGAACGGGAGCCCACCGGCGACAACCGCCGCGGGCGGTGGGATTCGCCGTGCGTCACCATGTGCACGTCGATCGACCCGGACTGTTGCACCACGCTTGCGCCGATGCCCTCGTCGAAGATCCGCGCCCACCGTGAGCGTCTCGACGTGCCCAGCACCAGTTGTGTGGCGTTCGCGGTCCGGGCGAAGTCGAGCAACGTGGTCGGGACGTCGTCGCCGACGACGCTGTGCAGACTCGCGCCGATATTTGCGGCGAGGGCCCGTACCTTGCCCATCTCCGGAGCCGAGACACCCGCGAGGCCGTCGCCGCGCACCACGTGCACGACGATCAGTTCGGCGCTGGATCGCGACGCGATCCGGCCGGCGCGCCGAACCAGCGTCTCCGATTCCGGTCCGCCCGTCACCGCGACCACCACCCGTTCCCGAGCCTCCCACGTGTCGGTGATCTTGTTCTCCGCACGGTATTTCGCGAGTGCGGCATCCACCTGGTCTGCCACCCACAGCAGGGCCAGTTCGCGGAGTGCGGTGAGGTTCCCTTTCCGGAAGTAATTGCTCAGTGCCGCATCGACTTTGTCCGCGGCATAGATGTTGCCGTGGGACAGCCTGCGGCGCAGAGCCTCCGGAGTGATGTCGACCAATTCGACCTGGGTGGCGGCGCGCACCACCTCGTCGGGAACCGTTTCCTGTTGCACCACTCCGGTGATCCGCTGCACCACGTCGTTGAGGCTTTCGAGGTGCTGGACGTTGAGCGTCGAGAGGACGTCGATCCCCGCGGCGAGGAGTATCTCCACGTCCTGCCAGCGTTTCTCGTGGACGCTGCCCGGTGTGTTCGTGTGCGCGAGCTCGTCTACGAGGACCAGCGCCGGCCTGCGGGCCAGCACCGCCTCGACGTCGAGTTCCCGGCCGAGCGTGCCCCGGTAGGCGATCAGGTTGGGCGGAATCAGTTCGAGGTCGCCGAGCTGCGCCGCCGTGCGGTCACGGCCGTGGGTCTCCACCACGGCCGCGACCACGTCGCACCCCCGCTCCCGGCGGCGGTGCGCCTCACCGAGCATCGCGAACGTCTTGCCGACACCCGGTGCGGCTCCGAGATAGATGCGCAGTTCACCGCGTCGGCGTTCGGCGTCCCGGCGCACGCCCTCGGTTCCGGTACCACTCACCTCGCCATCATCCACCAGCGGTCGGGGCGGTGCACTCGGGAGCGGTCAGGCCGAGGGCCAGGTTCAGTTCGAGGACGTTCACCCGTTCCTCACCGAGGAAGCCGAGTTGCCTTCCCTCGGTGTTCTCGTCGACGAGTTGCCGGACCCGGGTCTCGCTGAGACCGTTCTCCGCAGCCACCCTCGGCACCTGCAACGCCGCGTACGCGGGGCTGATGTGCGGGTCGATGCCCGAGCCCGATCCGGTGACCGCGTCCGCCGGTACCTTGGAGGGGTCCACCCCCTCCCGGGTCGCGATCGCCGCCCGCCGGTCGGCGATGAACGTCGCCAGGATCTCACTGCTCGGCCCCTGGTTGGTGGGCAGGGCGGCGGCGGGATCGCCCGGCGCGAACGGATCCTGTTCGGCCACCGACCCGGTGACCCGGTTGTGGAAGAACGGATCCGGCTCCCCCGCAGGCACCTGCGGGTCGACACCGACCCACCGGCTCCCGACGACGCACCCGGTGCTGTCGCGCACCGCAGACCCCTCGGCCGCTCCTGCGCCGATCCTGCTCACCCCCCACACTGCGGCGGGATAGAGCACACCGAGGACTGCTGTGAGTGCGAGCAGGACGAGTAGTCCGGCCCAGGTCTGCCGGAGCAGGCCGATGAGAAATCGCATGCGGGATCACCCAATTCCGGGAATGAGACGGACGACGAGGTCGATGAGCCAGATACCGGCGAACGGCGTGATCACACCGCCGAGACCGTAGATCAGCAGGTTGCGGCCCAGCAGCGTCGACGCCGGCGACGGACGGTAGCGAACGCCTTTCAGCGACAACGGGATCAGCGCGACGATCACCACGGCGTTGAAGATCACCGCCGACAGGATGGCCGATTCCGGGGTGGCCAGCCGCATGACGTTCAGCGTATCCAGCTGCGGATAGATTCCGCTGAACAGGGCGGGGAGAATCGCGAAGTACTTGGCCAGGTCGTTGGCGAGCGAGAACGTGGTGAGCGCCCCGCGGGTGATGAGCAGTTGCTTGCCGATCTCCACCACCTCGATGAGCTTGGTGGGATCCGAATCGAGATCCACCATGTTCCCGGCTTCCTTCGCCG
Organism: Rhodococcus sp. IEGM 27; assembly: GCF_033142305.1. Taxonomy (NCBI): domain Bacteria; kingdom Bacillati; phylum Actinomycetota; class Actinomycetes; order Mycobacteriales; family Nocardiaceae; genus Rhodococcus; species Rhodococcus sp. IEGM 27. The sequence continues at coordinate 282,928 of NZ_JAWLSG010000005.1, read as the reverse complement.
CGGACGTGCCGGTGTTCATCGCCACCCCGACATCCGCCTGGGCCAGCGCCGGGGCGTCGTTGGTGCCGTCCCCGGTCATCGCGACGAGCCGGCCGCCCTCCTGTTCTCTGCGGATCAGCGCGAGCTTGTCCTCGGGTGTCGCCTCGGCCATGAAGTCGTCGACACCGGCCTCGGCCGCGATGGCCTTCGCCGTCAACGGGTTGTCGCCGGTGATCATCACCGTGCGAATCCCCATGGCCCGCAGTTCCGCGAACCGCTCGGCGATGCCCGGTTTCACCACGTCCGACAGCGCGATCACGCCGAGGACGGTCGCTGCGTCTCCGTGAACGGTGGCGACCACCAACGGCGTTCCCCCGGCCTGCGCGATCTGGTTCACACTGTCGGTGACCGCGGGCGCCGACTGCCCGCCGAGCGCCTGCACCCACGTCAGCACGGCGTCGCTCGCGCCCTTGCGGATCCGGGCGCCGTCGATGTCGAGTCCGCTCATCCGGGTCTGCGCCGTGAACGGCACGAACTCCGCCGCTCTCTCCGCCTCGGACGGTGCCAGGTCCAACCCGAAGTCGCGGGCGCACAGGTCCACGATGCTGCGCCCCTCGGGCGTGCCGTCCGCGAGGCTGGACAACCGTGCGGCCGTGGCCAACTCGATCGCGGAAATACCCGGTGCGGGATGCAGGGCCGTGGCCTGCCGGTTGCCGAACGTGATGGTGCCGGTCTTGTCCATCAGCAGGGTGTCGATGTCGCCGGCGGCCTCCACCGCCCGCCCCGACATCGCCAGGACGTTCCGCTGCACCAGCCGGTCCATCCCGGCGATGCCGATGGCCGACAGCAGGGCCCCGATCGTGGTGGGGATCAGGCAGACCAGCAGCGCGATCAGCTTGATCGGATCCTGCTCCTGGCCCGCGTACAGGCCCATCGGGCCGATCGCGACGACGGCCAGCAGGAAGATGATCGTCAGCGACGCCAGCAGGATGTTCAGCGCGATCTCGTTCGGCGTCTTCTGCCGCGCCGCCCCCTCCACGAGGGCGATCATCCGGTCCACGAACGACTGTCCGGGGGCCGCGGTGATGCGCACGACGATCCGGTCGGACAGCACGGTCGTGCCACCGGTGACGGCACACCGGTCGCCACCGGATTCGCGGACGACGGGCGCCGATTCTCCGGTGATGGCCGACTCGTCCACGGTCGCGATTCCGTCGACGACGTCGCCGTCGCCGGGTATCACCTCTCCCGCCTCGACGACCACCCGGTCGCCGACGGTGAGTTCGGTACCCGCCACCGACTCCACCCGGCCGCTCGCCGTGATCCGGTGGGCGACCGTGTCCTGCTTCACCTTCCGCAGGCTCGCCGCCTGCGCCTTGCCCCGCCCTTCCGCGACCGACTCGGCCAGATTCGCGAACAGCACCGTGAACCACAGCCAGGCGACGACGGCCCAGGAGAACACCGACGGGTCGGCGACGGCCATGACGGTGGTGACGACGGAGCCGACGAACACCACGAACATCACCGGGTTGCGGGCGAGGTGCCGGGGGTCGAGTTTGCGCAGGGCGCCCGGGAGCGCCGTCACCAGCTGGGCGGGGCTGAAGATTCCCGCCTTCACGGGCGCCGGGTCGTGGCCGGCCTCGGGCGTCGTCGCCGTCCCGGATTCCGGACGACTGGTCACGTTCACACTCACTGCAGAGCCTCCGCGATCGGTCCCAGCGCGAGGGCCGGGAAGAATGTCAACGCCGCGACGAGCACGACGGTGCCGGTGAGGAGTCCGGTGAACATCGGGCCCGCCGTCGGCAGGGTCCCGGCGCCTGCGGCCGTCTTCTTCTGCGACGCCAGGGATCCGGCGAGCGCGAGGACGAAGATGATCGGCAGGAACCGGCCGAGCAGCATGCACAGGCCGAGAGCGGTCTGGAACCAGTCGCTCGTCACCGTCAGCCCGCCGAACGCACTGCCGTTGTTGTTCGAGGCCGACGCGAACGCGTACAGCACTTCCGAGAACCCGTGGATGGATCCGGGGCTTCCGGGGTCGCCGCTGTTGCCCTGGTAGCCGGTGGTCGAGGACAGGATCACGGTGATTCCGGCCCCGATCAGGACGAGCGCCGGCATCACCAGCACCGACAGGGCGGCGAGGGTGATCTCCCGCTGCCGCAGCTTCTTGCCCAGATATTCGGGTGTGCGGCCGACGAGGAGTCCGCCGACGAAGACGGCGATCAGGGCGAGGACGAGAATTCCGTAGAGCCCCGTGCCGACACCGCCGGGCGCGATCTCGCCGAGCAGCATATTGAGCAGTACGGCTCCGCCGCCGAGCGGCGACAGGCTGTCGTGCGCCGAATTCACCGCGCCCGTGGACGTTCCGGTAGTGCTCACGGCGAACAGTGCCGTGCCGGGGACTCCGAAACGAACCTCCTTGCCCTCCATCATCGCGCCCGCGGCGGTGGCGGCGACGCCGCGCCGACCCGACTCCGCGGCCAGCGTGACCGCGAGGAGCGATCCCCACAGGATGCCCATCACGGCGAGCAGGGTCAGCCCCTGGCGGTGCCCGGACACCTCGCTCGCTCGGTCGTGAGGATCGCCGACCATGGTGCCGAACGTGCGGGTGAGGGAGACCGGGATCAGCAGGATCGCGAGGATCTCGACGATGCTGCTGATCGGCGTCGGGTTCTCGAACGGGTGCGCCGAATTGGCGGCGAGAATCCCGCCGCCGTTGGTGCCGAGTTCCTTGATCGCTTCCTGCGAGGCGACGGGTGCGAGTGCATTGGTGACGGAGCTGCCGTCCAGACCGGTGGACGCGAAGCCCGGGTGGAAGGACTGGATCACGCCCTGGCTCAGCAGGATCAGCGCGATCACGAAGGAGAACGGCAGCAGAATACGCAGGCTGCCCCGGGTGAGGTCCACCCAGAAGTTGCCGATCTCACCGCCGCGCGACACCCGGACGAACCCGCGGATCAGCGCCACCGCGACGGCCATGCCCACCGCTGCGGACACGAAGTTCTGCACGGCGAGCCCGACCGGCTGGGTCAGGTTGCTCATCGTGGTCTCGGGCGCATACGACTGCCAGTTGGTGTTCGTCACGAACGACACGGCCGTGTTGAACGCCACCGCGGGACTGACCCCGGAGAGATCCCCGGACAGCGGCAGCACGCCCTGGATGCGCTGCAGGGCGTAGAGGAACAGCACACTCGCCGCGGAGAATCCCAGCACGCTGCCCGCGTAGCCGTACCAGGTCTGCTCGGTGTGGGGGTTGATGCGGCACAGGCGGTACAGGACGGATTCGACCCGCAGGTGACGGCGTGATTCGTACACGCGCGCCATATAGTCGCCCACCGGCACATATGCGACCGCGAGTACCGCGAGGACGAAGGCGACCTGCAGTCCGGCCGCCAGGGCAGGCGTCATCAGAACCGCTCCGGGTCGATGAGCGCGATCAGGAGGTACACGACGAGCGCGGCGGCAATCGCGACGAGCGCGACGGCGAGTGTTCCGGCGCCCGTCATTTCACGCGTCCGGTCTGCAGGGCACGGAGAACGAGCGCGCAACAGGCGAATCCGCCGAGGACGAGCTCGACGTAGGCCACATCGGCCATGTGAGGATCCCTCTTCGTACTGATCCTGCGGTTCAGCGCAGGCATGACACCCCACGGTTGTGGGGTGTCATGCCAGCATCACGCCGGATCTCGGCGAAAGAGGCGGCGCTGACGAAGCGCTTACGGGACTCCTCCGGCTCTTGACGCTTTCCTTACGCGGTCCGGGTCAGCCGCGTCACGGACGCGGGCACGGGTGTCCCGCTCGCCACCCACGGCGCCGGGACGGGCGCGCCGGCGACCGACCGAACCGGGACCACGCCGGCCCAGGCGCTGCTGGTTTCGGCCGGTTCGCCCGGTGGTGCGTCCCGCACCTTGACGGTCCACTGGCCCGGCGTGATCGGGAGGGCGAGGGCCAGTGTCGCGGCGAGTTCCTTGCGCCGGTGCCCCCGGACCTCCGTGCTGCGGCCGGGGATCAGCACGTCCGACAGTGCGTTCAGTGCGTCGGCGGATTCGTCTTCGCCGAGAGTGACGAGGTTGCCCCGCACCACCGCCGAACGGTAGTTGGCAGACGAGTCGAACAGGGTGTCCGCGACGACGATTCCGTCGAGCATCGCGACGCACAGCGCCGCCGGTGCACCTGCCGCCACCTGCCGGAGCGCGCCGGCTCCGGTGGAGCCGTGCAGCAGGATCCTGTCGCCGTCGCGGGCGTACAGCATCGGCACGGCCCAGGGCAGCCCGTCGACGACGGTGGCGAGGGTGCCCATCGGCGCGGCGTCGAGGACGGCGTCGAGTTGCGCGCGTTCGGTGCGGGCACGGTCCGGGTATCTCATGATCTTGTCCACGAGACCATCCTCACCCCTATGTGGATCAGCTTCCAGATCCACAATCATCATTATCGACAGACCAGTATTGTGGGGACCATGCCCCGGATCAGCCCCGAACTGCACCTGACGTTGCGGCTCCCCGACACCGACGCGCCGCTGCGGCACCGCATCGCGGAGTCGATCCTCGACGAGATCCGCGTGGGTCGCCTGCGACCCGGCGACCCACTGCCCTCCTCGCGGGCGCTGGCCGCACACCTGACGGTCGCGCGGGCGTCGGTGGTCGACGCCTACGACGAACTCTGCTCGTCCGGATACGCGAACGCCCGCGCCGGTTCCGGCACCCGGATCGCACCGGGCGCCGATGTCGCGGCCCGCGCGCACGTCGCCTCGCACACGGTCACCCGAACGTCGGATCGGGCCTTCGCCGCCGCCCCCGGGACACCGGCGGCGCGGTGGGATCTCACTCCGGGCCACCCCGATCCCGCCCTGATCTCCACCGTCGACTGGCGCCGGGCGTGGCGGACGGCCGCCGCCGCGGCCGTGACCTCGGACGTCCCGAGCCCCGGCGCGCACCCGGAGTTGCGACGGTCCCTCGCGGTACATCTACGCCGCACCCGGGGGATCGCGGCGCGCCCCAGCGAACTGGTGATCGTTCCCGGAGTCGCCGCTGCGCTCCGCACGCTCGTGGCCGCAGCAGAACTCGGCGGCCGGGACGTGGTGTTCGAGGAGCCCGGCTACAGCCGGGCCCGCACCGTCCTCGACGATTCGGGGGTGCGGACGCGCAGCGTGTCCGTGGACGGCGACGGCCTCGACCCCGCCCTGCTGCGCGCCACCGACGCCGCGGCCTATTGCACGCCCGCCCATCAGTACCCGATGGGGGCCCGGATGCCGGTGGGCCGCAGGGCGCGGCTCGTGGCCGACGCCGCGGCCTCCGGAACGGTGATCATCGAGGACGACTACGACGGCGAGTTCCGCTACGACGTGTCGGCGCTGCCCGCCCTGCGCAGCATCGACCGCGGGCCGGAATGCGTGGCGTACGTGGGCACGGCGTCGAAGATCCTCACTCCCTCGATCCGGGTGGCGTGGGTGATCGCGCCTCCGGCGCTCCGGCAGGGACTCGTCCGGGCCCTCGACGCGAGTGGTGAGGCGTGCTGCGCGACCACTGCCCTCGCGCTGGCGCATTTCATCGACTCCGGTGCGCTGTCACGGCACCTCGCCCGCGCCTCCCGCACCTACTCGGCCCGCCGGGCGGCCTTCGTCACCGCACTGCAGCAGCAATTGTCCGCGGTCGACACGGACGGTGCCGGGCTGGCCGGCATCGAGGCCGGCCTCCACGTCGTCCTGACGCTGCCCGATTCCGTCGACGACGTCGCCGTGTCGGCTGAGCTGCAGGACCACGGTGTGACGGTCCCGAGCCTCGCCGATTACCGCACCACAGCGGGGGGCCCGCGGGGGCTGGTCTGCGGGTACGCCCGACTCCCCGAGTCGCAGGCTCGCGGGGCGGCCGAGGCGATCGGGAGGGTGGTCCGGCGACATCTCGGCTGATACTGTTCGTTCGAACGAACAGTAACGGGGAGCGGCGACATGAGCGCGGGACAATTGGGCGATCGACGGCAGCGCGACAACGACGGGGATCGGTCCCCGGGACTCGTCGAGCAGGCGCAGGCGCTGGCCTCGGGCGCCACCACCTCGGTCGCGGCTACCCGCGCCGCCCTCGACCGCATCGATGCGAGCCAGCCGACGCTCAACGCGTTCAAGGTGATCCGCCGGAACAAGGCACTGGCCGAAGCCGCCGAGGCCGACCGCCGGATCGCCGCCGGTGAGCGCCTGCCGCTGCTCGGGGTCCCGATCGCCGTGAAAGACGACGTCGACGTGGCCGGGGAGCCGACCGCCTTCGGGTGCCTGGGCGACTTCCCGCCCGCGGCGCGGGACTCCGAGCTGGTGCGACGCCTGCGTGCCGCCGGCGCCGTCGTCGTGGGCAAGACCAACAGTCCGGAGCTGGGACAGTGGCCGCTGACCGGCGGTCCCGCCTTCGGGTACACCCGCAATCCCTGGAACGGTGACCACACCCCCGGAGGGTCGTCCGGCGGCGCCGCGGCGGCCGTGTCCGCCGGTGTGGTGTCCGCGGCGATCGGTTCGGACGGCGCCGGGTCCATCCGCATCCCCGCCGCCTGGACCAACCTCGTCGGGATCAAGCCTCAGCGCGGCCGAATCTCCACCTGGCCGGCAGCCGAGGCGTTCTACGGCCTCACCGTCAACGGCCCGCTGGCCCGGACGGTCGCCGACGCGGCCCTGCTCCTCGACGTCGCGTCGGGACCGCACGAGGGCGACCTGCACACGCCCGCACCGGTCACCGTCAGCGACGCCGTCGGCCGCGACCTCGGACCGCTGCGCATCGCACTGTCTCTGCGCATCCCGTTCACCGCGACCCCCACGACGCTGCATCCCGAGGTCCGCCAGGGCGTCGCACGGATCGCCGAGGCGCTGCGCAAGCTCGGGCATCGCGTCGTGGTGGACGACCCCGACTACGGAATCATGTTCGGGCTCGGTTTCCTCCCGCGGTCGATGGTCGGTATCGACGACTGGATGCGGAAGGTCCCGGACCCGTCACTCGTCGACCCCCGCACGAAGGGCAACGCCCGGACCGGCCGACTGTTGCGCGGGGCACCGCTACGTGCCGCCCGCGCCGCCGAGCCGAGGATGCAGCGACGGGTCGGAGCGATCTTCGACAAGTACGACCTCGTCCTCGCCCCGACCACCGCGACTCCCCCACCGAGGGTCGACGGGATCGACGGCATCAGCTCGTGGGCCACCGACAAGGTGATCACCGCGGTCTGCCCGTACGCGTGGCCGTGGAATGTGCTGGGCTGGCCCAGCGTGAACGTGCCGGCCGGGTTCACGTCCGGTAACCTGCCGACCGGAGCCCAGTTGATGGGACACGACGGTGCCGAGCCACTGTTGGTGTCGGTCGCGGCCCAGCTCGAGTCGGTGCTGCGGTGGGACCTGGAACGTCCCGAGAAATGGTGGTGACCGGTGGCTTCGACGGACGTTCGAGACCGCATCCTCGCGGCGGCGCTGCACATCGTCGGCACGGAAGGCATTCCCGGCGTGACCAATCGGCGGATCGCCGCGCAGGCCGGCGTGTCGCTCGGCTCCATCACGTACCACTTCCCCACGCAGACGGACCTGTTGCGCGCCGCGTTGTCCGGGTTCGTGACGGAGGAGACGCAGCGCCTGTCGGAGCTGGCGGAGGGGTACCGGGACAAGGGGCTGAGCCTCGAGGACGCCGCCGCGCTCACCGGGAAGGTCGCGAAGGACCTGGCGTTCTCCGCCGAGCGGATCGCCCCGTTCGAGCTGTACATCCAGGCGGGACGCGACCACGAGCTGCGTCAGGCCGCGGCCGAATGTTTCGCCGCGTACGACGATTTGACGGTGACGATCCTCACCGCCCTCGGCGTCCCGGACGCGGCGTCCGTCGCACCGACCATCGTCGCGACCATCGCCGGCCTGCAGCTCAGGAGACTCGCGACCGGAAGCGACGGCGATCACGACTTCGCGACGTCGGTGCTCCTTCTGCTCAGGGCCGCCGCCCCGTGAGTGGCTGACGAGCCTCTGGACTCGTTCACCACGCACGGGTGGCGCAGCCGCCTAGAACCCCAGGCGGCCCAGCTGTTTCGGGTCACGCTGCCAGTCCTTGGCCACCTTGACGTGCAGTTCGAGGAAGATCTTGGTGCCGAGCAGCTTCTCGATCTGCAGCCGGGCCTTGGTCCCCACCTCGCGGAGGCGGGCGCCGCCCTTGCCGATCACGATGCCCTTCTGGGACGGGCGTTCGACGTAGAGCAGGGCGTGGACGTCGAGCAGTTCGCCCTGCTTCTCGGTGCGTCCCTCGCGGGGGATGATCTCTTCAATGACCACAGCCAGGGAGTGCGGCAGTTCGTCGCCGAGCCCCTCGAGTGCGGCCTCGCGGATGAGTTCGGCCATCAGCGTCTCTTCGGGCTCGTCGGTGAGCTCGCCGTCCGGGTAGAACGCCGGGCCCTCCTCCATCTTCGACGCGAGGACGTCGACGAGCACCTCCACCTGCTCACCGGAGGCGGCAGAGACGGGCACGACATCCGTCTCGGGACCGAGGAGCTTGGACACGGCCAGCAACTGCTGCCCGACCATGTCCTTGCTGACCTTGTCGATCTTCGTGACGATGCCGATGAGCGTGGTCTTCGGCGCGATCTGACGGACCTGCTGCACGATCCACCGGTCGCCGGGGCCGATCTTCTCGTCCGCCGGGATGCACAGGCAGATCACGTCGACCTCGGAGTAGGTGTCGCGCACGAGGTCGTTGAGGCGCTGGCCGAGGAGCGTCCGGGGGCGGTGCAGCCCGGGGGTGTCGACGAGGATCAACTGCGCGTGCTCGCGGTGCACGATGCCGCGAATCGTATGCCGGGTCGTCTGCGGACGCGAGGACGTGATCGCGATCTTGCTGCCCACCAACGCGTTGGTGAGCGTGGACTTGCCCGTGTTGGGCCGCCCGACGAAACAGACGAATCCGGAACGGAATTCGGGTTTACTCATGCTTCTCCTCGATCACGGATCCATCGGTTCGCGCGAAGACGATCGCCGCCTGCGCACTGAGTTCGTGTAGCGCGGCGATGCCGGGGTCGTCCGGGGCTGCGCCGATCAGGACAGCCGCTTCGAACCCTTCGGCGCCACTCGACACCGCCGCGGCGACGGCCGCCTGCAGAGCTGTCAGCGACAACGCCGCCAAGGTGACGGCGCCTGCGGCGTAGGTGCGGCCGTCGAGGTCACGGACGGCAGCGCCCTGCCCGCTTCCGCTGCGGCCCAAGGCTCCCCGCGCAAGCACGATCAGCTTGGCGTCCTCGGTATCGAGTTCAGGCATCGTCGCTCTCCCGTTCGCGGTCGTCGTCGTGATCGTCTTCCGAGATGGGGGCGCGTTGCACGAAGACCGTGCTGATCCGCACCCGGCCCCGCACGTCGGGCGAGCCCTCGCCGCGCAGGATCAGCCCCTCCGACACGACCTCGGAGCCGGGAAGGGGCACCCTACCGAGTTCGTATCCGATCAACCCGCCGACGGTCTCCACCTCATCGTTTTCGAGTTCGAGTCCGAACAGTTCGCCGAGATCCTCGATGGGCAACCGCGCCGACACCCGGTACATACCGTCACCGAGGTCCTCGATCGGCGGTGTCTCGTCCTGGTCGTACTCGTCGGCGATCTCCCCGACGATTTCCTCGATGACGTCTTCGATGGTGACGAGCCCGGCGACTCCGCCGTATTCGTCCACCAGCACCGCCATGTGGTTGCGGTCACGCTGCATTTCGGCGAGCAGGCTGTCCAGTGGTTTGGAATCCGGCACGAACACGGCCGGGCGCATCACGTCGCGGACGCGGACACTGCGCCCACCGTCACGCGAGTGGTACGTCTGCTGGACCAGGTCTTTGAGGTAGACCACCCCGAGGACGTCATCGACGTTGTCGCCGATCACCGGGATCCGTGAGTGACCGCTGCGGACGGCGAGGGACGTCGCCTGTCCGGCGCTCTTGTCGCTCTCGATCCACACCATCTCGGTGCGCGGGACCATCACCTCGCGGGCCGAGGTGTCGCCGAGTTCGAACACCGACTGAATCATGCGCCGCTCCTCGTCGGCCACCACGCCACGCTCCTGCGCCATGTCGACGAGTTCCCGAAGCTCGATCTCGGAAGCGAAGGGGCCGTTGCGGAAACCACGGCCCGGCGTGATCGCGTTACCGATGAGGATCAAAAGGCGACTGATCGGGCCGAGGAGGGTACCGATGACCTGCAGGGGGAACGACGCGATGAGCGCTATCGAGTAGGCGTGCTGACGGCCGAGTGTGCGCGGACCGACGCCGATCACCACATAGTCGACGAGCACCATGACGATGGCGGTGACCGTGAGCGCCCACACCGGTTCGAGGAGGTCGATCAACCCGCCGACGAGCACCACCGTGGCGGTGATTTCGCACAGGATGCGAAGCAGCACCATGAGATTCACGTAGCGCGGGCGATCCGACAGGATGCGGAGGACCCGGTGGGCGCCGGCCCGATCCTCCTTGGCCATCTCCTCGACGCGCGCCGACGAGATGGTGTTGAGAGCGGAGTCGACGGCGGCGAACACACCGCCGAGGGGGACGAGAACGATCGCGAGGACGATCAGCGCGATGGCGCTAGTCACAAAGAACCCTTCACGTCGCGGTTACTGATCCGGCGAGTCGAAGAACCCGGCCTTGCCGAGCAACTTCTGATCGCGGGCAGCGAGTGCCGCGTCCCGTTCGGCGCGGCGAAGGTCCTCGTACCACTCTTCGAGGAGCTGGTTCTGCAGCCCGAACATTTCTTTCTCTTCTTCGGGCTCCGCGTGGTCGTAGCCGAGAAGGTGCAGCACTCCGTGGACGGTGAGCAGAGCGAGTTCGTGGGCCAGCGGGTGACCGGCCTTGTCGGCCTGATCCGCTGCGAAGGACGGGCACAGCACGATGTCGCCGAGCATCGACGGTCCGGGGTCCGGCGCATCCGGCCGACCACCCGGCTCGAGCTCGTCCATCGGGAAGGACATCACGTCGGTGGGGCCCGGCAGGTCCATCCACCGCATGTGCAGGTCCGCCATGGTGGCCGAGTCCACGAGGACCATCGACAACTCGGCCGCGGGATGGACATCCATCCGTGCGATCACAAAGCGGGCAACGCTGATCAGCTCCTCTTCGGAGACGTCCATGCCCGATTCGTTCGAGACTTCGATGCTCATGTGTGTCGCTTCCTCCTGGTTCCGGCGACACTCACCCTACCGTCGCGGAGAACGCGAGTGCGCCGCTCTCCGCTGTGCGCGGTTTCCGAGCTCCACCTTGCCGTCGCGGTCCGCCTCGAAACGCTCGTAGGCGTCGACGATGTCGGATACCAGCCGGTGCCGGACCACGTCGCTGCTGTTCAGCTCGGCGAAGTGGATGTCGTCGATGTCGCCGAGGATCTCGCTGGCGGCCCGCAGGCCCGATCGCGCGCCTCCCGGCAGGTCCACCTGGGTGACGTCACCGGTGACGACCACTTTGGAACCGAAGCCCAGCCGGGTGAGGAACATCTTCATCTGCTCGGCGGTGGTGTTCTGTGCCTCGTCGAGAATGATGAAGGCGTCGTTCAGCGTGCGACCGCGCATGTACGCCAGGGGCGCGACCTCGATGATGCCCGACTGCATCAGCTTCGGGATTGCCTCGGGGTCCATCATGTCGTGCAGCGCGTCGTGCAGTGGCCGCAGGTAGGGGTCGATTTTCTCGTGCAGCGTGCCGGGCAGGAATCCGAGCCGCTCGCCCGCCTCGACCGCGGGGCGGGTGAGGATGATCCGCGACACCTGTTTGGTCTGCAGCGATTGCACGGCCTTCGCCATCGCCAGGTACGTCTTGCCCGTGCCGGCGGGGCCGACGCCGAAGACGATCGTGTTGGCGTCGATCGCGTCCACGTACCGCTTCTGATTGAGCGTCTTGGGTCTGATGGTCTTGCCGCGCCGCGACAGGATGTCGAGAGTGAGTACCTCGGCGGGGGACTCGCTCAACCCCTGAGTCAGCATCCCGACGGTACGCCGCACCGCATCGGGTGTTAGCGGCTGTCCCCGGCCCACGATGGCGGCGAGCTCGGTGATTACCCGCTCGGCCAGGGCAACGTCCCCGGGTTTCCCGGTGAGTGTGACCGCATTGCCGCGTACGTGGATGTCTGCATCCAGGACCCGCTCGAGAGCTCGCAGATTCTCGTCGGCAGAACCGAGGAGAGGCGGGACCGTTTCGGGTGGGAGATCGATACTCGAACGCACGGTGCGTTCCGCCGGGCGCGTGGCGCCGAACGTCTCGCCATTCTGGTCTTGTTCGCTCACGTGAGGTATATGGCCTACTTCCGGTTCCCGGCGATTCACGGCGGTCGCCGTGCTCTCCGCAGTCTATCGCTCGCAGGTCAGCGCGCCCACCCGATTACGCGACAACACCGGCGTGATCGGCGACAGCGGCGGGAAACGTCACCGGTCGGCCGGACCGGCCAACAGCGCATGCCGCGAGATCTTCCAACAGTCGGTCTCGGGATTCAGGAAGGCGTAGTGGTCTTCACCCTCGACGACATGCAGCGCGATCGGGTCACCGGCCGCCCGCGCGGCCTCGCTGTACCGCACACTCACCTTCGCAGGCACTTGCACGTCCTCCGTGCCGTGCACGCAGACGACCGGTATGCCGATCGGAATCCGGTGGTAAGGAGACGCCGAGCGGTAGCGCTCGGGATCATCGCCGAAGGGAACGCCGAGAAGGTCCTCGATGTACCCGATACGCCGCCCGCGCTCCCCCGCCGACGCCAGGTCGAGCGCCCCGGCCTGTGCCACCACCATGTCGGGCCGCACCGCGGTGTGCGATTGGCCTGCGAGCCACACGGCCAGCTGTCCCCCGGCCGAGTGCCCGACCACCCGAACGCGAGACAAGTCGAAGGCCACCGGCGACTGCTCGGCGACGGGACCGGCGATTGCCTCCAGCGCGGCGACGACGTCGACGGACATCTCGTCCCACGTCCCACCCGCACCCAACCTGCGGTACTCGATGTTCCAGACCGCGACTCCGTGCCGCGCCAGATCGACCGAGAAGCTCGTTCCCAGGTTGAGGTGGTACTTGCCGCTCCAGAACCCGCCGTGCACGACCATCACCACGGGGACGGGACCCTCGACCGGCTCCTCGGGGGCGTAGAAGTGCCCGAATTGCTGCGGTTCGGTGCCGTAGGCGATACGAATGCGGTCCACGGGCAGTCAGATTAATCGCCGACGAAGATGCAGCGTCAGGCGATGGGGGCGGCGCCCCAGCGGTCCGTGAGCACGCCGAGGGCCCCGAGGGCGACCGCGGCCGCCGTGGAGGTTCGCAAGACGTGCGGTCCCAGCAGTACGGGGACGGCGCCCGCCTCCGTCAACGAGGCGACCTCGTCGTCGGCGAGGCCGCCCTCGGGTCCGACGACGAGCACAATCTCTGCGGCCGAACGCAGTGGCAGTTCGGCGAGACCCTGTGTGGCCGCTTCGTGCAGGACCGCGACGACTCCGCCGCGGCCGACCACCTCACGCACGACGGCGAGCATTCCGGCGGTGCGGTGCAGCTCCGACACCTCGGGCACGATCGCCCGCCGCGACTGCTTGGCGGCGGCCAGTGCAGCGCTACGCCAGCGGGCGACGCCCTTCGCCACCTTGGGACCCTCCCACTTGGCCACGCACCGCGACGACTGCCAGGGAATGATCGCATCGACACCGGCCTCGGTGGCGAGTTCGACGGCCAGCTCCGAGCGGTCCGCCTTCGGCAGTGCCTGGATCACCGTGACCGTGGGCGACGCTGCAGATACCTGACGACGCTCGTGGACGGTGAGTTCGAGCCGGTCCTTTCCGGCTGCGGTGACTTCGGTGTCAGCGAGGCCGCCGCGCCCGTCGGCGAGGACGATCCGCTCACCGACACCGATTCGGCGCACAGTGGCCGCGTGCCTGCCCTCGGGGCCGTCGAGCACCGCGGTCCGCCCGACCTCGGGCAGGGGGTCGAGGAAGAAGACGGTGGCCGCCACCGTCAGCGGCCGCTGAATGCTTCGCGCAGGCGGGAGAACAGCCCACCGCTGTGTTGCGACTGGGTGGAGACGACCTCGGCGACGTCCCGGTCACGCAGATCGCGCAGCTCGCGGAGAAGCTTGGCTTCCTTGTGGTCGAGGCGCGAGGGGACGACGACCTCGAGGTGCGCGTGCACGTCGCCGCGTACACCGGAGCGCAGCTTCGGCATGCCGTGTCCGCGCAGGACCGTCACCGACCCGGGCTGGGTGCCGGGTTCGATGACGATGTCCTTGGGGCCGTCGATGATGGTGTCGATGGTGACCGTGGTTCCGAGCGCGGCGTCGACCATCGGCACCCGGACGGTGCAGTGCAGATCTTCGCCGTCGCGGACGAATACTTCGTGTGCCTGCTCGACGACCTCGACGTACAGGTCACCGGCCGGACCACCGCCGGGGCCGACCTCGCCCTGCGCGGCGAGCCGGATCCGCATACCTCCGGCGACGCCGGCAGGGACCTTGACGGTGATGTCGCGGCGGGCGCGCACGCGGCCGTCGCCGCCGCACTTGTGGCAGGGATCCGGAATGGTTTCGCCCGCGCCGCGGCACGTCGGACACGGACGGGAGGTCATCACCTGACCGAGGAACGAACGCTGGACCGACTGCACTTCACCGGCACCGCCACACGTCTCACAGCGCACGGGCTTGGAGTTTCCGTTGGTGCCGGAGCCGGTGCAGCTGTCGCACAGGATCGCCGTCTCGACCGCGACCTGCTTGCTCACGCCGGTCGCGCATTCGGCCAGCGTCAGACGGGTGCGCAGGAGGGAGTCCGCTCCGGGTTGCACCCGGCCGCGGGGACCGCGTCCCGCGCCACCTCCGCCACCGAAGAACGCTTCGAACACGTCGCCGAGGCCGCCACCGAAACCGCCACCGAAGCCGGCACCCGCACCACCACCGGAGGACAGCGGGTCGCCACCGAGATCGACGATGCGCCGCTTCTCCGGGTCGGACAGCACCTCGTAGGCCGTCGAGATCTCCCGGAACCGAGCCTGCGCCGACTCGTCGGGGTTCACGTCGGGATGCAGTTCCCTCGCAAGCTTGCGGTAGGCGCGCTTGAGCTCCTGGTCGGTCGCCTTCTGGTCGACGCCGAGCGTTGCGTAGTAATCCCGTGCCACGTTGAGTCTCTCGTCCTTCTCTACTTCGTCATCTCGCTATTGATCCGTCTTCGCGTCCCCGGCTCCCGTCGAGCTCATGGGTCCGGCGGTTACCGCTCGGCGAGTACCTGGCCGATGTATCTGGCAACGGCTGCCACCGACGCGATTGTTCCCGGATAGTCCATTCGGGTGGGTCCGAGCACTCCCATGCCGCCGAGCACGGTGCCGGCGGCGCCGTAGCCGGTGGAAATGACCGAGGTGCCGCGCATCTGCTCCACCTGTGTTTCTTCGCCGATCCGCACGGTGACGGTGCCGGCATCCTGGGTGGCGGCCAGCAGTTTCAGGACCACCACCTGCTCCTCGAGCGCCTCGAGGACGGCCCGCAACGAACCGGGCAGCCCGCTGATACCGGTGAAATCGGCGGCATTGCGGGTGAGGTTCGCCGTGCCGCCGAGCACCAGCCGCTCCTCGGGGTGTTCGACGAGCGTTTCCACGAGCACGGTGGCCGAACGGACCACCGCGTCGCGGAGGTCTTCGGGAGCCTCTTCGGCGAGTTCCGACACGGCGATCGACGCCGCCGCCAGCCGCTTGCCTTCGAGAGCGCCGCCGAGGAGCCTGCGCAGTCGTGCGAGGTCTTCGTCGTCGAGGACGTCACCGAGTTCGACGATGCGTTGATCGACGCGGCCGGAGTCGGTGATCAACACCAGCAGCAGCCGGGCGGGTGTCAAGGCGACCACCTCGAGATGACGAACGCTCGACGCCGAAAGTGTGGGATATTGCACAACCGCGACCTGCCGCGTCAGTTGCGCGAGGAGCCGCACGCCCCGCCGGAGCACGTCGTCCAGGTCGACACCCGACTCGAGGAACTCCAGGATGGCGCGCCGTTCCGCGGTCGACAGTGGCTTCACTTCGGCGATGCGGTCCACAAACTGCCGGTAACCCTTGTCCGTGGGCACGCGACCGGAACTCGTGTGCGGCTGGGCGATGTATCCCTCGTTCTCGAGGAAGGCCATGTCATTGCGCACGGTGGCGCTGGAAACCCCCAGGTTGTGCCGCTCGACCAGCGCTTTGGACCCCACGGGCTCCTGTGTGGAGACGTAGTCGGCGACGATCGCGCGTAGAACCTCGAAACGTCTGTCGTCAGTACTCGACACCGCCATCCACCTCCAGTTCTCGATCATCACGAATACGGCCCTCACCGAACCGGGTTCGGTGAGGCCCTCACGTCCCCTGAGCTCCGTGCGTAGGCACGTGCATCGCGGCTCGATCCAGTCTAATCGTCCGGACGCCCGCACCCGCCGAGGCCTTACTGTGGTGACCGGAAGTCGCGCATCGGTGACCAGCTGGATATTCGGGCGTCGATGAGCGCACGGCACGACTACGGGCGGATGACGAGGCGATGATTTTCAAAGGTGTCATGGACGGCAAGCCCTACCCGGACCACGGTTTGTCGCTGCGCGACTGGTCCAAGATCCCGCCGCGGCAGGTTCGACTCGACGAAATCGTCACCACGACCAAGGTTCTGGAACTCGACCGGCTGCTGTCCGAGGATTCGACGTTCTACGGCGACCTCTTTCCGCACGCCGTGCAGTGGCATGGGGTGCTGTACCTCGAGGACGGACTACACCGGGCGGTGCGGTCGGCCCTGCGAAACCGGGTGGTGCTGCACGCGCGGGTGTTCGACTACGACGAGATGCCCGGCATCGTGACCGCCTGATCGCGGTCCGGCTACCGGAGAACGGTCCTGACAACGGCATCGGCGAGGAGCCGTCCCCGATCGGTCAGCACCAGGTGATCGCCGTCTCGCAGCAGAAGCCCGTCCTTCACTACCGCATCGGCGGAGCGGCGTTCCCCGGCGTCGAGCTCGGCTACCGGCAGGCCCGTCCGCAACCGTGCGGTCAGCATCACCCGTTCGAGGTGGCGATCGTCGTCGGTGAGGTGTTCACTTCCGCCGACCGGTAGCGATCCGGCCGCGAGCTGCTCGGCATAGCGGGCCGGGTGTTTGACATTCCACCAGCGCACGCCCCCGACGTGACTGTGGGCGCCCGGGCCGGCTCCCCACCAGTCACCACCGTCCCAGTACCCGAGGTTGTGCCGGCATTCCGCTCCGCTCACAGCCCAGTTCGACACCTCGTACCAGGTCAGGCCGGCGTCGGCGAGGCGGGCGTCGATCCGTTCGTAGCGCGATGCCAGCACGTCGTCGTCCGGTGCCGGCAGTTCACCGCGACGGACTTTCCTGGCCAGCGCGGTACCGTCCTCGACGATCAGCGCATAGGCCGAGACGTGGTCGACCCCCGCCGAGAGCACCGCATCCAGCGAGAGGTCGAGGTCCTCGTCGCGTTCGCCCGGTGTGCCGTAGATGAGGTCGAGGTTGACGTGCTCGAACCCGGCGGCCCGCGCTTCGAGGGCGGCGGCGACCGCCCGACCGGGAGTGTGCGTCCGATCGAGCACTTTCAGGACGTGCTGGGCCGCGGACTGCATGCCCAGCGAGACACGGGTGTATCCGCCTGCGCGGAGCCGGTCGAAGAACGCCGGCGATGTCGACTCGGGGTTCGATTCCGTCGTGACCTCGGCGCCATCGGCCAGCCCGAAGCTCGCGCGGACGGCGCCGAGGACGTCGGCCAGACCGTCACCGCCCAGCAGTGAAGGGGTACCGCCGCCGACGAACACCGTGTCGACGGCCGGCGCCCCGGTCAGCTCCGCTGCCGCGTCGAGTTCGCGGCGCAATCCCTCCATCCACGACTGCGGGGACGCAGAGGTGCCGAGTTCACCGGCCGTGTAGGTGTTGAAATCGCAGTAACCGCAGCGTGTGGCGCAGAACGGAACGTGGATGTAGATGCCGAACGGACGACTCCCCACGCCGGAGAGAGACCGTTCCGGCAGCACGAATGGGCCCGCCTCGCGCAGACTGCCGGGGGTCGTACTGGTTCCGCTCACTCCTCCAGTGTCCACGGTGTTGCGTTGCGGCGATTCCACGGGACGTGGCCACCGCCCGACCGACCGGAAGAAATGCACCCAAGCGTGATATTTCCCGCAAAAATGGTGGAAATCGGTCCCCGGCTCGGAGTCAGCGATCTGACGTGGCACAATGGACCGCATGACCGGACCCGGAGTGCGACTGGTGGCACGTCGCCACGTCGATCTCAAGCGTGTCTGCAGCTGTTGTTGTCTGCCCTGCTGCGCGCAGTAAACCAGCCTGTCAGCCCGTTCATCATTCTTCTCGACTTCCGGCCGGATTCGTACGCCCCGAGCGAGGAACAGCGTTCCTCCTCGGCCTCAGCCGGTGCACCGTGAGACACAGGAGTGCTCCATGACGTCGACCACCGACGCCTCCCCCGCTGCCACCGACGCAGCTCCCGCGCCCACTCGCACCCGCACGGCGAAGCCGACCCGCCGACGGGCCGAGGGACAGTGGGCCCTCGGCTACCGCGAGCCGCTCAACGCCAACGAGCAGGCGAAGAAGGACGACAACCCGCTCAACGTCCGAGCGCGCATCGAGAACATCTACTCGAAGCAAGGTTTCGACAGCATCGACAAGAGCGACCTGCGTGGCCGCATGCGCTGGTGGGGTCTTTACACCCAGCGCGAGCAGGGTTACGACGGCACCTTCACCGGTGACGAGAACATCGACCTGCTCGAGGCCCGGTACTTCATGATGCGGGTGCGGTGCGACGCCGGCGCACTCAACGTCGAACAGCTCCGCACCATCGCCGGTATCTCCACGGAGTTCGCTCGCGACACTGCCGACCTCTCGGACCGCGAGAACGTCCAGTACCACTGGATCGAGGTCGAGAACGTCCCGGAGATCTGGAAGCGCCTCGAAGGTGTCGGTCTCAAGACCACCGAAGCGTGCGGCGACTGCCCGCGCGTGGTGCTGGGTTCGCCTCTCGCCGGTGAGTCGCTGACCGAGGTCCTCGATCCGACGCCCGCGATCGACGAGATCGTCCGCCGCTACATCGGCAAGCCCGAGTACTCCAACCTGCCGCGCAAGTTCAAGACCGCCATCTCGGGTCAGCAGGACGTGGTCCACGAGATCAACGATGTCGCGTTCATCGGTGTCAACCATCCGGAGCACGGTCCCGGCCTCGACCTCTGGGTCGGCGGCGGACTGTCCACCAACCCCATGCTCGCGCAGCGCGTCGGCGTGTGGGTGCCGCTCGACGAGGTCGCCGACGTCTGGGAAGCCGTCGTCTCGATCTTCCGTGACTACGGCTACCGCCGGCTGCGCGCCAAGGCCCGCCTCAAGTTCCTCGTGAAGGACTGGGGTATCGAGAAGTTCCGTGAGGTACTCGAGACCGAGTACCTGAAGCGCAAGCTGATCGACGGCCCGGCGCCGGAGAAGCCGCTGCGTCCCATCGATCACGTCGGCGTGCAGAAGACCCGCAACGGCCTCAATGCCGTCGGCGTCGCGCCCATCGCCGGCCGTGTGTCGGGCACTATTCTCGCGAAGGTCGCCGACGCTGCCGAACGCGCCGGCAGCGACAAGATCCGCTTCACGCCCTACCAGAAGCTGATCATCCTCGACGTCGCCGACGACAAGCTCGACCAGCTGATCGCCGACCTGGACGAGGTGGGTCTGCCCGCTCGTCCGTCGCACTGGCGCAAGAACCTGATGGCCTGCTCGGGCATCGAGTTCTGCAAGCTGTCGTTCGCGGAGACGCGCAAGCGCTCGCAGGTGCTGGTTCCCGAACTCGAGCAGCGGCTGGCCGACATCAACGCGCAGCTCGATGTGCCGATCACGATCAACATCAACGGCTGCCCCAACTCGTGCGCCCGCTCCCAGGTCGCCGACATCGGATTCAAGGGAATGCTCGTCGACGACGGCGAAGGCAACCAGGTGGAGGGCTTCCAAGTCCACCTCGGCGGCAGCCTCGGTTTCGATGCAGCTTTCGGCCGGAAGCTCCGGCAGCACAAGGTCACCAGCACCGAACTCGGTGACTACATCGATCGCGTCGTCCGCCAGTTCGTGAAGCATCGCAACGAAGGTGAGCGCTTCGCGGAATGGGTCGTTCGAGCTGACGAAGGAGACTTACGATGAATCTCGCCACAGCCACACACGACGATCTCCGGCTCCTTGCCGAGCGCGGAGCAGCAAGCCTCGAAGGTGCCACCGCGCAGGAGCTGCTGCAGTGGACCGAAGAGACGTTCGGGGACGGTGCGAGCGACGCGACGGGCTATCGGAACAGCTACATCGTCGCGTCGAACATGCAGGACGGTGTTCTGGTCCACCTCGCCGCCCAGGTTCACCCCGGCGTGGACGTGTTGTTCCTCGACACCGGCTATCACTTCGCGGAGACCATCGGCACCCGCGACGCCGTGGAGCAGGTGTACGGGGTCAACATCATCAACGCCCGCGCCGAGGCCAGCGTGGCCGAGCAGGATGTGGCGGAGGGCAAGGATCTGTTCGCCCGTGAGCCCAACCGGTGCTGCGCACTACGCAAGGTCGCGCCGCTGAAGAAGACTCTCGCCGGTTACAAGGCCTGGGTCACCGGTATCCGGCGGGTCGAGGCCCCCACGCGGGCCAACGCGCCGCTGATCTCGTTCGACGAGGCGTTCGGTCTGGTGAAGATCAACCCGATCGCCGCGTGGTCCGACGAAGACATGCAGGCCTACATCGACGAGCACTCGATTCTCGTGAATCCGCTTGTCGACGAAGGCTATCCGTCCATCGGGTGCGCTCCGTGCACCAGCAAGCCAGCCCCCGGCAGCGATCCGCGCAGCGGCCGCTGGGCCGGTAAGGCCAAGACAGAATGCGGGTTGCACGCCTCATGAGCATCGATTTCTCCACCTCCGTTGCCGACACGGGCGTTCGCCCGCAGTTGAACGGCACTCAGTTCGACACACTCGACGCACTCGAGTCGGAAGCGATCCACATCTTCCGTGAGGTCGCCGGCGAGTTCGAACGCCCGGTCATCCTCTTCTCGGGTGGCAAGGACTCGACGGTGCTGCTGCATCTGGCCATCAAGGCGTTCTGGCCCGCACCGCTGCCCTTCGCCCTGCTGCACGTCGACACCGGCCACAACCTGCAGGAGGTGCTGGACTTCCGCGACCATGTGGTCTCGAAGTACAACCTGCGCCTGCACGTCGCGAAGGTCGAGGACTACCTGGCCGACGGTCGCCTCACCGAACGTCCCGACGGGATCCGCAACCCCCTTCAGACTGTGCCGTTGCTCGACGCGATTGCCGAGAACCGTTTCGACGCCGTCTTCGGTGGCGCTCGCCGCGACGAAGAACGCGCCCGGGCCAAGGAGCGCATCTTCTCGCTGCGCAACGCGTTCGGCCAGTGGGACCCGAAGAAGCAGCGCCCCGAACTGTGGAACCTGTACAACGGCAAACACTCCCCCGGTGAGCAGGTCCGCGTGTTCCCGCTCAGCAACTTCACGGAACTCGACATCTGGCGTTACATCGCCCGCGACAACGTCGAACTCGCCAGCATCTACTACGCCCACCAGCGTGCGGTGTACCAGCGCGACGGCATGTGGATGACCCCGGGCGTGTGGGGCGGTCCGACCGAAGGCGAGGAACTGCAGACCTTGTCGGTGCGATACCGCACTGTCGGTGATGGATCGACCACCGGCGCAGTCCTTTCCGACGCCGCCGACAACGAGGCGATCCTCGCCGAGGTCGCGGCATCCCGATTGACCGAGCGCGGCGCGACACGCGGCGACGACCGAGTTTCCGAAGCGGCCATGGAAGACCGCAAGCGAGAGGGCTACTTCTGATCATGAGCGACCTCCACGTGGGTAGCCCCCGAAGCACCCAGTTACTTCGGCTTGCCACCGCCGGCAGTGTGGACGACGGCAAGTCCACTCTCGTGGGCCGACTGTTGTACGACACGAAGTCGGTACTCGCCGACCAGATCGATGCCGTCACCCGGGCCTCGGTCGACAAGGGTCTGTCC
The DNA here is from genome assembly GCF_033142305.1 of Rhodococcus sp. IEGM 27. Classification (NCBI taxonomy): domain Bacteria; kingdom Bacillati; phylum Actinomycetota; class Actinomycetes; order Mycobacteriales; family Nocardiaceae; genus Rhodococcus; species Rhodococcus sp. IEGM 27. Next base: position 260,988 of record NZ_JAWLSG010000005.1, on the reverse strand, counting down.
ACCCCCGACCTGTCGCTGCTGGTGGATGGTCTGCGCGCCGAACGCGAGCAGGGCATCACCATCGACGTCGCCTACCGGTACTTCGCCACCCCACGCCGGTCCTTCGTGCTGGCCGACACCCCCGGGCATGTGCAGTACACCCGCAACACCGTGTCGGGCGCGTCCACCGCGCAGCTGGTGATTCTGCTGGTCGACGCCCGTAAGGGTGTGATCTCGCAGACCCGTAAGCACGCTGCAGTTCTGGCTCTGCTCGGGGTTCCCAAGTTGGTGCTGGCGGTCAACAAGATCGACCTCGTCGAGGATCCGGCCAGTGTGTTCGCCGAGATCTCGGCCGAGTTCAACTCGCTCACCAGTTCACTCGGCTGGGCGTCCGAGGACGTCCTCGAGATCCCCGTGTCAGCACTGCACGGCGACAACGTCGCGGTCCGATCGGACAACACGCCGTACTACGACGGTCCCACCCTGATCGAGCACCTCGAGTCCGTGCCGGTGGACGCCGAACCGCACCGGGTCGGCCTCCGCTTCCCGGTCCAGTACGTGATCCGACCCCGCACCCCCGAATTCCCGGATTACCGCGGATACGCCGGGCAGGTCGCGGCAGGTGCGGTGGAGCCCGGGGACGAAGTGGTGATCCTGCCGTCCGGTGTGCGCACCACGGTGACCCGGATCGATACCGCGGACGGTGAACTCGACAGCGCACACGCAGGCCGAAGCGTCACCCTGGTTCTCGCCGACGACGTCGACGTCTCGCGTGGCGACGTCATCGCCTCACCTGCAGATGCGCCGGAACCGCTCGGTGAGTTCGATGCCACCGTGTGCTGGTTGGCCGAGAAGCCGCTGCGTCCCGGGGCGCGCCTGCTCCTCAAGCACGGCACCCGCACCACCCAGGCTATCGTCGGCACCCTGGTCGAGCGTCTCAACGAGCAGGAACTCACCTCCGAGCCAAGCCCGGAGTCGTTGGAGCTCAACGAGATTGGGAAGATCTCGGTGCGTGTCGCCGAACCGATCGTCGCGGACGACTACACGGTGAACCGCCACACCGGCAGCTTCCTGCTGATCGACCCGGCCGGCGGCAACACGCTCGCCGCAGGCCTCGTCGGAGACGCCATCGCCTCGGTGGAGCTCGGCGAGCGCGTCTGAGTGCAGTGACGCCGCTGATCGCTGTCGCACACGGCAGTCGCGACCCCCGCAGCGCGCGGGTGGTGGCGGCTGCCGTGTCGGCGCTGCGCGAGAGACGTCGAGACCTCGATGTCCGCCTGTGTTTCCTCGACCTCACTGCGCCGTCGGTCGATCAGGTGATCGATGCGGTGGCCGCGGAGGGTCATGACTCGGCGGTGGTCGTGCCGATGTTGCTGGGCGCTGCCTTCCACGCCCGGGTCGACCTACCCGCACTTCTCGATGCCGCCCGGCGACGGCACCCCCGGCTCGAGGTCCGTCAAGCCGACGTACTCGGGCATGATCCCCGGCTCCTCGACGCCGTCCGTGACCGGATCGTCGAGGCCGGCGGCTCCACCGACGAGTCCGGTCTCGGGGTGGTCCTCGCGGCGGTCGGCTCCTCGGACCCGGCAGCGAACGACCGAACCCGGAGGCTGGCCGACGCACTTCTCGCCGGCACCCGGTGGTCCGGCGCTGTCACCTGTTTCGCCACTTCAACCGAACCGACGGTGCAGCAGGCGATTGCGCATCTTCACGCGTCAGGCGCGTCACGCATCGTGATCGCGCCGTGGTTCCTCGCCCCCGGACTGCTCACCGACCGGCTGAGCCGTGCAGCCGAGTCCTGCGCAGGCGACATCACCTACTCCGCCACCATCGGACCGCACTCCCGGCTGCTCGACGTCATGCTCGATCGGTATGCGGACACGCGCACCGAGTCGCGGACGTGCACTGTCTTGTCCGCCTGAGCACCCGCCGACCGGCACGACGACGCGAGCGAGGCCTAGGACGCCGCCGAAGCTGCGGACCCGAGACCTGCGTGTGCGCGGGATGGCGGCGGACGTCGGCGGCGTGTCCGTCGGCTGGGCGGGGGCCCGATCGTGGTCGTCATCAGTAGTGCACCTTCTTCTCGACGAACCGCATCTGCACAACCGTGACGACCATGAGGAGCACGAACATGATCATCGTGCCGGCGGCCGCCGATCCGGCCTTGAACTGGCGGAAGCCTTCGTCGTAGATGAACCAGCTCAGCGTGGTCGTGGCCCCGGCGGGTCCGCCCCCGGTCATCATCGCGATGAGATCGAAGGACTGGAACGCACCGATCACCTGCGTGACCATCAGGTCAGTCAATCAACCTGTTCGAAGGCAATCGTCACAAACCTTCACCGCGGCTTCACCGCCCTCCCTTGGCATTGCGCCACTCGGCCAACGTCCCCCGCCGCCGGGTGAAATTCCGCCGCGCTATGCCGTTCTCACTCCTACGCGGACCGTCGCGTCGGCACCGCAACCATTGGTGGCAGCGATTCCAGCAACGAAGCCCAGGCGCGGACCACGCCGATGCAAGCCGGGAAAGTTTCGCGCCGACAAGGGCTACGACTACGACATTCACTGACGGCGGCTGCTCGAACGAGGCATCGTCCCGAGGATCGCCCTCCGCGGCATCGAGCGAAACGATCGTCTCGGCCAGTACCCGTGGAAGATCGAACGCACCATTGCCTGGCTCACCGGCTACCGGCGTGTGACCATCCGCTACGAGCGTCACGGCGAACACTTCGCCGGCTTACTTCACCTCGCCGCCGCACTCACCTGCTTCACGAAGCTCACCACATGGGACACGCTCTCAGTCGTCCAGGTACTTCGCCATTCCGTCCAACGTGGCAGTCAGCTGCTTCTTGAACGTCTTCTGGATCGCTTTGCCGATAGGGCCGAAAAGCAGTGGGCTGCTGACGTCCAGTGCGATGGTGATCGTGGAGCCCTCACCATTCGGGGCGCAGCTCAGCCGAAGTGAGACCTTCGAGCCAGTGGAACCTGAGCCTGACAGGACCAAATCACTGGGGGGACAATACGTCTCGACTCGAAAATCGATCGTATCGGTGATGTTTGCGATCTTGACCTTCTCCACCATTCGAGTACCCACTTCGATGGCTCCCTGCGGGGCCTCCACCCACGCAGAGTGCAACGCATGCCAGTGCTCGTACGTCGTGGGATCGGAGACGGTCGCCCACACGTGAGCAGGCGAGGCCGGCAATTGACGTTCCATCGTGATCGGAGGAGCCATGGTGTTCCCTTCGCAGCAGCTGATGACAGCCTCCACTACCTCACAACGTTGACTCGAAGTCAACGTTGACACCAAGTCAATGAACTTCTAATGTGGGACTCCCACCGCACTCACACCCAGAGCGGTATCTACACACCCCGCCCCGGGTTCGACGACGTTTCTGTCGGCGGCTGCGAGGCACTCGCCCAATCCCGGAGTGCGCTCTCATCGCTCGGGCCCGGCCGAACCGAAAGTGAACTCATGACTACAGCAACAGACCCGTCCTCGGTTGCCACGGGGGCGGACGTCCTGAACAATCTTCGCGCCCTGGTTCCCGAACTGAAAGCCGGAGCATCGGAGAACGAGGCGGCTCGGCGGTTGTCCGAGGGGACCGTCGATGCCTTGAAGGGAGCCGGAGCATTCCGCGTTGCCGCGCCCGCCCGATTCGGGGGACTCGAGACCAACCTGCGCACCATGCTCGACGTCTCGGCCACCATCGCCGAAGGCGACGGTGGTGCCGCATGGGTCACCACACTGTCCAACATCAACGACTGGGCACTCGGAGTCTTCTCCGACGAAGCGCTGTCCGAGGTCTACGCTGACGGACCGGACACCATCATCTCCGGCGTCGTGACACCGACCGCAACTGCTCGGAAAGTAGACGGCGGCTATCGCGTGGACGGCGAGTGGGCCTACGCTTCCGCGAGTCTGCATTCGGCCTGGTGCACGGGCGGTGTGCTCGTCGTGGACGAGGACGACACCATGATCGACCAGGCGATGGCGCTGATTCCCCGAGCGGACTACTCCATCAAAGACACCTGGTACGTCGCCGGCATGCGGGGGTCGGGCAGCAACACCGTGGTCGCCGACGACGTCTTCGTACCCGAGCATCGCCTTGCCTCGATGTTGCCCATGATGGACGGGTCTTACATCGCCGAACGGCCCGATTCCGCATTCGGGCGTTCCGCATTCGGCCCCATGCTGGTCATGGTTCTCGTGGGACCACAGCTCGGAATGGCACGAGCAGCACTGGATTTGGTGAAAACCAAGGCCAGCGAGAAGGCGCTTGCGTATACCACTTTCGAACGCCAGTCGGATTCGGTGGCATTCCAGATGCTCCTGGCAGAGGCTGCCCTGAAGATCGATACCGCTCATCTTCATGCCTACCGCGCCGCGGACGACGTCGAGCGATGGGCGATTGCCGGGGAATATCCGGATGTGATCTCCCGTGCTCGCGTTCGAGGAGATGCAGCTGTCGCACTACGCAGCGTGAACGAGGCCCTCAACATGTTGCTCGATGCAACTGGGGCCGGAGCATTCGCAGAGGTCAACGCCCTTCAACGCATTTGGCGCGATTCCAATGTGGGCGCACGCCATGCAGTGATGCTGCCGCGCGTATCGATCGAGACGTACGGGAAAGCGTTGCTCGGCGCTGAAGCGCACGAACACATCACCCCGATCATCTGACGAGCACGGCCATGTCCGCCCGCGCGTACCCGTCCGCAGGTGAACACGACGACCAGAGCTTCCCAGCACCGTGTTCCGACCACACCGCGGAACTAGAGGCGATCGCGTCGAACGACCGTGAAGCCCTCGTCCGCCGCGCGTTCGGGGCGCGTGTAAGCAGTCATTTGGCGTCCGGTGGTCTGCTGGTCGTCGCGCGGCCCAGCAGCGACGGGATCCTCGTCCTCGCGGCCCACAACGCCACAACAGCGGCAATGGCGTTCCTGATCCGCCACACCTCGGGGTTTGTCCAGATCGCCTTGCCCGAGAGCCGTTGTGGGCGCTTGCAATTGCCGCCAATGAACGCCTTCGACCGCGGATTCGTCCGAATGTGCGTCGGGGTGGATGCGATAGACGGTGTCGGTACCGGAATATCTGCGTCGGACCGAGCCACCACCAGCCGGCGTTTGCTCGATCCGGCGGCCGAACCGAGCCATTTTACCCGTCCGGGACACCTCGTTCCCGTATGCGTCGAGAACCACGGGATGAAGAGTCCCCTCAGCTCGGCTGCGGTGGCGCTGAAACTGGCCGGACACATCGAATTCAGGAGTGCGAAACTCGAATGGACCTTTCACTGTTCAAGAACGCCATGGCCCGAGTGACAGGACCGGTCGCTGTCATCACATCGTACGAAGACGATGCGCCGTATGGAACGACGGTCAGCTCGTTGGCATCGCTGAGCCTGCGCCCTGCCATGATCTCGGTCGCTCTCGACAACGCGTCCTCGTTGCTCGACATCGTCCAACGAACCCAGACCTTCGGCATCAACATTCTCTCGGTCGACCAGCACGAGAGTGCAGCGCGCTTCTCAGGGCCCAGGGAGCACAGGTTCACGGGCACGGCGTGGGACCTGCACGGAGGACTTCCTCGATTGGCAGGCACCTCAGCATGGCTGGAATGCACGGTCGCAGCTGACTTCGTCTGCGGCGACCACACCTTGATCATCGGTTACGTCACCCACTGCTCGGTCGAGGAGCACGCACCCCTGGCCTACAGCATGCGTACCTACGGCTCGATCGACATACATCCCTCGGCCATCGAATTATCATCATGATCGACGCCAACCGCCGTCGCAGGGTGACCTACTCGTGGCGTGTGGACCGTTCCATCAGGCCTGCGGGCGGCCGACACGACGGTTGTCATCGACCGCACCGCAGGTATGGGCGCTGAACGTTGCGCCGACGGCGCGACAGTCCAGAACGCGTAAACTGCGCATTGCACGATGCGACAATCGCTACACGACACGAGATTGGAAGTCCGGTGCCGAACTCAACCGCCAGAATCGCCGCTCGCGCCGCACAAGCGGCCGAGACCAGGCAGCGACTGGTGGATGCCGCTGTTCGTCTGTTCTCCGACCTGGACTACGACAAGGTAGGGGTGTCGGAACTCGCGCAGGAAGCAGATGTGGCCCACGGTCTGCTCTTCCATTACTTCGGCAACAAGCGGGGCATCTACCTCGAAGCGATGCGTGTCACAGCAGAAGCCCTGACGCGCCAGTTCGCCGGCGTTCGCGCAACCACGCCCGCGGGTCAGATTCGGGAAGCGTTGACAGCCCACCTGCGGTATCTGAGTCGACATCGTGGTCTCGCACTGCGCATGGTGCTGGGCGGTCGAGGTGCTGATCCCGAGGCCTGGGCAGTGTTCGAGAACGCCCGAACGTCGGCGCTGACGTATGCGGCACACATGCTGTCCCTCGATCCCCACAACCCAAGTCTCCGTCTCGCAGGCCGCTCCGCCGTGGCGGCAATCGACGAGGCGACCGTGCAGTGGCTCGAAGACGAAGACCGCTTCAGTATCGAACAAATGGTCGATTGGGCAGTCCAGCTCACTGTGGGATGCCTTCGATCCGCCGAAGTTCTCGACCCGACACTGACGCTGGACTCGGCGATACAAGCCCTGCTCGAAACAGCTGACGAACCGGAATAGGAGCTGAAACCTTCTGAAGGACACGGGTTCTCGTTCTATACGGCCGAGCGCGCCACCACATATCGAGAGTTCGCCGTCGGAGAGGCAGCACACCGCCGAAGAGCACCCCGGTGACTGCGATCGGCGCCTACAAGATCGTCGCCCTCGAGGAGCACCCCTCATAATGGACACTGCCATCGCATGGGCCGCAGTGTGGGCCGCAGCCGAAGGAGCGAACCCGAACGCGGATGTCGGTAGAACCATCCCGGGCACTCGGCCCGAGCGCTTGTTCGAACTGGGCGAACAGCACATCGCCGACATTGCTGCCTCGCTGCCCGACCGATTCGACGATGGCAGTAAATTTCGACGGTGTCGCGGGGTGCACGCTACTTGATACGGCGAGGGCGCAGGCACCGTCGGGGCCGAAGACGTGATGCACCAGTCGGCATGCCCGTCGGGCGTAGTCTCGAGACCTCAGATATCGGATGGGTCGTTTGGGTCACGCACGCCGGCCGATAAGACTCGTATCGACTACCGAAATGTGCGGACACCAGTTCGGCACGGCACACAAAGAGCAAGGGGTATGTGGTGAAGACAGCTATCGTCACCGGAGCGTCATCGGGGATCGGGCAGGCCGTAGCAACGGCGCTCGTCGACCGCGGGTACCGGGTGATCGGGACGAGCCGGAACAGTTCCACGGTGAGCGACCCGGCGCGAGGTGTCGAATACCGCGATCTGGACCTCACCGACCGAGACTCGATCCGCAGTTTCGTCGACGCTCTCGACGGGGTAGAGGTCGACGTGCTGATCAACAACGCAGGCGAATCTCAGTGCGGTCCTCTCGAAGAGCTACCCGCCGATGCCGTGCAAAGGTTGTTCCAGCTCAATGTCTTCGGCGCCGTGGAGCTGACTCAGTTGTTGCTCCCAGGAATGCGGCAGCGGCGACGCGGCAAGATCATCAACGTCGGGTCCATGTTGGCCAGCTTCCCCCTCGCGTACCGGTCGTCGTACGTGGCCACCAAGGCCGCCATCAAAGGATTCGCCACAGCCGCACGCTACGAGCTGCTGCCGTTCGGCATCGACATCACCACCGTCGAACCGGGTTCGATCGCCACCGGGTTGTCAGGACGCCGAACGAAGTACATAGGTAGCCGATCCCCTTACGCACAGCGCTTCTCCTCCGCAATCTCGGTACTCGATGCCAGGGAGGCGCAGGGTATCTCAGCGTCCAAGGTCGCACGGACGGTGGTCAAAGCAGTCGAGGACAAGAAGACCCTCCCTCTCTACGCCGTAGGCAGCAACGCCCCAGTTGTGTTCTTGGCGCGAAGGTTGATGCCGCGCACGGTGATCGAGTCCGTCATGGCCAAGGCGTACGGCATCGGCACTCGTACACGACGAGGTTGACTTCGCGACGGTCTTGGCACTGGCGTACGGCAGTCTTGCCGCGAATGGACGGCGAACACGACGTTTCATCGACTGCGGCAGGGTAGTCGCGTCACAGAATCGGATTGCCGTCGAGTGACTGTCGTCGGATAGCGAACTCCGAAGAGGTGTGAGGTCCGCGTCGACACAGAGATACAACTATCAGCTTCGGAGTATGGTGTCGAAATCCGACTCGAAATTGCACTCTAGAGCCCCGACCAGAATGGGCGGAGGCATTCGCCGAGGCCTTCGGCTTCACGGTGGCGTTGCGGACAGCCGAGGAATTGCACCTACGCAGCACCGCAGCCGGCTCACCGTGCGTACTGATCCGCAAAAGCGCCCGGACGAAGTGCCTCGGGGCGGCGTTTCTCGCCGCCGACGGCGGCGATGTGATGCGACTGGCCGAGACCACCGGCCGTCGCGTCGATCGGCTCCTCGGACACCGTCGGCGGAATCGGGGTCACTCTCACCGATCCGACATCGTGGTCTCGCACTGTGCATGACCGAATCAGTATCGAACAAACGGTCGTTGGACAGCCCAAGGCACTGGGGGATGTCTTCGATCCACCGAAGTTCTCGACCCGACATTGACGCTGGACTCGGCGATACAAGCCCTGCTCGAAACAGCAGACGAATCGGCATAACCGGAGCGTCGCCTGCCCGAGTCGACGACGCGAGCTCTCGCCTTGCAACCCTCGGACGAGGAGCACCGATACCTCGGCCATGCACCCGGCAACGCCCGAAGCGAAAGAGGGTACCCGTCATCACCGCACCAACGACCACGACACCGCGAAAACCCGCGTAGTGCCCGGCGTGCAAACAGGAAGGCAGGCAAGGGTGTGTCCCTGTAGCCATGAACACGTGGGCTGTGAAGCTCACGCACCTGTTGCTGAGCGAGAGGGGGCGACGGTCGAGCCCGCGGCCTCGATGAGGCCGAACAACGTCCCGACAGTCAGCTCGACCACAGGGTCGAGGTCCAACTCGGGGTTGTCGAAGTACTCGTCGGCAGCTCGATCGAGAAATCCCACCCATCCACTCAGTGCAGCGCGCGTCAACGGCGACAGGGGCTCGCTTACGCCGACGAGATCTGCAACCTGTCGAGCGCCCTCCGTCTGGGCGTCTCGGACCACACGCTCCACATCGGGGTCGGCCAACATACCCTCGCGAAGCATCTTGACGTACACGGTTCGATAGGTCTCGAGAAATTCGATGTGCCGCCGTACAAATCCTTCGAGACGTTTTTGCGGGGTGTGTTCATCCGATTTTGGGCTCTGGAACGCAGCAAGTTTCGTCAGAACATCCGACAACGCTGCCGTCACCAGACCCCGCTTGTCGGTGAAGTAATAGAACAGCAGCCCATGCGCGACGCCTGCCCGCCGCGAAATAGCGGCCGCGCTGATGTCGGTATCGCCACCTTCGCCGAACAACTCGATCGCCGCGTCGATGAGGGCTTGCCGCCGGTCTCGGCGTGGCCGGGTATCGCGCCGAGCACGGGCACCGGCTTTGGACGCTTCTGTCGCCATGTAAGCCACGCTAGCGGACGGCGGCTGCGCCATCCGAGCGATTGACTGATAGTCAGTTTCATTGACTTGAAGTCAAAGTGTCACGTAACGTGGGTCACATGATTACTTCGCAGCCTGGGAACAGCCGGCCCATGGCGCCGGACCTGATCGCTCACTGGGTGGTGAAATCAGCACGCCGCGATGAGCTGGTGCAGTGGTACGGCACTGTGTTCGGCGCAGAGGTCACCTACCAGGACGACACTGTGACCTTTCTGACCTGGGACGACGAATCGCATCGCCTCGCGATCATCCCGGTACCGAAGCTCGTGAAGTTCCTCTTTCCGTTCGCCAAGTTTCGGCGGAAGGCCTACGGAATCGACCACATCGCGTTGACCTTCCATTCGCTCGAGCGGCTACTGGAGAACTACGTGCGCCTCGAGCGCCAGGGAATCCGACCGGTATGGAGCATCAATCACGGGCCGACGATCTCGCTCTACTACGAAGATCCGGACGGAGTGCGTCTCGAGTTCCAGGTCGAGAACTACGCTCCCGGTCACGAGTCGGACTTCTTCTACACTGCCGAGTTCGCTGACAACCCGATCGGCGTCAACATCGACCCCGACTACCTGCTCAGTCAACTCCGCAACGGCGTTCCCGCCGAGGAACTCCGCCGCCGTGAAGCCGGAGTCAGGCCGGGTCGACGTGTGGTCGCAAACAAGAAGACCCTCAACTTTCGAACCTTGTGACAACCTCCTCGACCGCCCGAAAATCCTGACCCAGAAAGCGACCTCCGATGAGTATCAGCGTTGTACGAACCACCGACGCCTGGTGGCGCCTCGACGGTGACCGAGCAGTACGCATCGACACCGCCGCCGCGACTACCGAAGAGCTACTCGCCGACCGCGGCAGCATCGCCACAGCGACGGGAACAACCCGCGACGTCGACGACCTCGAATTGCTCTCTCCTGTAACCGCTCCCTGCCGCGTCGTGGCACAGCTGCTCAACTACCGGTCACACGCCATCGACACCGGAGCCGACCCGAATACGTTGCAACCGACATTTTTCCGAAAGTCGTCGGCGTCGATCAGCGGACCGACCGACCCGATTCGCACACCGGCCGAAGTGAGCCTGCTGGACTACGAAATCGAACTCGGTATCGTTGTGGGCGCCGAAATTCCCATCGGCACTACCGTCACCGCAGACACCCTCGCGAAGTACGTCGCCGGGTTGGTCGTGACGAACGACGTCTCCGCTCGCGAGATACAGTTGACGAAAACCCAGGTGTACGAGAGCAAGTCGTATCCCACCTTCACCCCGGTCGGCCCACGCCTTGTGCTCCTGGAACAAGAAGAGCTCATCCGTATCCCCGAGCTTCGCATGACACTAGCCGTCAACGGTGATGTGCGTCAGGACCAGCTGATCGGCGATGACCTGATCACCCCGCCCGCGGAGGCGCTCACCCGACTCTCCCGATTCCAGGCCATGGCACCGGGTGATCTCCTGCTGACCGGCACACCGATCGGTACCGCCATCTCCGCGCCCCCCAAGATCGTGCAGAAGATCGGCGAACTTCTCCCACCTGCACTCAAATGGAAGATCTTCTTCGCCCGCCAGCAGAAGAATCCCAAGTACCTCTCGGTCGACGACGTCGTCACCGCAGGCATCCGCACTGCCGACGGGACGCTCGACCTGGGTGTCCAGAACACAATTGTGCGATGACCCCGACTCGGCACTCAACGGTCGACGCACCGGTGGTGATCGTCGGTGCAGGACCGGCGGGTGCAACAGCGGCTCTCCTACTCGCTGCCCGGGGAATACCCAGCGTGGTCATCGAACGCCGCACAACGCCGTTGTTCCATCCCGCCGCACATGTCATCAACGCACGAACCCTCGAGATCTGGCATCAGCACAGTCCGGATCTTGCCGCGAAGATCGCGGGCATGTCGCCTCCGCACGAGACCGTCAATCTGATCAGCTGGTACGGCTCCCTTGCGGATCCGCCGATCGGCTCGATCGACCTTCTCTCCGACCCCGAACGCAAAGCGGAGGTCGAAAGTCAGAGCCGGTACATGGTCTCACACATCGGCCAACACATCCTGATGCCGCTACTGTGGGACGCCCTGGGCTCCGATCCCCTCGTCGACTTCCGACGAGGGATGACCGTGTCCGCCGTCGAATCGGCAGCCCATGAAGCGACAGTATCGACCACGTCGGCGGACAGGGTTGCCGCGCAGGTTCTACGCACGCAGTACGTCCTGGCATGCGATGGCGCGAACAGCGCGACCCGCGCCGCCGCCGGTATCACGCTCGACGGCCCGGTCCTGGCGAACATGGGCAGCGCATTCTTCACCTCCACGACGCTTTTCCCGGACGACGCGCGGCCATTGCTCAGTTGGATCTACACCCCCGAACTGTGCGGAGTGCTGATCTCCCACGCCGAACACCGCTACATCTTGATGACCGCGTACCTGCATCCCGGGCAGGACATCGCACTCGACAGCCGACGGTACTGGGAGAATATTCTGCCGACAGTACTGGGCGACAAGGATTTCGAGCTGGAGTCGACGGGCACCTGGATGATGACATCCCAGACCGCGGATAAGTTTCGACGCGACCGCGTTCTACTGCTCGGCGACGCCGCGCACAGATTCCCGCACACCGGTGGTTTCGGGCTGAATTCCGGCGTGCAGGACGCGCACAATCTCGCGTGGAAGCTCGACGCTGTGCTCTCCGGGGGTGCGTCACCCGACCTGCTGGACACCTACGAACCCGAGCGTCGACCAGTGGTGGAGCAGTTCGCCGCACAGAGCGTCGCCAACCACTTCCGTCTCGACGACATCGGCAGGCATGTCGGAGTTACCAATACGATGCTGCACAAGGCGACCGAGGCCGTGCGGCGCCACCCACTCGACTGGATCCCGGGCCGATTGATCGCCCCACTCGCTGCCTCCGCGACGAGACGGAAGATGCGCCGTGCCCGGTCGCTGGATCCCGATCTTCCAGGGGCAGCCGAGCTCCGGCAGCGCATCGCCGACGCGATTCCAGGTCAAGTCGAGCACTTCGTCTCCACGGGCCTTCAGTTCGGTTACATCTACGCCAGCCCGCTCGTCGCCGCCGACGCGGCCGAAAAGCCAGCCGACGATGTCGTCGACTACCGGCCGACCACTCACCCCGGCGCGCGATTGCCCCACGCACTGGTTGCGATCGGCGGCATGACCATCCCAGTTCACGACGCAGTGGACCACACCCGTTTGACCCTGCTCTCCTTCGACGGCGACAACTGGAAACGGCTGCTCTCTCACAGAGCCGTCCCCTCCCCCGGTATCACCGTCGTCACTATCACTCCAGTGACCCGACATGACCTCACCCCGTTGGTCGAGCTGTTCGAAGTCGGCGAGTCGGGCGCAGTGGTCGTCAGGCCGGACGGACATGTCTTTTGGAGAACCTCATCACCGGCCGAAGTCGCGACACCAGAGCTGCTCGACGCCATCCGACACCGGTGGGGCACGTTCTACACGAGCACGCCGAAAACACCGCCCTCACCAGCGGACGGCAGCGAACTCGTCGGTGGACGATCGCCCTGATCCGGCGAAACGACGGATCGGAAGTGCCAGACGATCTGACGGCGGCCGCGCGCCGCTGTCGCATCGTGCCCGGGCGCTGCGCCCAGGGAACAACGATGTAGGCACCTACACCAATTGTCACTGGCGGCTATTCTACCGCCGGGTGCACCGCGGCCCGGGAGTGGTGGGTCCTCGGCTACACCGGGCCGGTAGCTATCGTCGGTGCGGACGACAACTGCGCGTACTCCGACCCGCCTTGCCCGAGCAAATCCTCATCGATACCGCTGCCGATGACGCTGTGGTATTCCACCTTCAAGGGCTCGACCTCGATGTGATGGGTTCGCCGGCGACGACCCTTGGTACCGAAAATCGCACCGTCACAACGGCTGTCGGGTACGAATTGCGTGCTCCTTCATCTTGAGAGGTCACTTCGAGCTTGATTACATGGCACATCGAGCCGCCTTTCATACCAGCGCCCGGTTTCGTCGGGCTCAGTGACCGTGAGCGCCAGAGTCGTAGCGGCCGATGACGGTGATACCCAAGAGGAGTTGAAGGTTCCATGTCCAGAAGGCGCAGTCCGGCAACGGCTGGTGCTATCGGAATGCTCGTGATTCTGCTGGCAGCAGTGTCAGCGATGGCACTCGATTCACTGCCCCTGATCGGGGCCGGCCCGACCTATCACGCCGAGTTCTCCGAGGCGGCAGGACTCGCACCCGGCAACGAGGTGCGCATCGCCGGTGTCAAGGTCGGCAAGGTTAGTGCACTCGAACTCGACGGTGGCCACGTCGACGTAGCGTTCAAAGTGTCCGACGCCTGGATCGGCGACGAGACCTCAGCGTCAATCCAGATCAAGACGATCATGGGCACAAAATATTTGGCGCTCGACCCCCGCGGGACCGACGTGCTGAAACCGGGCGACGCGATACCGCTCGACCGCACCACGTCCCCCTATGACGTCATCGATGCGTTCTCGTCCGCGGCCAGGACGGTCGGCGCCATCGACGGCGACCAACTCGCAGGGGCCATGACATCGCTGTCGCAAGCGTTCGAGGGCACCCCCGCCGAGATCCGGGCTTCCCTGGACGGTGTCAGCAGGCTCTCCGGCGCCGTGGCGAGCCGAGACCAGGAACTGCGGAGGTTGTTTGACACCACCGCGAACACCTCGAAGGTGTTGGCCGACCGCAACGCTCAGTTCACGCGGCTGATTGCCGACGCCGGAGTGCTCCTCGACGAGCTCAATCACCGACAGCAAGCGATCTCACAGCTACTCACTGGGACGCAACGTCTTTCGCAGAAACTGTCAGGCCTGGTCAAGGACAACGAGGCGATCATCGGCCCTGCTTTGCAACAACTTGGAGCGGTCGTGAAAATACTGCGTGAGCACAATGAAAATCTGGACAAGTCAGTGAAACTGTACGAACCCTTTACCCGCCTCTACACAAACATTGTTGGTAACGGCCGCTGGTTCGAAGCGGCCTTCGTGAATCTTCTTCCGCCGGCACTGCCTGATGTCCCAGGCCCGCGCGAACCCGTACGCGCGTTACCAGGAAATTGATCGGCTTGCTGTGGATCACGCGGCCATCGGCTCCACCGTATGGCCAACACCTGAACTGATGACTCCAGTCCAGCGTTTTTGCGCTCAGATCCAGCTCGTCGAGAATTGGAATCCCGGCAGTGTCGGATCGATGGCCTTATGGGGCGTGCGTGCGCCGGCGTGGATCAGGTGGGTGAGCACGACGTGGAGCGGGTTGATGGTCTGGGTGCGGGTTTTGACCAGTCATCGCTGAGGATGTCCTCGAGTCGGCGTTCGTCTGCAGGGGTCGCGGCGACGACGACCGCTGCGCACAGGGCGGGTTCGAGGACCGCTTTCGCGGCGAGGTAGTGTTCCGGGCTGAATCCCCGGTGCCGGAACAGGTTTTCGAATGCGCGGAGTACCGCCTCGATGCCGCCGTCGAGGACGTAGGTGCCTCCGCCGGCACCGACCTGGACGTCGACCAATCCTTCGCCTTCGAGGCTCATGGTGGCCTGCCTGATCACAGCCCTGCTCACCTGGAACTCCTGGGTGAGCTCTCCCTCGGTCGGCAACCGGTCACCGGGCCGGTAGTGACCGTCGAGGATTGCCTCGCGAAGTTGCTCGGCCACGGTTTCGTAGAGCAGTCCGCGCGTGGCCGGCTTGAACGTCGTCATCGTCTCGATCTCCAGGCGTGGTCTGTTTCGGGTGAGCGGGGTGCTCGATGTCGGATGTCGGTGGCGGGGCGGAGGCTCCGCGAAAGCGCCGCGGTTGGGATCCGCGCCGACGCGATCTCTCCGGGTTTCGTCAGCTCCCCGGCCACCGACGAAGCGGTCGACGACACCGGCCGCGAGTACATGCGGGGACTGCATCTGATCCAACGCCCCGGCACCGGTCACGACATCGCCGCCCTGGCGCTATACCGACTGCAACCCGGCCGAGCCGAGGCAACGGCCGACGCACTGGCCGCCCAAGGACACGACGCGTGGGGCACCACCGTCGACCTCACCGACCCCGAGGCCGCCCGCGCATGGGTGACCGACGGTGCTGCTCGCCTCGGCGGTATCGATGTGCTGTACAACAACGCTGCCGGGTTCGTCTTCGCTCCCTTCGCCGAGATGAACTACGACCTCTGGAAGAGCACCCTCAGCGCCGAACTCGACCTGGTCCTCACCCGTCACCAACGCCGCCTCGCCGCGCCTGATAGCGGACGGGGGCGGCGCGATCATCAACGTGGGTCGATCTCCGGGATGCGCGGCATCGCCGCGCTCGGCCAGGCCGCGCACGCGGCAGCCAAGGGTGCGGTTATCGCCTTGACGAAGACCCTTGCCCGCATCCGACGACGCGGGCACCTTCCCGGACCTGGGCGGCCTGGCCCAGTCCCCCGTCAGTCCCGGTGATGAGGACCCGCTTGCCGTGCAACCGGCCGCGGCCCACGGATGCACTCTCTGTGGGCGCCGCGGCTTCTGTGGGTGTAGTGGTCATCTCCTGCGCTTTCGTCGAGTGGTTGCGATGAATTGCGCGCAAGACAACGCCCACACCGAACAGTGTCGCCACGAAGACGATCAGCGCCTTGAAGCGGTGACGCCTTCGGGACCGTTCCCCTTCCACGCGATCTCCTGCCCCCGGCCTCTCGCGGCAGTGTCCCGCACGATATCCATCGGTGCAGAAAGGACCGCGTAATGCCTGTCCGGTTCTCGGACTGTCCACCTAGCAGAATCGACGCCAGCCCCATGCTCGGTCTTGTACAACGGATGAAGTCCGGCGAATTGACCTCCCGAGTCACACCCATTCGCCTCTGGCGCACCGCCGTCGTTCTGGATCAAACTGAAACAGAGGCGAGGGAGTCCACCATGGCTACTGAGATCATCCGGCACGGAATCGTGGCGGGCATCGACGGATCGGACGGCTCAGTGGAGGCGGCGCAGTGGGCCGCCTCCGCAGCGGAGCGCTTCGAGGAGCCGCTGCGCCTGGTCCACGTGCTGCCCAAGCATCCCGAGTCACGCGGCCGGGCGCCCGCGGGGGAGCCCCGGCACGACTTCCGCGCCGAGGCAGAGGCGCTCCTCGCGGCAGCGGAACGCGCGTTGCGTGATGGTCGTGCCGACATGGAGATCGAGCGGAGCATCGTCGACGGACCCCCGGCACGCGTGTTGATCGATCTGTCCCGTACCGCGCGGATGATCGTCCTCGGGCCTGCGGCCACCAGTGAAATGAAATCGGTGTATGCCGGTTCCGACGTCGTGCGGGTGTCGAACCACGCCGAATGCCCGGTCGTTGTGTGGCGTGGGATCCAGGGCCACGAGGTCAGCGGCAATCGCCCGATCGTGGTGGGTGTGGACGGCAGTGAACTGAGCGACATGGCGGTGTCCCACGCCTTCGAATTCGCGTCCTTCTTCGGCGCCCCACTGGTCGCCGTGCACACCTGGGCGGAGCACTCCACGTTCGGGGCGTGGTACTCGGAGGCGCGGCGATTCATGGACTGGACCGACCTCGTTCAGCACGAGGAGGCCTGGCTCGCCGAGAGCCTTGCCGGATGGTGCGAGCAGTACCCCGACGTGGAGGTCACGCGGTGCCTCGAGCGGGGCGGGCCGATGAAAGTACTCCTCGAGTACTCGTTCGGGGCGCAGTTGATTGCCGTCGGCAGTCACGGGCGCAGCCCCTTCACCGCGTCGTTCATCGGCTCCACCAGTCAGAGCCTGATCCACCACGCACGGTGCCCGGTGCTGGTCTGCCGTAAAGGCTGAGCGGACGCAGGCAATTGCGATCAGGCTGATTAATATCGACGTAGTACAGAACCAATCTCGTGCCGGAATCCGGCGTCGCATCCAGCAATCCACAATGCTCCTGAACTGCGTCTTTTTGGTTGACAGCAGTGTCACAACACACCATGCACAGCGTGCAGAAAAGGCAAGTGTTTTCATCAGGCAAAATCGAATGCGCCACAGATTGCGACACCCCATTTCGCGTTTATAGTTTCCGGCATGCCGGAGCCCCAGTCGTACCTTGTCTGCGCGTCGCAGCGTAGTGGCAGCACTTTGCTCGTCGAGTCACTGCGCGCCACCACGGTGGCTGGCAATCCTGAAGAGTTTTTCCAGTATTTGCCGTCCACCAGCCGGTCACCGCAACCGCGGCAGTGGTTCGAGGATGTCACCGACGAAGCGGTGCTCTCGCTCCTCGCGCCGCTGGAACCGGGGGTCGAGGACACCCGCACGGCCGAGCAGTGGCGCGATCAACTACTCAGCCTCGGGCGCACCCCCAACGGGATGTGGGGCGGAAAGCTCATGTGGAACCAGGTGTCCCTGCTGCTCGATCGCGCGGCGGGGTTACCCCACCGTTCCGGGGCCGATCTCCGGTCCGCCCTCGACGACGTTCTCGGCACGGACATCACTTTCATTCACGTGTACCGGCCCGATGTCGTCGATCAGGCGGTGTCGATGTGGCGGGCCGTCCAGACCCAGGTTTGGCGCGACGACGCGACTCCGCCGGCACCGAACGACGGCGCCGAGTACAACGCCGAGGGCATCGCCCACCTTGCGCGGAACTTGCGTGACCAGGAGCGCGCCTGGCGCGACTGGTTTGCGGCGGAAAACCTGTCTCCTCTCGAGGTCAGCTTCACCGATCTGGTGGCCGATCCGCAGGCCACCACTGCCAAGGTTCTTCTTGCGCTGGGGTTGGATCCGGACTTGGCACCGCCGCCGCCACTGAAACGCCAGAGCGACGGCCGCTCCCGCGAATGGGCAGAACGCTATCGCGTCGAAGCAACGGCGAAGGGGTACCCGGTATGACCCACGGTTCTATCGTTGCGGATTCCAGATCTGCGGAATCCACAGTCGCCGCGGTCGAGGAACTCCGCGCACTCGAGGCCGAGGCTGTGCACATCATTCGCGAGGTCGTGGCCGAACTGGAACGGCCGGTACTGCTCTTCTCGGCCGGCAAGGACTCGATCGTTCTGCTTCGCCTCGCGGAGAAAGCATTTCGCCCGTCGCCTGTTCCATTTCCCGTGCTCCATGTGGACACCGGTCACAACTTCCCGGAAGTACTCGAGTTCCGGGACCGGCGGCTCGCCGAGGGCGGGCACTCGCTCCTCGTCGCGTCCGTGCAGGAATCGATCGATCGTGGCCGGGTCACCGAGGCGGGCGGTCCGAGCGGGTCACGGAACCGGCTGCAAACGCGCACGTTGCTCGACGCGTTGGAACAGCACCGATTCGACGCCGCGTTCGGTGGCGCCCGGCGGGACGAGGAACGCGCCCGCGCGAAGGAGCGAGTGCTCAGTTTCCGCGACGAGTTCGGCCAATGGGATCCGCGTGCGCAGCGCCCCGAGCCGTGGTCGCTCTACAACGGGAGAATTCGCCGGGGCGAACAGGTGCGCGTGTTTCCGTTGAGCAATTGGACGGAAGTCGACATCTGGCGGTACATCGAACTCGAGAATCTCGAGCTGCCGTCGATCTATTTCGCACACCACCGCACAGTGTTCGAGCGTGACGGGATCCTTCTGGGCGTGTCCGAACACACGCAGCCCGCGCCCGGTGAGGTGGTGCAGGAACTCCGGGTCCGATATCGGACGGTCGGCGACCTCACCATCACGGGTGCCGTCCTCTCCGAGGCCGACGACGTCGCGGGGGTTATCGACGAGATCATGGCCGCCACCGTCTCCGAACGCGGCCAGACCCGAGCCGACGACCGAACGTCGGCTGCAGCAATGGAAGACCGGAAGCGCGAGGGCTATTTCTGATGACCATCACCGCACCGCGCCAACTGCTGAGACTCGCGACCGCAGGCAGTGTCGACGACGGAAAGAGCACGCTGATCGGCCGGCTCCTTCACGACACCGGAAGCCTGCCCATCGATCACCTCGACGCGGTGACCGACGAAAATGGAAACGCGGACCTGGCCGCCCTGTCCGACGGCCTACGGGCCGAACGGGAGCAGGGAATCACGATCGACGTCGCATACCGCTTCTTCTCGACCGCCTCCCGTAGTTTCGTACTCGCCGACACGCCCGGGCACGAGCGGTATACCCGCAACATGTTCACCGGGACGTCCAACGCACACGTTGCGATGTTGTTGGTCGATGCGCGGACCGGAGTGCTCCGCCAAACCCGGAGGCACGCACGCATCGCCGAACTGCTCGCAGTGCCCCACGTGGTGGCAGTCGTCAACAAGATCGACCTGGTGGGTTTCGACGAGGCACGCTTCCGGGAGGTCGAGTCCGACCTACGCATACTTGCCGGGCATCTGGGTGCGGCCGATCTCACCGTGATCCCTGTGTCGGCGACACTGGGCGACAACGTCGTGCACCGCTCCACCACCACTCCGTGGTACGCAGGTCCCACTCTGCTCGAGTATCTCGAATCCGTGGAACTCGCTGCCCCATCGGCGAACACCGCTCAGCTGCGCTTGCCCGTCCAGTGGGTTGCGCGCCCGACTGAAGGCCGCCGACGGCGCTACACCGGTCGACTGTCGGCCGGCACTCTCACAGTCGGCGACGAAGTTGTGGTGTTGCCCGCGGGCGCGCGAAGCACGGTGACCGCCCTCGATACGCTCGACCCCGAACGCTCCGTCGCCGTCGCGCCCCTGTCGGTGTCGCTGGAACTTGCCGACGACATCGACGTCGCACGGGGCGATCTCATCGTCAGTGCCCACGCCGATGCCTCGGCTCCGGTGCCGGCGCGAGAGATCGATGCGACCGTGTGCTGGCTCGGTGAAACCCCTTTGCGTGCCAGCGATCGCATCGCCGTGAAGCACACGTCCCGCACCGTTCGCGCCACGGTGCAGGCGTTGCACACTCGACTGGACCCGGAAACTCTCGACGAACACGACTCCCCCGCCGAACTCGCTCTCAACGACATCGGCCGAATAACGCTGCGCACCAGTACCGTCGTCCTCGCCGACACGTATGCGGAAAACCGGGATGGTGGCGCATTCATCCTCATCGACGAGAGCAGTAACGACACGATCGGCGCCGGCACTGTCCTCGATTCCCGGGAAGTGGTACCGGGAGCGCAGACGAGACGCGATATCACTTGGCACCCTTCTTCTCTCGACCGTGGCCGTCGATGGGCGGCGACGGGTCAGCGCGGCGCCACCATCTGGCTCACCGGGCTTCCCGCGTCGGGGAAGTCGACGGTGGCTGTAGCACTCGAACGCACGCTCGTCGATGCGGGGCGAACGGCGTATCTGCTCGACGGCGACAATGTGCGGCACGGAATCTCCGATGATCTGGGGTTCAGCCCAGGGGACCGCGCCGAGAATATCCGGCGAGTCGGACACCTCACCCGATTGTTCGCCGACGCCGGGGTGGTCGCGATCGCCTCGATGGTGTCTCCACTCCGGTCGGATCGCACCATTGCGAGGGTCCTCAACGAGGCGGCGGGACTGCCGTTCCTCGAGATTCACGTGAGCACGCCGGTAGAGGAATGCGAACGACGAGACCCGAAGGGCCTCTACGCTCGTGCGCGGGCCGGCGAGCTGCGTGGCCTCACAGGTGTGGACGCGCCTTATGAGGAGCCTGATGATCCGGACCTCGCGTTCGATACCACGGGTGCCGATCTCGACGAGCTCGTACAACGCATCCTTGCCGTACTGGCCCGACACGAGGTTCGGTAGCGCTGGCGCGGCGCCGTCGAGGCCCGAGGCCGGATCTACTCACGCCCGCGCGGACCGGAGTACGGCGTCGTAAAGGGCGACGCGATCATCGAAAGGTCGCCGGACCCGGCCGAAATCCTGCACGGCGTCGGAGCCGCGACCCGCTACGACGACGACGTCACCGGGTGCGGCCCGCGTGACCGCGGTCGCGATGGCCTCGCCGCGTTCGGGGACGACGAGTACCTCAGCGGTCTTCACCCTCCGCGCCGCTCGTGCGACGTCGTCCCGCAGCACCTCGGCATCTTCCGAGAACGGGCTTTCGTCTGTGACGACGACGATGTCGGCGAGCTCGGCCGCCGTCGTCCCCAGTCGGGCACGCTTACCCGGATCACGATTGCCGGTCGCCCCGATGACGACGATGACCTTGCCCCGGGTCAGGGAGCGAAGATACGGGAACAACCGCCGCTGACCTCCCGTGTTGTGCATGTAGTCGACGAAGGCCAGGAAGGGCTGGCCGGCGTCGATCGCTTCGAGACGACCCGGCACGGTGTCGAGGCCCTCGATTCCGGCGATCGCGCCGTCGAGGTCGACCCCGCGCACAGTCAGGGCCGTGACGGCGGCAAGTGCGTTGTCCACCTGATGGGCTCCCAGGAGCCGAAGTCGAATCGTGGTCGTCCTCCACGGGCCGTGCAACCTGAACGAAGTTCCACCCTCGTCGGCGTGCACGTCGTCGCCGTAAATATCTGCCTTCGCAGACCTCGAGGAAAAGGTGAGACGGGGCACGGACACAGTGGCGGCAAGGCGGCGACCGAATTCGTCGTCTATGCCGATTGCCGCCGTCGCACAACGCTCGGCGCTGAACAACCTGGCCTTCGCGGCAAAATAGGAAGCCATATCTTTGTGGAAATCGAGATGGTCCCGTGCAAGATTGGTGAATACGGCTACACCGAACGACGTTCCGTCGACGCGATGCAGCGCGAGCCCGTGGCTGGAGACCTCCATCGCCACCGCGGAGACACCCTGGTCCCGGAAAGCGGCGAGAGTCTGGTGGAGTTCGGAGGCCTCGGGAGTGGTCCGGACAGCGTCCCGCGAACCGCGGCGTCCCCGCACCGTGATGCCGGTAATCCGTCCGGCGGTAATTCCGGCGCCGTTCAAACCTGCCTCGAGTAGATATGCGGTGCTGGTCTTTCCGTTCGTTCCCGTCACGCCGTAGACATCGAGTGCGCCGGAGGGATTTCCGTAGAGTACGGAAGCGAGCGGACCCACAGCACACCGCGGATCGTCCACGACGATGGTCGGCAGGAGTTCCGACGGGTGGTCACTCAGCATCGCGACCGCACCACGCGAGACGGCTTCGGCTGCGAACGCGGCGCCGTGCCAGCGCTGGCCGGGCAGCGCCGCATAGAGGTCGCCCGGCCGGACGAGACGCGAGTCCTGACTGATACCCGTCACGACTTCCTCCCCGGTCCCGAAGAGCACTGCCGCCCCGCCGAGGCGGCGCAGCACCTCGCGCAGAGGTGTGGGCGGACGGGACCGGCAGTCGATGCTCACGCTCTCAGTGCACCACTGCCGCGGGGCGTGCGAGGGCTGAACCGGATCTTCGATCCGGCATTGTCAGGTGTCGGTGTTGTTCCGCGGTTCGTCGAGGATGCCGCGCTCCGCGCTGTACGCCGACCGCACATCGGGCGTGCGGTCCAGTTTGGCGAGATACTTCTCCATTGCAGTTCGGGCGTAGGCGGTGCCCTCCTCATCGCTCGGAATGGCGTCGCCGGTGGCCCGCCGCCACGCGTGAAGCTCGAGCGACAACTCGGCCTGGATGCCGGCAAAGGAATCGGTGTCTGCGACGTTGACGCGTTCGTCGGGATCGGCAGCGAGGTCGTAGAGCTCCCTGCTCGGACGTGGCGCGAGGTGCTCGGTACCCATCGCGTCGCCGGACAAGCTGTTCTGGATGTCGAGCGGAAGGTCGAGAACGGGCCGGGGCGCGTAGTTCTCGATGTAGCTGTACTGCTTCGATCGCACAGCGCGGATCGGGTCGAACGTGTCGTGGAAGGTCTTCTCGGTGAACACCACCTCGCGCGCCTGGTCGTTCGACGCACCCAGTAACTGTTCGGCGTGGGAGACGCCCTCCACCTCCGCGGGCACCGGCACACCGAGCAGCTCGAGAAGGGTGGGCACCAGATCCACACCACTGAACAATCCGTCGTAGACACGGGGCGCCGCGCGCAACCGGCGCGGTGGGCGGATGATCGTCGCGATCCCGGTACCCGGCGCATACAGGGTCGACTTGGCCCGGGGGAACGCTTCGCCGTGGTCGGTGAAGAACACGACCCACGTGCTGTCGTCGAGTCCCTCGGCCTCCAGCGTGTGCAGCAGCCGTCCAACGGCCGCGTCCGCCACCTCGATCGAACCGTGAAACCCGGCCAGGTCTTCGCGCACCTGCGGCCGGTCCGGCAGGTACGAAGGCACCGCGAAGCTCTCCGGGTCGGCCGGCCGGTAGCGGTCCGCTGGGTACGGGCGGTGCGTCTCGAAGAAACCAGCCGTCAACAGGAACGGCTGTGGCGGGAATCGGGACAACCACCCGGACGCACGATCGGTGACGTAGTCGCAGTACGAGTTCGTCACGTCGTACTCGTGGTAGCCGAGCCGCTTCGGGTACGCCGTCTCGTGCTGCATGCCGAACAGGGCCGTGTACCATCCGGCGTTCGACAGAAGAGACGGCAACGTCTGCACGTCGTCGTGATACTGCCATCCATGATGGGCGAGTCCGACGAGACCGTTGCTGTGCGGGTAGCGGCCCGAGAACAGTGCGCCGCGCGACGGGGAGCACAGGGGTGCCACCGCGTGCGCGTCGGTCAGCCGCACTCCCTCCGCGGCGAGCCGGTCGAGGTTCGGACTTCGCACACCGGACGCACCGTAACAACCCAGATGCCTCCCGAGATCGTGCCAGTGCACGATCAGCACGTTGTCGCGGGTTACGGGCACTGCCGGAGTTGTCACAATCGCCTCCTCGTCGGCACGGGATTACAGAGACACCGGGCTATAGAGACACCGGGATTTCCGCCTCGGGAAGCTCCGGTGCCCGCGTGGCCCGCGCGTACACAGTTTCACCCTCCTGCAGATGCAGCGCCGCGCTGTCACCCCGCGTCACCTGGGCCGAGAAACGCTCGCCGGTCGCCTCGTTGCGCAAATCCACCCGCACCTCGAACCCGAGATGCACCACCCGTTCCACAGTGGCCCGTGTCACCCCGAGCGACTCCGCGGTTCCCGCCTTCTGGGCAAGTGCCATGTCGGGGTCGCGGCCGAGCCGGATGTCGTGAGGACGGACCAGCTGGCCGTTGAGTTTGGCCACCGAACCGAGGAACGACATCACGAAATCGTTGGCCGGACGATCGTAGAGGTCTGCCGGTTCACCGATCTGCTCGATGCGGCCCTTGTTGAGGACGGCGATCCGGTCGGCGACATCGAGCGCCTCCTCCTGATCGTGGGTGACGAGGACGGTGGTCACGTGCACCTCGTCGTGGAGCCGGCGCAGCCAGGTGCGCAGGTCGGTCCGCACCTTGGCGTCGAGGGCACCGAACGGCTCGTCGAGGAGCAGCACCTGGGGATCGACAGCCAATGCCCGGGCGAGCGCCATGCGCTGCCGCTGCCCGCCGGAAAGCTGAGCCGGGTATCGGTGCTGGAACCCGTCGAGCCCGACGATTCCGAGGAGCTCGTTGACCTTCCTGTCGATCTCCGGCTTCGGCCTCTTACGGATCTTGAGTCCGAACGCGACGTTGTCGCGCACCGTCATGTGCTTGAACGCCGCATAGTGCTGGAACACGAATCCGATGTCACGTTTCTGCGGCGAGACGTTCGTGACATCTTTCCCGCCGATCACCACCGTGCCGGAGTCGAGTGCCTCCAGGCCGGCGATGGAGCGCAGCAGTGTCGACTTGCCGGAACCACTCGGACCGAGGAGCGCAGTGAGCGAACCCGAGGGGATGTCGATGGTCACGTCGTCGAGGGCAGCGAACGATCCGTAGTTCTTGCGCGCGCCGGTCACGGTAATCATGTGGTGCTCCTCTTACGGTCGAGCAGAGTCATCAGAAGCAGGCTGAGTACGGCAATGCCCATCAGCAGGGTGGCCGCCGAATATGCCCCGAAGGTGTTGTGGTCGTCGATGTACCGCGAATGCACCAGCAGTGTGAGGGTCTGCGAGACTCCGGGGAAACCGGACGACACCATGATGACGGCGCCGAACTCGCCCAACGAGCGGGCGATGGTGAGAATCACCCCGTACGTCAGACCCCACCGGATGGCGGGGAGGGTGATCAACCAGAAGGTCTGCCACTTGTTTGCCCCGAGCGTCGCGGCCGCCTGCTCCTGTTCTTCCCCGATCTCGTGCAGCACGGGCTCCACCTCGCGCACCACGAACGGAAGCGTCACGAACAACGTGGCGATCACCATTCCCGGCAGGCCGAAGATGACCTTGAACCCGATCGATTCCACTCCCCCGAACCAGCCGTTGGTGCCCCACAGCAGGATCAGCGACACACCCACGACGATCGGGGACACGGCGAACGGCAGATCCACCACGGCTTGCACCAGACCACGACCCGGGAATCGTCCCCGTACGAGAGCGAGGGCGGTCACGATTCCGAACACCACGTTGATCGGCACGACGATGGCGACGATCAGCAACGACAGGTTGAGCGCCGAGATTGCTGCCGGGGTCGAGATGGAGTCGATGAACGCACCGATGCCACGCTCGAACGTTCGGTAGAGAATGACCGCGATCGGCACGACGAGAAGGCCGAACAGGTAGAGCAGCGCGACGGTGCGCAGAGTGATGCGGGTGGGTCCCGACAGTTTCATTCCGCCTGCTCCTCACGACGTTGACCACGACTCGCGAGAAGCCGGAGAACGAACAACGTCACGAACGCGATGGCCAGCAGAGCCACCGACACGGCCGCCGCAGCGGCAGGCCGATCGATTTCGATCTGTTGTTGAATGTACTGCGACGCCATCTGGGTCTCACGCGGAATGTTGCCGCCGATGAGGACCACCGACCCGTATTCGCCGATCGCGCGGGCGAACGCCAGCCCTGCACCGCTGATGATCGCAGGCATGAGGGTCGGGACGACGACTCGCCGGAAGATCGTCACATTGTCTGCACCGAGCGACGCCGCAGCTTCTTCCACTTCCCGGTCCACCTCGATGAGTACCGGCTGCACCGAACGCACCACGAAGGGCAGCGTCACGAATGCGAGTGCCACGATCAGTCCGGGTTGCGTCGCGTTGAGGTAGATGTGAATGGGACTTTCCGGCCCGTAGAGGGCCAGCAGGACGATGCTGGCCACGATCGTCGGGAGTGCGAACGGGAGATCGATCAGCGCATTGACGATCCGTTTGCCCGGAAACTCGTCGCGAACGAGCACCCACGCGATCAGCGTGCCCATCACCACGTTGATCACGGCCACCACGACCGACACCATGATGGTGACCCGGAGGGAGGCCAACGCGACCGGGCTGGTGATGGCGTCGACGAAGCCGCCGATGCCGTCACCGAACGACGCCACGGTCAGGGCGGCGAGGGGAAGCACCACGATGATGCTCAGCCACAGGGTCGCGACACCGATACCCAACGGTCCGACCGCGCCGGTGACCTGAACGAGTTTCTTACGGGTGCGGCGATCGGGCGGGGACGGCACCGTGGTGCCGGTGCCGACCGCCGTCGTCGTCGTCGGTGCGTCGCTCATGTCGGTGTTACCTGGTTGCGTTGTCGTAGATCACAGCGATCGACCCGGTGTCCTTGGCGAACAACTCGGGGTCGACCTTCGACCAGCCGCCGAGGTCGGCGATGGTCCACAACTTCGCCGGCTGGGGGAACTTGTCGGCGAACTCCGTCGCCACGGCCGGGTCGACCGGGCGGAACCCGGCCTCCGCCCACAGCTTCTGGCCCTCGGGGGTGTAGAGGAAGTCCTTGAACGCGTTGGCCTTGTCGAGGTGCTTGCTGTTGGACAGCACGGCGACCGGATTTTCGATCTTGAAGGTGGTCGGCGGGGTCACATGCTCGACCGGATCACCGTTGCTCTCCATGAACAGCGCCTCGTTCTCGTAGCTGAGCAGCACGTCACCGGTGCCCTGCAGGAACGCCTCCGACGCCTCACGGCCCGACTTCGGCTGAATTTTCACGTGGTCGTTGACCAGCGAGGTGATGTAGGCGAGACCGGCGTTCGGATCCTGGCCGCCGTTGCTCTTCGCGGCATACGGTGCGAGCAGATTCCACTTCGCCGATCCGGAGCTGAACGGGTTGGGGGTGACCACCTCGACGTCGGGGCTCAGGAGGTCGTCCCAGTCCCGGATGTTCTTCGGGTTGCCCTCACGCACGACGATCGTGACCACCGAACCGAAGGGGATTCCGTTGTAGGCATCCTGGTTCCACGTCTTGTCGACCAGTCCCGCGTCGACGAGACGAGTGACGTCGGGCTCGACCGAGAAATTGACGAAATCGGCCTCGGCACCGTCCTTGACCTTGCGGGACTGGTCACCGGACGCGCCATACGACGGCTGGAACGCGACATTCTTGCCTTCTTCGGTGGCATTGAACGCGGGGATGAGCTTGTCGTAGCCGGGCTTGGGCACCGCGTACGCGAAGAGGTTGATGGTGCCGGCACTGCCGTCTGCACCCACCGCGTCGCTGCCGGCGGTGTCGCTCGCGCCGCCGCTGCACGCGGTCAGTGCCACAGCTCCGAGTGTCACGAGGGCCGTGAGAAGACTACGAGAACGGCGTTTCATGGAGAAACCTTCCTGGGAACTGTTTACAGAGAAGTAGTGCGAAACGAGAAGAGGGGGGACGCGCCCATCGGCACCTGCAGGAACGCAACGGAAAGAGCGATGCGCCATCGGCGGCGGAACTGCTCGATGCGGGAAATGCCGACTGCTGGGTGCGAGGTGAGAATCAACAACAGTCGATGTCGGCGACTGCAAGCATGCCGACAGCGATCAACGCCAATTCATGGCGGACCTGGTGTACAGCGGCTTCAGACACGCCGTGGACTGTAGCAGAGGCTGAACCAGCCTCTCGAATCGAACCGAGCTATCGGGTGAGCAGCCAGGCGACGACAACGAGAACGATGAGCGCGAGCAAGGCGAGTGTGACGCGGGAGCGCGGCATCAGGGTTCCTCCACTGTGGGAACGTCCCGCCTGAGCAGGACGAAGACTGCGGCCAGTGCTCGATCGAGCAGCCACGCGACGCCGCGGCACACCGGCACCATGACCAGCAGCACGAGAGCGACTTGAGGAACGAAGGGAAGGCCCGCGATCCACAGCTCGAAGCCGTCCCACCAACCCGCCATCAATTCCACCGCACCACCCTATCGCCCGCCGATGCCGGGAGGCCGCACAGGTGGACGGCGCGACGCAGGCGGTCGATGATGTCCAGATGGTGTCCACCGAGAACCAGAAGCTTCCGTTCGGGCCGACGACCCCTGGTAAGACCGCATCCGGCGGGCACCATCGGCACGACACGTTTCCGCCGATCGACGACTACGCGTTCCTCTCGGACTGTGAAACCACGTGCCTGATCGCCCGCAACGGGGCCGTCGAATGGATGTGCATCCCACGTCCCGACTCCCCCAGCGTCTTCGGCGCGATCCTCGACCGCAGCGCCGGCCACTTCCGCATCGGTCCGTACGGGCAGAACGTGCCGGCGGCCCGCCGCTATTTGCCGGGCGGGCTCATCGTCGAGACCACCTGGCAAACCGAGACGGGGTGGCTGATCGTCCGTGACGCGCTGGTGCTCGGCCCGTGGCACAACACCGAGCAACGCTCCCGTTCGCATCGGCGCACACCCACCGACTGGGACGCCGAGCATGTTCTGCTGCGAACGGTCAAGTGCGTCAACGGAACGGTCGAATTCGAGATGAGCTGCGAACCTGCCTTCGACTATCACCGTGGCACAGCGCACTGGGAGTACACGGGCAAGGTGTACGAGGAGGCCACGGCCACCTGCAACGCGAGCGGCCCGGGTGATCACCCGGTGCTGCGGCTCACCACCAATCTGAAGATCGGCCTCGAGGGCCGCGAGGCAAGGGCTCGAACCCGCATGGTCGAGGGGGACAATGTCTTCGTCGCGCTGTCCTGGTCGCACCTGCCCGCACCCCAGACGTTCGACGAGGCTGCCCAGAAGATGTGGCACACCGCGAAGTGCTGGCGCGAATGGATCACCATCGGCCGTTTCCCCGACCACAAGTGGCGCGGTTACCTCCAGCGCAGTGCGCTCGCACTGAAGGGTTTGACGTACGCGCCCACAGGTGCTCTTCTGGCCGCGTCCACTACCTCCTTGCCGGAAACACCTGGCGGCGAGCGCAACTGGGACTATCGCTACGCGTGGGTTCGCGATTCGACCTTCGCGTTGTGGGGTCTGTACAGTCTCGGGCTCGACCGTGAAGCCAACGATTTCTTCTCGTTCATCTATGACGTTTCTGCCTCCGAGGACGGCCACCATCATCCGCTCCAGGTCATGTACGGCGTCGGGGGCGAGCAGACCCTCGAAGAGGCCGAACTGCATCACCTGTCCGGGTACGGCGGGGCGAAGCCGGTGCGCATCGGCAACGGTGCATACAACCAGAACCAGCACGACATCTGGGGAACGATCCTCGACTCGGTGTATCTGCACGTGAAGTCGCGCGAGCGAGTTCCCGAAACGTTGTGGCCGATGCTCAAACGTCAGGTCGAGGAAGCTGTCAAGCATTGGCGGCACCCGGACCGCGGCATCTGGGAGGTGCGCGGCGAACCACAGCATTTCACCTCGTCGAAGATCATGTGCTGGGTCGCCCTCGACCGCGGCGCCAAACTCGCCGAGCAGCAGGGTGAGGCGAGTTATGCCCAGCAGTGGTCGGACCTGGCCGACGAGATCAAGAAGGACATCCTCGAGCACGGGGTGGATCGTCGCGGTGTCTTCACTCAGCGCTACGGCAGCGACGACCTCGACGCCTCACTGCTCCTTGCCCCGCTGCTGCGGTTCCTTCCAGCGGACGATCCGCGTATCCGCGCCACGGTCCTCGCCATCGCCGACGAACTGACCGAGGGCGGCCTGGTCCTGCGCTATCAGGTGGAGACCACCGACGACGGACTCGAGGGCAAGGAGGGCACGTTCACGATCTGTTCCTTCTGGCTGGTCTCGGCGCTCGTCGAGATCGGTGAGCTCGACCGCGCCAAGGATTTGTGCAACCGGCTGCTGGGCTTCGCGAGTCCACTGAAGTTGTACGCGGAGGAAATCGACCCGGCGTCGGGACGACATCTGGGCAACTTCCCGCAGGCGTTCACCCACCTGGCTTTGATCAACGCAGTGGTTCACGTCATCCGCGCCGAAGAGGCCGCCGCGGGCGGCTTCCAACCTGCGCATCAGACCGTCTGATCAGGTGGCCACTGCCTCGAGCTGGGGCATGATCCGGTTCAGGGAATACACCAGCGAGCGGCTCGACGGCGTGTTGAATCCCACCACGGTCGCGTAGTCCTGGGTCGCGAGCCCACCGCCGCGCACCGACGGGAGCTCGGCGAACCCTGGCAGTGTCATCAGGTCCTCGCGCGTGCCGCCGTTGGGCAACATGACGACGAGATCGGCGTCCAGGGTGTCGACCCTCTCCGGGCTCAGCATCAGCCGACCGCCCGTGGCACCCGCCTCCTCGACGAGATCCGGCGGCAATGTCAGTCCCAGCCGGCGAAAGACGGTACTCGCGCCGTCGTCAGGGTCGGCCACCACAACCAATTGATCGGTGGCGAACATGAATTGGGAGAGGACAGCCGTCTTGCCCGCGAGGCCGGGCAGGCGCTCGGTCAGGCCGTTCACGAATCCGTCGGTCTTCGCGACGATCTCGGCTGCCTGCCCCTCCTTACCGAGCAGTCGACCGAGCGTCTCGACTTGCAATTCCCACGGGTCGACCTGTTCATTGCCGATCGCCGCAACGGTGGGTGCGATGCCGGAGATTCGATCGAAGTCGTCCTGATCCGTAATGGCGAACGAACCGAGGATCAGGTCGGGATTCATGGCGGCGATTTCCTCGGCAGGCAACGGCGCACCCGACTGGGTCACCGAGGCGCGGTCCAGTTCGACCGCCGACTCGGCAACGTCGGATTCCCAGGGATAAAGTCCCCGCTCGTCCCCCATCGGACCAGCTGAGAGATACCCCACCGGCTGGACGCCGAATTCCAGCAATGCGTCGAGCCATTGGCTGCTCGTCGCGACGATCCGGGTCGGTGTGCCCTCTACGGTCGTCGTGCCGAAGCGATGTTCGACCGTGATCTGCCGCTCGGCTACCTCGTCGGAACGAGCGTCGACGCTGCAGCCGACACCGGCGAACATCACCGACAACACGACCGCGATGACCAGACCTCCATGCACAGCGCACCCCTCTTCGATAAGCCAAGGCTAACCTTGGCATACCGGAGGACTCGGCGCTACGCCTTCGTTGCCGTCACTTCGCGAAACGCGTCAGCAGTCGCTCCGCGTCGGCGGCGATCCGGCGGACCACCGCTCCCGCCGGCTGCTCGGAAGTGACCAACCCGGCCGCTTCGCCCGCGTACACGACCCCGAGGTCGGGATTCGCGGGGTCGTACGCCGTGGCGAGTTCGCTCTCTGCGGCGCCGACGTCGTGCCACTTGCCGGTGAAGTCGTTGCGAAGCGCCCGGCCACCCCACCGCGAAGGCCACGGCTGGCTGCGGGCCTGGTCGAACACCGAGGTGTAGACGGTGTCGGCGCTGCCCGCGGCGATCAGTTTGCTCCGCGCGTACTCCGGGCCGATGGTCTCCGGGCTCGCGAGCAGGACGGTCCCGATCATCGCGCCCTCGGCACCGGCGGCGATAACCGCGGCAAGGCCACGGCCGGTCGCGATTCCTCCTGCGGCGAGCACGGGCAACGACGTGGCCTCGAGGATCTCCTGCAGCAGGGGCAGCGTCCCGATTCGGCCGGTGTGACCGCCGGCTTCACCGCCCTGGGCGATGACGACGTCCACGCCGGCAGCTTCCACCACGCGAAGGTCTTCGACGGTGTTGACCTGCGACACCACGAGCGCACCGATGTCGTGGACCCGATCCACATATGGTGCGGGATCACCGAACGAGAGCGAGACCACCCGCGGGTTCTGAGCCAGAGCGGCGTCGAGCAGCGCGTCATCGTCGTCGAGCGCCCAGGTCATCAGGCCGATCCCGAAGGCGTCCCCGCCGATACCGCGCGCGATCGCCACCTCGTCCGCGATCCACTCCGGGGTGGCATAGCGGGCTGCCCCGAGTAGGCCGAGCCCGCCCGCCTTCGACACCTCGCCGACGAGAGTGCCGCCGGCCCGCCCGCCCATCGGGGCTCCGAAGATCGGCACCTCGATTCCGAGAGTCCGGGTCAGCCAGGTTTCGATTGCCACGCCGCGTACCTACTTTCGTTCGGACACCCCGGAGGGAACGCCTCCGGGCGGGGCTGCGTTACTTCTTCGGCTTGTCGCCGACCGCTTCGGAGGACAACGCGGCGACGAAAGCCTCTTGGGGAACTTCCACTCGCCCAATGGTCTTCATGCGCTTCTTGCCCTCCTTCTGCTTTTCGAGCAGCTTGCGTTTACGGCTGATGTCGCCGCCGTAGCACTTGGCAAGCACGTCCTTGCGGATCGCGCGGATGTTCTCACGGGAGATGATCTTCGCGCCGATGGCCGCCTGGATGGGCACCTCGAACTGCTGGCGCGGAATGAGCTCGCGCAGCTTGGACGTCATCCGGCCGCCGTAGGCGCCGGCGGCCGACCGGTGCACGATCGACGAGAACGCGTCGACGGCCTCGCCCTGGAGCAGGATGTCGACCTTCACCAGATCCGCTTGCTGTTCACCGGACTCTTCGTAGTCGAGGCTCGCATACCCCTTGGTGCGCGACTTCAAAGCGTCGAAGAAGTCGAACATGATCTCGCCCATGGGCATTTCGTAGCGCAACTCGACCCGGGTCTCCGACAGATAGTCCATGCCGCCGAGTTCACCGCGCCGGTTCTGGCACAGCTCCATGATCGCCCCGATGAATTCGCTGGGCGCGATGACGGTGCACTTCACCATCGGCTCGTACACCTCGCGGATTTTGCCCTCCGGCCAGTAGGACGGGTTGGTGACGACGTGCTCGGCGCCGTCCTCCATCACCACGCGGTACACCACGTTGGGTGACGTGGAGATGAGTTCGAGGCCGAACTCGCGCTCGAGGCGGTCGCGGGTGATCTCCATGTGCAGCAGTCCGAGGAACCCGCACCGGAAACCGAATCCGAGCGCCACCGACGTCTCCGGCTCGTAGGCCAGCGCGGCATCGTTGAGGCGCAGCTTGTCGAGGGCGTCGCGCAGCACCGGGTAGTCGGAGCCGTCGAGGGGATACAGACCCGAATAGACCATCGGCTTGGGGTCGCGGTAGCCGACGAGCGGTTCCGTGGCGCCGCCACGGGCTGCGGTGACGGTGTCGCCGACGCGCGACTGCCGCACGTCCTTCACACCGGTGATGAGGTAGCCCACCTCGCCGACACCCAGTCCGATGCTGGCCTTCGGCTCCGGCGAGATGATGCCGACCTCGATGAGATCATGGGTGGTGCCGGTCGACATCATGGTGATCTTCTCGCGCGGGGAGATCCGCCCGTCGACCACGCGGACGTAGGTGACGACACCGCGGTAGGCGTCGTACACGGAGTCGAAGATCATCGCGCGCGCCGGTCCGTCGGCGTCGCCGACCGGCGCCGGGATCTGCTTCACGACCTCGTCGAGAAGTTCCTTGACGCCCACACCGGTCTTGCCGGACACGCGCAGCACGTCGCCCGGCTCGCAGCCGGTGATGTGCGCGATTTCCTCGGCGTAGCGGTCTGGATCGGCGGCAGGCAGATCGATCTTGTTGAGCACCGGGATGATGGTGAGGTCCTTCTCCATCGCCAGATACAGGTTGGCCAGTGTCTGCGCCTCGATGCCCTGAGCGGCGTCGACCAGCAGCACCGCGCCTTCGCACGCCTCGAGGGCGCGCGAGACCTCGTACGTGAAGTCGACGTGCCCGGGCGTGTCGATGAGGTGCATGACGAATTCCTCGTCACCTACCTTCCACGGCAACCGGACGTTCTGCGCCTTGATCGTGATGCCGCGTTCCCGCTCGATGTCCATGCGGTCGAGGTACTGGGCCCGCATCTGCCGTTCTTCGACCACGCCGGTGAGCTGAAGCATGCGGTCGGCCAGCGTCGACTTGCCGTGATCGATGTGCGCGATGATGCAGAAATTCCGGATCTGTGCGGGATCCGTGAACGTCTTGTCGGCGAAGCTGCTGATGGGGGACCCCTTACCTGGACCGGCACCGGCCCGGTTCCGGGCCACTGTCACCTGTCAGGATATCCAAGCCACCGGACTCCGGCTGCTGCGGCATACACGCACTAAGCTCGACGGCCATGGCGAGCACGTGGAGCAGCATCGGGAAGACACTGGCCAAACTGGCGCGAGACAAGGGCCCCCAGTTGCTGCAGCAGCTGCAGAAGTCCGGCGCACTCGACCGCGCAGCCGGCGTGCTGACCGGTTCGGCCACCACCACGCCGAAGCCGAGCCCTGGCCGCCCGGTTACCGCGAACTCCGCGCCGACGGCCCACCGTGCCCGCAAGGTGCAGTACTCCCCCGATCTGGACGGGCGCGCGGACCCGGGCGAGATCGTGTGGACCTGGGTGGCGTACGAGGAAGATCCGGCACAGGGCAAGGATCGGCCGGTACTGGTCGTCGGGCGGGACGGAGCGACACTCCTGGGCCTCATGTTGTCTTCGCAGAGCAAGCACGACGGTGACCGCGACTGGGTGGCGGTCGGCTCGGGTTCCTGGGACTCCGAGGGTCGCCCGAGCTGGGTCCGCCTCGACCGGGTGCTCGACGTGCCCGAGGAAGGGATCCGGCGCGAGGGCGCCGTCATGGAGCGGACGACGTTCGAGCTCGTGGCAAGGCGGCTGAGAGCCGATTTCAGCTGGCAGTGAGATCGAACAGTACTGCCGGGCACGCACCGCGGGGTGCGTGCCCGGCATTCGCCGAGGGAGCCGGCTTTCGTCAGCTCTGGAGGCGGTCGTACCTGCCGAACAGCGAGCGGTAGGCCAGGGCGCCCACCGCACCGCCGATCAACGGGAAAACCAGGAACAACCACACCTGCGACAGCGCGCCGACCTGATACGGGGCCACGGCGAGACTGCGGGCGGGGTTCACCGACGTGTTGTCGATCGGAATGGACACCAGGTGGATCACCGCGAGGGTGAAGCCGATGGACACACCGGCCAGCGGTACATCCGAGATCTGGTCGGTCGAGGCCAGGACGACGAACACGAGCAAAGCGGTGAGAAGGACCTCGACGATCATCGCAGCACCGATGCCGTATCCGTTCTCCAGAATGCCGCCGAGCGGGCCTTTGATCGCCGAGGGGCTGTGCTCACCCCAGCCGTTGGCCCCGAGCCCGTCGGCCTTGCGGTCGTACGACG
This sequence comes from Rhodococcus sp. IEGM 27, assembly GCF_033142305.1. Taxonomy (NCBI): domain Bacteria; kingdom Bacillati; phylum Actinomycetota; class Actinomycetes; order Mycobacteriales; family Nocardiaceae; genus Rhodococcus; species Rhodococcus sp. IEGM 27. The sequence goes on along the minus strand of NZ_JAWLSG010000005.1, from coordinate 225,338 downwards.
GCAGACTCTGCGCAATTGCGTAGATGACGAGTCCTGCGAGGAGGCCGCCGATTACCTGGGCCACGATGTACAGGCCGGCCCGGACCACCGACACTCGGCCGAGGGCCAGATGTCCGATGGTGACGGCCGGATTGACGTGACACCCGGAAATGGGACCGATGGCGTAGACGAGGAAGAGGAGCGTCAGTCCGAAAGCCAGGGCCACACCGAGATTGCCGACCTTGGCTCCGGCGAACACCGCCGTGCCCACTGCCGAGAAAACCAGCACGAAAGTGCCGATTGCCTCCGCCGAGTATTTCTTGATATCCGAGATCGGCTCGACCTCTACGTATTCCTGTGCGGTTGGAGACATTGAACCCACCTTCGTCGGAATGGATCGTTAGTCCTTGCTTTCCACAGTTCTGCGCCGGACTTTACGCCAGGCGTGTGATCTCCACGACGACTTCGAGGTCTGTTGCCTGCCCTCCCGAGAAGATTCCCTTGAGCGGCGGGACGTCGGCGTAATCACGCCCGACACCCACCGACACGTGCTGCTCGTTGACGGCCACAGCGTTGGTGGGGTCGTATCCCCACCACGCGCCGGTCCATGCCTCCACCCAGGCGTGGCTCTCCCCCGCGATCGTGTCGTCCAGTGCCGCATCCGCTTTCGGGTGCAGATATCCCGACACGTACCGGCTGGGAATCCCCATGCTTCGTAACAGGACGAGCGTCAGGTGGGCGTAATCCTGGCATACGCCTTCCCGTTCGGCCCAGGCCTCGACTGCCGACGTGTGCACGCCCGTGGTCCCGGGAACGTACGCCATTTCCGCGTGCACCCAGTCCGCTGCGGCTACAACGGCTTCCTCGGGCGTGCACCCCTTCCGGAGATCGCGAGCGATCGCGTCGAGCTTCCGGTTGCGGGGCGCGTACTGGGTGTTACTGAGCTGCTCGTTGAACCGGTCCGTCACCGCCGGCCCAGCCAGTTCGTCCCAATCCACCGACTCCTCGGGAGGCGAGAACGGTTCCGTCTCCACGACCGACAGCCCTGTGACCTCGAGTTCCCGATGCGGCGCATGCAGATCGAAGGCGGTGACCGCGGTACCCCAGTAGTCGGTGTAGCGATACGAACGGGTGGCCGGGGTGGTCTCCACTCGGTTGAGAATCACCGTCTGCCGACTGTCGCCGCGGGGAGTGAGCCGCGCCTCGTTGTATGAAGACGTCACCGGCGCGTCATAGGCATAACCGGTGGTGTGCACCACCCTCATTCGCCAGCTCACAACTCTCCCTCCACGACGGCTTCTGCGCCGACGGCCCGTGCATCGGTCCACGCCACCCACGGCGCGGCGTGAAAATACTGCAGTGCGATCGCTTCTCCGAGCTCACGGCAGGTGTCCTGCAAACCCACCAACCGGTCCTGGAGGTCCTCGAGGAGAACGCCGGGGGGCAGGAACTCGAGTTCGCTCCGCGCCCGTCCCAGCAGACGCTGTGCCTCGGCGCGCGGTCCCACCCGGCTGTCGGGTTGATGGTCGAGTTCCGCGAGACATTGTTCCGCCTGCCGGATGGCATGGAACACCGACCGCGGGAACAAGCGGTCGAGGAGGATGAACTCGACGACGCGGTTGGCGTCGAGCGCGCCGCGGTAGGTGCGCAGGTACGTGTCGTGAGCGCCCGCCGAACGCAGAACCGTCACCCACGCCGGCGACGACGGTCGGTCGCCCGCGCGGGACAGCAGCATTCGCGCCAGCATGTCGACACGTTCGATCGAGCGGCCGAGCAGCAGGAATCGGTAACCGTCGTCACGACTCATCGTCGAGTCGGCGAGACCGGCGAACATCGCCGCGCGCTCCTCGACGTAGCGGAAGAACTCGTGCGGCCCAAGCCGTTTGGCTGCGCGTTCGCGTTCCGCGAGACCGTTGTACGTGGCGTTGAGGCACTCCCACATCTCACTCGACGTGACCTCGCGGGCGCCTCGGGCGTTCTCGCGTGCGCTGGCGAGCGAGTCGATGATGGAGCCGACCTGATTACGACTGAAGGCGACGAGTTCGGTGACCGAGCGAACATCGAGTTCCGTACTCGGAGCAGGGATCCCGAGAACCCGCAGGAGCAGCCGGGACGTTCGGTCCGGATTCACCGACGCATCGTCGAGCAGTTGATGCACCGCGACGTCGAGAATCCTCGCCATGTCGTCGGCACGCTCGACGTACCGGCCGATCCAATACAGCGATTCCGCGTTTCTCGCCAGCATCAGCCCTCACCTCCACACTTCTGTTGCTGTTGCTGTTGCTGTTGCTGTTGCTGCTGCTGCTGCTGTTGTGACGTACTGAGTTCGGGGCCCTGCTCGGCTTCTGCGGTCTGCGCAGGTTCGGTGACGAGTTCCTCGCCCGCGAGTTCCTGTTCCTCATCCGAGGTTCGGCTGGCGAGCACCCAAGTGTCCTTGCTGCCACCGCCCTGACTGGAATTGACCACGAGAGAACCCTCGGGCAGGGCAACCCGGGTCAGTCCCCCCGGCAGCACCCACACGTCCTCGCCGTCGTTCACCGCGAACGGGCGAAGGTCGACGTGCCGGGGCACGAGCTCGTCACCGATCTTGGTCGGCACCGTGGACAACTGGACCAGCGGCTGGGCGATCCATCCGCGCGGGTCTGCCCTGATTTTCCGGGTGATCGTGTTCAGTTCCTTGGGTGAGGCGTCGGGACCGAAGACGATGCCGTATCCACCCGAACCTTCCACCGGTTTGATGACCAGTTCGTCCACGCGGTCGAGCACCTGCTCGCACTCGTCGTCGAGCCAGCACCGGAACGTGTCGACGTTCGAGAGCAGCGGTTTCTCACCGAGGTAGTAGTCGATGATCTGCGGCACATAGGTGTAGACCAGCTTGTCGTCGGCGACACCGTTTCCGACGGCACTCGAGATGACGACGTTTCCGGCCCGCGCGGCATTGAGAACACCGGCTACGCCCAATACCGAATCCGGCCGGAAATGCATCGGGTCGAGGTAGTCGTCGTCGATGCGGCGGTAGATCACGTCCACCTGGCGCTCACCCTCGGTGGTGCGCATGTAGACCATGTTGTCGCGGCAGAAGAGGTCGCGGCCCTCGACGAGTTCCACCCCCATCTGACGCGCGAGCAGTGAATGCTCGAAATAGGCAGAGTTCCCGACACCGGGAGTGAGCACCACCACGGTGGGATCGGCCTCGTTGAGCGCAGCGGACGCCCGCAGCGCGCGCAGCAGATGCGTGGAGTAGTCGCCGACCGAACGCACGCGGTGGGACATGAAGAGGTCGGGGAAGACGCGCGCCATGGTGCGGCGATTCTCCATCACGTAGGACACTCCCGAGGGCGACCGCAGGTTGTCCTCGAGTACGCGGAACACCCCGTTCTCGTCGCGAACGAGGTCGATACCGGCCACGTGAATGCGCACACCGTTGGGTGGAACGATGCCCGACGCCTCCCGGTGGAAGTGCTCACACGAGGTGACCAAGCGTTTCGGGAGGACGTGATCGCGCAGGATGCGCTGCTCCCCGTAGACGTCGTGGAGGAACATCTCCAGCGCTTTCACGCGCTGCTTGATCCCCTTCTCGAGGCGCGTCCACTCCGCGGCGGCGATCACCCGGGGGACGAGATCGAGCGGAAACGGCCGTTCCTGACCGGAGAGGGAGAATGTCACGCCCTGGTCGATGAAGGCCCTGCCCAGCGCCTCGGAGCGGGCGGCGAGATCGGCGCTGTCGGCCGGCTCGAGGGCCTTGAAGACACCCTTGTAGGGGGGCCGGACACTGCCGTCACGGTCGAACATCTCGTCGAACGCCAGCCCGTACCCTCCCACGTCGACGTAGCCGTCGAACACGTGCGCGGGCCGCGCCGGCTTGCGTGATCGGGTCGTCACAGAGGCTCGCGACTGAGCTGCCGACGCTTTCACGCCCTTCTGTCTGCTGTCGCCCGAGACGGGAGCCGGCGCCTTCGTGCTTCCCTGTGACTTCGTTACTGTTGACGACTTCGATGCTGGGGGCGTCATCCCAGACATGCTGCTACATGTACACCCGTTCAGCAGCACAGCCGCCCTGTCCCCGGCGCGTCCGGGGTCCGGTTTGAGATCGAACCCCGATCACTGGTAATCTCGCCTGTCGGTGCATAAGTGTGCGCCCACAGCTTTCTAGACCGTATCCAGCTTAAGACGACAGGATTTTACGCGTGGCCAACATCAAGTCCCAGGTGAAGCGGATCCGTACCAACGAGGCGGCCCGACTCCGTAACCAGTCGGTGAAGTCCTCGCTGCGCACGGCCATCCGCTCGTTCCGCGAGGCTGCGGCGGCCGGTGACAAGGACAAGGCCAACGAGCTCCTCGTCGCCACCAGCCGCAAGCTCGACAAGGCGGCCAGCAAGGGCGTCATTCACTCCAACCAGGCTGCCAACAAGAAGTCTGCTCTCGCGCAGGCTCTCAACAAGATCTGACGACACCTTCGTCGTAGCTCTCCAACAGCCGCTCGGTCCTCGGATCGAGCGGCTGTTGTCGTGCGCCGATCAGAGCTGCCGTAGCAGCGATACGCGTCCGACCGCGCTCTCGACGGCATAGTCCGCGTCCGCAGCGGCACCTTTCACGTCTGCGTTGAGGGCGGCGACGATACGCAACGCTTCACCGACGGACGCGGGAGTCCACCCTTTGGCGATAGCCTGCACCTTCTTGATCTTCCAGGGCGGCATGCCCAGCTCGGACGCCATCCGAAACGGATCCCCCCTGCCTGCGGGCGCCACGCGCGCAATCGAGTGCACCGCGTCGGCGAGCGCGTCCGCGAGCAGCACGTGCGGTACCCCACGCAGCATGGCCCATCGCAGCGCTTCCCTGGCACCCGCCGTGTCCCCGGCCACAGCCTTGTCCGCGACATCGAACCCGGTCACCTCGGCCTTGCCCGAGTAGTACCGCTGAACGGCAGCCACGTCGATCTTTCCGCCGGTGTCGGCGGTGAGCTGTGAGCAGGCGGCCGCAAGTTCCCGCAGATTCGAGCCCACACCCTCGAACACGGTCTGCACCACTTCCGGTGACACCCGGACGCCGAGCGTGCGGAACTCGCCGCGGATGAAGCCGATGATGTCACCGGATTTCAACTTGGCGCACGGGTGAGTGACCGCGCCGAGTTTCTCGAGTGAGCCGGTCATCGCCTTCGCACGCCCACCGCCGGAGTGCAGAACCACGAGCACGACACCGGGCGGCGGGTCTGCTGCGGCGTCGAGAATGAGCGCGACCGCATCCTTACCCGCCTCCGCGGCGGACTCGAGCACCACCACCCGGTCTTCCGCGAACAGGGACGGACTCAGCAGCTCGGCCAGTTCTGCAGCACCGGCATCACCGGCCCGCAGCCGGTTGACGGGCAGTTCAGCACCCGGCGCGACGGCCGCAGTGGCCCGGACCTGGGCGATCACGGTCGACACGGCGCGTTCGACGAGGAATTCCTCGTCACCGAGGACCAGATGAAGTTGTTCGAGCTGGGTTGGGGTGCTCACGCGACAATCGTGCCACGGGCGGCGGACACGAACGGTGACCCCCGGCGCCTACCGGACGGACGCGCCCTCAACTGGTCACCTCTCGCGTCAGGAATGCCAGCACGTCGGCCAGTGAGCCGCGCCGTTCGAACTCGGCGCGTTGCTGCTCTGCGCCCGTTCCGTCACGGAGCATCAAGTCGAGTCCGGCTTCGAGGAAGCCCAGATCCTCCGCGCCGAGGACGTCACTCACCGTGTCGTGCATCAACTCGAGTTGCCGCCGGATCGCCAGAGGCCGGGTCGAAACCGGACTCGTGCATTCCCCGTCGAGCCCTTCTCGGGCTGCCCGCCACTGCTCCGCACGTAAGAGTTCGATCCTCGGTGAGTCGACGGACACCCCGTCGTCGATATACCGCAACGCCCGCGCGACCAGCCCCTTCACCGCAACGGCATACACGGACGCGTGCGCTGCGGTCATGGCCACGTCCGCGATCCGAATCTCGATGGTCGGCTGCGCGTCGGACAGTCGAACGTGCCAATAGATCATGCCGCGGTCGAGAGCAGCGCCGCTGGCAATCATCGCGGTCACGGTGTCCTCGTACTCCTCGGCGGAGTCGAAACGCGGCGGCGGGCCTGCGGACGGCCAGCGCGACCACAGGATGTGACGCCAACTGTGGTAGCCGGTGTCCTGCCCGCTGTGGAAGGGCGAGTTCGCGGCCAGCGCCAGGACGACGGGCAGCCATCCTCGGATGTAGTTGCTCACCTGTACACCGATCTGACGGTTCGGTATCCCCACGTGAACATGGCAGCCGCACGTGGTGACCGAATCGACGATCGGCCCGAAACGACGAGCCATCTTCTGGTAGCGCGGTGTCGGCGTGATCGCAGCGGGACCTTCCTCGACCATCAGCGGGGTGCCACTGGGCAGGAGCAGGAGATCGCGGTCCGCGGCAACCTTCACCAGACTGCTGCGCAGAGTGCGCAATTGCTCGTGCACCTCTTCACCGGTGGAGCACACACCGGTCGCGGTTTCGATCTGGGGCCGGGACAGTTCGCGCTGCAGTCCCTGGATTTCCTCACCGGCTTCCGCCACCACATCGGGTCCCGCGTCGGAGAGATGCCCCGAGGAGTCGACCAGGAAAAACTCCTCCTCGACGCCGACGGTGAGGTTTCGAACCGATTCCCTTGCTGCAGCGCCCATCCGAGAGGTATCCCCCGATCGGTCGATACGAAACCGGAGCACCCGCTCACGTGAAGCCGATCACCTCTTCACCCCACGCACGGCGAAGATCCCGATCGGGGTCCGCCACCACCGCATCCGCCTTGCCGATCAACAGCGTGGCGCGGTCCGTCTCGTCGTACCGTGGCCAGGGCGTTTCGGTTTCCCCGCCGTCCGGGTTGCCCGCCGACGCGAAGGACAGCCACCGCCGCTGAATCCGATCGGATACGTGAGCGGCGGTCCGGCGGCCACCGAGCTTGAAGGTGGGGTCCCGGGGGACGACACCGAAGTTCCCGAACACATAGGGCACTTCCGTCCCGTGGGTCGCACCGATTCGCGCCGCCCGGAGAAAAGGCGTGGCGTAGTCGAACCGATACAACCACGTGGGTGCGACGCGACTGTGGGCCTCGGCGATCCACAAAGTGGGCATCCGGAAAGCAGCGTCCCGCGAGATCTCCATTGCGGACCGCCTCTTCGGGTAATCGAGGTATGCCGCCTCCACCTGCTGCTCCTCGTCCACCGGCAGGTCGGGGTGGTCCGCAGCGATCGCCACGAACATCTGGTGGACGGCGTCCGGGGTGATGGGCATGAGCGGAGACTTCATCAGCCGGAACATCGACGCCTCGTCCTTGTTGGTCCCGATCATCAGCGGCACCTTGTGCGCGAGGCCGTGACGGAACGCGGCCACCGGGTAGTGCGGTACCACGTCACCGTCCACGGTCGGCGCAACCGCCAGCGTGCCGGGGACGCGTGCAGGCACCTGCTGCACGAGTTCCACGCAGGCCGCAGTCAACACGTCGACGGGAAGATCGCGGAGACGTCCCACCTCGGCGGGAGCCAGGCCGACCAGTTCGAGGAACGCCTCCGCAATGGACGCCGCGCGCTCGCTGCCGTAGACCGAGGTTGCGGGCGAACTTTCGGCGATCGCCCGGTGGAAGAGTCCCTCGGCGGCGGGCGACGTCATCAGCGTGGTCACCGCGCCGCCCCCCGCGGACTCGCCGAACAGTGTGACATCGGCCGGGTCGCCACCGAACGCGGCGATGTTCGCTCGCACCCACTTCAGCGCCTCGATCTGATCGTGGAGACCGAGGTTCGTATCGAAAGGCTGCTCTGCCGTCGAGAACGACGAGAAGTCCAGGAAACCGAGAGCACCCAGTCGATAATTGATCGTGACCACCACGACGTCGCCGCGCTCCACCAGATGGCAGGCATCGAACATCCGCTGCGCCGAGGACCCGAGGTAGTAGGCACCACCATGAATCCACACCATGACGGGGCATGGTCGATTCTGCGGACGTTCGGGGGCCCAGACGTTCAGTGACAGGCAATCCTCGTCGAGCGTGAGGCCGGGGTCGATGGGCAGCGGCCCGTGCTCGTTCTGCGGTGCTATCGGCCCGAACGCCGAGCAGTCGCGCACGCCCTCCCACGACTCGGCGGCCCGTGGGGCGCGCAAGCGCAGGGCGCCGATCGGCGGAGCCGCATAGGGTATCCCCCTCCACACCAGTGCGCCGGCGAGGCGCACGCCTCGCGCGGTTCCCTGAGCGATGGACACGAGTGGACTATCGGTGGACGACACCATGCCGCCATCTTCGCCGCCGACAAGGATTCGCGAGTCGGTTCCAGCAATTTCTTCCGGCCGGGGCCCGGCCCGACCCCTATCTGGCAGACTGGGCGTCAACACTGGGCTTGCCCGGATGTGGAGGACCCGATGCGGGACGACGAGCAGGAAGCGACTCGCTCACAGCCTGTCGACAAAGCGTCGGCATCGTTGGCCGGATTGGCCGAACTGGTGTACGCCGGCGCGGACTTTCGGGATGTCCAGCAAGCAGTCTGCGATGTCGCCCCCATTCTCGTCGACGGCTGTTCCCACGCCAGCCTGATGCTTCACGAGAAGGGTCGATTCGTCACCGCCGCGGCCAATGACACCGTCGCCGCCCGGGTGGACGAATTGGAGCGGAGCGAAAACGAAGGTCCGTGCGTCGATGCCATCCTCGAGGAGACACCGCAATTGGTACCGGACCTCACCGCCGCACACGAGTGGCCGCGGTTGGTGCGCCGGGTGCTCGCCGAGACCCCGGTTCGCGGTGCAGCCGGGTTCCGCCTCGTCGTCCGGCGTCGCAAGGTCGGCGCCCTCAACCTCTTCGCCGATACGCCCGGCGCGTTGACCGCAGCATCCGTCGAACAGGGGATCATGCTCGCATCGTTCGCCGCTGTAGCCCTCACCGCGGCGCATGAGCACCTCGAAGCGGAGACGTTACGGGCGGGGTTGACCAGCAATCGGGAGATAGGGAAGGCATTGGGCTTGATGATGGCGTTTCACAACATCACCGAAGACCAGGCGCTGGCGATCCTGCAGGCGACATCTCAGGAAATGAACGTCAAGATCTCGGCGCTGGCTGAGGAAATCATCGTTCACCACCACAAGAACCTGAGCTGATCGGCACCAGTTCAGCCCCGACTTCACTCCAGCTCGGCGGCCTCCGGGTTCCCGGCAATGCCCAGCATGGACAGCAGCAACCGGCAATCGTCGGCGTCCAGCGATGATGCGGCGACGACGCGCTGCGCCCGGCGAACCTGACCCGCGTCGAGGACATCGTCCACATCGAGATCTGCCTGCTCAGCTTCCGACATACCTCTCACCTCCAATGCGGATGCACTTCAGGACCATTCGCCGCAGTATTTGTCACCGGATGGTAGTCGCAGTTGCCGCGCGGCATACACACATCGCGCATCGAATCCGCGATCGGTGCGGCCTACCGAAGTGCCCGTAACGGTTCGCTCAGTTCGTTCGAGAAGAATTCGAAGAATCCATCGACGTCGGGACCCGCGTTGATCAGCACCAGACGATCGAACCCGGCGTCGACGAATTTACCCGCCACCTCCAGATGACGCTGCACGTCAGGACCACACGCCATTCCTTCCCGGACATCCTCCGGACGTACCGTCGCCGTGGCCGCCTCGAAGTTGATCGGGTTCGGCAGCTCCGCCTGCACCTTCCATCCCGTCATACCGAAACGGAACTTGTCGTGCGCCGAGTTCACTGCCGACTCCACGTCCGGCGCCCACGCGAGCGGCACTTCACCGTACTTGGGCCCCGATCCGCCGGCGTCGGAGTACGCCCGCACCAGCTCGGCGTCGGGTTCGGTGGCGAACAACCCGTCCCCCAGTTCCGCGGCGAGGCGCGCGGCTTCCGCGCCCCCTGCCGCGACGGCAATCGTGGGCGGCACCTCGGGCAGGTCGTACACGCGGGCGTCGTCCAACGTCAGGTGCTTGCCCTCGTAGGAGTGGTAGCCACCCGACCACAGCAGTCGAATGATGTCGAGCGATTCGCGCAGCATCTCGTGCCGCACCCGCACCGACGGCCACCCACCGCCCACCACATGTTCGTTGAGACGCTCTCCCGAGCCCAGACCGAGTGTGAAACGCCCTTCGCTCAGCACTGCGGTGGTGGCGGCAGCCTGCGCGATGATTGCGGGGTGGTAGCGGACGAACGGGCAGGTGACACCCGTTGCCAAGCCGATGTTGCTGGTTCGGGCGGCGGCCGCGGCGAGCATCGACCACACGAATCCCGAGTGGCCGTGGCTGTAGAGCCAAGGATGGTAATGATCGCTCACCTCGACGAAGTCGAAACCCGCACGCTCGGCCTCCACCGCTTGGCGCACGATTTCCCGTGGATCGAACGTTTCGGCCATGAGCTTGAAACCGACCTGCATGAGGAATCCTCCTGTGTCGTCGAGTTCCGAGCAGGTTGCCCGCACGGCGGCGTACTCACACAGCGCCGGCGAGAGAGGACGGCCACACCGGTGCCCAGAGCAGCGCGAGACCGACCGCGGCCCCGAACAGCAGCAGGCGGAATCGTCGGACGCGCAGCGCCACCCCGATCAAGACTGTGCAGGCGAGGACGGACACTGCGCCTACCGGCCCCGACGGGACCGGTATCGACGCCCCGGGGATCCGCGACCCGTGGTCGGCCACGGTGACGAGCCACCAGAGTGGCCACTGCGTCAGGCGTACCGTCACTTCCGCGACCGGCACCGAGACCGCTGACACGAGGGCGGTGACGGCGCCGAGCACCGTGACGATTCCGATGACAGGCGCGACCAAGAGATTGGCCCCCACCGACACCGCGCTGACGGTCCCCGTCATTGCGGCGACGATGGGCGCGGTCACCGCGAAAGCAGCCACTGCGACGGCCACCATTTCCGCTGCCGCGCGCGGCCATCGCCGCCCGACAAGAAGGTCCACCCAGACCGGCGCGACGACAATCAACGCCGCGGTGGCCGTGACGGACAGGAGAAAACCGAAGTCCACAGCCAGCGCCGGAAAGAACATCAGCAACACGATGACACCCGCGGCGAGAGCCGGTACCGCCTGCTTCCGCCGACCGCTCACGAGAGCGAGCAACGCAACCGAGCCCATCGCCGCGGCACGCAGCACGCTGGGCGACGGCCTCGCCACCACGACGAAAGCGACCAGCGCGCCGGCCGCCAGAACGGCGCCGGCCCGCGGGCCGAGTCCGAGCGCCCGGACCAGGAGCAACACCGCCCCCAGGAGGATGCTGACGTTCGCGCCGGACACCGCGGTCAGGTGTGTCAGTCCGGTTGTCGTGAAATCGTCCTTCACTTCGGCCGACAGCGACGACGTATCCCCCACCACCAGCCCAGGCAGCAGTCCTGCCTCGTCGGGCGGCAGAACGGCGGCCACGGCCGTGAACCGGGCGCGCAGGGCGCCCGCCCATCGCTGGTGAGGAGGTGCCGGCCCCACTTCCGAGGGTGGTCCGGACACCCGCACCGTGGCCAGAGTCAGGTCGCGGTGCATCGGCGGGCTCACCTGCCCTCGCAGGACCACCTCCTGTCCCGGCAGCAGACCGGACCACCCATCGGACGGGGCGAGAACGATGATCGACCCACTCGCGTGAACAGTCTCGGTGGCTTTGCGTATCTCGCGCAAGTGCGCGTCAACGCGGACCCGTCGACCGAAACTTGCGAGTTTCTGTGGGTCGTCGGCGATTTCGATCACCAACGTCACCCACGCGCCGTTCGACGCCAGGTTCACCATCGGGTGCGTCTCGGCGGCCTGTACCCGCACGGCGACGGCCGTGCTGCACACGCATCCGAACACAAGAAGCGCCAGTGCCGTCGTCCGATGCGCCGTCCACCGGGAGTCACCCGACCGGACACTCGCCGCGACCAGCGCAACAGCAACGAGAAACGCGCCACCCACCACCCACCACGCGGTTCGCGCACCCCACAGGATCCCGCCTCCGGTCGTTGCCCAGCAGGCCGCCGCGAAGGGAACAAGGCGGACGTCGAGCCGGTGCGACTCCCGCTCGGACCTCACACGGTGACCTGGGACCGTAGCTTCTCGAGGCGCACCGGCCCGATCCCGTCCACCTCGCCGAGTTGGGCCACGTCCGTGAACTTCCCATTGGTGGTGCGCCACGCGATGATGGCTGCCGCAGTCACCGGGCCGACCCCGGGCAAGGCATCGAGCTCGGTCTCCGTGGCCGTGTTCAGATCGACGAGCCCGCCCGTCGTTGCCTTCCCGTCCGCCGGTGCAGCTCCCGGAGTGGAGACGCCGCCCACCGCACTGGGCGCCGCTGCGGGCGCGGCCACCCCGACCACGATTTGGTCACCATCCGAAAGCCGTTGCGCCAGATTGAGAGCGAGGGTGTCGCCTCCGGTGCGCACCCCTCCCGCGGCGGCGAGTGCGTCGGCAACCCGAGAGCCAGGCAGCAGCCGCACGAGCCCGGGCGTGCTCACCAGACCGACCACACTCACCACGATTTCGTCCACCGGCGGCGGAAGCTGCGGCCGAGCCGCCTCGGCCGGTTCCGCGGCGGGGGTGGCCTCCGAACGGACGTGCGCAAGGGGAAGGGAGGGCACGGCCTGCGCCTCCGGCTGACCGCTGCGAACACTGATCACGGCGACTGTCGCCAGAATCAGCCCCACTATGACGAGGACGGCTGCGCCTGCGCGGCCGGGGTCGACGCGCGCACCCCACCAGCGTTCGGGAAGGGCGCGGGACCATCGCCCTTGCGCAGACCACGACGGCGCGTCTTCGGGTTCGGCGTCCTCGGCGTGCGCCAACCATCCCGGTGTGGAGGGGCCGGACGGGGCCACCGCACCCGGAGGAAGATGCGCGTCCTCCCCCGACGTGATGAACGCCAGACGGCTCCGTCCTCGCGAACGCTCTTCCCTGTTGCCCATGCAGAGAAGGTAGAACGTCGCGGCGGCCGATCAGCGAGGTTGTGGGCAAGAAAAACTGGCCTGTGGATCAGCTCGAGGTTGTGGATGAATCGGCGTCTGCATAACCCTCGGCGGGCTCTGGGCAGAGAACGACGCCGATAGCGCCTGCCCCCACGTGGGCCCCGATCACCGAACTGAAATCAGTGACGACGAGGTCGCTGACCTGCGGAATCCGTTCTTTCAGCCGCTGCGCCACCGCCTCGGCCCGGTCGGGTGCATGCATGTGATGCACAGCCACCGAGGTTCTGTCCACCCCTGCCAGCTCGACGGCGGAATCGATCATCTTCGCCATCGCCTTGGTGGAGGTCCGGGTTTTCTCCTTCAGGACGAGTCGTCCATCCACGAGATGCAGCACCGGTTTCATCGCCAGCGCGGTGCCGAGCAACGCGGCCGCCGCGCCGATCCGCCCCCCGCGGCGCAACTGATCGAGCCGGTCCACGACAATCAGGCAACGGCTGCGACCCGCTACGTCGACAGCCCGCCGGTACACCGTCTCGAGGTCGGCACCGCTCTTCGCCAACCGTGCTGCTTCCAGCACCGGGTATCCCAAACCCATTCCAGCAGACTGGGAATCGACGATGCGCACGCGACCGTCGAACTCCTGTGCCGCCTGCCGTCCGGCCTCCCAGGTTCCCGACAACTGGCGGGAAATGTGCACGGCGACCACGCCGGCGCCCTCGCTCGCTTCCCACGCCGCCGCGTAGGCCTCGGACAGCTCGCCGGGGGAGGCACCCGCGGTGGTGACGCCGGCGAGGTCCTCCGGAATGACGTCGATTCCCTCGCGAAAGTCCTCGTCGCCGCTGAGAACATGAAGGGGCACGACCTGGATTGCTTGCTCCTCGACGACCTCGGGGACAAGCGAGGCCGACGAATCGGTGACAACGACAACGGGCATGGGACTACTCGGCCCCGCTCGACACCGCGTCCGCGGCAGTGATGTCTTCGCCCAGCGTCGGTGCCGCTCCGGTGGCACGAAGGGCGGTCAGCATGGCCGCCGCTACCTGGGTGTGACCGTCCCAGCCCCAGTGGATTCCGTCCGGATTGCCTCGGCCACCGAAGATGTCGGCTCGCACGGCCTCCGCGAGGTCGACGAGCGGAACGTTCTTGTCCTCCGCCCACGCCGTGATGGCCGCGACAGCACCCGGCCGGCCCGAGTGCACCTTGCCGTAGGCCTCACTGCGGTGGACGGACGGGAGAGTGCCGACGACGGGCAGTTCCGGTCGCATGTATTCGAGCGCCGCCCGGGAGCTTTCGAGGTACTCGACGCTCAACTTCGGGGGCAACGCGACCGGCCATCCGAGCGGAGACAGCCGCGGCTGCAACCATTGGTAGGCCGTACGCACAACCCGGCGCAGCGCGGGCGGGCGAATGTAGCGGAGCTGCTCCCGCAGTGCGGTGGGCAGCGGGGACGGGAGCGAATCCATTCCCCCGACCGCGAACACCACAGCGCCCGCCCGGGGGACGGCCGACCACACGCGGGGGTCCTGGGTCAGTGCCCACCAGACGTCACGACTGGTCCAACCGATCCGCGCAACAAGCTCCACGTCCCAGTTCAGCTCGCGCGCAACGATGTTGGGCCAGATTTCGGGATGATTGGACGGCAAGCCGCCCTTGGGTCCGTAGTAGGACAGCGAATCGGCGAGCACGAGAAGGACCGGCCGCTCTCCGGAACCGGCCTCCATGTCAGAGGACGTCACTTGCCACGCTCGCGGATGCGTTCCAGACGTCCAGGCGCCAGCTCGGCGAGTCGGAGTTTCCGTGCGCACTGAGCTGAACCCAGCTGGTGTTACCGAGACCACCGAGCACCGGCCAATGACTGACAGGAAGATCGAGAAGCGCCGCGGTAAGTGCAGCAATCAATCCGCCGTGGGCGACGAGGACGACGGGCTGTTCGGCCCAATCCTCGTACTTCTCGAGAAGCTCGGCCACCACCGGGGTGCTGCGGCGCGCGACATCGACACGGCTCTCTCCGCCGGGCGGTGCCCACGTCGCGTCGCTACGCCAGGCCGCGCGCGCACCCGGTGCCCGCGCGTCGACGTCGAGGTGAGTCAGCCCCTGCCACTCACCGAGATGGGTTTCCCGCAGGCGCTCGTCGATCTGTACCGGCAGTCCGGCGTTGTCGCCGATCTCCACCGCCGTGTCGTACGCACGCCGCAGGTCCGAGGACACGATAGAGATCGGTGAGCGACCGACGAGGACGGCGGCAGCGGCGCGGGCCTGCCTCCGGCCGAGTTCGGACAGGTCGGTGTCGAGCTGACCCTGCATGCGGTTTCCGGCGTTGTACTCGGTTTGGCCGTGCCTCAGCAGAATGAGCCGTCGCGGGGCGCGCGGAGCGTCCGTCACTGCTCGGATTCCTCACTGTTCGCGGAGCCGGGATCGGCACCGTTGGTCGCGGGGGCGTGCACGCCGATCCCGTCGACCGGGACGGTGGGGCAGTCCTTCCAGAGCCGGTCGAGTGCATAGAAGTTACGTTCCTCGTTGTGCTGCACATGGATGACGACGTCCACGAAGTCCAGCAACGCCCACCGACCCTCCCGGGTGCCTTCACGGCGCACCGGCTTGTGACCGGCCTCACGCAGACGTTCCTCGATGTTCTCGACAATCGCGTTCACCTGGCGCTCGTTGGGCGCCGACGCGATGACGAAGCAGTCGGTGATGACCAGCTGCTCGGAAACATCGAGCACCACCACATCGGAGGCCAGCTTCTCGTCGGCCGCCACTGCCGCGATGCGTGCCATCGCGATGGCTTCGGTCGTTGCGCTCACTCGATGTTCTCCAGTTCGTTGAAAAGTGCTAGCTCTTGGTCTTGCCGGGGGCCGGTTCGGACATCGTCGTCGCACCGTCCAGGCGCTCGGCGTCCGGCGGCCGATACAGGTTCCGCTTCGAGATGTACTGGACCACGCCGTCCGGCACCAAGTACCACACAGGCCGGTGCCGGCTGGCGCGCCGCCGACATTCCGTCGAGGAGATCGCCAGCGCCGGTATCTCGATCAACGTGACCGCGTCCTCCGGCAGCGCGTCGAGATGAGCGGCCAGATGTTCGGTATTGAGATCGAATCCCGGGCGCGACACTCCCACAAATTTCGCCAGTGAGAACAGTTCCTCCCAGTCCTGCCACGACAGAATACTCGCCAGGGCATCGGCACCGGTAATGAAGTACAGCTCGGCGTCGGGATGGAAGCTGCGGAGATCGCGCAGAGTGTCGACGGTGTAGGTGACCTTCCGGCGGTCGACGTCCACCCGGCTCACCGAGAACCGTGGGTTCGACGCAGTGGCGATGACCGTCATCAAGTACCGGTCTTCCGCGGGGCTGACCACTTTCCCCTGCTTCTGCCAGGGCCTGCCGGTGGGTACGAAGATCACCTCGTCGAGGCCGAACCGGTCGGCGACTTCACTGGCGGCCACCAGGTGACCGTGGTGAATGGGGTCGAAGGTGCCGCCCATGACCCCGAGACGGCGCCGACGTGCGCCCGTTGTTCCCTGTTCCACGAGTGCCGAGCTTACGTGGTCATACCGGGAGCAACCCGGCGACCACCGAGGCGAGCTGCTGCGCGGAGCGGCACTCGTGCATGCTGATGACCTCGTTGTACACCTTGGCGGCCGAATCCCCGGAACCCCACTGTCCGCGTGGCTCGGGGTTGAGCCAGTGCGCATGCTTGGCCACCGACACCAGACGCGCCAGCGCCTCCAGATTGGGGTCGCGATAGTTGTTGCGGCCGTCCCCGAGGACGAGCAGTGAGGTGCGTGAGGTAATGCTCGAGGTGAACCGCTCCGCGAACACACCGAATGCGTTGCCGTAGTCGGAGTGCCCGTCGTAGCTGACGAGCTCGGCCTCGCGGATCATCCGCGACATCGCGTTCCCGAGGTCCGCGCCGGTGTCGAAGAATCGGGTGACTTCGTCGGTGGTGTCGATGAAAGCGAACACCCGCACCCGCGAGAACTGCTCCCGCAGCGCATGGACGAGCAGCAATGTGAAGTGGCTGAACCCCGCCACCGAACCCGACACGTCGCACATCACCACCAGTTCCGGGCGGGCGCGTCTCGGCTTGCGCTGGACGAGATCGATGGGCACTCCCCCGGTGGACATCGACTTGCGCAGGGTCCGCCGGAGATCGATCGACCCGGCGCGATGACGACTGCGGCGCACCGCGAGCCGGCTGGCCAGCAGTCTGGCGAGCGGGGTGACGTTACGTTTGAGAGCGGTCAGCTCGGAGTCCGACGCGCGCAGGAAGTCCACTTCCTCGGCCAGCCGCGGCACGCCGTACGACGCCACCCGCTCCTTGCCCAGATTCTCGGCCGACCGCCGACGCGTCTCCTTCTCGACCATCTTTCGGAAGTCGGCGATCCGCTGCGCCGCGGTGCGTTTGGCCACCTCGGATTCGTAGCTTTCCGTCATTCGGGCTTCGCCGTCCTGCTGATTGCCCAGGAGTCCGTCGAGGATCTTCTTCAGCAGCGTCTCGGGCGCCACGTCCCGCAACGCCTGGTAGGCGGAGAACGACGGCCCGTTCGCCGACTGGTACTGCCCGAGTTCCTCGACCATCTGCGCGGTCAGGAGTTCGGTGAGTTCGAGCGCTTCGGGCGACCCGTCGGCGAGGAGCTCGACGATCAACTCACGCAGGGCGTCGTAATCGATGTCGCCCTTCTCGGTTCGCGGAAGCCTGGTGTCGACGGCCCCGCTCGACCGATTCCCGACGGCCGCGGGGAACCACAGATCGAAAAGAGCGTCGAAGGTGGAGCGGTGAGTGGGACGCCGTAGCAGGGCGCACGCCAGTCCCTCTCGGAGTGCCTCGCGGTCGAGGAGGTCGAGGACCGACATGACCTGCCCGGCATCGACGGTCTCCGAGGGGCCCACCATGATGCCGCGCCGCCGCAACGCCTCGACGAAGTCGACCAGGTGGCCGGGTAACCCGTGCGGCGCGGCGGGCCCCGATGTTGCCGACCGGGACGTGGGAGGACCACCTGCAGCCATGGGAACCCTCAGTTCAGTCGCAGTTCGGCAGCGGCGCGCTGCTGGTCGGATTGGTGTTTGAGGACCACGCCCAGGGTGGCCCGCACGGCGTCGTCGTCGAGAGTGTCCAACCCGAGCGCGAGGAGCGTGCGGCCCCAGTCGATCGTCTCGGCTACCGAGGGCAGTTTCTTCAACTGCATTCCGCGCAGCACCCGGATGGTCGCCACCAACTGCTCGGCGATCGCTTCCGGAAGCTCCGGGACGCGACTCGCCAGAATCTTGCGTTCGAGTTCGGCATCCGGGAAGTCGAGGTGGAGGAAGAGGCAGCGACGCTTGAGCGCCTCGGACAACTCACGGGTGGCGTTGGACGTGAGGAGCACGAACGGCTTGCGGACGGCCGTGATCGTTCCCAACTCGGGAACCGTGACCGCGAAATCGCTGAGCACCTCGAGGAGCAGGCCCTCGATTTCGACGTCCGCCTTGTCGGTCTCGTCGATCAGCAGCACCGTCGGATCCTCGCGCCGGATCGCGGTCAGCAGCGGACGCGACAGCAGGAACTCCTCCGAGAAGACATCCGCCTTGGTGGAGTCCCAGCTGCTGTCGCTGCCGTGAAGATTCCCCGTTGCTGCGCTCGCCCCGGCCTGGATGCGCAGGATCTGCTTCGCGTGGTTCCACTCGTAGAGCGCGCGAGCCTCGTCGACGCCCTCATAGCACTGCAACCGCACCAGTTCGGCGTCGGTGGTCTGCGCGACGGCTCGGGCCAGCTCGGTCTTGCCGACACCCGCCGGTCCCTCGATGAGCAGGGGCTTACCGAGCCGGTCGGCGAGAAACACCGCGGTGGCGGTGCCCTTGTCTGCCAGGTAGCCGGTTTCGGCGAGCCGGGTGATCACGTCGTCGACGCTCGCGAACAACGGCGTCGTGGTGGGTAGTGCGCGATCCACGCTCGCTCCTTTCGATGGGCTTGCGGAAATTGGTGGTCGAACTGTGGCGCTAGGCCGGACGCGTGTGCCCGTCCCCCCACACGATCCACTTCGTGGAGGTGAGTTCCGGCAGCCCCATCGGACCGCGGGCGTGGAGCTTCTGGGTGGAGATCCCGATCTCGGCGCCGAAACCGAACTGCTCGCCGTCGGTGAAGGCGGTCGACGCGTTGACCATGACGGCGGCGGCATCGACGCGGGCGGTGAACTCGCGCGCGGCCGACAGGTCGGCGGTCACGATGGCCTCGGTGTGACCGGTTCCATATCGATCGATGTGCTCTACCGCGGCATCGAGATCGTCGACGACCTTCAGCGCCACATCGAGGGTGAGATATTCGTCCGACCAGTCCGTCTCGGTGGCGGGCACCATGCCGGGAAGATCTCCGTGGACGGTGACACTGTGCGTCTGCAGCGCCTGCAGAAGCTTCGGGACGGCGACGTCGGCAACGGCGGCGTCGACCAGAACCGTCTCCGCGGTATTACAGACGCTCGGCCGCCGCGTCTTCGAGTTGAGCACGATTCGTTCGGCCATCTCCAGGTCCGCGGCGGCATGGATGTAGACGTGGCAGTTACCCACGCCCGTCTCGATGGTGGGGACGGAGGCGTCTCGCACGACGGCGCTGATCAGTCCGGCGCCGCCCCGAGGAATCACGACGTCGACCAAACCACGCGCCTGGATGAGATGGGTGACACTCGAGCGGTCCTCGGTGGGCAGCAATTGCACCGCGTCTTCCGGCAGATCCTGCGCCGTCAGCGCGGCGCGCAACGCGACGACCAGCGCCGCATTCGACTTCGCCGCGGACGAGGATCCACGCAGAAGCGCAGCGTTGCCCGACTTCAGAGCCAGGCCGAACGCGTCCACGGTGACGTTGGGACGGGCCTCGTACACCATGCCCACCACACCGAGCGGCACTCGGAGCTGTCGCAGTTCGAGCCCATTGGGCAGGGTGGATCCGCGCACCACTTCACCGATCGGGTCGGGCAGACCCGCTACTTGACGGAGTCCGGCGGCGATTCCCTCGATCCGAGCCTCGGTCAGCCGGAGCCGGTCGAGAAGGGATTCCTCGGTGCCGGACGCCCGGGCCGACTCGATGTCGGCCGCGTTGGCGGCAAGGACGTCAGCCGTAGCTGCCAGTACCGCATCGGCGGCGGCGTGCAGGACCGCGTCTTTCTGCGCGGTGGTGAGCAGAGCAAGGACCCGCGACGCGGTGCGGGCACGACGAGCCGCCGCGTGAACGGCCTCACGGGTGTCCACGGCACCGGTCGACGCGGTGGAGGTCACTGCAGTCATGAAGACAGCCTATATACCGGGGTCTGTGCAGCGCGGCGCGGGAACGACCGGGAATGATTTGGTCCCCCGCGCAGGTTGCGACTGGTCGAGACCATCAGAGGCAGGAGTGCTGTAGTGAGCGTGTTGTTCGAACCCATCACCTTCCGCGGAGTCACCGTCCCCAATCGGGTGTGGATGGCGCCGATGTGCCAGTACTCGGCCGACGTGACGGGCCGCGACGTGGGGGTTCCCAATGACTGGCACCGGACGCACCTCGTGACGCGCGCCATCGGCGGTGCCGGCCTGATCCTCACCGAGGCGACGGCCGTCAGCCCGGAGGGCCGCATCAGCCCCGCCGACCTCGGCATCTGGAACGACACCCAGGCCGAGGCCTTCGCGGAGATCAACGCACAGCTCGAGTACTTCGGCGCGGTCCCGGGCATCCAGCTCGGTCACTCCGGGCGCAAGGGCTCCGCACACGTCCCGTGGCGCGGGGGTGGGAGCCTCGACGGCGACGATCGGCTGTCCTGGCAGACGGTGGCGCCGAGCGCGATCGGTTTCCGCGACCACACCCCGCCGGCCGCGGCGACGACCGACGACATCCGGAAGGTGGTCGCCGATTTCGCCGCCGCCGCCGAGCGGGCGTCGCGGGCCGGTTTCAAGGTGGTGGAAATCCATGCGGCACACGGATATCTGCTGCACCAGTTCCTCTCACCGGTCAGCAATCACCGCACCGACGAGTACGGCGGCAGCTTCGCGGGCCGCATTCGCCTCCTACTCGAAGTCGTCGACACGGTACGCGGGGTCTGGCCCGCCGAGTTGCCCGTCTTCGTCCGGGTCTCGGCAACCGACTGGCTCTCGGAGGAGCCCGGCCTCGACGCGGACAGCTGGACGCCGGATCAGACCGTTTCCCTCGTGCAGGCCCTCGCGGACCTCGGCGTCGACCTCGTCGACGTCTCCAGCGGTGGCGTCGCGTCCGCCCGGATCCCGGTCGGGCCCGGCTACCAGGTCCCGTTCGCCCGTCGCATCCAGAACGAGACCACGGTCCCGGCCGCCGCCGTCGGGCTCATCACCGAGCCGGAGCAGGCCGAGCGGATCGTGGAGTCGGGAGAAGCCGTCGCCGTGCTCCTCGGGCGCGAACTGCTCCGCGACCCGTGTTGGCCGCGAAAAGCCGCACGGGCATTGAATGCGCAGGTGACGCCGCAGATTCCGGCGCAGTACGCCCGGGCGTACTGAGGCTCGGGCCGACAAGCCCCCGTGTCCTTTGCTACGGTAATCGCTCTTACAGCTGGTAGTCCCGCACCCCGGACGGTGGGGCGGGACCAGCCACGAGCCAGAGCCGATCGGCGGGGGCCGCATCGCGCCGAAGGGTCCGTGGCCAGGAGACCCGACCAGCACTTCACCCGGCGGGCGACGAAAAGATGCGTGCATCAGGTACGTGCCCCGCGTGGGTGATACCGGCGCTGGGGAGCGCACGACTCATGAATGCACCAGATCACTCCATCACCGCGGACGAGGTGGCGCAGTCACCCGACGTCACCGTCATCGACGAGGCCTCGGTCTCGCGGGCCGTCAAAGCGACCATGCTCGGCAACGCCATGGAATGGTTCGACTTCGGCGTCTACGCCTACCTCGCGACCACCATCGGCCAGGTGTTCTTTCCCGAGGCCAGCGGCACGGCGCAGCTACTGTCGACGTTCGCAATCTTCGCCGCAGCCTTCATCGTCCGGCCGCTCGGCGGTTTCTTCTTCGGCCCGCTCGGCGACCGCATCGGCCGCAAGAAGGTGCTTGCCACCACCATCATCCTCATGGCGGGAAGCACTTTCGCGATCGGCGTGATCCCGAGCTACGAATCGATCGGCATCCTGGCACCGATCCTTCTCGTACTCTTTCGCCTCGTACAGGGATTTTCGACCGGCGGCGAATATGGTGGCGCCAGTACGTTCGTCGCCGAGTACGCGCCAGACAAGCGTCGCGGCTTCTTCGCGAGTTTCCTCGAATTCGGCACTTTGGCCGGGTATGTCGCGGCGGCGGGGCTCGTCACCGTCATCAGCAGCGCTGTCAGTGCCGACGCTCTGGTCGACTGGGCATGGCGAATCCCGTTCCTGCTCGCCGGTCCCCTGGGACTCATCGGCCTCTACCTGCGCCTGCGGCTGGAAGAGACACCGGCCTTCCAGCAGCAACAGCAGGCTGAGGAACGTTCTCTCGCAGAAGAATCCACCGGCCGAAAGCTGCGCGAGACACTGGTCGACAATTGGCGGCCCCTCGTACTGTGTGTCATCCTCGTCGCCGCCTACAACATCGCGCACTACGGCCTGCTCAGTTACATGCCGACGTACCTGTCGAACACTCTCGGCTACGACGAGTCGCACGGCCTCGTGCTCATGATCATCGTGATGCTCATCATGATGGTGTGCATCAGCTTCGTCGGAAAGCTGTCCGACCGGGTGGGTCGTAAACCGTTGCTGCTGACCGGTTTCGTCGGATTTTTCGCGCTGTCGCTGCCCGCGTACCTGCTGATCGGTGTCGGGCACTACTTCACCGTCTTCGTCGGCCTCGCGATGCTGGGCGGACTGCTACTGCTATTCGTCGGCGTCTTCCCTTCGGTCCTTCCTGCGCTCTTCCCGACGGGAATCCGCTACGGCGGCCTCGCGATCGGATACAACCTCGCCGTCTCGATCTTCGGTGGTACCACGCCTCTGGTGCTGACCGCCCTGCAGGACGCGACCGGCAGCGATCTCGTTGCTCCGATGTACATGATGGTGGCCGCAGTGATCGGGGCCATCGCGGTCCTCCTCATCGCCGAGACCGCCCGCAAGCCGCTCGAGGGATCGCCGCCTGCCGTCGCCACGGAGGCGGAAGCTCGTCGTGTCCTGGGCCGGTTGCGGCGGACGAAGGCCGGCGAGTCACCGAGGTCCGAGCACGAGGCGGACGCCGTCGACGCGGGATAGTCTTTCCATCATGTCCGCTCCCAGGATCGCCGTGGTCGGCAGCGTCAATATGGATCTGCTGACGGCGACCGAACGATTACCCGCCCCCGGCGAGACCATCCTGGGTCGCGCCTTCGCCGCTACCCCTGGTGGCAAAGGCGCGAACCAGGCCATCGCCGCGGCGCGGGCAGGGGGACGGGTCACGTTCATCGGCGCCGTCGGATCCGATACGTTCGCCCTCGAATTGCGCCAAACCCTCGTGGAGGCCGAAGTTGACACCACCCACCTGCGCGAGGTCGACGGGCCGAGTGGAATCGCGACCATCACCGTCGACGCCGCCGGACAGAACAGCATCGTGGTGGTACCGGGCGCCAACAGCACTCTGACCGCTCTCGAACCGGCAGATCTCGAGGCCATCGCTGCCGCCGACGTGCTCCTCTGCCAACTCGAGATACCGGTCGCGACCGTGCTCGTCGCAGCCACGCACGCGGCCGAACACGACACGGTGGTGATGCTCAATCCCTCACCTGCTCAGCCGCTTCCGCGAGAACTCGTAACACTCGTCGATGTGCTGGTGGTCAACGAGACAGAAGCCGCGCAACTCGGGCCCGACGTGATTTCCGCCGTCCCCCATCTGGTGACCACGCTCGGCGGATCCGGCGCCGAGTACACGAACCCGGGTGGCGCCGCCGTACATGCCGACGCCCCCTCGGTCGAGGTAGTCGACACGACGGGTGCCGGTGACGCGTTCGCAGGCGCCCTGGCGGTGTCGTGGATGCGCGGCCCCGAGGCCGCACTGCCGTTCGCCACCGCAGCGGGCGCACTCGCGACCACCCGGCGAGGAGCCTCGACATCCTCCCCCACCCGTACCGCCATCGAGACCGCTCTGCACCGCTGAGCAGGCCGTTCCCCTCTCCGCAGGTGGAGTGTCACAGCAGTCGTGCACCATGGGGTCATGACCACCGCCACCACGCCCGCACTCCGCGACGAGGCCGAACGCCTGCTCCGAGAGCTGGCAGGACCCGAAGCGCGGCTGCGGGACGACCAGTGGACTGCCATCGAGGCGCTCGTCGTGGGCCGACGACGCGCGCTCGTCGTCCAGCGGACCGGGTGGGGTAAATCAGCTGTCTACTTCATCGCGGCCAAGCTGTTGAGGGCCGACGGGCACGGGCCGACCGTCATCGTGTCGCCGCTGCTCGCCCTCATGCGGAATCAGGTGGCGTCGGCAGAACGGGCGGGAGTCCGGGCCGCCACGATCAACTCGGGCAACGTCACGGAGTGGGACGAAATTCACGCCCGTGTCGCGGCACACGAGCTGGATGTCTTGTTGGTCAGCCCGGAACGCCTGAACAACCCCGACTTCCGCGACCAGGTTCTTCCTTCTCTCGCCGCCGACGCCGGCCTGGTCGTCGTCGACGAAGCCCATTGCGTCTCGGACTGGGGCCACGACTTCCGCCCGGACTATCGGCGCATCCGCACGCTGATCGGCGAGCTCGGGCAGGGTATTCCCGTGCTCGCGACCACGGCCACCGCAAACGACCGCGTGGTCACCGATGTCTCGACCCAGCTCGGGGTCGGCGGCGGCGAAACGCTGGTGTTGCGCGGCGGGCTCGAACGCGAATCGCTACATCTGTCGGTGGTGCAGATTCCTGAGGCCACGGCCCGCGCCGCGTGGCTCGCCCAGAAGCTCGACAGCCTGCCCGGGTCGGGGATCATCTATGCGTTGACGGTGTCGGCGGCGCGAGATCTGGCGAGCTTGCTCACCGAGCAGGGGCACACCGTCGCCGCCTATACGGGACAAACCGATGCCGGCGAACGGGAAGGCCTCGAGCAGGATCTACTCGGCAACCGCGTGAAAGCCCTGGTGGCTACGTCGGCGCTCGGCATGGGCTTCGACAAGCCCGACCTCGGGTTCGTGGTGCACCTCGGTGCGCCGTCGTCACCGATCTCGTACTACCAGCAGGTGGGCCGTGCGGGGCGTTCCACGGATCGCGCCGAAGTAATCTTGCTCCCCGGCTCGGAAGACCGGCAGATCTGGAGCTATTTCGCATCGGTGGCGTTTCCCCGTGAGCACATGGTGCGGCGGGTCATCGAGGTTCTCGACCCCGACCGGCCGCAGTCCACGCAGGCCCTGGAGCCGCTGGTGGAACTGGGGCGAACGCGGCTCGAGATGGTGTTGAAGGTTCTCGATGTGGACGGTGCGGTTCGCCGTGTCCGTGGGGGCTGGGTGGGAACCGGGCAGCCATGGACCTACGACGCCGAACGCTACGAACGTCTCGAACGGGCCCGCGAGTCCGAGCAGCAGGCCATGCTCGACTATCAACGCATCACCACGTGCCGGATGGCGTTCCTGAGGGAGCAGCTCGACGACCCAGGACTGGTGGCGGGGGCGTCCGACTGCGGCCGGTGCGACAACTGCACCGGCGAGCACTACGACACCGCTGTGGATGCAGACGCCGTGGCTCAGACCCGATCGCGGCTGGAGAGGCCGGGCATCGACCTCGCGCCTCGAAAGCAGTGGCCTTCGGGGCTCAACAAGCTCGGTGTCGCGCTGTCGGGGAAAATTACGGACGGTCCGGAACCGGGTCGTGTCCTCGGCCGATTGTCCGACCTCGGCTGGGGACAACGACTGCGCACTCTGATGGACGGACCGGACGGTCCGGCACCGGAGAACGTCCTGCAGGCCTGCATCGCCGTGCTGGCATCGTGGGACTGGACGCAGCGGCCCACCGCCGTCATGGCCGTCGAATCGACTACCTATCCCCTTCTCGCTGCCTCCTTGGCGGAGCGGCTCGCCCAGATCGGCCGGCTCGAGCATCTGGGAGTCCTGAGGCAACGACCCGGCCATCCGCCGGTCTCTGCCGCCAACTCCGCCTACCGGGTGGCCGGTCTGGCAGACGCGTGGGAAACCCCTCAACTTTCGGGTTCCACGGGGCCTGTTCTCCTCGTCGACACCCTCACCGACACCGGCTGGACCCTGACGATGGCTGCCCGCACGCTGCGGGCGGCGGGCGCCACCTCGGTGCTGCCTTTCGCCCTGGCAGCCGTGAAGTGACTCCACAGGGGCCGTCGGGTGCCCTCAGATCTCGAAATGGACAAGTGTGTCGCTTGCGGATCGTCGAAAAGTTACATAACGTGATCAGCGTCACATTGCCCGTCTCACCTGCGAAGGCTCCGTGCCCGGACGGGCCAATTTCGCGACGCACGTGAAATCGGCATAGATGGTTGTTAGGTTGGTTTTTCCAATGACGCCTGTTCAGAAGAGTGCCATCCCGACCACCGCGCCGGACGCGGTGTTGTTTCGAAGTCCACAGATCTCTGATGGAGTCCGGCTCTGGGAGATCGCCAGGAACACGGAAGTGCTCGACCTCAACTCGAGTTATGCCTACCTGTTGTGGTGCAGAGATTTCAGCCGCACGTCGGTCGTCGCAGTGGTCGACGAACGAGTAGTGGGATTCGTTTCGGGCTACATCCGCCCCGAATCCCCGGCGACACTGTTTGTCTGGCAGGTCGCCGTAGACGCAGACCAGCGTGGCAAGGGAATTGCCGGACGCATGCTGGGCGCCTTGCTCGATCGTCTTGCGCCTGAAGGGATCACCCATCTCGAGACGACGATCAGCCCCGACAACGAGGCATCGATCGCGCTGTTCACCGCATTGGCGCGTCGCCGAGATACGGCGATCACCAAGCAGACGTTATTCTCGCCCAACGATTTTCCCGATGGACACGAAGCCGAAGATCTTTACACGATCGGCTAAGAGCATGCCCCGGAGGAATGCAGCAACATGACTGACAGCAGTACGACTAACGCTCATACCGATATCTTCGAGAGCCTCGAATCCGAGGTTCGCAGTTACAGCCGCGGGTGGCCCACCGTTTTCGAAACGGCGTCCGGATCGTGGATTCGCGACGAGAACGGCAAGGACTACCTCGACTTCTTCGCCGGAGCCGGCTCGCTCAACTACGGGCACAACAACCCGGTGCTCAAATCGGCACTCGTCGACTACATCGTCGGTGACGGAATCACTCACGGTCTCGACATGTCGACCGTCGCGAAACGCGAACTGCTCGAGACCTTCGAGGACAAGATCCTGAAACCGCGGGGCCTCGACTACAAAGTCCAGTTCCCCGGCCCCACCGGCACCAACACCGTCGAGGCCGCGCTGAAGCTTGCCCGTAAGGTCACGGGCCGTTCGTCGATCATCAACTTCACCAACGCGTTCCACGGCATGACGCTCGGCGCGCTCTCGGTCACCGGTAACTCGATGAAACGTGCCGGGGCCGGTATCCCACTGGTGCACGCCACTCCGATGCCGTTCGACAACTACTTCGACGGGGTCACCGAGGACTTCCACTGGTTCTCCCGGGTCCTCGACGACTCGGGCAGTGGTCTGAACCGTCCGGCCGCCGTGATCGTCGAAACCGTTCAGGGCGAAGGTGGCGTCAACGTCGCTCGGGCCGAGTGGCTGCGCGCCTTGGCGGAGCTGTGCGCGGAGCGCGACATCCTGCTGATCGTCGACGATGTTCAGATGGGTTGCGGACGCACCGGCCCGTTCTTCTCCTTCGAGATCGCCGGGATCACCCCCGACATCGTCTGCCTCTCGAAGTCGATCAGCGGTTACGGGCTCCCCATGGCGCTCACGCTGTTCAAACGCGAACTCGACGTATGGGGTCCGGGCGAGCACAACGGCACGTTCCGCGGCAACAATCCCGCTTTCGTCACCTCCAAAGTGGCCTTGGACCACTACTGGTCCGACGACGCCCTGCATCAGTCGACGCTGGCCAAGGGCGAGAAGATTCATCAGGCGTTCACGGCACTGTCCAACCAGTTCGAGGGCAAAGTGTTCACCCGCGGTCGAGGCCTCGTTCAGGGACTCGTCTTCGACGAGCCCGAGAATGCGGGCAAGGTCTGCAAACTCGCCTTCGACGAGGGACTGCTCGCCGAAACCTCCGGACCTTCCGACGAGGTGGTCAAGCTGCTACCGGCGCTCACCATCACCGACGAGGAACTCGACCACGGACTCGGCATTCTCGCCGAGGCCACCGGCAAGGTTTGCAGCTAGAGAGAGGATGGGAGTACCCATGATCGTTCGCACCACCGCAGAAATCACCGACACCGAGCGCGACATCACCAGCGAGGACGGCAATTGGCGCAGCAAGCGCATCGTCCTCGGCGGTGACAAGGTGGGCTTCTCCTTCCACGAAACCACGATCAAGGCGGGAACTGTCAACGAGTTCCACTACGCCAACCATGTCGAGGCCGTGTGGCTGGTCGAGGGCACGGGCAAATTGGTCGATCTCGACAACGACAAGGTTTACGACCTCGGACCCGGATCGATGTACCTGCTGAACGGACACGAACGGCACCGCGTCGAGCCGGAGACCGAAATGCGCATGCTCTGCGTGTTCAACCCGCCCGTGACGGGACGTGAGGTACACGACGAAAATGGTGTCTACCCGTTGATCGAGGTTCCCGCGTAGCGTCGAACCATGGCCGACGACGTTGCTGTTCCAGCTGTTGCCATCGGACCCGCCCCGGACCCGCTCCTCGAGGACGCGGTGCGCCGGGGCGGCGCCCGTCTATCGCCCTTCGAGTCCGCCGATGCGTTGGTGTGGACCGCGGGCACGATCGGGTTTCCCGACCCGCTCCCGGACAATATTCGGTGGGTGCAGCTCGATTCCGCCGGAGTCGAGCAGTGGTTCGATGCGAAACTCATCACACCCGATACCCAGATCATGTGGACGTCGGCTGCAGGTGCGTTCGCGGCCACAGTCGCCGAACATGCCCTGACGCTCCTCCTGGCCGGAGTGAGGGCGCTGCCGGAACACATGGCGGCCCGAACGTGGCGTCAGCACGATTTCTACTCCAAGGTCGGCACCCTCCGCGGTGCGACGGTCGCCATGGTGGGCGCAGGCGGCATCGGCCGGGCACTCATTCCCATGCTGTCCGCGCTCGGAGCCGACGTGATCGCCGTGAATCGCTCGGGCAGCCCCGTTCCGGGTGCCATCGAAACGCTTCCGACCACCAGGTTGAACGAGGTGTGGCCGCGGGCCGACCATTTCGTCATCGGGGCGCCCGCCACGTCCGCGACACATCACCTGGTGAGCGGTGCCGAACTGGCTCAGATGAAGTCGACGTCGTGGGTGATCAACGTGGCCCGCGGGTCGCTCATCGACACCGATGCCCTCGTGCACGCATTGCGGCACGGCAGCATCGGCGGCGCCGGACTCGATGTCACGGATCCGGAGCCGCTTCCCGACGGTCACCCGCTCTGGGAACTGCCCAATGTGATCATCACCCCCCACGATTCCAACCCGCCGTCCGTGCGTCCGCCCGCTTTCGCCGATCATGTGGCGTTGAACGTGACCCGTTTCGTTGCCGGTGAGCGGCTCACCGCCCTGATCGATCCGGTCGTCGGTTACTGACCCGGCGCTACCCTGGAGTGCGTGTTCGACCGACTGCTCGACGTACTCAGCGGCCGGCGTCTGTGTGTGGTCACCGGCGCCGGCATTTCCACGGATTCCGGAATCCCCGACTACCGGGGTCCCGACTCTCCCCCGCGCAACCCGATGACCTTCCAGCAATTCATCGGCGACCCCGACTTCCGTCGTCACTACTGGGCCCGGAATCATCTCGGCTGGCGGCACATGGACGCCGCCCGGCCCAACGCCGGTCATCGGGCCTTGGCCGGTCTCGAACACGCCGGCACCGTGCACGCGGTGATCACGCAGAACGTGGATCTGCTCCACACCAAGGCGGGCAGTCGCCGGGTCATCGATCTACATGGCACGTACGCACAGGTGCGTTGTCTCTCGTGCGGTGCACTGATCTCGCGGGCAACACTGGCCGAGCGTCTCGAGCGAGCCAACCCCGGGTTCGCCGAGACCGTGGCCGCCGCGGAGGGAGTCGAGATCGCACCGGACGCGGACGCCGTCGTCACCAGCACGGAGCACTTCCGGATGGTCGACTGTGAGGCCTGCGGCGGGCTCCTGAAACCGGACATCGTGTACTTCGGCGAGTCGGTCCCCAAGCCGAGGGTCGCGGCTGCCTACGCCGTCGTCGACGAAGCGGAAGCACTGCTGGTGGCCGGTTCGTCGCTCACCGTCATGTCAGGACTACGGTTCGTCCGGCACGCCGCCAAGCGCGCAATACCGATCGTGATCGTCAACCGTGGGTCGACGAGAGGTGACGAGTTCGCCACCCTCACACTCGATGCGGGTTGCTCGGACGCGCTGCGGGCGCTGCTCGACGCGTCCACCGCGATGTCAGCGTGACAGGCACCCCCGTCAGAGCGGTACGAGGTCGTCGGCGTGCACCACGGGTCGCTGCATCTCCGGCGGTAACTCGGTTGTCGACTTCCCCAGGATGTCGTTGATCTCGGTGGAGTCGTAAGCCACCACGCCCCGCGCTACGGGACGCTCCTCGGGGCCGAGCAGGGAAACCACGTCGCCGCCGTAGAACCGGCCCGAAACGGCAGTAATTCCCGCGGGCAGCAGCGACCGCCGCTTGGTGACGACGGCACGAACCGCGCCCTCGTCGATGTGGAGGGTTCCCTGTTCGTCCGCGGCATGCCGCACCCAGAACTTGCGTGCGGACAGCCGGGTGGGCCGGGCCGCGAAAGCTGTTCCCACGCCGGCGTCCTGCAGCGCCGCATCCGCCTCCGACGCTGCCGCGAGCAACACCGGCACACCGGCATCCGAGGCGAGACGGGCCGCGGACAGTTTGGACGCCATACCGCCCGTCCCGAGGGCACCACCCGAACCTGCGACCACTCCGTCGAGGTCCTCGGGGCTGTTCACTTCCGGGATCAGGGTGGCGTTCCCCTTGCGTGGATCGCCGTCGTAGAGGCCGTCGACGTCCGACAACAGGATGAGTGCGTCGGCACCGACCAGGTGCGCCACGAGCGCAGCGAGGCGGTCGTTGTCACCGAACCGGAGTTCGGCGGTGGCGACGGTGTCGTTCTCATTGACGATCGCGACGGCATGCAGAGCCCGCAGACGGTCCAGGGTCCGCTGGGCATTGCGATGCTGCGCACGGCGCGCGATGTCGTCGGCGGTGAGCAGCACCTGTCCCACGGTCCGGCCGTACCGGGAGAAGGACGTTCCCCAGGCGTGGGCCAGGGCCAGCTGCCCGACACTTGCGGCGGCCTGCTTGGTGGCCAGGTCGCGGGGTCGCCGCGTGAGGCCCAGCGGCGCCAGACCGGCGCCGACGGCACCGGACGACACCACGATCACGTCGGAGCCGGCACGCATCCGTGCCTCGATTGCGTCGGCCAGCGCATCGAGGCGACCCACGTCGAGGCCGCCGACCAGGCTGGTCAGCGCCGACGATCCGATCTTCACGACAATGCTGTCGGCCGACGCAATCGTGCGCCGGGTGGCGCTCACTGCTCTTCGGGGTCGAGGCCTTCGAGACCGCGACGGATCCTGTGTGCGTGCTTGCGCTCCGACGCGCCGATACGTTCCACCTGATCGAGGCGTGGGTCGGTACCGCGGCCGGTGCGAGTGAGATCGATACCTGCGGGCGTCTGAGGTTCCCAGTCGAAACTCACGTCACCGATCGTGACGGACGCGCCGGGTTCGGCTCCCTGCTTGACGAGGGCGTCCTCCACTCCGAGTCGAGCGAGACGGTCGGCCAGGTAACCCACAGCCTCGTCGTTGTCGAACTGGGTCTGCCGCACCCAGCGCTCGGGACGTGTTCCCCGCACGATGAAGCCGCCGGGCACCTCCGGGTCGGCTGTAACGCTGAAGCTGTTGTCCTTGTTGGCAATCGGGCGAATTACGGGCCGCTTGGGGACTTCCGGCGGATGCGCCGTGCGGTACTCCTCGACGAGTTTCGCCAGGGCGAAGATCAGCGGACGCAATCCTTCGCGGCTCACCGCGGAGATCGTGAACACCGGCCAGCCGCGAGCCTCGAGGTCGGGGGTGACCATCTCGGCCAGCTCCGCAGCTTCCGGAATGTCCGCCTTGTTGAGGACCACGATGCGAGGACGATCAGCGAGGTCACCGAGGCTGGCGTCACTGGACAGCGCGGGTTTGTAGGCCGCGAGCTCAGCTTCGAGGGCGTCGATGTCGGAGATCGGGTCACGACCGGGGTCGAGGGTCGCACAGTCGACGACATGCGCCAGCACAGCACAGCGCTCGAGGTGGCGCAGAAAGTCCAGCCCCAGGCCACGGCCCTCGCTCGCCCCGGGGATCAACCCGGGCACGTCGGCGACGGTGAAGGTGGTGTCACCGCTGGACACGACACCGAGGTTGGGGACGAGAGTGGTGAACGGGTAGTCGGCGATCTTCGGCTTTGCCGCCGAGAGCACGGACACGAGGGAGGACTTGCCGGCCGAGGGAAAGCCTACGAGCCCGACGTCGGCGACAGACTTGAGTTCGAGGACGAGCTCGCGTTCGACGCCGTCCTCACCGAGTAGGGCAAAGCCGGGCGCCTTGCGTGCCTTGGAAGACAGCGCGGCGTTTCCGAGCCCACCACGCCCACCCTGGGCGGCCTCGAACCGGGTGCCGATACCGATGAGGTCGGCGAGAACCTTGCCGTTCTCGTCGAGGACGACGGTGCCGTCGGGGACCTTCAGAACGAGGTCTTCACCTTGGGCGCCGTCCCGGTTACTTCCCATCCCCTGCTTGCCGTTGGTGGCCTTCGCATGGGGATGGAAGTGGAAGTCGAGGAGGGTGTGGACATTGCCGTCCACCTCGAGCACCACGTCACCGCCACGCCCGCCGTTACCGCCGTCCGGGCCGCCGAGCGGCTTGAACTTCTCCCGGTGTACGGATGCGCAGCCGTTGCCGCCTTTGCCGGCGCTGACGTGCAGCACGACGCGGTCGATGAATCGGGACATGACTGCCGGATCCTTCCTCAGTCAATAAATGAACTCTGAAAAAAACAATAGGGGCGGACCGGGTATCTCGACCCTGGTCCGCCCCTATTCGGGAGCTTGGTACGTCCTATGTCAGGACGGTACATACTCGCGGCAGGACTAGGCCTCTGCCGCCGCCGGAACGATGTTCACGGTCTTGCGTCCACGCTTGGTGCCGAACTCGACGGCACCGGCGGAGAGAGCGAAGAGCGTGTCGTCGCCGCCACGTCCGACGTTGACGCCGGGGTGGAAGTGGGTTCCGCGCTGACGCACCAGGATCTCGCCGGCGCTGACGGACTGACCGCCGAAGCGCTTCACGCCGAGTCGCTGTGCATTTGAATCGCGCCCGTTACGGGAGCTGGATGCACCCTTCTTATGTGCCATGTTTCTTGACCCTCCTCGGGTGAAATCAGCTCTGAAGCTCTAGTTACTTGATACCGGTGACCTTGAGGACCGTCAGCTTCTGCCTGTGGCCCTGACGCTTGTGGTAGCCGGTCTTGTTCTTGAACTTGTGAATGCGGATCTTCGGGCCCTTGGTGTGCTCGACGACCTCGCCGGTGACCGAGATGTTGGCCAGCTTGTCGGCGTCGGTGGTCAGATCGGATCCGTCGACGACGAGAACGGGAGCAAGCGAGACAGCAGTGCCGGGCTCACCCTCGATCTTCTCGACCTTGACGAGGTCACCAACAGCGACCTTGTACTGCTTTCCGCCGGTCTTGACGATCGCGTACGTTGCCATCGGAGGGCTACCCCTTGCTTCTTCGAACTTGCTCGCGCCACGAAGTGCGCGACTGGTCTGTTGGTACGGCTAGCTCGGTCGAGATCGCGCAGCCTTCACAAGTGAAGGCACAGCTGACCCTTATCGCCGAGTAGCGACTGGTCAAGGTTACAGGAAGGCAACCGTTCCATACAAACTGGGCGGATTGCCTTCCCGCAGCCTCTGATCAGTTGTCGGCGTCGACCGGCGGACCGGCGGGACGCGCCGCTGCGCGACGACGCTGCCTTCGAGGCGCAGGCTGCACACCCGTGCCGGTGGGCGAGGAACCGGCGGACCCGCTCGGTGCCGATGAGGACATCGCCGGTTCCGGAGTTGATTCCGGAGCCCTCTCCGACTCCGACTCCGACTCCGACTCCGACGAGGCAGGAATCACGAAGACGGTGCCCGCTGCCGGGGTTTCGGACACCGGTGCCGCCGCTGCCCTCGACACTCGGCGACTACGACGCCGCTGCGGAGTCACAGGTCCGGATGTCACAGCAGGTTCCGGCGCGAGAGCAGGTTCCGGCGTCACAGGCTCGACCACGGGTTCCGGTGCCGTCACCGCTTCGCCGGCGGCGGCCGCCGGTGCCTCGGCAACGGCTTCTCCGATTCCGGCCAGGTCCGCCGTGGGCGCCCCTTCCGTCGTGTGCTCCGCCGCGGTGGAACCGACGAACGGTTGCTCCGTAGCTTCGGCGGCCTCCGCGGCCGGAGCATCCATCTGCGCCGCCTCGACAGCACGCGCGTCGTGCACAGCCTCGTCACGCGCGTGGTGCGCTGCCGTTTCGCGCGGCCCCTCGGGCGCTGCCGCGTCCTCGTGATGGTGGTGCGCCATCGCCAGAGCCACCGGATGCGCCCGCTTCACGGTGGCATCCACGGCCGGGACGACAGCCTCCTGCGGGGGCGTCGGCGACACATCGGCACCGGAGGACTTGTCGCGACCGCGCTTCTTGCGGGAGCCGCCGGCGTCGCCGCGGGAGGACCCGCGTGCCCCGTTGTCCTCGGAGACCTTCGCGTCGATCGGCTCGGCGTGGACGATGATTCCTCGTCCGTGGCAGTGCTCACAGGTGGTGGAGAACGCCTCGACGAGGCCGGTACCCAACTTCTTGCGGGTCATCTGCACCAGGCCGAGGGACGTGACCTCCGACACCTGGTGGCGGGTGCGGTCGCGGCCCAGGGCCTCGGTGAGACGCCGCAGCACCAGGTCCCGGTTCGATTCGAGCACCATATCGATGAAGTCGACGACGATCATGCCGCCGATGTCGCGCAGGCGCATCTGCCGCACGATCTCCTCGGCGGCTTCGAGGTTGTTACGAGTGACGGTCTCCTCGAGGTTGCCGCCGGCACCCGTGAACTTGCCGGTGTTGACGTCGACCACGGTCATGGCCTCGGTGCGATCGATCACGAGCGTGCCACCCGACGGCAACCACACCTTGCGGTCCAGCGCCTTGGCCAGTTGCTCATCGATGCGGTGCGCTTCGAAGACGTCGACACCGTTGTGCCCGGTGTGCTGCTCGAGCCGCGGCAAGAGGTCGGGAGCCACGGACTTGATGTAGGACTCGACCGTCGACCACGCCTTCTCACCCTCGATGACGAGTTTGGAGAAGTCCTCGTTGAACAGGTCGCGAATCACCTTGACCAGCAGGTCCGGCTCCTCGTAGAGGGCCTGCGGGTTCCCGGACTTGCCGGCGTCCGCCTTGGCGGCCTGCTCTTCGATTCCCGCCCACTGCTCCTGCAGACGGGTGACGTCACGCGCCAGCTCTTCCTCGCTCACACCTTCGGAGGCGGTGCGGATGATCACACCGGCGTCCGCCGGAACGATGTCGCGGAGGATGTCCTTGAGGCGCTTGCGTTCCGTGTCGGGCAGCTTGCGGCTGATTCCTGTGGAGGTGCCGCCCGGCACATACACGAGGAATCGGCCGGCAAGGCTGATCTGCGTGGTCAGCCGCGCACCCTTGTGCCCGACCGGATCCTTGCTCACCTGCACGAGGACCTGGTCGCCCGGCTTGAGCGCCTGCTCGATCTTGCGGGAGTTTCCGCCGAGCCCGGCGGCCTCCCAGTTGACCTCACCCGCATACAAGACGCCGTTACGGCCGCGGCCGATGTCGATGAACGCCGCCTCCATGCTGGGCAGAACGTTCTGGACGCGTCCGAGGTACACGTTCCCGACCATGGAGGCCGACGCGGACGTGGTCACGAAGTGCTCGACGAGAACTCCGTCCTCGAGAACCGCAACCTGTGTGGTGGCGTGGGGCTGCCCGGTAGCGATCCGGTCACGGACCACCATGACGCGGTCCACCGCCTCGCGGCGAGCCAGGAATTCGGATTCGGTGAGGATCGGCGGGCGACGGCGGCCGGCATCGCGACCGTCGCGGCGACGCTGACGCTTCGCCTCGAGTCGTGTCGACCCGGTGATGCCTTGGACTTCGTCCTTCGCCCGGCTCTTGTTGCGGGGTTCACGCTCGTGGACGACGGTGTTGGGCGGATCGTCCTCGGAAACGCTCTCGCCGGAAGCATCGGTACCCGACTTGCGCCGACGACGGCGGCGACGGCGACGGCTCGAACCGTCCGAGTCGGCGTCGCCGGACTCTTCGTCACCGGTCTGATCCACGTCCGTCTCGTCCGACTCCGCGGCCTCGGCCGGCTCCTTCTCGGCTGCGTCGGCGGATTCGCGGGCAGGCTTGTCGGCGGTCGTCTCGTCCCCCGCCGTCTCTTCCCCTGTCTGCTCGACCGTGTCGACAGAGTCCGAGGACTCGGTGTCGGAGTCGGTCTCGGTGCCCTGCTCGTTCTGCTGCTCGCCGCGGCCACGGCCACGGCCGCGACGTCCCCGGCGGCGGCGCCGCGGCTGGTCGCCATCGGCATCGGCATCGTCGGATTCGGCTTCTGTGGTTCCGGTGTCGGCGGACCGTGCGGGCTCAGCGGGGACGTCCCGCTTCTCGGGGGCGGGTTGCGCCTGCTCGGAAGCGGCGTCCGGCGTTCCGGCGTCCCGGCGGCTGCGACGACGACGCGGCGTCTCGACCGCAGCGGGGTCGGGCTGCAGGAACAACGGAACCTGCGCGACGGCGGGAGTGGTCTCGGGGGCGGGCTCCGCGGCGGGGGCTTCGACCTCGTACGCCGAGGTCGTGAACAGGTCGCGGCCGAGTTCCTTCTCAGCCCGTACCTGGTCGGGCGCGCTCGCCTCGGGTGCGGCGTCCTCGACTGCCGCCGCCGGCTCGGCTGCAGCTACCGGCTCGGCCTCGACGACCTGATCGGCTTCAGCTGTCGGCTCGGCTGCAGCTACCGGCTCGGCTTCGACGGCCTGCTCCGGTTCGGAAACGGCCTGTTCAGCGGCGACTGCCGGTTCTGGTTCAGCCGCCTGCTCGGGCTCAGGAACGGCCGGTTCTGCCTCGACCACCGGCTCAGGGACGTCGGTGGGCGCGAACGCTGCGTACACGCGCTCGGCTACCTCACGTTGAAGACTGGACTGCGCGCTGCGCAGTTCGGTTCCGAGGGCCGCAGCCTCGGCGAGAACCTGCTTGCTGGTGACGCCCAGGATCTTGGCCAGAGCGTGGACGCGCATCTTTTCCGGAAGAACAGGAACCGTACGTCCTGCGCTGTCGGCGTTCGGTTCTGAATTTGTGGGCGGCGCTTGATCGGCCACGTAGTCTCCTCAGCCCCCGGGCGCGTCCACTCCCCTGTCTGGGAATGTCACGCGGCCACGCGAGGGCGCAGTGTGTGTACTCGCGCCACTGCTGTGAGCGCGAGATTGTCTGGTCTCGCTCCACACGGCGCATGCAGTGTCCGTTTTCACTGCACATCCATGTAGTGCCTTGCGGATGGCGGGAGTCCGCGACGCGAGCGCCTGATCATCCAGCTTGCCGATACGCCCAGGTACTTCCTGTTGACGTAGGGGCAGCGATGAAGGGCATCGAGCCGAGGTGTCATCCGGTCGAAGCCGCGTGAAGCACAATTTGCGGTTCAACCGCCCTCAGTATCCCACACGTGTGCCGCACTCCGTGCCAGCGGCGCACCGATCCGTCTGCAACACGTTCTGACGGACGCCACGCCGCGGCGCGGGAAGCATTGGTCAGCGTGAGGCGAGGTGCGGGAACCAGAGGGCGATCTCCCGCTCGGCCGACTCGACCGAGTCGGAACCGTGAACCAGATTGTGCTGGGCTTCCAGCCCGAAGTCGCCGCGGATCGTTCCCGGCAACGCCTTCTCCACGGGGTCGGTGCCGCCGGCCAGCTGACGGAACGCTGCGATTGCCCGCGGACCCTCGAGTACCGCCGCGACGAGCGGTCCCGAGGTGATGAACTCGAGCAGGCTCGGGTAGAATGGACGTCCTTCGTGTTCGGCGTAGTGGGTTGCCGCGACGTCGGTGGGTGCGGTGCGCATGTCGAGCGCAGAGATCGTCAAACCCTTCCGCTCGATCCGACCGAGGATTTCTCCTACATATCCGCGGGCAACAGCATCGGGCTTGATCAGTACAAGGGTGCGCTCAGTCACGGCGGACAGCCTAAATGGTCAGTCCCGTTGCCCAGGAAGCAGGCCCCGCTCCATTCTTTCTCGGACATTCTTCCGAAAGTAGAGAAGGTATCCCCACAGGATGGCGAAGACCACGCCGACCGCGCCGATCGACACGTGCACGAAGAAGCCGAAAAGGAGCGCGACCTGCAGCAAGAGGTTGTAGGTCATCGCCCAGGACCGGCCTTGCAGGCCGGCTCCGAGGATCATCAGCACGGCGAGGCCCACCAAGTAGGAACCCGACACCCAGGTGATTCCACCACCCACGGTGGCGACGACGGGCAGGGCGAGCAGCACGACGATCGCTTCGAGAACCAGCGATCCGGCGACCACACCGCGGAAACCTTTCCAGGGATCCTTGGCCGGCGGGCCGAAGTCCGGGGCACTCGAATCTGGCTCGCTCACGCTGGGTCCTTTCCGAAGAGGGTGCGGGCCGAACCGGCGGTCACCACGGATCCGGTGACCACCACGCCCGCACCCGATACTGCCTCACCCGGTTCCGCAACTTCCTCGGCCAGACCGATGGCTGTCTCCAGCGCATCCGCAAGAGTGGGAGACACGACGACGCGCTCGTCACCGAATTTCGCGACCGCCCGATTAGCGAGGTCCTCGACGTCCATGGCTCGAGGCGAGCCGTTGTGGGTCACCACAAGTTCGTCGAAAACGGGCTCCAGCGCGGCGAGGATGCCCTCGACGTCCTTGTCCCCCATGACGCTGACGACCCCGACGAGCTTGCGGAAGTCGAACTCGGCGGTGAGCGCCGCGGCGAGCGCCCGTGCGCCGTCGGGGTTGTGGGCGGCGTCGAGGAAGACGGTGGGGGCGCTACGCACACGCTCGAGGCGACCGGGGTTGACCACCGAGGCGAAGGCCGCCCGAATCGCCTCCTGATCGAGTTGGCGGTCGGGGCCGGCACCGAAGAACGCCTCGACGGCAGCCAGTGCGAGAGAGGCGTTGCGCGCCTGATGTTCTCCGTGTAGTGGCAGGAAGATGTCCGTGTACACGCCGCCGAGGCCCTGCAGTTCCAACTGCTGACCCCCGACGGCGATCTGCCGCGCCAGGACAGTGAATTCGGCCCCTTCCCGAGCCACGGCAGCGTCGACCTCCACGGCTCGACGCAGGAGCACGTCCATGACCTCGGGCGTCTGCTCGGCGATGATGGCGACCACGTCGCGCGGCACGAGGGCATCCTCGCGACCCTTCTTGATGATCCCGGCCTTCTCCGCGGCAATTCCGGCGAGATCGTCACCGAGATACTCGGCATGGTCGAGGCTGACAGGTGTGATCACGGCGACCTCGCCGTCGATCACATTCGTCGCGTCCCAGCGTCCGCCGAGACCCACCTCCACCACGGCCACATCGACCGGCGCTTCGGCGAAGGCCGAGTAGGCCATCGCGGTGAGTACTTCGAACTTGCTCATCCGCGGCCCACCCGCAGCTTCCGACTGCTGGTCGATCATCTGGACGTAGGGTTCGATCTCGCGGTAGGTGTCGACGTACCGCCGGGGTGACACCGGACGCCCGTCGATACTGATCCGCTCCGTGGCGAGCTGCAGGTGGGGACTGGTGGTGCGTCCCGTCCGGCGGTGCAGTGCGGTCAGCAGGGCGTCGATCATCCGCGTCACCGACGTCTTGCCGTTGGTTCCGGTGACATGGATAGCGGGGTATCCCCTGTGTGGCGAACCGAGCACGTCCATCAACGCTGCGA
Organism: Rhodococcus sp. IEGM 27; assembly: GCF_033142305.1. NCBI lineage: Bacteria > Bacillati > Actinomycetota > Actinomycetes > Mycobacteriales > Nocardiaceae > Rhodococcus > Rhodococcus sp. IEGM 27. Next base: position 185,470 of record NZ_JAWLSG010000005.1, on the reverse strand, counting down.
TGCGAGTGAGAGAGGGTTCGATCTTCGTCTCGGGCCAGCGTTTGTCGAGTTCCGCCTCGACCAATGCCAGTTCGGCGAGGTCGACCGGGCTGACTTTCTCCGGTGTGGAGTCGGGCGAGGTCACGCGCCTTCCAGCTCCTTCAGTCGCTTGGTGATGCGTTCGATCTCTTCGGTGGCGATTTGCCGACGGGTGCGGATCTTCTCCACGACAGCGTCGGGAGCCTTCGCCAGGAAGGCCTCGTTGGACAGCTTTGCGGCAGTGCCCGCGAGTTCCTTCTCTGCCGCAGCGAGGTCTTTCTCGAGCCGGGCCTTCTCCGCGCCGAGGTCGACGTTTCCGGAGGTGTCGAGGTCGACGGTGACGGTGCCCTTGCTGAGGCGCACCTCGACGGACGCCGATACCGCGAAACCCTCCTCCGGCGCCGTCAGCCGTGCCAGCGACGTGATGGCGGCGACCTGGGTGTTCAGGTCCGCCTCCACGATGCCGCTCACGCGGGCAGGCACGCGCTGCGAGGGCTTGAGCCCCTGATCACTGCGGAAACGGCGCACCTCGGTCACGAGGCGCTGCATGTCCTCGATGCGCTGGGCTGCAACCGGATCCGCCGCCGCGCCGGTGCTCTGCGGCCATTCTGCGACAACGACGGATTCACCGCCCGTCAGCGCCTTCCACAGCGTTTCGGTGACGAACGGGATCACCGGATGCAGCAGCCGGAGCACAGCGTCCAGCACGGTGCCCAGAACGCTTCGGGTGGTCTCGGCAACGGTGTCGTTGTCGGCGAACTGCACCTTGGCCAACTCGAGATACCAGTCGCAGACCTCATCCCACGCGAAGTGGAACAGCGCCTCGCAAGCCTTGCTGAACTCGTAACGGTCGAAAGCTGCATCGACCTCGCCGCGCACCTGCTCGAGACGGTCGAGGATCCACCGGTCGGCGTCGGTCAGCTCCTCACGATCGGGAAGCGGAGCGGGCGCAGCGCCGTTCATCAACGCGAACTTGGTCGCGTTGAACAATTTGGTGGCGAAGTTCCGCGACGATTGCGCGTGATCCTCACCGACAGAAAGGTCACTGCCGGGGTTGGCACCGCGGGCGAGAGTGAAGCGGAGCGCATCGGCGCCGAAGCGGTCGACCCAGTCGAGGGGATCGATACCATTGCCCCGCGACTTCGACATCTTCTTGCCGAACTGGTCTCGGACGAGGCCGTGCAGGAAAACGTCCTCGAACGGAACCTGCGGGCCGGACTTTCCGGCCGCAAGGGCTTCGTCCTCCGACACGTAGGTGCCGAACATCATCATCCGCGCCACCCAGAAGAACAGGATGTCGTACCCGGTGACGAGAACGCTGGTGGGATAGAACTTTTCGAGCTCGGGGGTCTTCTCCGGCCAGCCCATGGTCGAGAACGGCCACAGTCCGGACGAGAACCAGGTGTCGAGAACATCGGGATCCTGCTCCCAGCCCTCGGGTGCGTTCTCGTCGGGCCCGAAGCATTCCACCTGACCGTCGGGTCCGTACCAGATGGGAATCCGGTGGCCCCACCACAGCTGGCGCGAAATGCACCAGTCGTGCATGTCGTCGACCCAGGCGAACCATCGCGGCTCCTGGCTCGTCGGGTGGATCACGGTGTCGCCGTTGCGCACCGCATCGCCGGCCGCCTTCGCGAGGGACTCGACCTTCACCCACCACTGCAGCGACAGGCGCGGCTCGATGGACTCACCGCTGCGCTCCGAATGGCCGACACTGTGAAGGTAGGGGCGCTTCTCGGCGACAACGCGGCCCTGCTCGGCCAGCGCCTCCCGCACCTTGACCCGCGCCTCGAAACGATCGAGTCCGTCGAATTGAGTTCCTGTGTCGGCAATTTTGCCGGTCTTGTCCATGATGGTCGGCATCGGCAGGTTGTGCCGAAGACCCATCTCGAAGTCGTTGGGGTCGTGCGCCGGGGTGATCTTCACTGCGCCGGTACCGAATTCGGGATCGACGTACTCGTCCGCGATGATCGGGATGTCGCGCCCCGTGAAGGGGTGCTCGAGCGTCGTTCCGATCAGGTGCTTGTACCGCTCGTCGTCCGGGTGGACGGCCACGGCGGTATCACCGAGCATCGTCTCCACGCGGGTGGTGGCGACCACGACGTGCGGTTCGTCGTCGTTCAACGAGCCGTAACGAAGCGACACCAGCTCGCCCTCGACGTCCTCGAACTTCACCTCGATGTCGGAGATGGCGGTCTGCAGCACGGGCGACCAGTTGACGAGACGCTCGGCCCGGTAGATGAGTCCGTCGTCGTACATCCGCTTGAACATGGTCTGGACGGCCCGGGACAGTCCCTCGTCCATGGTGAAACGGTCGCGACTCCAGTCGACGCTGTCACCGATGCGGCGCATCTGCCCACCGATGGTTCCGCCGGACTCGCGTTTCCAGTCCCACACCTTTTCGATGAAGAGTTCGCGGCCGAAATCTTCCTTCGTTTTGCCGTCGGCGGCGAGCTGCTTTTCCACCACGCTCTGGGTGGCGATGCCGGCGTGGTCCATGCCGGGCAGCCACAACACTTCGTAGCCCTGCATGCGCTTGCGGCGACTCAGGGCGTCCATCAACGTGTGGTCGAGTGCGTGACCCATGTGCAGACTGCCGGTCACGTTGGGCGGCGGCAGCACGATGGAGTAACCGGGCTTGCTGCTGGAAGGATCCGCACGGAAGTAACCGGCGTCTACCCAGCCCTGATACAGGTCGGCCTCGACGGAGCTGGGATCCCAGCTCTTCGGGAGGGCATCGGCGCGGTTCTGGGAATTTTCGGGAGCTGCACTGGTCACCCGTCGAGTCTAGTGAACGCGGACGCGGCCCTCGAACGTGCGGGCCGCCGAGAGCGACCGACAGCGGTGTAGGGCTGCCGACTGCTGCTCTCTACCGGTCGCTGAACAGTGTGAGGTGAATCTCGGTTGCCGTGGGATGGTGGGCGTCCACGGACTGCGCCGGCTCGTCGCCCTCGTCTCCACGCGGGAGAGGCGTGGTTCCGGCGGGCGGGTGCTGCTCGGAGAAGAGCTGCACATGCTGGTTGGTCAAGGTTTCCTCCGGTTCGTCTGCCGTAGCGGGCCGCGGCAGTTCCGCTGATTGAAGCGGGTGGGGGCCGTGTACACATCTCCGGGTTTCCGAGATTCGGTCCGGCCTCTATGTCGAGTATGCCCCCAACTCGCTGCGGACCGCGCAGTTGACGCTGCAACACGCGCACCAATCGTTCGCTACGACCGCTCGGCGTCCCGCTTTGCGATCGCAAGCTGCATTTCCCAGCCTCGGGAATTGTCGTCGAGAGCGGCAGCCCGTCGTTCTGCACTCGCATACAGTGCGTCGAATCCACTCTCGACGACCCGCAACATCGTGCCGTCGCGGTGCTCGGACAGGAAGAATTCGACCAGCGTGGAGTTGCCGTCGTTCAGGGGCGTACCAGGCTCGTCTCCCCCACGGAACGAGACGTAGTGCGGAGCGTCGGCCCGGACGGGCAGAACGGGGAACCGTCCGTACGGCGGGTATTCGACCACGTAGACGTCGCCTTCCCGAACGATGGTGCGTGCACTCGGGTCTCCGTCACCGATGAACCAGCCGGGCTCGCTCACCAGCCGGTACACCCGCTCCACTGGGGCCGCGATGAAGATTTCGCGTTCGATCCGGTCGGTCGACACCTCGGAAGTGCTCATGATCATCCTCACCTCGCCGCATATGTGCTACCCCAGGGTTGCACATCGATCGCCGTTGCGCAACCCACTGGTTGCACAGAGGGCGAGGTGTCGGGGGTCCTTCAACGGAAAACCGCACCGCACCCCCGAACGGCGGTGCGGTGCGGTTCCCGAAGCAGTGTCAGCTGAAGTGAGCCAGCAGGGCGTCACGCTGGCGATCACCCAGGCCACGAAGGCGCCGAGTCGGGGCGATCTCGAGGTTGGCCATGATTTCCTGAGCCTTGACCTTGCCGATCTTGGGCAGAGCCTCGAGGATGGCGCTCACCTTGGTCTTGCCGATGATGTCATCCACGTCGGCCTTGGACAGGACCTGCTTGAGAGTGACGTCACCCGACTTGAGCTTGCCCTTCAGTTCTGCACGCGCACGTCGAGCGGCTGCGGCCTTCTCGAGAGCTGCGGCCCGCTGTTCGTCAGTGAGCTGGGGAAGTGCCACGATGTCTCCTTCATTTCGGGGTGCTTATCGAACACCGTAGCGAGAGAATCGCTACTTCACGTCATCCAGCCGACGTGTCGCACGTCGTGTCCGAATTGTCCACCTGCCTCTCGACGCCTCGGCGAGAGGGCCCTCGGAGGATTTCCGGGCCGATCATCCGAGGATTTCCGGCAGGGGTGCCTCTTCGCCGAGAACATGTTCGGACAGGAACGACAGCACCACCTGGTACCAGATCTTCGCGTTCTGCGGGCTGAGGATCCAATGGTTCTCGTCCGGGAAGTACAGGAAGCGGTGCGCCGTGCGGCCCTCGTCGTCGGCGGGCAGCCCCGACTCCGAGAGCAGTTCGTACCACAACCGCAACCCGTCGCCGATGGGAACGCGGAAGTCCTTGTCGCCGTGGATCACCAGCATGGGCGTCACGATGTCGGCGACGTAGAGGTGCGGTGAATTCTCCACGGCCATCTCGGGAGTCATCTCCCGCTGCCAGTACCAGGCGGCGTCCGTGGTGGGTCCGAACTGGTCCAGCGCCCACAGGCTCGCATGGGTGACGATCGCCTGGAATCGGTCGGTGTGCCCGGCGATCCAGTTGGCCATGTATCCGCCGAACGATCCGCCCATCGCTGCCGTACGCTTGTCGTCGATCTCGGGCAGTGCCACCGCCGCATCGGTGATCGCCATGAGGTCGGTGAACGGCGCCTTGCCCCACTGCCCCCAGCCCCGCTGCACGAACTCCTGTCCGTATCCGGTGGACAAAGCCGGGTCGGGCAGCAGCACCGCGTAGCCGCGTGCCACCAGCAACCACGGGTTCCAACGCCACGACCACGTGTTCCACGAACCCAGCGGTCCGCCGTGCACCCACAACACCAACGGGACGGGTGCGTGCGCGGACGCGCCGTTCGGCAAGGCCAGCCAGGCTCGCACCGGCACCCCGTCGTCCGCGGTGGTCTCGACCTCGGTCAGCGTTCCGGGAAGCTCGGGGGAATCCTGCGGCGCCTGCAACACCGTGACCGCGCCCGTGGCGAGGTCGACGCGCACCGGGTGGGGCGGAGCCGCGTAGGACGCCCGCAGGGCGAACACCGCGGATCCGTCCGGGGCCACGTGGATATCGGTGTAGGCGTAATCATCCGTCGTCACCCGCATCGGTTCCGCACCGCCGCGGACAACGAAGAGAGGGGCGCGGCCGTGGTCGTCGGCCGTCAGCACCAGCCCCGAGCCGTCGGGTAGCCACTGCACGGAAGTGGCCCAGCGGTCCCAGCCCGGTGCCACGTCCGCCACGGTTCGCGTCTCGAAGCTATAGCGGTGCAGCGTGAATCGAGGTGCACCGTCCGGAGTCGCGTGCGACTCCCTGCTGAAGACCACGTACTCGCCGCTGGGCGAGATCACCGGATTCGACAGGTCGGCGGCGGGATCGTCGACGAGTGTCGTCCGATTCCCTGTCTCGGTATCGATGCGCATGAGGATCGTCCGGATGGAGGCGGTCGGACCGGGAACCGTCCAGGACGTGACGACGAAGGTACCGTCCTCGCTCAGCGCGTAGTTCGCTTCACGCAGTGCAGGGCCGGGCATGGATGTGAGGTCGACGAGGTCGGTTACCGCCTCGTCCTGCGACGCGTCGCCCAGCGTCCCGGACAGCAGATGGGGAACGTCGGGTCCTAGGTCGTGGTCCCAGTACCGGATCGGGTAACCGGAGTGCAGGATCGCGGACACCTTCTTGTCCTTGCGCTCGGAGCGCAGGCGCTCGTCCTCGTCCTTCTCCCCCGACCGTGCCAGCACGCCGGTGGTCACGACGAACCGCGGAGCACACCGCGCCGCCCGCACCCCGGTGATCCCACCACCCCGGTGAGCGATCACGGCCGCCTCACCACCGCCCACGGGTAGCCGCCACAGGGATTCGGGCAATTCCTCCTCGTCCTGCGTCGGCCGCGAGGACGTGAAGAGGAGGTCACCGTTGCTCGTGAACGCCGGATTGGTTTCACCGGTCCGCCCTCGTGTCAGTCGACGTGCCGCCCGTTCCCCGGTGGGATCGATCTCCCACAGCGCCGTGACGTATTTGGTCGCTTTCGCGTCGAGTGTCGACTGCGCGACGACGACACGGCGCCCGTCCGGGGACAGCACCAGGCCGGCCAGGCGGCCGAGAGCCAGATAGTCGTCGAGATCGTCGAAAGGAGTTCCGGCATGGAGTTCAGGGATCGCGGTCACGGTTCGTTGGTACCACGGACGCGCCGCGTGTCGTCGGACATCGCCGAGCGTCGCGCCGCCGAAGGGCCGAGACGTTCGATACCGTGCGTGGTCAGTCGATGAGCGGTGTGATCCGCGGCGGAATCTCGGTCAGGGCGTACGGCAGGCTCAGTACCGTACTCCAGGCCATCGCCTCGGCGGCGGCGTCCTCGAGGATGATGGTGTGGCCCGCTCTCACCACGTCGAGTTCTTGGTAGATCGGCGTCTTGGCGAGTTCTTCGCGCAACTTGTCACCGTAACCACCACCCGCGTACCAGACGAGCAGATCCACGTTCGCCAGCGACAGCTGCTCGGTGCTGATCTCCGCGAAGTTACCGGTGATCTGCTGGGTGACAGGAGGATTGACGAAGCCGAGGTCGGTGAAGAATCGCACCTTCGGGTCTTCCGGCCCGTACACCCCGAACTGCCCCGGACCCTTGAGCGCGCCCACCAGCACGGTCTTGCCGGCGAAAGACGGGTTGGCGCCTCGGACGTCGGCGTACTGCTTCTCGACCGCGGACACCAATTCGGCTGCCTTGTCCTCCTTACCGAGGGCAGTGCCGAGAACGCGCGTCTGGTCCTGCCAGGGAACGCCGTAGTCGGCGAAACCCAATGGCTGCGCCACTGTCGGAGCGATGGCCCCGAGTTTGTCGTACTGCGCCTGCGTCAGGCCGGAGTAGGTGCCGACGAGAAGGTCCGGCCCCACCGTCGCGACCTTTTCGAAGTCGATGTTGGTGGAGGCGGTGCCGACGATTTCCGGCTGCGCCCCGCCCAGCAGATCCTGCGCCCAGGGCCAGACTCCGTACGGGTAGTCGCCGTACCAATCAAACGTGCCGGCGAGAGTGCCACCGAGAGCGAGAATCGTATCGTGATCGTTGTAGCCGACGCTCACGATGCGTTGCGGATTCACCGGCACCTGGGTTTCCCCGTATTTGTGCGCCACCAGCGGTCCCGAGGGCTCGTCACCGCTCGAGTCACCGGAACTGCTGCAGGCCGCGGCGAAAGCGAGCAATGCTCCCCCGGTACCGACGAGGAAACCGCGGCGGCTCAGGCCGGCTCTCTGTTGACCCAGGTTCATGCAGGCGACCCTCTCGTTCGCCGGGCGATACGTTCGCTCCGGTTCAGGCTTGGCGAGCCTATCCTAAGGGATCCGTTTTGGGCTCTCTCCACATCGCCCACACTGCGGGACCACCGTCCGGTATCCGGATTTCCCGTGTGACCTCGAAGCCGAAGCGCTCGTAGTACGGGATGTTTCCTTCCTTGCTGGACTCGAGGTAGGAGGGCAGCCCTTCGGCGTCACAGCGGTCGAGCCGCGACTGCATCAGTGCCTTGCCGTAGCCACCGCCACGGCCGACACTCGACGTCCCGATCGTCGCGAGATACCAGTGCCGCGGCTCCGCCGGGTGCGCCGAATCGATGGTTCCGCTCACTGCCGCACCGACACCGAGGCGCCCACCGAATGCCTGCACCAGGCGCGGAAGGCCGAGAACCGACGACCACGCGGACTGCTTCCACCGCCCGGGCGGATCCCACATCGCGGCGCCGCGCACGACGCCATCGGCATCGACCGCGAGTTCGGCCCCTCCCCCGGCAAGGTGGTGATATTTCATATCGGCCGCGAAGAGCAGCGGCAGTCCGCGTCGTCGACGAGCCGGATCGGGCCACATCCACTCCATGACGGGGTCGTCGAAGAAGGCGTCGGCGAGGACCCGGGCCGACTCGGAGATGTCTTTCCTGGTTACGGCACGAACGCTCACACCCATGCGTCGAGGGTACGGCCGCTGCGCGTCGCGCCGTCGTAATAATTCGGGGTCGGTCCGCTTTCCCCGCGAGGATTCCTACGGATTCGGGGCGCCGATCATCTGGTGACGGGCGAGTTCGCGGTACAGCGGGCTGGTGGTCAACAGTTCGTCGTGGGTACCCACAGCGGAGATGCGGCCGCTGTCGAGGACGACGATCTGGTCGGCGTTCTTCACCGTCGCGAGACGATGCGCGACGATGAGCACCGTCTGATCGGAGGCGGTGGCGTCGAGAGCGATCTGGAAGATCTCCTCGTTGCGGCTGTCGAGACTCGACGTGGGCTCGTCCAGCAGAAGCAGCGGCGGCTCGACGAGAAGAACACGGGCGAGCGCAAGCCGTTGCCGCTCCCCGCCGGACAGGCGGACACCGTTCTCGCCGATCTGTGCGTCGAGACCCCTGGGCTCGGCATCGACCCGGGTGAGGAGGTCGACAGCTTTCAGCGCCGCGCGGCACCGCTCGTCGCTCACGTGCGGGGCTCCGAACGTGAGGTTGTCGCGGATACTCCCGGCCACGGCGGGTGAGTTCTGCTCGACGTACCCGATCTGCTCGCGCAGGACTGCGCGGGGCAGCTCGGTGATATCGATGTCACCGATGGCGATTCGGCCGCGGTCGGTGTCGTAAAAGCGTTCGATCAGGGTCAAGAGTGTGGTTTTACCGGCCCCGGACGGCCCGACCACTGCGGTACGTGAGCCGCGCTCCACGCTGACGCTCACCCCGTTCAACACGGCATGCCCCGGCGTGTACGCGAAGTGAACGTCGTGAAATTGCAGCATGGGTCCCGCTGTGTGCGGCAGAGCGTGGTGGCGGATGGTGTCGGCGGCGTCCTCGGTGGGCACGCGGCGGATTTCGGTGATGCGTTGCAGGGCACCGAGCGCCCCCGCGACGGACTGCACCGCAGCGAACCCGACATTCACCGGGCCCATGAACAAGAACATGAAGAGAACGAAGGTCACCAACTCGGCCACCGTCATATTTCCCGCGGCCACCCGGTAGCCGCCGATGCCGAGGACGATCAGCAGCGACGCCTGACCCGCGGCCCGTCCGAGCGGTTGTATCGCAGCGCTCGACCGTGCCGCGCGCACACCGACAGCGAATGCGGCTGCAGCCCGATCGTCGAGCCGAGCCTGTGCCCGTTCGGTAGCACCGTTGGCACGAACCACGGTGACGGCGGACAGTGTTTGGGTCAGATCGGCGGTGAGGTCGCCGAGGCGGCTCTGGGTGTCGAACATCAACTTGCGCAGTCGGTTGCCCACCAGCAGGGAGACGGCCACGACTATCGCGATCACCGTCACCGTCACCCCGGCGAGCACCGGGTCGAGGAGCAGCATCGCTGCCAGCGCACCGACCAGAACGAAGACGCCGCCGAGTGCATCGACGAGCCCCTCGGTCAGTGCACCGCGAAGCAGCGTCGTGTCCGATCCCACCCGGGAGACGAGATCACCGACATCACGGCGGCGGTACTCGCTGATCGGTAGGCGCAGCACGTGACGGATCAGATCGGTGCGGGCGCCGAGGACCACACCTTCGGCGGTCCGATGCAGCAGGTAATACTGCATCGTCCCCACGCCGACTTCGACGGCCAGCAAGCCGACCAGCGCCCACCCCAGCCCGCCCCATGATCGTCCGTCGCTGACTGCGGCAATGATTCCGCCCACCACCAGGGGTTGCGCGAGACTTACCCCAGCCGCAGCCACCGACAACACCACCGCCGCACCGAGAAGCCGCCGATGCTCGCGTGCGTACGGCCACAACTCCCGGATACCCGGCCGAGTCGCCGTATCCGTGGTCCGTGCGTGCGCCGTTCCTGCGTGCGGTCTTCCCCGATGCGACTCCACAGATCCCCCTGCTGCCCGCCGACACGTGCACTCCGTCGACCCCTGTACCCCGCACGAACGGGACGTTCGTTGCGTCAGATCGAACGAACGTACCGCTGGTACGACCCCCGGGCGAGGCCGACACGGGGGGCGGCCAGTCCGGCGGGGATGAAATCCACTTGATTTCAAGTACTGATGGGCGGGATCGGCACCCGTACCGTCTTCTCGGGTTGTCCGGGAAGTACGCCCGGCACGGTGGAAGGAATTGTGTTCGTGACGAATGTGGACGACGGCAGAAGCGAGCATCGACCAGCCGATCCGCCCGTCCCGCCCGGGGCGCGGGGATACGAAGGATTCGGCGGGCGGATCGGGCGAACCAGCGCCGAGTCGACTCCCTGGTGGGGTCCTGAGACCACAGCTCCGCGCGGCGCACCGAACATCGTCGTGATACTCGTCGACGATATGGGCTACGCCGACATCGGACCGTTCGGCTCCGAAATCGACACCCCCAATCTGAACCGGCTCGCCGACAGCGGTTACCGACTGTCGAACTATCACACCACCTCGGTCTGCTCACCGGCTCGCGCGGCGCTGCTCACCGGCCTGAACCCGCACCGCGCCGGCTACGGCAGCGTCGCCAACTTCGATCCCGGCTTCCCCGGACTGCGGATGGAACTCGCCGAAAACGCACTCAGCCTCGCCGAGATTCTGCGCGCGAACGGCTATGCCACGCACGCGGTCGGCAAGTGGCATCTCGCGCGCGACACCAACCTCGCGCCGGGCCGCACCCGCGACTCCTGGCCACTGCAGCGTGGATTCGACAGCTACTACGGCTCGCTCGAGGGACTGAACTCGTTCTACTACCCGAACGAGCTGATCTCCGACAACTCCGTGGTCGACGTCGAGGAGTATCCGCCGGACTACTACGTCACCGACGACATCACGGACAAGGCAGTCGCCCAGATCAAGAGCCTGCGCGCCCACGATGCCGACAAGCCGTTCTTCCTGTACTTCTCGCACATCGCGATGCACGGACCCCACCAGGCCAAGCCCGAAGACCTGGCCAAGTACCGTGGCCGCTACACCGAGGGCTGGGACGCTGTGCGACGCCGCCGCTTCGACGCACAGGTCGAGGCGGGGTTCTTCCCGCCCGGCACCCAGATGGCCGAACGCAACACCGAACCCGGCTACGACGCGCCGCCGTGGGACGAGCTCACCGAAGAAGAGCAGCTTCGGTTCGCCCGGTACCAGGAGGTCTACGCCGCGATGGTCGACAGCATCGACCAGAGCGTGGGCCGGGTTCTCGACACCCTCGACGAACTCGGCGAGACCGACAACACCATCATCGTGTTCACGTCCGACAACGGGGGTACCGCCGAGGGCGGCGCAGCGGGAACACGCTCGTACTTCAGCCAATTCGTGCACGGACCCGTCCCCGACGACTGGGTGCGTGACGTTCCGCACGACGAGGAACTGATCGGCTCGGAGAAGATCGGCGTCCACTATCCGCGCGGCTGGGGCCAGGCGTCGAATACCCCGTTCCGGTTCTACAAGGGTCAGACGTTCGCCGGTGGTGTGCGGGTGCCGTTCCTGCTGTCCTGGCCGGCCGGGCTCCGGCGTGCTGCCGGTGACAGCGGGCTGCGCAAGCACTACTCGTACGTCACCGACATCACCCCGACCCTCCTGGATCTCGCCGGACTCGTGACTCCGAGCCACCGGAACGGACTTCCCGCCCAAGAGCGTGACGGCGTCAGCATCGCCGACATCCTGCGGGACACTGCGCAGCCCACACCCCACACGGAGCAGTACGCCGAGTTCGGCGGTCACCGCGGGTTCTACCGGAACGGCTGGAAATTGCTCTCGCTGCATACGGATCCGACCCGGGTCGACGATCCGCAGTGGCAGCTGTTCGACGTCGAGTCCGACCCGGCCGAGACCACCGATCTCGCACATCTGTTTCCCGAGAAGGTGCGCGAACTCGCCGAGGCCTGGGACCGGGCGGCCTGGCACAATACGGTCTTCCCGATCCTCAACGACCGCAAGGCCGTGCAGCGGCGCCCCGACGAGCGTCGGCTGGCAGAGCCGGTGAAGATCCTCGCGGGCACGCCGACGCTGGAACGCTATCGGTCCAGTGTGCTGATCCAGTACCGCGACTTCAGCATTGACGTCGCCACACACGAGATCACCGAGGACGTCGAAGGCGTGCTCGTGGCCCACGGCGACCCGCACGGCGGATACGTGCTCTACGTCGAAGACGGTCGAATTATGTTCGCCGTCAACAGCTACGGACGGGTTGCGCATACCTCCGCGCCCCTCGGCGCGGCTGTGGTGGGCGTACAGGTGCGGGCACAGGCCACCGAATCCGTACGGTGGAACTTCACCGTCGCCCTCACCGACTCGGCCGGGGTCAGAACGGACGTGGCCACCCTCGACGACCAGTTCCAGCTGGTCGGCATGGCGCCGTGGACCGGGATCTCGGTAGGCGTCGACGCCCGCGGACCCGTGGTGTGGGAGCTTCGGGAACGCCGCGGGACTTTCCGCTTCACCGGCAGACTGCGATCGGTCACCTACACCCCCGGTACGGTCCGTGTGCCTGAACCGGTCATCCAGGAGGTCGAGGAATTGGCAGAAGCGATGGCCGACTGAGGTCGCCGCCGCTGTCGTTCGAATGCCACTTTTTTCCAGGTCCCCCTGGATGCGGCGGGAGCGGCCAACTCACAGGGTGATCCACGTAGCGGAGGCCCGACCGAGTTCACGTTCGTCGGCTCCGTAGGCCGTCGTCGCAGTCCACACCTTGCGCCCTTCGGAGCCGACCAGTCGGCCCGTGATCACGCAGTTCTCGTCAGGCTCGGGCAGCGCCGTTATCCGAGCGGTGATTCTGCCCAGCACCATGGGTCGATCTTCGATCGGTGCGGCCCAGCCGCCGGGGCAATCGAGCGCCGCCCACACGAAAGCCGCCTGCCCCGCGAGGTCGGGGTCGACACACCACACGCACGCGGTGCTGCCGTCTGCGATCCGGCCGGGGAACAGGCGCATGCCATCGCCGGACGCGCGGTCGGGGCCGCACACGAAACATTGCGGGAACGGATGACGGTCTCGGCCGGGATAGTTCTCGGACGCGGCACGAGCAACGTCGAGGCCCACTGCCGCGACCTGTGGTAGCTCGTTGACCGTGGCCGATTCGGCGTCGGCGATGGTCGTGCCGTCCCGGTCCTGGGCGCTGGAGTGCCCTCCGCTTCTCACCACCTTCAGTGGAACTTCCAGCGGTGGCGGTCTGCGCAGGGTCACGGTCACCGGAGTCGCCGGGGCGTCGTCGTGATCCAGCGTCGCGGCTAGAAGTCCAGCGACGTACCCGCCGTTGCCCGACGCCGTGGGCCCGCGAAAACGGTGAGGTACGAGCAGGACCATGCCGTCCACAATATCCCGGAGGGAGGAGGGCGTCCGGTCAGTTCGTGCCCTGGACGAAACTCCGGAGCAACCGTGCGCCGAGAAGAGCGACACCGACCGCGAACACGGCGGTTACCAGGGAGATGCGCGCCGTACCGTCCAGTGCAGCCGCACACAACCGGTACAGCTCCTCCTCTGACACAGCCTGTCGACCCTCCGGAGTGACTGCGAGGCTTTCCCGAGGAGTGGGGGAAAAGGGCGATCCACACTCGACGAACGCACGGTTGGAATCGTCCAGCGGATAGTCGAGTGAACCGAAATACCAGGCGGCACTGATCCACATCAGGAAGGCGGCAAGGAGAAGCGTCGCGGCCGCGCGAAACGGGAACCGCCGGCGCACGGCTCGAGCAGGAGGGTCTGCAGTCACCGCCCCATCATGACCGCACGAGGAGGGTAACGGGGAACGCCGGGACACACTGACCATGCAGGCCCGATTACGCCCAGCCGCCGTGCAGCCGGGTCTACGGTGGGTGTACCACGGCGGGGAGTCGCCGAACACACGTGGAGGCGGGAAGGTCTGTGATGACTGATGACGACGCGCATCTCCAACCAGCGGTCGCTGCAGAATTCTCGGCACTCGCCGATCAACTCGAGGCACTCTCCGACGCACGGTGGGACACGCCATCGCTCTGTGAAGGGTGGAGGGTGCGCGAAGTGATTGCCCATCTGACCATGGCGGCGCGCTATTCAGGCGACGAATTCATGGCCAAGTTGCAGGACTGCCAATTCGACTTCACCCGGCTGTCCAACCAGATCGCCCGGGAGGATGCCCGCCTCCCGGTAACCGAGCTCGTGGACAACCTGCGTTCCGAGGTGATGCAGCACTGGACACCGCCGGGCGGCGGTTATCACGGCGCCCTCAACCACGTGGTAATCCACGGCCTCGATGCCACCGTGCCGCTCGGATTCACGCGCCGGGTACCCGACGAGACCATCCGGGCCGTGCTGGACGATCTCACGCACGGCGGCGGACACGCTCGCTTCGGCATCGACATCGAGGGCCGGCGGCTGGTGGCCACGGACATGGACTGGGCATTCGGGTCGGGTACCGAACTCCTCGGCTCGGGTGAAGACCTCGCCCTCGTGATGTGCGGCCGGACCGTGCCGGCAGGACGAGTCGCGGGCCTCCCGCTGTGACACCCATCGGCTGACGAAGGAGCCGACCACGATCCGCGCGCCTTCCGAAGTGTGGGGTTACACGGAAGTCTCGGACTACACGGTGGCGTCGACCAGCAGCGGGGCGCCCGTTGCCGCCTGCACTTCTTCGATGCTGTGGCCGGGCGCGGTCTCGACGAGGCGCAGACCGTTCGCCGTCACGTCGATGACGGCAAGGTCGGTGACGATCTTCTGTACGCACCGCTTGCCTGTGTACGGCAGCGTGCACTCCTCGAGAATCTTGTGCTCACCCTTCTTGGTGAGATGATCCATCATCACGATGACCTTGCCTGCACCGTGGACAAGGTCCATGGCTCCGCCCATCCCCTTGACCATTGCCCCGGGAACCATCCAGTTGGAGAGGTCGCCGTGGCTGCTGACCTGCATGGCGCCGAGAACGGCCACGTCCACGCTGCCGCCGCGGATCATCGCGAACGAATCGGAGGACGAAAAGAACGCCCCACCGGGTGCCACCGTGATGGTTTCCTTGCCCGCATTGATCAGTTCGGGGTCGACCTCGTCGTCGGTGGGGTACGGCCCGACGCCGAGGATTCCGTTCTCCGAATGCAAGATGACGTCCTTGCCGGCCGGGATGTGGCCGGGGATCAAAGTAGGCATCCCGATGCCGAGATTCACATACTGTCCGTCTTCGAGTTCTGCGGCGACTCGTGCTGCCATCTCGTTCCGCGTCCAACTCATGCCCGCACCGTCCTGTTCTCGATTCCCGTTTCCTGCTTGCCGACCTCGACCACACGCTGAACGAAAATGCCGGGCGTGTGGACTTCGGCCGGATCGATCTCACCGGGTTCTACCAGGTACTCGACCTGCGCGATGGTGATGCGACCCGCGCCCGCGGCATCGGGGTTGAAGTTACGGGCCGTCTCGCGGTAGACGAGATTGCCGAGTCGGTCACCCTTCCAGGCGTGGACCAGCGCGAAGTCGGTGCGGATGGCCCGTTCGAGGACGTAGGCCTCGCCGTCGAATTCGCGCGTTTCCTTCGGCTTGCTCGCCACGGCGATACCGCCCTGGCCGTCGTAACGGATCGGCAGTCCGCCCTCCGCAACCTGCGTTCCCACCCCCGCAGGGGTGTAGAAGGCGGGAATGCCCGCTCCCCCGGCGCGCATGCGCTCCGCCAGCGTGCCCTGCGGAGTGAGTTCCACCTCGAGTTCGCCGCTCAGGTACTGGCGTGCGAATTCCTTGTTGGCGCCCACGTATGAACTAATCGTGCGGCGGATACGGTGCTGCTCGAGCAGGAGCCCGAGACCGAAACCATCGGTGCCGCAGTTGTTACTGACGGTCTCGAGGTCGGTCGCACCCTGCGCAAGGAGGGCGTCGATGAGCACCGAGGGGATGCCGACGAGGCCGAAGCCGCCCACGGCAAGGGACGCACCGTCGGGGACATCGGCAACAGCCTCGGTCGCTGTTGGGAAGACTTTGTTGACCATGTGACCCAGGCTACCCGAAAATGTTCACAGAGTGAACACCCATCCACATTGCGAACAAATTCCGCCCCGGCTGTTGGCCCCATCACAGATCCCGCCTACTATGTACGTATAGCGGGCGACTGTTCACATCGAGAACGCGAGGATTTCATGCTGCACCTACCAGCGCACCGGGCTGGGCACGAAGCCAATGCGCCGTTGCTCTTCCCCGAGTACAAGACGACCCGGTTACGCAGTCCCAAGAATGACTTGATCCTGATTCCCCAGCGCCTGGGCGAGATCACGGGCCCGGTCTTCGGTGACGGCGATGTCGCCAAGGGCGAGAACGACATGACTCACGCCAACGGAGGCGAGGCGCAGGGACAGCGCATCATCGTCCACGGGCAGGTCCTCGACAGCGCCGGCAAACCGATCCCCGACACCCTCATCGAGGTGTGGCAGGCCAACGCCGGCGGACGCTACCGCCACAAGAACGACTCCTGGCCGGCACCTCTCGATCCCCACTTCAACGGTGTGGCTCGTTGCCTGACGGACAAGCAGGGGCACTACGAATTCACCACCGTCAAGCCCGGCGCCTACCCGTGGGGCAATCACCACAACGCCTGGCGGCCGGCGCACATCCACTTCTCCCTGTTCGGTCAGGCGTTCACGCAGCGACTGGTCACCCAGATGTACTTTCCGGACGATCCGTTCTTCTTCCAGGATCCGATCTACAACTCGGTTCCCGAAGCCGCTCGCGAGCGGATGATCGCCACGTTCGACTACGACCACACCCGCGAGAACTGGGCGGTCGGGTTCAGATTCGACATCGTCCTGCGCGGCCGGGACGCCACCCCGTTCGAGCCGTCCACCGAGACAGGGGGCCACTGATGATCGACACCCAGAATCCCGACGCACCCCGCTACCCCGTCTTCGCGCGCAGTCAGGACGAAGTGCCCTTCGGCGTCACCCCCTCCCAAACGGTGGGACCGTATGTGCACATCGGCCTGCTACCCCGCTGGGAGAACAGCGGCACCACTGTTCCCGAGGATGCGCCGGGACGCGTCGACGTCTCCTTCACGGTGCTCGACGGCGCCGGGCAGCCCATCGTGGACGCGATGATCGAGACCTGGCAGGCCGATGCCGAAGGCCGCTTCGACACTCCCGCCGATCCCCGCGGTGCGGCGGAGGCGACTCCGGCCGGTTTCCGGAGTCTGGCACGAGTATTCGCCGACGACACCGGCACGATCGTGGTGCACACGGTCAAGCCCGGCGCTCTCCCCGCGGAGAACGGCACTGCGGAGGCGCCCCACATCAACGTCGGTCTCTTCGCCCGCGGAATGCTCGAGCGTCTCTACACCCGTCTCTACTTTCCCGAGGACACCGAGGCTCATGAAGCGGACCCCGTCCTCGCCGCCGTTCCCGAAGCGGACCGTCCGAAGTTGATCGCCGCGAAGACCGATCGCGGGTACCACCTGACGATCCACGTGCAGAATGCGGAAGGACGGGAAACGCCGTTCTTCGCCCTGTAACCGATCGGTGAAAGGATCTCGCGTGAATTCGCCCAACCGAGGCGCATTGTTCGACCCGACGTTCGGCGCCGGGGAGTTGTCGACGCTGCTTTCCGATCAGGCATGGGTGACCGCGATGGTCGAGGTGGAAGCTGCCTTGGCCAGGGCGGAGGGAAAATGCGGGGTCATCCCCACCACGTCCGCCGACACCATCTCGTCGTTGTTCGGGCGGTTGGTTGCCGAGGGCACCATCGACGTCGGTGACCTCGGTGAGGCAGCGGCGGCGGGCGGCAATCCCGTGATACCGCTCGTGAAACTTCTGCGTACCGAACTCGCGGCCGCCGATCCTGCCGTCCCCGGAAGTCATGTCCACAAGGGGGCGACCAGTCAGGACATCCTCGATACCGCGCTCGTGCTTCTCGCCCGCCGAGCGGGCGCTCATGTGCTGGCATTGCTGGATGAGGCGCTCGTGTGCGCCGAGGCGCTGGCGCGGGCGCAACGCACCACGCCGATCGCCGGCCGCACGCTCGGACAGCAGGCACTGCCCACCACCTTCGGTGTTCTCGCCGCGGGCTGGATGACCGCACTGCACAGGGCTTCCCGCAACCTGGACGACGCGCTCACCGGTCTGCCGGTGCAGCTCGGCGGCGCGGCAGGAACGTCGGCGGCGCTCTATCCGCACGGCCTCGAGGTGGCGGACGCCCTCGCCGACGAACTCGGTCTGCCGCGTCAGGACGTCCCGTGGCACACCGACCGCACACGCATCGCGATCCTCGCCTCGGCCCTCGGAACCGCGGCCGGTGCGGTCTCCAAGATCGCCACCGACATCGTCTTCCTCTCCGCAACCGAAGTCGGAGAGGTCAGCGAGGGCACGCCCGGTGGTTCCTCCGCCATGCCGCACAAACGCAACCCGGTGGCCGCCATCGCCGCGCGTGCCGGCGCCCGACGCGTTCCCGGCCTCGTCGCCACTGTTCTCGCCTCCATGGACCATGAGCAGCAACGGGCGGCGGGAGCTTGGCACGCCGAATGGGAAACACTCACGGACCTGCTGCGCCTCACCGGCGGGGCCGTCGCCCGCATCGCCGACTGTCTCGGCGACCTCGAGGTGCATTCCGACGCGATGGCCCGCAACCTCGACCTCACCGGGGGACTTCTGCTCGCCGAACGGGTCACCGGCGCCCTGTCCACGCGCACTCACAACGCGCGCGACCTCGTGACTGCCGCCTGCCGCACGGGACGTCCCCTCGACGAGGATCCCGCGCTTCTCGAACACCTCGAGGCGCACGAGATCCGCGCGCTTCTCGACCCGGCCGGCTACCTCGGCCACGCCTACGACATCGTCGACCGCGCACTGGACACAGTGACTCGCGGACGGGAAGGAACGCGATGACAGTCGCACTCGCACATGAAGTCTCCGGCCCCAGGAACGGATCGCCCGACGCCCCCATCGTGGTACTGCTCGGCTCCCTCGGCTCCAATCGGTCGATGTGGGATCCGCAGATCGCAGCGCTGTCCGACGACTGCCGGGTGGTCGCCGTCGATCAGCGCGGCCACGGCGAGTCGCCCGCACCGGACGGGCCGTACTCCGTGCGCGAACTCTCCGAAGACGTCCTCGCGGTGCTCGATGTCCTCGATGTCGACGCCGCCCACATCGTGGGGCTCTCGATGGGCGGCGCCATCGCGCAATGGCTCGGAGCCCACGCTCCGCGCCGGGTGCTGTCCCTGTCGCTGCTGTGCACGGCCGCGAAGTTCGGCGAACCGCACGCATGGGTGGAGCGTGCTGCCGCCTCGCGCACCGACGGTCCGGAGTCACTTGCGGATGCCGTCGTGGCACGGTGGTTCAGCGAGGGGCTCGCCAAGCGTGACCCCGAATTCGTGCGGCATTACCGCGAGATGATCGCGGCGACCTCCCCCGAGGGTTACGCCGCCTGCTGCGACGCTCTGGCCGATTGGGATTTCACCGCCGATCTCTCCCGCATCGCCGCACCCACGCTTGTTCTCGCCGGCGCCGAGGATCCGTCGACACCGCCGTCCGTCATGCAGGTGCTCGCCGACGGGATCGCGGGTGCTCGATTCGAAATCCTCTCCCCCGCTGCGCACGTGGCCAACCTGGAACAGGCCGGTGCGGTCACCGCCTTGCTGCGCGAGCACATTCTCGGTGGTGGGTACACACGAGGACGCAGGGCAGCGCACGCCGAGGGCATGAAGGTACGACGCTCCGTTCTCGGTGACGCACACGTCGATCGGTCGATCGAGGGGACCACAGCGTTCACCGCACCATTCCAGGACTTCATCACCCGCACAGCCTGGGGTGACATCTGGGCACGGCCGGGACTCGACCACACGACGCGGCGCCTTCTCACCATCGCCGTCCTCACCGCCGTCGGCAACGAGCACGAACTGGACATGCACATTCGCGCGGCGCTGCGCGGCGGCGTCGATGCGGACACGATCGGCGAAGTACTGCTGCACACCGCCGTCTATGCCGGTGTTCCCAACAGCAACCGAGGTTTTGCGCTCGGAAAGAAGGCCCTCGCCGACCTGTCGCCGGGTAACAGCGAGGATGATTCGCAGACATGACCGCCACCGAACCGACGGAGAAGATTCTCCCCTCCCCTGACTACGTGCAGTCGCTGGCCCGTGGCCTCGCGGTGATCCGCTGCTTCGACCAGCAGAACCAGCGACGCACACTCAGCGATGTCGCCCGCGCGACCGATCTCACCCGGGCCACCGCGCGTCGCTTCCTGCTGACACTCGTCGAACTGGGGTACGTGGCCACCGACGGTTCGGCATTCTGGCTCACGCCGCGCGTACTCGAACTGGGCTACAGCTACCTGTCGAGCCTCTCGCTGCCCGAGGTCGCGCAGCCGCACCTCGAGAAGCTCAGCCACCAGGTGCACGAGTCGTCGTCGGTGTCGATCCTCGACGGCGACGACATCGTGTACGTCGCAAGAGTCCCGGTCAGCAGAATCATGACGGTGGGCATCACCATCGGCACGCGGTTCCCGGCCTACGCCACCTCGATGGGACGCGTCCTGTTGGCCGGACTGTCCGACGAGGAGCTCGACGCGTATCTCTCGCGGATCGAGATAGAGCCGCTCACCGAACGCACCATCAGCGCCCCCGCCGATCTGAGATCAGCAATTCTCGAGGTCCGGAAGAACGACTACTGCCTACTCGACCAGGAACTCGAGGCGGGGCTGCGCTCAATGGCTGCGCCCATTCGGTCGGCCTCCGGCGAGACGGTGGCGGCTGTCAACATCTCCACCCATGCTGCCCGGTACAGCCTCGACGACCTGTACTCCGATCTGATTCCCGCGCTGCGTCATGCCGCGCACGACATCGAACGCGACCTCGCCACCGTCAATCGCTGACGTGGTCCGTTCAGAACAGCTATGAAAGGTTTTTCCATGCGTGACGTCGTGATCTGTGAGCCCCTGCGCACCCCGGTAGGGCGTTTCGGTGGGGTGTTCAAAGACCTCACTCCCCAAAGTCTCGCTGCCACCGTCATCACCGCACTCGTCGAGCGAACCGGCATCGACGGCAGCGCGATCGACGACGTCATCCTCGGTCAAGCATCTCCGGGAGGTGAGGCTCCGGCGATCGGCCGGATCGCCGCGCTCGACGCCGGCCTCGGTATCGACGTTCCCGGGATGCAGGTGGATCGCCGATGCGGATCCGGCCTGCAGGCGGTCATCACCGCGGTACTGCAAGTCGCGTCCGGCGGCAACGACCTGGTCCTCGCCGGCGGTACCGAATCGATGAGCCAGGCCGAGTTCTACACCCACCCCAACATTCGCTGGGGAGTGAAGGGCGAGGGTGTGCAGCTCGCCGACCGTCTCGCCCGCGCTCGCGTCACCGCAGGCGGCGACAACTTCCCCGTTCCGGGCGGCATGATCGAGACTGCCGAGAATCTGCGGGCGGAGTTCCACATCAGTCGCGAAGATCAGGACGCGCTCGCGGTGCAGTCGCATCAGCGGGCGGTGGCGGCGCAGCGGGCCGGCCGGTTCGCCGAGGAAATCGTCGGTGTCACTGTGCCGCAACGAAAGTCCGACCCCGTCGTGGTGGACACCGACGAGCACCCGCGGGCCGACACCACGGTGGAGTCGCTGTCGAAGCTCCGCGCCATCCGCTCCAAGATCGACTCTGAATCCACCGTCACCGCCGGCAACGCCAGCGGGCAGAACGACGGTGCCGCCGTGTGCATCGTGACGACCGCCGAGAAGGCCAAGGAGCTCGGGCTGAAGCCGCTCGCCCGTATGGCGTCCTGGGCAGTGGCCGGAGTTCCACCGCGCACGATGGGCATCGGTCCCGTGCCGGCGACGGAGAAAGCTCTCGGACAACTCGGACTGTCGTTGTCCGACATGGGCGTAATCGAGCTGAACGAGGCCTTCGCCGCGCAGACCCTCGCGGTGCTCAGAACCTGGGACCTCGACCCCACCGACGAGCGGCTCAACCCCAACGGATCGGGCATCTCGCTAGGGCATCCCGTCGGTGCCACCGGTGGGCGGATCCTCGCCACCCTGCTGCGGGAAATGGACCGCCGCGAAACCCGCTACGGACTCGAAACGATGTGTATCGGCGGCGGCCAGGGACTCGCTGCGGTCTTCGAACGAGTCTGACTTCGTCGCCCTCGCAGACCCAGCCGTTCAACCCCTCGCGCGCACGTCGATGTGATCAGTGCACCCGAATTATCAGGGGCTCAGAAGTCGAGTTGCCCGAGGACAGTACAGCTTGTGTCCTGATCGGGTGGCTCGAGGCTGGTCTCCGTCACCTTCCAACATCCAGTGCGCGGTGGTGGTAGTGGAAGCCTGGGCCCGCGACGGTGCTGAAATGCGTCCACGCGCCACCGGGGGTGGCTCGGAATCGATGATGCCCTGCATCCTCCCGATGTCCCAGCTACGGACCACCCCGGCAGTTGCCATGCGGCCATTGTCCGCTTGGCGACGATGCGGATTGGTGGGATTGGCGGGCCACCTATTGCCTCACGTCAAGACGCCCGGTCCTCCGCGCAGACTCGGTCGTGAGCGAAGGCACGGTGACAGGGGTAGTCGCTGTGCTGTATTTGTTGATCACCTTCGCGCCGTCCCGCTTCTTGGACATCGGTTTCGGCTGCGGGTATGAGTAGTTCGTCAACTGCGAGCTCCAATACCCAGATTGTATTGAGCTACAACAGCTCTCCCGATGTTTGCATCGGGAGAAAGCCGGCGATCATGCGCACGACCGCCCAAACCCCTTTGCTTTACCTGCACCGCCCAGCAGAAAATCAACGCGCAACGACGTTCGGCCCGTACGTCGGTGGCGCCCGGTTCGGGGACGGAGCACCTTCGGGATCAACCCTGCCCCAATGCCTTCCGGATATGATTCCGGTGCCAGACGGTCGTGTTGCACAGCTCACCCCAGGTTTTTCGCTTTCCCCGGCTTATCGGCGCGATCGTAGCGATCGCGATCTCGTCGTGACTGCTCTGCGTTCAGCCATGGTCAGTCCCATCCTCCGGGCCTATCCTCGACCACCACATCGACGTGATCGACACGCCGCTACGCCGGCTGTATATGCCAACTCGGGCTATTGACTCGAACACTCGTTCGAAGTAGGGTTTCGACATGGGGATCGGGGAGGATATCCAGGGGGCGTTGCCGGACGAGATTCTGGCGACTGCGGTCGGTGATGCGTGGCGTCTGGCCGAGGCCGAGTTGCTCGCATCGGTGGTTGCTGTCTCGGAGGAGATTCAGCGACTCGAGGCTTTGCGGGTCAGGCTGGTCGGTGCCGTCGACCACCGCTGCAAGGTCGATGTGCTGGGATTTCCGAACACCAAGATGTGGCTGGCCTCCAAGACGTTGCTCGAGGTCGGTGCGGCGGGACGAATCGTAATGTTGGGACGAGGTTTACGTTCCCAACCGGAAATCGCGGACGCATACTTCGACACCACGATGTCGGCGGAGCACGCCGCACTGATCATGAAATTCTGCGAGAGGCCGCCCAAAGGCATGCCACTCGAAGCGATGGGCGACTGCCGAAACGCGTTGCTGTACGCGGCGAGCGGTCCTACCGCCAACACCGACGCCGTGCGTGCCGTCATCGCTCGACTCGAACGCGCCTTCGAATCCGACGACCCGCCGCCCGCCGAAGACACCGAACTCAACGAATTCCACGCCTCCAGAACACTCAACGGACGCGTCGCCGTCAAAGGCGACCTCGACGCCGTCACCGGCGAAATGCTGCTCTCCGCGCTCTCCGGACTCTCCAAGCCGCGACCCGCGCAGGACGGAACCACCGACAACCGCACCCCCGGACAGCGCAGGGCCGAGGGGTTCACCGAACTGCTGCGCCGGTACCTCAACGCCGGAATCGCCGGCGAAGAAGGCGGAGAACGACCCCACATCTCCCTCCACATCAACGTCAAGGACCTCACCGACCACGCCAACCACGCCGGCTCCAGCGCAGAAGATCAGCGCGGCGCCTGCGCGACCGACGCGTCGCTGTTCGCGGTCGACGGGGTCGCGTGGACCGAGTGGATGGGACCGCTGAGCCTGCGAGCGGCTCGGCTCCTCAGCTGCGACTCGATCTACACGCCGATCGTCCTCGACGACCACGGCGCGCCACTCGACCTCGGCACCA
Source organism: Rhodococcus sp. IEGM 27 (assembly GCF_033142305.1). NCBI lineage: Bacteria > Bacillati > Actinomycetota > Actinomycetes > Mycobacteriales > Nocardiaceae > Rhodococcus > Rhodococcus sp. IEGM 27. The sequence goes on along the minus strand of NZ_JAWLSG010000005.1, from coordinate 161,339 downwards.
CCACCCGGACAGTGACCAAACGACAACGAAAAGCGCTGGTCGCGAGAGACCGAGGATGCGCATTTCCCGGATGCGGTGCACCACCCTCATGGTGCGAAGGCCACCACATCGTCCACTGGTCCAAAGGTGGGCCCTCCGACATGGACAACCTCGTACTGCTCTGCGGGTTCCATCACCGACTGCTCCACCACAGCGACTGGGAAATCGAAATGGGGGCAGACCGGCACCCCGCCTTCATTCCACCCCGGCAAGTCGACTGGGAACGCACACCCATACCCGCGCACAACCAGGCCCGACCCCGGGCGGCGTGACCCCGAGGCACGACACACTTTGCCGACTCTGCAACAGGACCACTCCTGTTGCAGAGCCGGCATGCCGTCGTGCCAAGCGTCAAGTGCCGAGCGTCAAGTGCCGAGCGTCAAGTGCCAAGCGTCAAGTGCCAAGCGTCAAGTGCCAAGTGACCAAACCAGACGGCATCGACCTTGGCCCTCACCAACCCGGCAAGCCCGTTGCGATCAGCAACCCGGAGACAAGGACGTCCCGAAGACAAGGACCTCGCTGGCCGAGGTTGCCGCCGAATCCCTCTGCCTGCGAAGGCCCCGCCGCGGTTCACGACGGTGATGCGGCGAGGGTGGCGCTGTCCTCTTCGGCGAGCAGGCGCCGCATGTGCTGCTGCATCCGTAGGGCGTCGGGCTCGAGTCCGGTGAAGATGCGGAACGAATCGACCGCCTGTCCGACGGCCATTCCGATGCCGCTGAGGGTGCGCGCCCCGATGTCGCGGGCACGTCGCAGAAGCTCGGTTTCCGCTGGCCGGTAGACGACGTCGGCAACCCAAAGATCGGGCCGGAGCAGTTCGGCATCCAGCGCCATACCGGGATGCTGCGCCATTCCGAGCGGGGTTGCATTGATGAGACCTTGCGCTTGCCCGACAGCGGCGGGCACGGCCGAGAGGTCACCGGAGACGATGACACGGTCCGGGAACATGGCGGCGAGTGAATCCCGCAGCAGCTGTGCGCGGGTGGCGTCGGCATCGATGATCGTGAAGTGCAGGACCCCACGGGTCAGCGCCGCGTATGCGACGGCCGCGCCCGCGCCGCCTGCGCCTAGCTGGACCACACGGTCGGTCGGCGCACCGCCGAGGCCCTCGTCCATGTTCCGCGCGAATCCGGACCAGTCGGTGTTGTGGCCGATTAGCCGTCCATTAGCGATGTGCACCGTGTTGACCGCGCCGAGCGTGCGCGCATCGCCCGACAGGTCGTCGAGCAACGGGATGACGGCCTGCTTGCAGGGATGCGTGATGTTGAGACCATCGAATCCGAGCAGCTTCGCCGAGGCGAGGAGCCGCGGCAACGCATCCTCACCCAGCGCGAGTGTGTCGAGATCGAGAATGCGGTAGACGTACCCGACTCCCTGCGCCCGGCCCTCCGCCTCGTGCAGAGGAGGCGTCAGGGACTTCGAGATTCCAGAGCCGATGAGCCCGCACAGGTACGACGGGCGGGATACGGCAACGGTGTCGAGGTCGGGAGAAATCATGGTGCTCACTTCCGGGAGAGGACTTGCGGGAGCTAATTAACTATCTAGTGAGTTATGTCACGGTAGCATACCTCCATACCGCGCGAAAGCAACAGCGATGAACAGGAGTTCTCGGGATGACACGAAGTGACGCTACGGAGAAGACACCCCGGCACGAGGGCGCCAAACGCACTCGAAATCCCGAGAAGACCAAGGAGGACATCCTGCGCGTGGCGATGAAGGAGTTCGCCGACAAAGGTTTGTCCGGTGCCCGCATCGACGAGATCGCAGCCAAGACCGCCACCACGAAGCGGATGCTCTACTACTACTTCGGCGACAAGGACGGCCTGTATCGAGCGGTGCTCCAACGCGCGTACGAGGAGATTCGCTACGAAGAGTCGCAACTCGACATCGACCACCTCGATCCGTCGGAGGCGATCAGAGCGCTCGCCGAGTTGACCTTCGATCACCACGAGGCGCACCCCGACTTCATCCGGCTGGTCGCCATCGAGAACACGAATCGGGGCGCGAATCTCAGCCAGGCCGAGGGCCTACAGGAAACGCAGACCCCTGCCATCCGTACACTCGAGAAAATTCTTCAGCGCGGGCAGGATGCCGGAATCTTCCGTGCCGATACCACCGCCCTCGACATTCACATGCTCATCAGCGCGTATTGCGTCTTTCGCGTAGCCAACCGGTACACCTTCAAGGCGCTGTTCGACTGGGATCTCACGGGCGCCGAGAACCGCCCTCACCTGCGCACGATGCTCGGTGATGTCGTCCTCGCCTACCTCCAGCAGCCCGGGAAATTATGAACTAACCATTTCGACCATTATTGACGAGAGCGTGTGACGGGGGTTACCTTGCTTGCACGACCTTCGAACAGCCGCTCGCAGAGCGCAGCGTGTTCGCCCTCCTCGCTCCCCAGGAGTATCGATGACCATCGACTATGGCACCGGCGTCGCCGGTCGAGGCGGTGACGGCAACGGCCGTTCCGCCGTCGACCCCAACGCCGATCCCACCAACGCGAAGAAGGCCGCGAAAGCCGCCTTCTTCGGCAGCCTGCTCGAGTACTACGACTTCTATATTTTCGCCTCGGCTGCTGCGCTGGTGTTCCCCCACGTGTTCTTCGAAGGTTCGAAGAACCCGCTGTTGCTGTCGCTGGCCACCTTCGGCATCTCCTATGTCGCCCGTCCGGTCGGGGCGGTGTTCGTCGGACACTTCGGCGACCGGGCCGGGCGCAAGAAGGTGATGATGTTCTGCCTGGTGCTCATGGGTGTCGTGACCTTCCTGATCGGTTGTCTGCCTTCTTCGGAAACCGCGGGCATGGTGGGACCGGCACTCCTGGTTCTCCTGCGTATCTGTCAGGGCATCTCCGCTGCCGGCGAGCAGTCGGGAGCCGGTTCCCTCACCCTCGAGCACTCCCCCGCCCACCGTCGCGGATTCTTCTGCAGCTGGACGTTGACGGGCACCCAGGCCGGCTTCATCGTCGCCAGCCTCGCGTTCATCCCGGTCGCCGCGATGCCGGACGAGACCCTCTACAGCTGGGGCTGGCGTGTCCCGTTCTGGTGCAGCCTCCTCGTCCTCGTCGTCGCCTACATCGTGCGTCGCAAGCTCGAGGAGCCCGAGATCTTCATTGCCAACAAGGAGGCATTGGACGAGACCCCCGCGCCGCTTCCCGTCGTCGACCTGTTCCGCACGCACTGGCGTGACGTACTGCGGGTCGTGTTCTGCGCATTCATCGCCGTCGTCAGCACCGTCTTCTCCGTGTTCGGCCTCGCGTACGCCACCACTCCGGAAATCGGGATGAGCCGGACCACCATGCTGTGGGTCGCGATCGCCGCCAACTGCGTCGCACTCATCTCACAGCCGCTGCTCGGCATCCTGTCCGACCGGATCGGCCGCAAACCCGTCTTCATCGGCGGCGCGATCGGCTCCGCCGCCGGAATCTTCCTGTACTTCGCCGCGATCGGCACCGGCAACGTCACACTGATCTTCCTCGCCGGAATCCTGCTCATGGGTGGCGTGTACGCCGGGACCAACGCCATCTGGCCCGCCTTCTATGCCGAAATGTTCTCGTCGCGAGTTCGCTACTCCGGCATGGCGATCGGCACGCAGCTCGGGTTCGCGCTCGCCGGATTCGCCCCGACCATCGCCCAGGCTCTCCGCGGTGCCGACCCCAAGAACTGGGTGCCCGTCGCGGTCTTCACAGCAGTGTGCGCACTCGTCGCCGGAGCCTCCGCCGCCACCGCGAAGGAGAACTCGCGCACCCCGCTCCTCGAACTCGACAAGGAAGACGTCGCGCTCGCGAAGCTGAAGGTCTGATCTCGTCGCGACGACCGAACGCGCCCGGCACCTTGCCGGGCGCGTTCTTCGTGTCGAGGCATCGGACTCGAGGCCTATCTGTCGACGACGGTCGTGTCGAAGCTGTAGCGAGACGCCCGGTAGCAGTGGCTACCGCATTCGACAGCGCGGCCGGAATCGTCGAAGGCAGTCCGGTTCACGGTAAGCAGCGGTGCACCGGCCTTCTCCTCGAGCAGCAGCGCCTCGGCGTCGGTCGCCAGTGATGCGCCGATCCGCTGCCGAGCCAACCGAATGTGCACTCCGCGTGCTCGCAGTGCGGCATACAACCCGGACTCTTCCAGTTCCTCCGGGTCCGGCGCGAGGACGATCGGGAGAAAGTTCGTCAACAGCGCGAGAGGCTCCCCGTTGGCGCTGCGGAGTCGCCGGATGCACGCCACTTCCGCGCCGTGCTCCAGTCCGAGTTCGGCCGCGACGTTCGCTCTGGGCGCCGTCACGCGAAATTCGAGCAGCGTGGTGGTGGGGCTCTGCCCCGTCCGGGTGAGGTCGTCGAACAGACTCGTCAGCTCCACCGGTCGGTGCATCGTACTGCGCACCACCTGCGTCCCTACACCGCGCTTTCGGACGAGCAACCCCTTGTCGACGACTTCCTGGATCGCCCGCCGAGTTGTGGGGCGCGAGAGATTGAGACGCTTGGCCAGTGAGAGTTCGTTCTCGAATCGATCTCCCGGCGCGAGTTCGCCTGCGATGATCGCTTTCTCGATCCTTTGTGCCAGCTGAAAGTAGAGCGGGATGGGGCTGGATCTGTCGAGCTCGACTGCGAGCTGTGCACTCACACGGATCACCCCGATCCTCGTTCCCGCCCAGAGCGGCGCTGAAAAGACTAACACCCGGTGAACGGTATGTCTTAATGTCAGGACAAAGCGTTGACAGTGCGCGCGATGTGGAGAACAGTCTCCATCAGATCTCACCGCCTGCGCAGAGCGCCGCAACGACCTCCCCGGGAGTCAGCATTGACCACGGACAGCACGCACCGCAGCCGCCCCGGCTGGGATGTCCTCGCTATCGGTCGTTGTGGGGTCGACCTTTACCCACTCCAGACCGGAGTCGGGCTCGAGCAGGTAGAGACGTTCGGCAAATTCCTCGGCGGTAGCGCAGCCAATGTCTCCGTCGCCGCCGCGCGCCTGGGTTGCCGCAGTGCCCTCATCTCCGGCGTCGGCGATGATCCGTTCGGACGGTTCGTGCGCTCGGCGCTCACCGACCTCGGAGTAGACAACCGTTACGTGCGCATCGACTCCGCGTACCCGACACCGGTCACGTTCTGTGAGATCTTTCCCCCGGACCACTTTCCGCTGTATTTCTACCGCAAGCCCGCGGCCCCCGACTTGCAGATCTCCCCCGAGCACATCGACACCGCCGCAGTGCGAGAGGCGAAGCTGTACTGGTCCACGGCGACCGGACTGTCCGAGGAACCGAGTCGCAGTGCTCATTTCGCAGCCTGGCAATCCCGCGGCCGTCAGCAGCACACCGTTCTCGATCTCGACTACCGGCCGATGTTCTGGGCCTGCGCGGCCGACGCCACCGTGCAGATTCAGCGCGCTCTCCGACACGTCACCGTTGCGGTGGGCAACCGGGAAGAATGTGAGATCGCGGTCGGTGAGACCGACGCGGACAACGCCGCCGACGCCCTCCTCGACTTCGGTGTCGAACTCGCGATAGTGAAACAGGGCCCGCATGGTGTGCTCGGAAAGACTCGCAGCCAGCGCGTCACCGTACCCGCGATCGACGTGCAGGTGGTCAACGGACTCGGCGCGGGTGACAGCTTCGGCGGATCCCTGTGCCACGGACTTCTGTCGGGATGGCCGCTCGAGAAAGTACTGCGTTACGCCAATGCCGCAGGAGCGATTGTGGCGTCCCGCCTCGAATGCTCGACGGCGATGCCGACGGCCGAAGAGGTACGCGCACGTGCCGAAGTCGACACTTCGGAGGTCATCGATGTCTGAAACGTTCGTCCCCCGTGCGCATCGCGCCTCGCCACTGACCGCGCCGGAGAGGATGCGATGAGCAGCAAGTACTACCTGCCCGTCGGCTCGGCCGCCACCGGTCCCTTCGACCTCGAGGTGACGCCCGAATCCGCGGGCTGGACCGAGTCGAGCCTGCGCGTCCTGACGCTTCCTCTCGACGGCTCCGCGGAATTCGACACCGGCGCAGAAGAAATTCTCGTCGTTCCCCTCTCGGGATCGGTGACGGTGTCCTGCGCGACCGAGAAGTTCGTCCTCGCCGGGCGACGATCGGTGTTCGACGGCCCCACCGACTTCGCGTATGTCGGCATCGACTCCGCCTACCGGGTGACGGCCTCGAATGGTGGACGCTTCGCGCTCTGCGGCGCCCGGGCCCGGCAGAAGTTCCCATCCCGATATGTACCCGCCGCAGACGTGTCCGTCGAACTGCGCGGCGCGGGCAGCTGCAGTCGGCAGGTGCACAACTTCGCGACCGCCGACCGGTTCGAGGCAGATTCGATCATCGCGTGCGAGGTGATCACGCCCGGCGGCAACTGGTCGTCGTATCCGAGCCACAAGCACGACGAAAACAGCGCTGTCGAATCCCGGCTGGAGGAAATCTACTATTTCGAGATCGCCCAGGCACATTCGCGGACAACAGATTTCAGTGGCACCGGATTCGGCTACCACCGCGTGTACGGCACACCCGCGCGGCCGATCGAGGTGCTCGAGGAAGTACGAACCGGCGACGTCGTCCTCGTTCCGCACGGGTATCACGGCCCGTCGATTGCCGCACCCGGCCACCACATGTACTACCTGAACGTCATGGCCGGTCCCGGCGACGAGCGGTCCTGGAAGATCTGCGACGACCCGGCGCACGCCTGGGTCCGCACCAGTTGGGAGCACCAGACCGTGGATCCACGACTGCCCCTGCACAGATCCACTTTTCCGAAAGGAGCATGACGTGGTACCCCCCGCGCCTCGATCGGCGAACGAAGATCCCGACGCCGAGGGCACCGTGCACCTCACGGTGGCCCAGGCGGCCCTCAGGTTCCTCGAAAACCAGTATGTGGAGCGGGACGGCGTACGGAACCGGTTCTTCGCCGGTTGCCTCGGCATCTTCGGCCACGGCAACGTTGCCGGTGTGGGACAGGCGCTGCTGCAGGCGGAGATCGACGCGGCCGAAGCCGGGACCATACCCGAGTTGCCCTACGTGCCCGGCCGCAACGAGCAGGCGATGGTGCACACGGCCGTCGCGTACGCACGGCAGAAGAACCGCCTGCAGACGTGGGCGGTTTCCAGCAGTGTCGGGCCGGGCTCGACCAACATGCTTACCGGTGCGGCACTCGCCACGATCAACCGGTTGCCGGTGCTACTGCTGCCTGCCGACACGTTCGCGACCCGTGCGAGTGCCCCGGTTCTCCAGGAACTCGAATTGCCGTCCAGTGGTGATGTCACCGTCAACGACGCCTTCAAGCCGTTGTCGCGATACTTCGACCGGGTGTGGCGCCCTGAGCAGCTGCCGGCGGCGCTGCTCGGAGCGATGCGCGTGCTGACCGACCCGGCCGAGACCGGCGCCGCCACGGTCGCCATTCCGCAGGACGTTCAAGCACAGGCATTCGACTGGCCGCGCTCGCTCTTCGCCCCGCGCACCTGGCACGTCGCGCGGCCCCTGCCCGAACGGTCCGTGCTCACCCGCGTTGCCGATATCATTCGCTCGGCACGGAACCCGCTCATCATCGCCGGTGGGGGTGTCATCTACTCCGGTGCGACCGACGCCCTCGTAGCGTTCGTCGAGCAGACCGGCGTCGCTGTCGGTATGACGCAGGCAGGCAAGGGATCGCTCGCTTTCGATCACCCACAGTCGCTGGGAGCCATCGGCTCGACCGGAACCACGGCGGCCAACACGTTGGCCGCCGACGCCGATCTGGTCATCGGCATCGGTACCAGGTACAGCGATTTCACGACGGCGTCGCGGACCGCGTTCGCACACCCGAACGTGCAGTTCGTCAATATCAATGTGGCATCGCTCGATTCGGTGAAACAGGGCGGAGTCAGCGTCGTCGCGGATGCGCTCGAGGCGCTCGAGGCGCTCGGCCCCTTGCTCCGCGACTATCGCGTGTCCCAGGAATACCGCACGCGGACACGCGAGCTCGTATCCCGCTGGGAAGCGAAAGTCGAGTCGGTGTACCGCATCACCGACGACACTCGGCAGGTGAACCAGAGCCAGGTGATCGGCTTGGCGAACACCCTGTCGGACCCACGTGACGTCGTGGTCGGCGCCGCCGGTTCCCTGCCCGGCGACCTTCACAAGTTGTGGCGGACGCGCGATGCGAAGGGCTACCACGTCGAATACGGCTTCTCCTGCATGGGATACGAGATCGCCGGCGGAGTCGGCGTCAAAATGGCCTGTCCCGACCGCGACGTCTTCGTCATGGTCGGTGACGGTTCGTACCTCATGATGGCCACCGAGCTGGTGACTGCAGTGCAGGAGAATCTCAAGCTCATCGTCGTCCTGGTGCAGAATCACGGTTTCGCGTCGATCGGATCGCTCTCCGAGTCGGTGGGATCCCAGAGATTCGGCACAGAGTACCGTCGCCGCGGCACATCGGGCCGGCTCGACGGCGAGGTGCTCCCGGTCGACTTGGCAGCCAACGCAGCCAGTCTCGGCGTAGACGTCATTCGCGTGAAGACAGCTGCGGAGTTCGCCGACGCCGTCAAGGTCGCGAAGGCCGGCGAGACGACTACGGTCATTCACGTGGAAACCGATCCGCGTTCCCCGGGCCTGGACAGTGAATCCTGGTGGGACGTTCCGGTGTCTTCCACATCCACGCTCGACTCGACCCGAACCGCCTACGAGACGTACGCACAGTGGAAGAAGATCCAACGCCCCTTCCTGCGTCCCTCCGGAAACTAGGTCGACTTACCCAAGAACCTGAAAGGAGCCCCGAGATGAGCGCGATCCGCGTCGGATCAGCCCCTGATTCCTGGGGTGTCTGGTTCGCCGACGACCCGCGGCAGATTTCCTACGACCGCTTCCTCGACGAGGTGTCCGCGGCCGGTTACGAATGGATCGAGCTGGGCCCGTACGGCTACCTGCCCACCCAGCCGGAGAAGTTGCGTGACGAACTCGACGCCCGCGGCCTGAAACTGTCCGCCGGGACGGTGTTCGAGCACTTGCATCGACCCGATTCCCGGGAAGCCGTCTGGTCCCGGATCGAGGACGTCGCCGCCCTCACTGCGGCCGTCGGTGGCCGGCACGTCGTCGTGATCCCCGAGATGTGGCGCGATCCGGGCAGCGGCAAGGTCCTCGAAGATCGCAGCCTCACCGCGGAACAATGGAAGAGGAAGACCGCAGGAATGAACGAGCTGGGAAAGAGAATGTTCGAGCAGTACGGCGTCGAAGCCCAGTACCACCCGCACGCCGACAGCCATATCGACACGGAGGAGCGGGTGTATCGTTTTCTCGATGCCACCGACGAAAAATTCGTCAACCTGTGCCTCGACACCGGGCACATCAGCTACTGCGGTGGTGACAATCTCGCGATCATCGAGCGCGCGGCCGAGCGTATCGGCTACTTGCACCTCAAGCAGGTCGATCCCGAGGTCCGGGCCACGGTCGAAGCCGGCGACCTGCCGTTCGGTGAAGCCGTGCAGCTTGCAGTCATGATCGAGCCTCCGCTGGGAATCCCCGACATGCCGTCTGTCCTCGCGGCGATCGACACGCTGGATAGAGACGTCTTCGCCATTGTCGAGCAAGACCTCTATCCCTGCGCCCCCCACGTCCCCTTGCCGATCGCGCAACGCACTCGAAAGTATTTGGAGGGCTGCGGGATAGGTTCCGTTCGCTTCCACTGACAACGTCAGGAGTTCGTTCCCCCATGACCGCAAGCCGGAGCCTCCGCATCGCCGTACTGGGCGTCGGTATGATGGGCGCCGATCACGTCACACGCATCACCTCCACAATCTCCGGTGCCCGGGTCGCGGTGGTCAACGACTACGTCGTCGAGAAGGCTGCGCGACTCGCCGCGACCATCCCGAATTGCCGCGTCGTCGAAGATCCGTTCGATGCGATCGCGGATCCGGACGTCGACGCCGTACTGCTGGCCAGTCCCGGCCCGGCCCATGAGAAACAACTGCTTGCGTGCCTCGAACACGGCAAGCCGGTGATGTGCGAGAAGCCCCTCACTACCGACGTCGCCACATCACTCGAAGTGGTCACGCGTGAAGCGGAACTGGGCACGAAGCTCATACAAGTGGGTTTCATGCGCCGATTCGATCCCGAGTACCGGCAACTGGCGGCCCTCCTCCACTCGGGGCAGTTGGGTCGCCCCCTGCTCCTGCACTGCATCCACCGAAACCGCAGCGTGCCACCTCATTTCGACAGCGCGATGATCGTCAAGGATTCGCTGGTGCACGAGGTCGATGTGACCCGCTTCCTGCTGAACGAGGAGATCTCCTCCGTTCAGATCATCACGCCCCGACCCAACCCGCAAGCACCGGAGGGCCTGCGGGATCCGCAGATCGCTCTGTTCACCACCACGTCCGGCATGCACGTCGACGTGGAGGTGTTCGTCACCACCGGGGTCGCCTACGAGGTCCGGACAGAAGTTGTCGGGGAATCGGGTAGCGCAATGATCGGTCTCGACGTAGGACTGATTCGTACGAGCACGCCCGGCATTCGAAGCGGTCGGATCACGCGGACCTTCACGGAGCGGTTCGGGCAGGCCTACGACATCGAGATTCAGCGGTGGGTCGATGCTGTCCGCTCGGGATCGAGGACGGGCAACTACATCGACGGGCCGGACGCATGGGACGGATACGCGGCCGCCGCAGTGTGCGCGGCGGGAGTCGAGTCACTCGAGACGGGTGAGCGCGTCACAGTGGAGATGGTCCAGCGATCCTCGATCCGGAGTCCGCGGACCACCGGTAACTGACGCCGTGCCCGCCCCTCAGCCGGCCGCCCGCAGCTGGGCGGCCAAGCGCATCGCCGAGTTGGCGTCGCCATAGCCCTCGTACTCACCGATCCGCTGCACCACCTCGAAGAACAGGTCGGCGCCCACCGTCCTGGTGAACACGTGGAAGAACTCCCCGTGCGGATCGGCGTCGTACATGATGCCCGAACTGCTCATCCGGTCCAGCAACTCGCGGGACAGCCCGAACCGGGCCTCGAGGTCGTCGTAGTAGTTCGGTGAGATCGACAACGGCTCGAACCCGTTGGACTGCATCGCGGCCGCAGCGGTGAAAATGTCGCTGCACGAGAACGCCACATGGCTGATCCCACCACGCCTGGTCGCGGCGATGTGCGAATTGCCGGGCGCTGCGCCCGGAACCATGTTCAGCGAGATGCGCAGCGGCCGGTCGACGCCGTCGGCACCCGTCTGGTCCATCGTCAGTGCCTGACTGCGCATCATTCCGACCGCGTCGGTAACATCGAGGCCCTCGTGCGGCGCCATCGCGAACACCGACCGCAGCAGGAGCATGATGCCGTCCCAGTTGTCGGACGGCACAGCCAGGGCCACATGGTCGACGCCCGTGAAGACGGGAACGTCGTCCTGCCACCGCGACTCGGTGGGATACAGGTCGAACGCCGACTGCCACGCAGCCGCACTCCCGGGCCCTCGCAGGTCCAGCGAGGTGGCATCGGTGATTTTCAGCCGCACTACATCTGACTCGGGAGCCGTGTCCACGCCCGGCAACTGAACCTCGTGCACCGGCACCTCGAGCGCTGCTGCCCGCTCGCCCCACGCGTCCGGATCGCTCGACCGGATACCGATCTGGGTGAGCACCGGCAAATGCGCAGGCAGACCCGGGGCAGTCCACACGGTACCGGCCGTGGCGTCGACGATGACGGTCAACGGCCCGTGCCGCCACAACTGGAGGTCGTGGTTGCGATGCCGCCCGGCTAGCTGAAAACCGATGTGCTGCAATGCCTGCCGCAGGTCCGCTTCTTTTCCAGGACCCGCCGCGAGGCGCAAGGACACGATTCCCTCGAGCGGCGCGCGGGGAGGTGGCCGGAAGAGGACGGGCCCGCCGTCGACCTCTTCGCCGCGTTCCGCCAGAACCCGGCCGACTTCCTCCTGCAGATACAACAACGAACGGTGAGCGTCGGCCGCCGTGCGGCCGGTGGACGACTGCCGGAACGTGTCGTTGAATATTTCGAGTGACCACGGGCCCTTGTAGCCCGCCGCCTGCACGTGCGCACCGAACGACGCGAGGTCGAAGTTGCCCTGCCCCGGGAAGTTTCGGTGATGCCGACTCCACTGCAGGACATCCATCGACAGGCGTGGTGCGTCCGCGAGTTGCAGGAAGAAGATCTTCTCGCCCGGGATGTCGCGGATACCCGACGGGTCGTCGCCGCGCGAGAGGATGTGGAAGCTGTCGAGACAGGTTCCGAGGGCGGGATGGTCCGCGTCCGCCACTATCTTCCACGCATGACGATAGGTGTTGACGTGCGTTCCCCAAGCCAGCGCCTCATACGCGATCCGCAGTCCACGCGCGTGCGCACGTTCGGCAAGAGTGTGGAGTTGAGCGGTGAGAAGACCGTCGTCGCGTACCGCCTCCGGCAGCGGAGACGAGCAGACCAGCATGGTGTCGCAGCCGAGCTGCTCCATGATGTCGAATTTGCGTTCGGCCCGGACCAGGTTGCGGGCGAAGGTGGCATCGTCCGTCGAATCGAGGTCACGGAACGGCTGATAGAGATCCAGCGTGAGCCCGAGATCGGTTGCGCGGGTTGCGAGTTCACGAGGAGACCACGGCGAGCTCACGAAGTCGGGTTCGAACACCTCGAACCCGTCGAAACCCGCGGCGGCGATCGCGGCGACCTTCTCCTCCAACGACCCGCTGAGGGAGACGGTGGCGACACTTGTCCGGATCCGCTCTGCCACGACGTACTCAGCCCTTGTTGCAGATGAAGTCGACGGCCAGCCCGTACCCGAGAATTCCCAGCCCGGCGATCACGCCGGTGGCAACGCCGGAGACGTACGAGTGTCGCCGGAATTCCTCGCGCGCGTGAACATTGCTGATGTGGACCTCCACCAACGGCACCTCGAGCGTGACGAGTGCATCGCGTAGCGCCACCGAGGTGTGGGTGTATCCACCGGGGTTGATCACCACGCCCGACGCAGTGGTCCGCGCTTCGTGCACCCAGTCGATCAGTTGGCCCTCGTGATTGGACTGACGAGCCACGATCTCCCGACCGGCCCGCCCAGCCGAGGTGCGACAGAGTTCGACGACGTCATCGAGCGTCTCGGATCCGTACACCTCGGGCTGGCGCTGCCCGAGCAGGTTCAGGTTGGGGCCGTTCAGAACGAAGATCGGTCCTGGAGCTGTCATCGCGCGCGTTACCTCCGTATGTACGAACTAGTGAGTTAGTCCGCAATCAGGATACAGCGCGCCTCCGCCTACGCGGACTTGTCCCGGCGTTCCCCGCGGTCGGGCTTACGCGGAACGATGGTCGGCAGAACGTTGTCGTTGACCGTTTCGGCGCTGACCACGACCTTTTCGACATCGTCGCGACTCGGGATGTCGTACATGACCGGGAGAAGAACTTCTTCCATGATCGCGCGGAGACCGCGGGCACCGGTGCCACGAAGAATCGCTTGGTCGGCGATGGCCTCGAGCGCGTCCGTGGTGAACTCCAACTCCACGCCATCCATGTCGAAGAGCCGGTTGTATTGCTTGACCAGCGCGTTCTTCGGCTCGGACAGGATCTGGACGAGCGATTCCTTGTCGAGGTTGGTGACCGACGCAACCACCGGCAAGCGACCGATGAATTCGGGAATCAGACCGAACTTGATCAGGTCTTCGGGCATGACCTCGGCGAAGTGGTCCTGCGTATCGATCTCCGCCTTGGAACGCACCTCGGCGCCGAAGCCGATTCCGCGCTTGCCGACCCGGTCGGAGACGATCCGCTCGAGTCCGGCGAAGGCGCCGGCCACGATGAAGAGCACGTTGGTGGTGTCGATCTGGATGAATTCCTGATGGGGGTGCTTGCGCCCGCCCTGCGGAGGCACGCTCGCCTGCGTTCCCTCCAAGATCTTCAAAAGTGCCTGCTGCACGCCTTCACCGGACACATCGCGCGTGATCGACGGGTTCTCGCTCTTGCGGGCGATCTTGTCGACCTCGTCGATGTAGATGATGCCGGTCTCGGCGCGCTTGACGTCGTAATCGGCGGCCTGGATCAGCTTGAGCAGAATGTTCTCGACGTCTTCACCCACGTAACCGGCCTCGGTGAGTGCCGTGGCGTCGGCGATCGCGAACGGGACGTTGAGCATCTTCGCCAACGTCTGAGCAAGGTAGGTCTTGCCACAGCCGGTGGGGCCGAGCATGAGGATGTTCGACTTGGCCAGCTCGACCGTCTCACCACGCGCGTCGCGACCCTTGTCACCGGCCTGGATGCGCTTGTAATGGTTGTATACGGCGACAGCGAGGGTCCGCTTGGCGGCGTCCTGGCCGATCACGTAATTCTCGAGAAAGTCCCGGATCTCGGCAGGCTTCGGCAGCTCGTCGAGCTTCACCTCGCTGGACTCGGCCAGCTCCTCTTCGATGATCTCGTTGCAGAGGTCGATGCACTCGTCGCAGATGTACACCCCAGGCCCCGCAATGAGCTTTTTGACCTGCTTCTGGCTCTTACCGCAGAAAGAGCACTTGAGCAGATCCCCGCCGTCACCGATGCGTGCCATCTCGTCAGGTCCCTACTTCCTTCGTTTACGTGCAACCACCGAATCCCGATGACACGCGTGCTGCGCACCCACCGAAAAACGAAAGCCCGTTATGTGACCGTACCCGCAGATCGCGAGCGAGGTCGACTGGTTGTCGGTGATTCGCTCGCCGATCTTCGGGGAACGCCAGCCTTACCGACGCCGCACCCGGCCCGTCGCAACTCCACCCTCACGGCGTGTCGCCCGAGCCGGGGCGGCAATACATCACTTCTGGGCGCTGAGTTTGCGGTACTCGAGCACGTCGTCGATGATCCCGTACTCCTTCGCCTCTTCGGCGGTGAGGATCTTGTCGCGATCGGTGTCCTTGCGAATCACATCCGGCGTCTTGCCGGTGTGCTTCGACAGCGTCGTCTCCATCAGGCGGCGCATGCGCTCGATCTCGGCTGCCTGAATCTCGAGGTCCGACACCTGGCCCTGGATGCCACCAGAGGCCGGCTGGTGGATGAGGACGCGAGCGTTCGGCAGTGCCAGGCGCTTACCTGGCGACCCGGCGGCCAGCAGGACGGCCGCAGCCGACGCCGCCTGACCCAGGCACACCGTGGTGATGTCGGCGCGCACGTACTGCATGGTGTCGTAGATCGCCATCAACGAGGTGAACGAACCACCCGGGGAGTTGATGTACATCGTGATGTCGCGATCGGGGTCGAGCGACTCCAGGACGAGCAACTGAGCCATCACGTCGTTGGCCGAGGCATCGTCGACCTGGACGCCGAGGAAGATGATGCGCTCCTCGAACAGCTTGTTGTACGGGTTGGACTCTTTGACGCCATAGCTCGAGTGCTCGATGAACGACGGCAGAATGTAGCGCGACTGCGGGGCGGCGGGCGCCTGGCCTCCCAGGTTGCGGGGATCGAACAGGTTGGTCATCAGTTCTCCAAGGATGTGTGGGACGCGGGGAGGGTCAGGGGCCGGATTCAGCTACCGGTTCCACCCGCCTGGCGTGCGCGGGAGACGACGTGGTCGACGAAGCCGTATTCGAGAGCCTCATTGGCGGTGAACCAGCGGTCGCGGTCGGAGTCGGCGGTGATCTGCTCGACGGTCTGACCGGTGTGCTCGGCGATCAGCTCGGCCATCTCACGCTTGGTGTGGGCGAACTGCTCGGCCATGATCGCGATGTCACTGGCGGTGCCCCCGATACCGGCGGACGGCTGGTGCATCATGATCCGGGCGTGCGGGAGAGCGTAACGCTTGCCCTTCGCACCGGCGGAGAGCAGGAACTGACCCATCGAGGCGGCAAGACCCATTCCGAACGTGGCAACGTCGCACTCCGCGAACTGCATCGTGTCGTAGATCGCCATTCCGGCGCTGACCGAGCCGCCGGGCGAGTTGATGTAGAGGGAGATGTCCCGATTGGGATCCTCTGCCGACAGCAGCAGGATCTGAGCGCACAGCTTGTTCGCGATGTCGTCGTCGACCTGGGTACCGAGGAAGATGATGCGCTCGCGCAGCAGGCGCTCGTACACCGAATCGCTGAGGTTCAACCCAGCGGTGGCTGAAGTCATGGCGGGACTCTGCAAAGTCTCCAGGTGATTGGAAGTCACGGTACCTGCCTTCTACGTAAATCGTTGATTGCTGACACAGACACTAACGAAGGAGGGCGGCACCGGAGTCCCGGTGCCGCCCTACTTCGCTCAAAGCGGAAAACAACTCACCGCCGAACATGCGGGAAACACCCCGCGACCAGCGTTAGCTCTGGTCTTCGCCCTCGGCGGAATCCGCGGCGGGCTCATCGGTTTCGGTCTCGCCGTTGCCGAACAGTTCCGCAGTGTCCACGGTGGCACCCGTGGTGTCGGTGACGGTGGCCTGCTCGACGACACCGGCGAGAGCCTTGCCGCGGCGCACGTCGGCGAAGACGGCACCGAGCTGGCCGGCCTGCTGGATCTGCTGAATGAACTGCTCCGGAGCCATGCCGTAGCGCTGGGCCTGGAACAGGATGCGCTCGGTGAGTTCGTCCTGGCCCACGGTGACGTCGGACGCGTCGGCGATGGCGTCCAGCAGCAGCTGGGTCTTCACCGAGCGCTCGGCGCTCTCCTTGGCGTCCTTGTCGAACTCTTCGCGGCTGGTGCCCTGCTCCTCGAGCGCCTTGTTCAGGGCGTCCTCGTCGTGGTCGAGGCTGTGCACGGCGTCGTGCAGTGCCGCGTCGACCTCGGCCTTGACGACTGCCTCGGGCAGCGGAACCTCGACGGTCTCCAGCAGGGTCTCGAGGACCTTGTCGCGGATCTGCCCCGCCTGCTCGACCTTGCGAACCCGTCCGACGCGCTCGCGCAGGTCGGCCTTCAGCTCATCGAGGGTGTCGAACTCGCTTGCCAGCTGAGCGAACTCGTCGTCCTCGGCCGGGAGCTCGCGCTCCTTGACGGTGCCGACGGTGACGGTGACGACGGCTTCCTTGCCCGCATGATCACCGGCGACGAGTGTCGAGGTGAACTCCTTGGACTCGCCGGCGGAGAGACCGATGACGGCCTCGTCGAGGCCCTCGATCAGCTGACCGGAGCCGACCTCGTGCGACAGTCCGCTCGCGGTGGCCTCGGGAACGGCCTCACCGTCGACGGTGGCCGACAGATCGATGGAGATGAAGTCGCCGTCCTGAACCGGACGATCGACACCGGTGAGGGTGCCGAAGCGCTGACGCAGCGACAGCAGCTGCTCCTCGACGGCCTCGTCGGTGATCTCGATGGGATCGACGGTGACGCTGAGTTCGCTGTAGTCGGGCAGCGTGATCTCGGGACGCACGTCGACCTCGGCGGTGAACTCGAGGAGCTCGCCGTCCTCGATCTTCGTGATCTCGATCTCGGGCTGACCGATCGCCTTCACCGCAGCCGTGGTGACGGCCTCGGAGTAGCGGGACGGGAGCGCATCGTTGACGACCTGCTCCAGGACGGCTCCACGTCCGACACGAGCTTCGAGCAACTTGGCCGGTGCCTTGCCCGGACGGAAGCCGGGGAGACGGATCTGTTGCGCGAGGGCCTTGTAGGCCTTGTCGAAATCAGGCTTGAGCTCCTCGAAGGGCACCTCAACGTTGATACGGACTCGCGTCGGGCTGAGCTGCTCGACGGTGCTCTTCACGGACTGGCTCCTTCGTGTGGTCGTGCTCTTTACTGTGCGGCAGTTGCCTGCCCTGTGGTTCTGGTCGGGGTGACAGGATTTGAACCTGCGACCCTCCGCTCCCAAAGCGGATGCGCTACCAAGCTGCGCTACACCCCGGTCCGAGCAGGCTCTCGCCAACCTCGCGAGGACCCGAGGAAGAATCCTACGGCCCCCCGATTATGAAATCCAAAGCGGGATTGGGTACAGTCTGACATCGCAGACGACATGCATGGCGATCCCAGGTTGTCGTATGCACGGGGATGTAGCTCAATGGTAGAGCCTCAGTCTTCCAAACTGATTACGCGGGTTCGATTCCCGTCATCCCCTCCACACAGGAGCGTTTCCCCTCGCGGAAGCGCTCCTTTTTCGTGTCCCGGTGGCCGGGCGGACAACGCACGGTCCTATGACATGCGTCACAAACCTGGAGATTCCGCTCCCCGACCGTCTCGACGTTCGCTCAGCGCTTAATCCCCGGTTTCGTCGGTACGCTGAGAGTTGTCCGATTCGTCCTGGCGACGGCCGCTCAGCCCTTGGAGGCTCTCGTGGAACTCCTACTCATCCTCGTGATCGTCGCCGCGGTCGGGTTCCTGGTCGTGCGAGGCCGCAACACGCGGGCGGAGCAGACAGCACACCAACTCGAGGATGCCAAAGCGGACGCCCGGCAGGCCATCGAGCGTCTCGGCGGGCAGGTCTACAACCTCGTCGGTTCGGACGACGCGTCCAAGCAGGCCCTGGCCGACGCGTCCGAGCGCTACATCGCCGCTGGGTCGCAGATCGATCAGGCCGGCACCCCGATGCAGGCGCGTCTCGCCAAGCAGACCGCTCTCGAAGGTCTGTATTACATCCGCGCCGCGCGCATCGCGATGGGGATGGACCCCGGGCCCGAGATTCCCACCCTCGAAGGTCAGAAGGTGGCCGGTCAGGTCACCGAGGACCGGGAGGTCGACTTCGAGGGGCGTCAGGTAGCCGCGTCACCGAATCCCTCGCCGAGAACCCCCAACTATTACCCCGGCGGTCGAGTCGCGGGCCGCCCCGTCCCCGCCGGCTGGTACTCCGAGCCGTGGTGGAAACCGGCGCTCATTGCCGGCGCCTGGGGCGTCGGCTCGATGTTCCTGTTCTCCGCGATGTTCTCCGGAATGTCGGGGGTGGCGTACGGCGCCCAGGACTGGGAAAGCGGTCAGGGCGACGCCGCTGCCGACGCCGGAGACTCGGGCGGAGACGGTGGAGATGGCGGGGACACGATCGGCGACACCGGCGGCGACATGAGCGGCGACGCCGGCGGCGACATGAGCGGCGGCGGCGATGGGTTCATGGGCTTCGGCGGCGACGGCGGTTTCGGCGGTTTCGACATCTGAGTCGCCGTCTCGTGACCGGCAGTTGGTGTGCGCGACGCCGCCGGGTCAGGACGGCTGGCAGGTGGGACACCAGAAGAGGTTGCGCCCCTTCATGACCGAATGGGCAATCGCTGTTCCACAGATCCGGCACGGCTCCCCTGCCCGACGATAGACATAGGTTCGGGGACGCCCCTTCGCGTAGGGCGGTTCGCCGTGGTCGTCTTCAGGCCGGACCACATGAATCTGACCGCGGCGCACCGACAGCTTCATGAGGTCGACGAGATCGGCCCACGCTGCGTCCCACTCGTCGTGGGACAGCTCGCGGCCGGGCCGCTCGGGGTGGATCGAATGCCGGAAGAGCACCTCCGCCCGGTAGACGTTGCCGATTCCTGCGACGACGGCTTGGTCCATGAGCAGGGCCCCGATTGCCGTCTTCGACGAGGAGATCCGCTTCCACGCCTTCTCTGGATCGGCGTCCTTGCGGAGTGGATCAGGTCCGAGCCTGGCCTCCACAGCGGCGACCTGAAGTTCGTCGTGCAATTCACACGCGGTGGGACCGCGAAGGTCGGTGCCGAAATCGGCACCGACCATCCGCATCCGGACCTGGCCCACCGGCGGGTCCATCGGAACGTGCGACTCCGTGAAGGTGCCGTAGAGACCGAGGTGAACGTGGACGGCGAACCCGCCCTCGTAGTGGTGCCACAGATGCTTGCCCCACGCCTCCGCCTTCAGGAGGACGCGCCCGTCGAGAATCGCCGCCTCTTCCGCGAACCTGCCCTGCGGGCTGGATACCCGCACCGGAGCACGGCCGAATCGGCGCTGATGCAAGCGCGCCAGCCGGTGAAGTGTGGGGCCCTCGGGCATGGAAGTTCTCTCGTCAGGCCTCGGGCAGTGCCGGGGCGACGCCGGTCTTCTCGTACTCGGCGAGGATGTCGATCCGGCGCTGGTGCCGCTCCTCGTTCGACCACTCCGTGCTGAGGAAGGCGTCGACCATCGCCAGGGTCTCCTCGAGTGAGTGCATGCGTCCGCCGATCCCGATCAGCTGGGCGTTGTTGTGCTGACGCGCCAACTGAGCCGTCTCCACGCTCCACGCGAGCGCGCAGCGGGCGCCGGGCACCTTGTTCGCTGCGATCTGCTCGCCGTTGCCGCTGCCGCCCAGAACGATGCCGAGACTGCCCTCGTCCTCGACCACCCGGCGAGCCGCCTCGATGCAGAAGGCCGGGTAGTCGTCGACGGCGTCGTAGACGTGAGCACCGCAGTCGACGGCCTCGTGACCGGTGGCGGTGAGGTGTTCGATGATCTCGTTCTTACGTTCGAATCCGGCATGGTCGGCACCCAGGTATACGCGCATGACTGGAGATTCTGTCAGGCGACGGGAGCGAATCGTGCCACGACCCCGGTGCGCCTATCGTGATCAGCATGTATCCCGATAACGGACAGAACTGGGGACACGTGCATCCGGGACACCTGCCGGCATCCGGGCAGCCGCAGTGGAACAGCGGAATGGGATGGACACCTCCCCCGCTGCCCGCCCCGGGGCTGATGCCGAACGACCGCCCGGCGCGGCATTCGTGGGAGATTCCGCTTCTGGTGTGCGCCGTCGCCCTCACGGTCGTGGCCTACGCGGCGGCGATCGTGTCGCTCGTACTCGGTGTGGTCTCCACCTGGGTTGTGGTCGTGCTCGTCGCCCCGATCCTCATCGTCATCGCTCGCGGGCAGTTGTACGGCTCGCAACAGGTGAACGGCATCAAGATGACGCCCACCCAGTTCCCGGACGGTTACCGCATGGTGGCCGAGGCGGCGGCACGGTTCGGTATGGCCGAGCCGCCCGACGCCTATGTGGTGCTCGGGAACGGCCGGATCAACGCGTTCGCGTCCGGGCACGGATTCCGACGTTTCGTCGTGGTGTACAGCGACCTCTTCGAGATCGGTGGGGAGGCACGCGAACCGGACGCCCTCGCCTTCATCATCGGCCACGAGGTGGGACACATCGCGGCGGGTCACGCCTCCTACTGGCGGCAGCTGGGACAGTTCGCGGCCAACTACATTCCCGTCGTCGGATCGGCGCTGTTCCGGTCCATGGAGTACACCGCGGACAATCACGGCTTCTGCGTGCGGCCCCAGGGCGCTCGCGGCGCGATGGGCGTCCTCGGCGCGGGCAAGTACCTCGTCAGCGTCGTCGGCTTCGACGAACTCGCCGATAGGGCCACCACCGAACGCGGATTCTTTCCGTGGTTCGTCAATCTGCTGTCCGGACATCCGGTTCTCACCTGGCGTGCGGCGGCGCTGCGTAACCGCACCCGACACGGGCATCTCTTCGTCAAGCCCGGCCAGATCTACCGCGATCCGCAGCAGCTGCAGTACGCGATCGACCCGGCCGGGCCCGCCCGGATGTGAACGAGCCTCAGTCGAACTGAGGGTCTTCGGTGCGCGTGCGCTTGAGCTCGAAGAAGTGCGGGTAGCCGGCCAACGCGACAGCGCCGTCCCACACCTTGCCGGCGTCCTCACCGCGCGGAATGCGTGAGAGCACTGGGCCGAAGAACGCGACACCGTTGACGTGGATGGTCGGTGTTCCGACATCGGGTCCGACGGCGTCCATCCCCGCAGCGTGGCTCTCACGCAACGCGGTGTCGTACCGGTCGGACTCGGCTGCGCCCGCGAGCTCGGCGGGCAGTCCCACCTCGGCGAGAGACTTGACCACGACGTCGGCGAAATCCTTGTTGCCTTCGTTGTGGATCTTCGTGCCCATCGCCGTGTAAAGGGGCAGCAAAATGTCGTCGCCATGCTGCTGCGCAGCCGCGATCAGCACCCGCACCGGCCCCCACGCCTTCTCCATCAATTCCTGATACTGCTCGGGCAGGTCCCGACCTTCGTTGAGAACCGCCAGGCTCATCACGTGAAAGTTGGCCTCGATGTCACGGACCTGCGCGACCTCGAGGATCCATCGGGACGTGATCCAGCACCAGGGGCACAGCGGATCGAACCAGAAATCCGCGGTGTCCTTCGTGGTTCCAGCGTTCGTACCAGCACTCACGTGTTACTCCTTCTCGGTGGTGTCGTCGGCCCATTCCAGGTCTACGGGTGTCAACACGGAGTCGCGGCCAATCCTTCCCGCCGGTCCCCTGCGCCGCAGTAGGGTCGAGATGATCAGCCAGTGGCACCGGCTGGAAGGGAGTTCACCATGTCTTCCACTCGTACGTTCATCGTCGTCGGCGGCGGTCTCGCAGGCGCGAAAACCGCGGAGGCGTTGCGCGCCAGAGACTTCGACGGTTCAATCATCCTCTTGTCCGAGGAGGACCACCTCCCCTACGAGCGGCCTCCACTGTCGAAGGAACACTTCGCAGGCAAGAAGGCACTCGCCGATTTCATCGTGCACCGCGGCGACTGGTACCGCGACCACCACGTGGATCTGCGGCTCGGCACCGCTGCCACCGCCCTCGATCTCGCCGCCCACACCGTGACGCTCCCGGACGGTTCGACCCTCTCGTACGACAAGCTGGCACTCGCCACCGGCTCCCGGTCTCGCCGGCCACCCATCTCGGGGTCGGACGCTGCACGGGTTCACTACCTTCGCACTGTCGACGAGTCCGACGCCCTCATCGAAGCAGTCGGCGAGCACGGCCGTCTGGTCGTGATCGGTGCCGGCTGGATCGGGCTCGAAGTCGGCGCGTCGGCCCGGGAACGAGGCGCCGACGTGACACTGGTGGAGGCTGCGGAGGTCCCACTGAGCGGCTCGATCGGCCCGGAGATCGGGACGGTCTTCGCGGAGCTGCACCGAGAGCACGGCGTCCACCTGCATCTGGCCGCCAAGGTCGAGGAAATTCTGGTCGAGGACGGCCGGGCAACCGGCGTGCGACTCGGCGACGGCACCGTGCTGCCCGCGGACGCGGTCCTGGTAGCGGTCGGCGCCGCCCCCAACATCGAACTCGCCGAGCAGGCGGGACTCGACGTCGACGGCGGCGGCGTCCTCGTCGACGCGGGACTGCAGAGCAGTGATCCCGACGTCGTCGCCGTGGGCGACATCGCCGCGCATCTGCATCCACGGCTCGGAACGCGAATCCGGGTCGAGCACTGGGCGAACGCGCTGAACCAGCCCGCAGTCGCCGCAGCGACGATGCTCGGCCACACGGCGCACTACGACAACCTGCCGTACTTCTTCACCGACCAGTTCGACCTCGGCATGGAGTACGTGGGATACGCACCGCACGATTCCTACGACCGGGTCATCGTGCGCGGCGACTACGCCACCCGCGAGTTCATCGCTTTCTGGCTCGATTCCGGTAACCGGGTGCTCGCCGGAATGAACGTCAACATCTGGGACGTCACAGATCAGATCAAGCACCTGGTGTCCTCGTCGGCTCCGGTCGACCCCGACCGTCTGGCCGATCCGGCAGTCCCGCTGGTCGACGTCTCCGGTTAACGGCCCCGGTCCACTCGTGATGGGATGGCAGCATCGAGTACGAGCACCGCCGCCCATCCCCGAGGAGACCTCTGTGGCCCCACCGAACCTGACCCGCGAACAGGCAGCCGAACGCGCCCGGTTGCTGACCGTCGACAACTACCTCATCGAACTCGACCTCACCGACGGGGCCGGGAAGCCCGGTGTGGAGACGTTCAGCTCACGCACCACCGTCACCTTCGGCGCCGTCGCCGGCACGTCCACCTTCATCGACATCGTTGCGGCCCGGGTGCATTCGGCCACCTTGAACGGTTCCCCTGTCGACGTGGCGGACTATGACGAGGCGACCGGTATCGCGCTCACCGACCTGTCCGAGCAGAACGAACTGGTCGTGGAGGCCGACTGCGTCTACTCCCATACCGGTGAGGGACTGCACCGATTCGTCGATCCCACCGATCAGGCCGTCTACCTGTACTCGCAGTTCGAAACTGCCGACGCCAAGCGAATGTTCGCCTGCTTCGATCAGCCGGATCTGAAGGCGACGTTCGACGTGCACGTCACCGCCCCCGCCGACTGGAAGGTGATCTCGAACTCTGCCACCGTCGAATCCGTCAAGGCCGAGGCCGGCCGCCACCTCTTCCGCACCACCCCGAAGATGAGCACCTACCTGGTGGCGCTCATCGCCGGACCCTACGCCGAGTGGACCGACACGTACTCCGACGAGCACGGTGCCATTCCCCTCGGAATCTTCTGCCGCGCCTCGCTTGCCGAGCACATGGACGCCGAGCGCCTCTTCACGGAAACGAAGCAGGGCTTCGACTTCTATCACCGCAACTTCGGCACGCCCTATGCCTTCGGCAAATACGATCAGCTCTTCGTGCCCGAGTTCAATGCCGGGGCAATGGAGAACGCCGGCGCCGTCACCTTCCTCGAGGACTACGTGTTCCGGTCCAAGGTGACCCGGGCGTCGTACGAACGCCGGGCCGAGACCGTACTGCACGAGATGGCGCACATGTGGTTCGGCGACCTCGTCACCATGCGCTGGTGGGATGACCTGTGGCTCAACGAGTCGTTCGCCACCTTCGCATCGGTGCTGTGCCAGAGCGAGGCGACCGAGTACACCAGCGCCTGGACGACCTTCGCCAATGTCGAGAAGTCGTGGGCCTACCGCCAGGACCAACTGCCGTCCACGCACCCGATCGCCGCCGACATCCCCGATCTCGCCGCCGTAGAGGTGAACTTCGACGGCATCACCTACGCCAAGGGCGCGTCCGTCCTCAAGCAGCTCGTCGCCTACGTCGGGCTGGAGCCGTTCCTGGCGGGGCTTCGGGACTACTTCCGCGAGCATGCGTTCGGCAACGCGACGTTCGACGACCTGCTGGGCGCGCTCGAAAAGTCCTCGGGCCGCGACCTGTCGGACTGGGGTGCGCAGTGGCTCAAGACCACCGGCCTCAACATCGTGCGCCCCGACTTCGAGGTGGACGCCGACGGTAAGTTCACTCGCTTCAGCGTCATTCAAGAAGGTGCCGCACCGGGGGCCGGCGAGCGCCGCGTGCACCGCATCGCCGTCGGCGTCTACGGCGATCGAGACGGCAAGCTGGTGCGTACCCATCGGGCCGAACTCGACCTCGAGGCCACGGAACGCACCGACGTCGCCGAACTGGTCGGTGTGGAGCGGGGCCCACTGATCCTGGTCAACGACGACGACCTCACCTATTGCTCGGTCCGCCTCGATCCGGACTCCCTCGCCACGGTCATCGAGCGTATCGGGGACATCGCCGAATCCCTCCCCCGCACCCTCGTCTGGTCCGCTGCGTGGGAGATGACACGTCAGGCCGAGCTGAAGGCACGGGACTTCGTCGCTCTGGTGCAGCGCGGCATCAGCGCCGAAACCGAAGTCGGTGTGGTACAGCGGCTCCTGATGCAGGCGCACACCGCGCTGGGAAGCTACGCCGACCCCGAGTGGGCGAAGGAGCACGGTTGGCCAGACTTCGCGAACCGGCTCCTCGAACTGGCCCGGGAGGCCGAGGCAGGATCGGACCACCAGTTGGCGTTCGTGAACGCGCTGACCGGTGCGGAGCTGTCGGCGTGGCACACCGAGGTCCTGCGGGAGCTGCTCGACGCGGAACCCGACACGGTCGGGCTGCCCGGCCTCGTGGTCGACACCGATCTCCGTTGGCGGATCGTGGGGGCACTGGCCGGAGCCGGTGAGATCGATGCGGACGGCGTCGAATCGCCGTTCATCGACGCCGAAGCCAAGCGCGATCCCACGGCCGCAGGGGCCCGCCAGGCTGCGGCTGTGGCCACGCTCCGGCCGCAGACGGCCGTCAAAGAGCAGGCCTGGACCAAGGTGATCGGCGACGACTCGCTGCCGAACATCACCGCCCGCGCCATCATCGGCGGGTTCTCCGGACCGGGTCAGTCGGAACTGCTCGAGCCGTACGTGGCCCGCTATTTCGCGGACATTCCCGCGGTGTGGGAGCGGCGGTCGAGCGAGGTGGCACAGACCGTCGTGGTCGGCCTGTACCCGTCCTGGTCGATCAGCGAGAAGTCGGTGGCAGCGGCCGACGAGTTCCTGGCCGGTGACCACCCGCCCGCTCTACGCCGGCTGGTGGTGGAAGGCCGCGCGGGCATCGTCCGCTCCCTGGCAGCACGCAAGTTCGACGCGAGCTGACGGCGTAGCGGGGCGAAGGGATCTTTCGACGCGTCAGGTGCGCCGAAAGGTTCCTTCGCCCCGCAGCGTCCGCTGAGGATTTACGAGCCTGTCAGAGGACGTGTCAGTCCGGCAGGATCGGCACCGAAATGCCGGGGTCCCGGCCGAGGAGCACGGCACGCGTGACGGCCGAAGACCCGAAGCGGTCGCGGACGCTGTCGAGTGTGGTGTCGAGGGAACTGCTGGAATAAGGGTCGAACGGCAGCGCCAGCTGCTGCGGGCAATCGTCCTCGAGATTCGCGACGGCGACACCGACGAGGGTGATTCCCTTCGACTCGATCATCGGCATCGCCTTGTCCAGCAAGCCCCGCGCCGAGAGAAGAATGGCCTGCGTCTGCGCCGACGGCTGCACGAGGGTATGCGAACGGGTGACCCGCGTGAAGTCGTCGAAACGCAGTCGGAGTACCACCGTTCGCCCGACCCGTCGACCGCGGCGAAGCCTGCGCGTCACCCGATCGACCAAGGTGACGAGGGCAGCGTCGACGTCCTCCCGCGACTTCGGCCGTCTACCGAGGGCGTGCTGGGCGCCCACCGATCTCCGCCTGCGGCCGACCTCCACCGGACGGGGATCACGGGCCCACGCGAGCGCGTGTAGGTGGTGCCCCGCAGCGGGGCCGACGATGGTGACCAACACCTCTTCCGGGTAGTGGGCCAACTGACCCACTGTCCCGATCCCCGCGTCGCGGAGCTTTCCGGACGTGATCGCACCGACGCCCCACAGCCGTTCGACCGGCAACGGATGGAGGAACTCCAGTTCCCGATCGGGCGGCACGTGCAACAGGCCGTCGGGCTTTCCCACCGCACTCGCCACCTTCGCGAGAAATTTGGTGCGGGCAACGCCGACGGTGATGGGCAAGCCCACCTGTTCGCGCACCTCGCGGCGCAGTCGGGCGGCGATCTCGACCGGGGTCCCCGCGATCTTGCGTAGACCGGCGACGTCGAGGAAAGCCTCGTCGATCGACAGGCCTTCCACGAGCGAGGTGGTGTGCGCGAACACGTCGAACACTGCCTTGCTCGCGGCCGCGTACGCCGACATACGCGGAGGCACCACGACTGCATGCGGGCACAGGTGAAGCGCCCGAGACGCGCTGCTGGCCGTGCGGACCCCGTAGGCCTTTGCCTCGTAACTGGCTGCCAGCACGACACCGCCGCCCACGATCACCGGCAGGCCACGCAGGCTGGGATCGTCTCGCTGCTCCACCGAGGCGTAGAACGCATCGAGGTCGGCATGCAGGATGGTCGCGTCGGGACCGCTCGAGATCCGGGGGCGCAAAGACGACGACACGAACATATGTTCGCATCGACCACCGACAGAAGTCGAGTGTCCTCGTCGCGAAGGCGCTCGACCCCCTCCTCGGCACCCGTTCGACAGCCGACGGCCCGGCGGGGTTCAGTGGACTGAATCTCGCCGGGCCGTCTGAAAGGCCGGTACTGCGGGAGTTACGGGGAAGAGATCGCCGCACTCATCACGCGGATCGCGCTGACGAGTCCGTCGATCAGATCGCCGTCGCCGAACGAGGCGACGGCGGCGGTGGCGCCGAGCTGGGCGACACGGTCGGTCACTCGATCTGCCACTGCGACGCCGCTGCGGATCTCGACCGTCCGCTGGTTCGGCGAGACTGCGATCAGAACTGAACGCTCCGCCTCCGGCGTGCTCGGGAACAGTGCATCCGCTCCGACAGCGGTGTCGACGCCGAGATCGCCGATGTAGGCGTTGAACCGCACCTTCGTCTTCCGGGTGCCTTCGGTGAGAGCATCGTCGAGGCGGACGAGTTCGTCCGTCGTGAACGGCAGGTCGTCCTCGAAAGGCTCACCCGCGCGGTGCACGCCCGAGATCCGGCCACTGGCCGTCACCACGTGGCCCACGGGCAGATCTTCCTCGGATACCCGGGACGCGGGAATCAGATCACCACTTGCCACTTGCCCTGCCTCCAATCAGATCTGCCGAGCCGGCCACAGCGGAATGGTGCCCCCCGTGGTGACCATGTGTGGTCACCTCGTCGACGGCACTCCACAACACGGGTGCGTGCGTCCATTCCTCACCGAGGTGGAATGCAGGCGGCACGGGACCGGGCGTCTTCTTGCCGACGAACGACATCGCCGCGAAGAAAGCGGTGATCAACGCCGGGATTCCTACGAATATCAGCACTGTCTCGAGAATGCTCACACGGCAAACGGTAGCCGAGAACCGTGTGCGACGAAGCGTCAGGGCCGAAGTTCTCCGCGAGCGAGCGGCCGGAGTGTCAGGCTGCGCCTTCGCCCAGGTAGGGCATCCACGAGGGATGGAGATCTTTGGTGGATGCCAGCAGACGCCAGTGCGGCCCCGAGGGCGGTACCAGGGCGGCCCGCAGCGTCCATCCGAGTTCGCTGAGGAGTTTGTCCGCCTTGCGATGGTTGCACGGCGCGCAGCAGGCCACGCAGTTCTCCCACGAGTGCTCCCCACCGCGGCTGCGGGGAACGACGTGATCGACGGTCTCTGCTTTGGCCCCGCAGTACGCGCAGCGGAACCGGTCGCGGTGCATGAGTGCCGCACGGGTCATCGGGATGCGGGCGCGATAGGGGACGCGGACATAGTTCCGGAGACGGATCACGGACGGTACCTGCACCGACCACTGCTCGGAGTGCACGACCGGCGCCTGCGGATCTTCGTGGACCGTGTCGGCTTTTCCGCAGGTCATGAGGACGACTGCGCGTCGGGCCGGGAGGGCGGTGAGGGGCTCGTAGGTGACATTGAGCAGCAGCACCCGGCGCTTGACCCAGAGGGGTACCGCGTTCTCGACCGGGAAAGAAGGCCCTGCGCGCTGCGCGGAGCCTTCGGTAATCACTTGTAGTGCAAACGCCCCTGACACCTCGGCACTCCGGGCATCAGTGGGCACACGTTGTCGGTGCGCGCGGGCGCTGTGTCGATTCTTCATGCGACCTCCGAGAGATTGCCACCAAGTGCATCATGAAATGCCTGCCCGTGCACGCCCATTTTTCGACAAACTTGCAGGGACGGCGGATGAACGGACGGTGACGCCGCCGTGGATCCGCCCTGCCGGGAACGGCCGGGGTATCCGGCGCAACGAGTTCCCCGAAGGCACGTGCACAATGGGAGATGCCATGACTGACGTGCAGCAGACCTTCTACGAGGCGGTGGGCGGAGCGGAGACGTTCCGCAAGCTCACCGCGCGGTTCTACGAGGAAGTCGCCAAGGACGACATCGTCCGGCCCCTGTACCCGGAGGAAGATCTCGGTCCGGCCGAGCGCCGGATGCGGATGTTTCTCGAGCAGTACTGGGGTGGACCGCACACCTATTCCGACGAACGGGGACACCCGCGCCTGCGGATGCGCCACCACCCTTTCAAGATCGGCCCCCTCGAGCGCGACGCCTGGCTGCGATGCATGCACACGGCCATTGCCTCCATCGATTCGGAGACCCTGGACGACGCACATCGGCGGGCCCTGACCGACTACATGGAGATGGCTGCGGCGTCGATGGTGAACTCCGCGTTCTGAACGGGCGCCGCGTCGATTCCACCGGTCGACTCGTGGTGCACGCGAACCTTTGGCACGATGGGCGTTTGTGAGTACTCCCGCCGAAACGTCCGCCGACGACATGCAGCCGGCACCCTGGTGGTCCGAAGCGGTCTTCTACCAGATTTACCCGCGCTCGTTCGCCGACGCGAACGGTGACGGTGTCGGCGACCTCCGAGGTGTGCAAGAGAAACTGGGATACCTGGAACTGCTGGGCGTCGACGCCCTCTGGTTGAGCCCGGTGATGCGGTCACCCATGGCCGATCACGGTTACGACGTGTCCGATCCTCGCGACATCGATCCGCTGTTCGGCGACGTCGATGCCATGGACGACTTGATCGAAGCCGCGCACGCTCGCCAGATCAAAGTCACGATGGACCTGGTCCCCAATCACACCAGCATCGAGCACGAGTGGTTTCGAGCGGCCCTCCAGGCGTCGCCGGACAGCCCCGAACGGGACCGCTACATTTTCCGGGACGGCCGGGGACCGGATGGCTCCGAACCGCCGAACAACTGGCCGAGCATCTTCGGTGGTCCCGCATGGACGAGGATCACCGAGCCCGACGGCCGGCCCGGGCAGTGGTATCTGCACCTGTTCGCCGCGGAACAACCCGACCTGAACTGGAACAACCCCGAGGTGTTCGAGGACCTCGAGAAGACGCTCCGGTTCTGGCTGGATCGGGGCGTCGACGGTTTCCGCATCGACGTCGCCCACGGAATGGCCAAACCCGAGGGCTTACCGGACCACGACTGGGACACCAACGCACTTCTACAGAACGCCGATGACGACCCGCGGTTCAACCACCCGTCCGTCCATGACATCCACCGCGGGATACGCAAGATCTTGAATGAATACCCCGGCGCCATGGCGGTCGGAGAGATCTGGGTGCGCGACAACGTGCGCTTCGGTGAGTACATCCGCCCCGACGAGCTGAATCTCGGCTTCAATTTCCGCCTTGCCGAGGCCGAATTCTCGGCGGAGTCCGTGCGCGAGGCCATAGAGAATTCCCTGGCAGCGGTCGAACAGGTGGGTGCCACGCCCACCTGGACGCTGTCCAATCATGACGTCGACCGGGAGGTCACCCGTTACGGCGGTGGTGTGATCGGCCTCGCCCGCGCCCGCGCCATGGCTCTGGTCGAACTGGCGCTGCCCGGCACCACGTTCATTTACAACGGTGCCGAGCTGGGGTTGCCCAACGTGGACCTTCCCGACGACGCCCTGCAGGACCCGGTCTGGGAGCGTTCCGGACACACCGAACGGGGTCGTGACGGGTGCCGAGTCCCGCTCCCCTGGGAAGGCACCGAACCGCCGTTCGGCTTCACGACCGGCGCGTCCACGTGGCTTCCGATGCCCGAGGAGTGGTCGTCGCTCACGGCGGAGGCGCAACTCGAGGATGTCACCTCCACTCTCTCCCTCTACCGCGCTGCGCTCGAACTGCGCGAACTCCGCCCGGAATTCTCCGGTCCGGGTGTCGACTGGTACGGGAGTCCCCCCGGCTGCTTCGCGTTCCGTCGTGGCGGTGGTCTCATCTGCGCGCTGAACGCCACCGATGCACCCATCTCACTGCCGCCGGGCGAAGTACTTCTGAGCAGCGCTCCCCTCGTCGACGGGCAGCTGCCCCCTAACGCTGCTGCGTGGCTCATCTGACGCGCACCCCCGCCGTCGCGGCCGTCGTCGCCGCTTCGATCCTGTTCGGAACCACAGGGACCGCTCAGGCACTCGCCTCCCGTTCACTCGGGTTCGACCTCGACCCGCTGGCAGTCGGCTCTGCCCGGGTAGCCGCAGCCGGGGCTCTTCTCGCCGCCTTCGCGGCGCTACGGGGAGGCCTCGGATTCGAATGCGCACCCGGAGCCCGTCGCTACCTGCCGGCTGTCTGCGGCGGACTGGGTGTGGCCGCCTACCAACTCGGGTTCTTCAGTGGTGTGCAAAGCGCGGGGGTCGCGGCCGGGACGATGATCGCGCTCGGCTCCGGCCCCGCATTCACCGGCGCACTCCAATGGGCGGTCCATCGACACCGGCCCGGCCCGTTATGGGCGGTGTCCACGGTGATCGCGGTGGCCGGAATGGCGTTGATCGTGACGGGGACCGGCGCAAACACCGACTCGTCCGACATGCTCGCCGGCGCAGTCCCCGCGCTGATCGCGGGCCTCGGCTACGCCACCTACACGGTGGCGGGCTCGTCCCTGATGGAAGCTTGGGGCGGGTCCCGAGGCCGCCATGGGACAGATGTTCGGTCTCGGCGGCCTGTTCTTGCTGCCCGTTCTGATCGCGACCTGGCCCGGCGGTCTCAACACGGCAGCGGGGGCCGCCGCGGCCGGCTATCTGGTGCTCGTTCCGACGGTGCTGGCCTACTTACTGTTCGCGGCCGGGCTGCGCCGTCTCCCGCCCGCCACGGTTGCCACCCTCACGCTCACCGAGCCCGTCGTCGCGGCGCTCCTGGGTACCGCGATACTCGGCGAGGAACTGACCGTCGTCGCGGGCATCGGGATGGCCGCAGTGGTCGCGTCACTTACCGTCCTCGCGGTGAGCACGCTCCGAACACCGTGAGGTGTTACCGGGTGACCGACAGCGGGATCATCCCGCCGCGGTGACGGTAGACGGACCCGAACCGGGCATCCACCCGCAGCCACGACGCGGTGGCGCGGACCCGGACCAGCTCCGAGGCGTCGATGCGCTCGAGGTCGATGTCGGCAGTCAAGCGATCCGAGCCCGCGTGCGGAATGAATCCGAGTGCTGTGAGGGCGAACACCACCCGCATGGCCACACCCACCGTCTGCCCGGCACCGTGCACCTGCAGCACCTCTTGATCGAGCAGCGACGCGGGAGGACCCTGACTGCTTCCGTGCTCCTGCGCCAGGGCGGCTCCGCGTTGGGCGAGGTCGACCAGCACCCGCGCCGGGACGTCGTCGATATGCACGAAACCCTCCGCGGGCGGCAGTGCGCCCCGCCACGCCGAGTCCATCGAGTATCCGGGGTCGATCTCACCCGCGTTCACCGATTTCAGTGCCGTGAGCAGCTGGTCACCGGCGGCGGACGTATCGTCCGGAGAGACGGACCCACCGACTGTGCGCACTGCGAGGACATCGAATCCTGTTGCCGCCCAGACGGTCAGCCGATTCGCGCCCCGTTGGCGCAGGCGGACCACCGCGGATTCGTCCAAACGGACGACGCGTGCGACGAACGTGGCGAGGTCACCCCGCTCCGTGGAATCCGGAATGGACAGGGTCCGCTCATGCACGTTGCCAGCTCTCCAGATACTCGCGCTCTACGGCGGTGAGCCTGCGCAGCCGCTGCGTGTCGATGTCGAAGGCCGCGATCTGCGTCGACGCCACGATCGACGCCGGCACCGATATGTCGACCCCCTTGGGGCGCACTTCGTACGCGATCGTGAAGTCGACCGCCCGCACCTTCTGCACCCACATCAGGACGTCGAGTGGAGAGTCGCTGTGCCGCAGCTGCCCGCGATAACGAACGTGGAGGTCGGCGACGACGGCGCCGTCGCGCAGCGTGACAGTCGGACGATCATTCTCGAACAGCCAGGGAATCCGCGCTTCCTCCAGCAAGGTGACCATGCGAGCGTGGTTGATGTGCTGAAAGACGTCCATGTCCGACCACCGAACTTCGACCTCCGCGTGAAAACCCTCGCTCAACGTCATACCTCCGATCGGGTGCCCACACCTCGCACCATGCTGCGTACCTGACGCGCCGCCACCGAGAGCGTCGCGAGGTCAAGGGTCCCAGACTCGAAAATTTCGGTGAGAGCGGACCTCGCCCGACCCAGTCGGGAGGCATTGGTCGATTCCCAGTCGTCGATCTTCTCGCGCGGACTCTCGTCCGGCTCGCCGCCGAGGAGCACCTCCATCGTGAGCTGCCGCAGCGAACTGTAGAGGTCGTCCCGCAACGCCAGCCGTGCCAGTGAATGCCACCGGTCACCGCGAGCCAGCGTGGAGACAGCGCTGAGCAGCCAGTCGATCCCGAGGTGGGCGTCGAGTTCGTAGTACAGCTCGGCCACCTCGTCGATGTCCCGTTCGGCGATGTCCGACACATCGCTGATGTCGAGGAGGCAGTACAGGTCGAGCAGGCGGAATACCTCGAAGGCGATGTCCTCGGGCGCCCCGCGGAGAATCAGCGGCCGTACCCGGGTTTCGAGGTCCTCGACCTGATGACCTTTGAGCAGGTGTGGGACTTTTGGGGACATCTTCCGGACATCGGTGGAGTAACGCGCGATCTCGGCTCCCACGGCCAGCGGCTGCGGTCGGTTGGTGAGGAACCACCGCGACGCACGATCGAGGACCCGCCCCGATTCGAGAATCAGATCGTCCTCGAGTGCGGCCGGCAGGTGCTCGGACCGGATGCGCGCCCACACATCGGGGAGGGCGAAGATTTCGGTGACTGCGGCGTAGGCACGAATGGCGTCGGTGCTGCTCGCTCCGGCCTCGTCCGCCAACCGGTACGCGAAGGTGATGCCGCCGTTGTCGATGGTTTCGTTCGCGAGCATGGTCGCCACGATCTGCCGGCGCAGGGGGTGCGCCTTGATCGCTGTCCGGAAGCGCTCCCGCAGTATTTTCGGGAAGTAGCGCGGGAGGCGCGGCGCGAACGTGTCGCTGTCGGGCAGGTCGGTGGCGAGGAGATCATCCTTCAGCGCCAGCTTCACATGGGCGACGAGCGTGGCGAGTTCCGGCGACGTCAGGCCCTGACCGGCCTGACGTCGGCGCGTGATCTCGGCGTCGGTGGGCAGCACCTCGATTTTCCGATCGAGTCCGCGCCGCTTCACCAGGTCGGCGATCTGCCGCCGGTGCACGGTGAGCATCGGTACCGCACTCGTCCGTGAGACACCGAGCAGGTTGTTCTGTGCGACGTTGTCGGCGAGGACGAGGTCGGCGACCTCGTCGGTCATCGAGGCCAGGAGCGGGTTGCGCTCCTCGGACGGCAACGCGCCACTGTTCACGAGGGAATCGAGGAGGATCTTGATGTTCACTTCGTGGTCGGAGCAGTCGACCCCTGCCGAGTTGTCGATGGCGTCGGTGTTGATTCGTCCACCGTTCTGGCTGTATTCAATTCTCCCCAGAGCGGTCACTCCGAGGTTGCCACCCTCCCCCACGACTCGGGCACGCACCTCGTTGCCGTCGATCCGGACGGCGTCGTTGCTCTTGTCGCCGACCATCGCATTGGTTTCGCCCGAGGCCTTGATGTATGTGCCGATGCCGCCGTTCCACAACAGGTCGACCGGTGCCCGCAGGATGGCACGGACAAGTTCCGGCGGGGACAGTTCGGTGATCGTGTCGTCCAGCCCGAGAGCTGCGCGTGCCGGAGCGCTGATCGGAACCGATTTGCGAGTCCGGTCCCACACGCCCCCGCCGTCGCTGATCAGGCTGGTGTCGTAGTCGGCCCACGACGAACGAGGCAGAGCGAACAGGCGGGATCGCTCCGCAAAGGACCGCGCTGCATCAGGATCGGGGTCGAGGAAAACGTGGCGATGGTCGAATGCCGCGACCAGACGAATGTGCCGGCTCAGCAGCATTCCATTTCCGAAGACGTCACCGCTCATGTCCCCGACACCGACGACGGTGAAGTCCTCGCGCGCCGTGTCCAGCCCCACTTCCCGGAAATGCCGCTTCACGCTCTCCCACGCGCCCCGCGCGGTGATGCCCATTTCCTTGTGGTCGTATCCCGCCGACCCACCGGATGCGAAGGCGTCACCCAACCAGAATCCGTACTGCTGGGCAACGGAATTGGCGAGGTCCGAGAACTTGGCGGTGCCCTTGTCGGCGGCGACGACCAGATACCGGTCGTCACCGTCCCGGCGCACGACCCCGGGGGGCGGCACCACCTTGCCCGACACCTGGTCGACATTGTCGGTGAGGTCCAACAGCCCGGAGATGAAGGTGCGGTACCTGTTCTGACCGGCCTCGAGCGCCTGCATCCGGTCGAGCGCCGCATCGCCCGTGGGAACCGGCGAGTTCTTGACGACGAATCCGCCTTTTGCACCGACGGGCACGATGACGGCATTCTTCACGGCCTGCGCCTTGGCTAGGCCCAGGATCTCGGTGCGGAAATCCTCGCGTCGGTCCGACCAGCGAAGACCACCGCGGGCTACCGACCCGAATCGTAGGTGGACGCCCTCGACGTCCGGTGAGTAGACGAAGATTTCGAACTTCGGGCGCGGCTTCGGCAGCTCCAGAATCTTCGACGGATCGAGCTTGACGGACAGATACTCGCGTCGATTGCCGGCCTCGTCCGTGACGAAGTAATTGGTACGCAAGGTGGCTTGGATCAGCCCGAAGAGACCCCGCAGGATGCGGTCCGCGTCGAGGCTGACGACTCTGTCGATGAAGTGCCTCAGTCGCGTCTCGAGCTCGGACACCCGTTCGACGGACGGAGTTTCGGGATCGAACATGGCCTCGAACAGTTCGACCAGGGTGCACGCCGAACGCGGATTGGCCAGTGCCACGCCCTCGATGTGAAACTGGCTGTAAGGAAACCCGGCCTGCCGAAGGTATTTCGCGTACGCGCGCAAAATTGCCGCCTGCCGCCACGCCAACCCGGCCCGGAGGACCAGTTCGTTGAACCGGTCCGCCTCGGCACGTCCGAACCACACAGCGGTGAAAGCTTCGGTGAACCGTTCCTGCAGTTTCGGCGCCGAGCTCTCACCCTCGTCCGCCAACTCGGCGTCCAGGTCGTCCTCCACCGAATCGCGCAGCAACTCAGCCGGAACCGACAGCCCGAAATCATAAATCCAGCAACTGAAGCCGTCCGGCCGCGGAACCGCATAGGGCCGTTCATCGAGTACCTCGACTCCCAGACTCTGCAGGACGGGAAGCACCTTGCTCAGCGAGATTCCCTCACCCCCGACGTACAGCGTGAGACGCCAGTGCCCGACCACGGAGTCGGGGTCACGGTAGAGATGAAGATCGATCGTGCCCTCGTCCAGAGCTTCGAGTCGAACCAGGTCGTCCAGAGCACGCGCGGGGTCGAAGTCTTCCTTGTACCCCTCCGGAAGAGCGTCCGCATAACGTTGCACCAGAACCGAATCCGCGCCAGGTGTGACCGCGACGAGATCACTGAGATGATCGTCCCAGCTGCGGCTCGCCTCGGACAGCATCGCCTGGATGCGCTCACGATCGGCGTCCGACGGAGCCAGTCTGGTGCCCATCTCCTCAGCAGTCCTGCGGATGGTGACGTGCAACAGCGCAAGGTCGAGTTCCGTGACCCGGGCGGTGTACTCGAGCGTGCCCCCGCCCAATTCCCGTAGGAGAATGTTCTGCATCGCGATCCGCACGCGCGTCGTGTATCGGTCCCGGGGAAGGTAGATCAGGCAGGAGACGAACCTGCCCAGAAAGTCTTCCCGCACGAACAGACGGAGCTGCCGGCGCAACCCGATGCTGTGCACGGCCGTGACGGTGTCGAACAACGTGTCGGCGTCGCTGGAGAACAGTTCCGCCCGCGGGAACGATTGGATGACCTCGAGCATGGCCTGCCCGGAGTACGAGTTCAGCTGAAAGCCTGCCCGATCGATCACTGCACGCACGCGGCGTGCGATGACCGGGATGTCGAGGACGTTCTCGTGCAGTGCGGTGACCGTGAAAACGCCGAGGAACCGGTGCTCGCCCACGATGGTGCCGTTCGAGTCGAGAATGCTCACCCCGACATAGAACGGGTACACCGAGCGGTGCACGGTGGCCGGAAACGACCCCTGGGTCAGAACCAGCAGCGGGCGGTCTGGAATCTCCGCCGCCGAGGGCAGGCCGAACTGTCCGTCGGTGACGGTGTCGGACCGCAGCAGTCCGAGTCCGCTCCCCGGAACGACCTCCAGTTTCCGCTGTCCTGACGAGTCAGGCTCGCCCAGCTCGAATCGGCGGTATCCCAGAGCTGCGTAATTGCCCTGCGACATCCACCGAAGGAGGTCGGCGCAGTCTTCCAGGTCTTCTTTCGTGGCGCCCGGCCTCGGCGCCGACGCCTCGAGTTGGTCGGCCAGGTTCCGCTGGAGAGTCCGCATGGCGTCGGTGTCCCGGACCACCTGGCGAACATCCGACAGGACGTTCCCGACTTCCGTCTCCAGCCTGTCCAGGACGGTGGCTTCTGCGCGGGGGTCGAGTTGGACGTGAATCCAGGACTCGGTGAGGCGATGCTCGGTGGTGTCAGCGTGCTTGTCGCCGAGCAGAATTCCGCGCAGTGCGCCGATGGGATCGCGGTGTACCGAGATGATGGGGTGGACGAATTCGCTGATGCCGATACCGAGTCGGTTGAGCAACCCGGTGATCGATTCGACCAGCAACGGCATGTCGTCGTTGACGATCTGCAGGGATGCGCCGAGGTGGTGGCCGTCTCCGGGGCGATACACCCGGGTCACGGCTCGCTCCGGCGGGCGTTGCAGCGCGAGTGTCAGGTGGGCGGCGAGCACGGCGTCGGAGGCACCGTTGACCGCGCTTTCACTGTCGCCACGATCGACATGGCGAAAGTACGTGGCAGCGAGGGCCGGCACCTGAGATCTCAGCGCCTCGGGCAGGTTCCGGGCCCACTCCGCATCCCTCAGCGCTGCCGATTCCGTCATCGGTGATCACATCCTCTTCGTCCGATCGCCGCGGGAAGTACTCCTCGAGACTATCCCGCGGCGGTCGGAACGGAGGGTGAACTTCAGGCCGCCGCGTACCCCGCTGGTCAGCCGGTACTGACCGGTGCGAGGTAACGCCCCAGCCC
Source organism: Rhodococcus sp. IEGM 27 (assembly GCF_033142305.1). Lineage (NCBI taxonomy): Bacteria > Bacillati > Actinomycetota > Actinomycetes > Mycobacteriales > Nocardiaceae > Rhodococcus > Rhodococcus sp. IEGM 27. Next base: position 123,059 of record NZ_JAWLSG010000005.1, on the reverse strand, counting down.
GGCACGTTCGGCGTCGGACAGCGGGCGTGAGCGTTCGGTCTTGACGTCGAAGGCCACCAGCAGGGCGTCACCCGTCCCGCACACTGCCCCGGATCGGTCGGTGACGACATGCCGAATCGTGTACGACGAGGTGCCCACGTGCTGCACTGTCACATCGACCTTCAACGGACCGGAGTCGTCGGTGATGATGCGCAGGAACTCGACGTCCATCTTGCGCACCACCATCGCACCGGGACGCGCACCGGCAGCGGCCAATTCCGTCGTGAGGAAATGGATCCGCGCTTCCTGCATGTACTCGACGAATCGGGTGTTGTTGACGTGCCCGAGTCTGTCGGAGTCGCCCCAACGCACCTGCACTTCGTAGGTGAAGACTGCCGGCTCCCCCACGTCAGTCCCGGGTGAGCTTGCGGTGCGTGACACGGTGCGGACGTGCCGCGTCCGGTCCGAGGCGTTCGACCTTGTTCTCCTCGTAGCCCTCGAAGTTGCCCTCGTACCAGTACCAGGCAGCCTCGTTGTCACCGAAGCCGCCTTCCCACGCGAGGATGTGCGTGCAGGTCCGGTCGAGGAACCACCGGTCGTGGGAGATCACGACGGCGCAGCCGGGGAACTGTTCGAGCGCGTTCTCCAGCGAGCCGAGCGTCTCGACGTCGAGGTCGTTGGTCGGCTCGTCGAGAAGGATCAAGTTGCCGCCCTGCTTGAGGGTCATTGCCAGGTTCAACCGGTTCCGCTCACCACCGGAGAGCACACCGGCAGGCTTCTGCTGGTCATGTCCCTTGAAGCCGAATGAGCTGATGTACGCGCGGGACGGCATTTCGGTCTGGCCGACGACGATGTGATCGAGGCCGTCCGACACGACCTCCCACACCGTCTTGTCGGGGTCGATCCCGGTGCGGTTCTGGTCAACGTAGCTGAGCTTGACGGTCTGACCGATCTTCACCTCACCCGCATCCGGTTCCTCGAGACCGACGATGGTCTTGAACAGTGTGGTCTTACCGACACCGTTGGGACCGATGACGCCGACGATTCCGTTCCGCGGAAGTGTGAAGGACAGATCTTTGATCAGCACACGGCCGTCGAAACCCTTGTCGAGGTTCGATACCTCGACAACCACGTCACCGAGGCGCGGCGGCGCCGGAATCTGGATTTCATCGAAGTCCAGCTTGCGGGTCTTCTCCGCCTCGTTCGCCATCTCCTCGTACCGGTCGAGGCGAGCCTTGTTCTTGGCCTGGCGGGCCTTCGCTCCGGAGCGAACCCAGGCCAGCTCCTCCTTCAGGCGCTTCTGCAGCTTTTGGTCCTTCTTACCCTGGACCTCGAGCCGGGCGGCCTTCTGCTCCAGGTAGGTGGAGTAGTTGCCCTCGTACGGGTACAGGCGGCCGCGGTCGACCTCACAGATCCACTGCGCGACATGGTCGAGGAAGTACCGGTCGTGGGTGACGGCCAGGATGGCGCCGGGGTAGGCCGCCAAGTGCTGTTCCAGCCACAGGACGCTCTCCGCGTCGAGGTGGTTGGTGGGCTCGTCGAGCAGCAGCAGGTCGGGCTTGCTGAGCAGCAGCTTGCAGAGCGCGACGCGGCGCTTCTCACCACCGGAGAGGTGCGTGACCATCTCCTCCGGCGGCGGACAGCGCAGAGCGTCCATGGCCTGCTCGAGCTGGGAGTCGATCTCCCAGGCATCGGCGTGGTCGAGCTTTTCCTGAAGGTTGCCCATCTCCTCCATCAGCTCGTCGGAGTAGTCGGTGGCCATCAGCTCGGCGATCTCGTTGTACCGCTTGAGCTGGACCATGGTCTCGCCCATACCCTCCTCGACGTTCTCGCGAACAGTCTTGGATTCGTCGAGCTTGGGCTCCTGCATCAGGATTCCGACGGAGGCACCGGGAGCCAGGAATGCTTCACCGTTGCCCGGCTGATCCAGCCCCGCCATGATCTTGAGGATGCTGGACTTACCCGCGCCGTTCGGGCCGACCACACCGATCTTGGCGCCGGGGTAAAAGCTCATCGTGACGTCATCGAGGATGACCTTGTCACCGTGCGCCTTGCGCACCTTCTTCATCGTGTAAATGAACTCAGCCATGTGGCCAGCCTAATGGTGTAGGGCGTCGAACCCACATTTGCGGATCGTGGGAAGAGGGGAACGGATGCTTTCCGGCTCGCCCGGGCACCCGGCTGCGCGGGTGCCCGGCGCCGCATCAGGCGACGAGCGTCTCCGCGGCGGCCTGTTCCGTAGAGGCAGATTCGCTGGAGACAGATTCCGTGGAAGAAGTTTCCGTTGCTTCCACGGGTGCAACGGTCCGGGGTTCCCGGTCGAGGACGACCGTGCACCGCGCAAGATCGGGTCCGACCGCGGTGGCGCTCAACTCGAGGTCGGTCCGTGCGACGCCGTCTCGCGTCGTGTATTCGTTGGTCCGCAGTTCACCGGTGACGATCACCGGATCCCCTTTCGCCAGCGACTGCACCACTCCGGACATCAGCCGGCGCCGGCAGGTGACCGTGAGGTACAGCGTGCTGCCGTCGCGCCACTCCCCCGTCGTGTAGTCGCGGCGGCGTACCGTGCTTGCCATCCGGAAGGCGAGAAAGTCCTCGCCGGCGGATCCGGATCGTGTGACCGGTGTAGTGATGACCGTGCCGACCACCGTGCCGTGTGTCTCGTACATCGCGCTCCCCCTGTGTCGTTCTGCGATTGCCGTTGGACACAGCCTGCCTCCGTGGAACCGCGCAATCGTCGCCCGCGGCGAATCTGTGGAGAAACGGGGCAGGTGTGGACAACCGACCGAAAACCGGAAATGACCAGCCCGTCGTGTCGGGGATGCGTGCTAGCGGTCAGAGTCCCGCCTCGCGGTCGCGTTTCGCGAGCTCGGCGAACATGGCGTTGTGGGCGGCGAGGTCCGCGTCGTCGTCCCGGTCGGCCGCCCGGTCAACGCGTCGCGCGGTGCGGTCGTCGCTGCGCGACCACTGGATGAGGAGCGCCATCATGACGAGCACCAGAGGAATTTCGCCCGTGGCCCAAGCAATGCTGCCGCCCAGTTTCTGGTCCCCCACCAGGTCCGAGTTCCAGCCGAGGCCCAGCGAACGGTAGTACCACTCGCCCATGACGGCGCCCATGCTCATCAGCGCGACCCCGAAGAAGGCGTGGAACGGCAGCGACCCGAACACCATCGCAAGCTTCGTCACGGGCTGCAGCTGGCGTGGGGAGGGGTCGACGCCGATCGCCACCCAGTAGAAGAGGTACCCGCTGAGCAGGAAGTGCAGATTCATCAAGAGGTGGGCGGAGTGCGAGTCGACGGTGGCGCCGAAGATTCCGCCGAGGTACAGCGCATAGAAACCGCCGACGAACAGAGCCGCCGCGACGAGGGGGTGAGTGATGAATTGCGAGAACCGGCTGTGCAGCGCGGCCAGGATCCATTCCCGTAACCCCGGCACACCGTCCTTGCCCGCCGGATCGAGTGCTCGCAGCGCGAGAGTGATCGGAGCCCCGAGAACGAGGAGAACCGGGGCCAGCATGGACAGCGCCATGTGCGCACCCATGTGCACGCTGAACACCGCGGGTGCGTAGCGCCCCACCCCGGACGACGTGGCCAGGAGGAGCACCGCGCATCCGCACATCCAGGCGAGCGTCCGGCCGACCGGCCAGCTGTCGCCGCGACGGTGGAGCTTGCGCAGACCGAGTACATAGACGAGGGCGAGCACCAGTGCAGCGGTGCCGTAGAGCAGATCGAACCGCCAGTCCAACATCAGTCGGGCGAACGTCGGCGGTCCGGAGAGGTTGTAACCGAGTTCGACCTCGGTGAGAGTCGGTGCTCTAGTCGGTGCAGGCGGGGGCGTCCGACCCAATCCGACAGCGAGACCGATCGTCGCGGCGAAGACAATGGCTTCCGCGCCCGCGAACCTGATGAGGTTGCCGCGGTTCGAGGGGTCTTTGTGCAGTGCGGGCAGAGCCCGGCGGCGTTGCGCCCAGCCGAACCCGCCGAGGAGGACGAGCGCGACCATCTTGGCCACCACCAGGCGCCCGTAGGTGGTGTCGACGAGGTCGCCGATGGGCACACGCACCAGGGCATTGATCACGCCGCTGGCTGCCATCACGGCGAAACACACGGTTGCCACCGAGGAGAAACGCCTCGCCGCGACATCGGTGTGGGCGCCTCGCCGACGGGCGTGCGCGAGCAGAGCGAACAGCCCGCCGGCCCACAGCGATGCCGCAACCAAGTGCAGGATCAGGCTGTTGGTAGCCAGGTCGTGCGAGCCGCCGGACGACGAGTGCCCGGTCAGTGCCAGCGGCATCAGCCCCAGAATGCCTGCGACGAGCAGGATCGGTGTCCACCACCATCGCAGCACCAACCGGGACACGATCGCGAGGACGATCGCGATGATCGCCGTCCAGCGCCACGCCCCGGCCAGCTCCACCTGGTCGAGCGCGGCGAACATGTTGCTCGGCTTCACCGCTTCCGTGAACGGTTGCCCGGAGGTGTCCGACAGCGTCAGTGGAACGAGGACCAGCGCGGACGCCGCCCACACGATGGCGCCATAGGACGCCGCCCGGACCGCACGGTAGCCGTCCACGTCCAGTACCCCCGACTTCTGCGGCGGTACGAAGAAGGCGGCGAGCAGGAGTGATCCGATGGTGACGACGGCCGCGATCTCCGACACCGCCCGCAACGCAGGCAGCCCATAGGTGGTGAGCGGTCCCGGATCCGGGATACCGAGCAGCACGAGGGCCTGAGCGGCAGACAAGCCGACGACGAGTGCAGCGACCAGCCCGGCAATGAGTCCCGCCACAACGAACAGGGCCGTGGAATCGACCCGAGCCGGACTGTTGGACGTCGAGTCGGAGGCCGTGAGCTGGGGTGTAGCCATACCTCCAGGGTAGGACCTACGACGCCGTGTCGGAGACCGAGGGTCCACGGATGCTCCGCTACCGTCGGCGGAAGCCCGTTCCGCGGAGTCGAGGAGACAGTATGGCCGCGCTTCTGATCATTCTGGTGGCGTTGTTCTTCGCAGGGATGGGCCTCTACGGCCTGGTCATGCCTGCCCGGCTGGTGGCGCCGTTCGGGTTGACCGCCGACTCGCCGACCGCCCGCGCCGAGGTTCGTGCGGTGTACGGGGGATTCGGCGTCGCGGTGGCTGTGTTGCTCGGATTCGCCGCATTCGACGTCGAGGGCATCAGATCGGTGGCCGCCGTCGTGGTGGCTGTGGCACTCGTCGGCATGGCCGTGGGGCGCATCGTCGCCGGGCTCGTCGATCGTCCCCAGCGTTTCTACCCCGTCTGGTTCTACTTCGTCGTGGAGCTCGTTCTGGCCGGGCTACTGCTATGGGCTGCTGCCATCAGCTGACGACACGAGCTGTGCAGCCGTGCTCGAGCGGCGTCCGGGCAACAGGTAATATTTCGACCGCGCCTCCGTAGCTCAGGGGATAGAGCAAGAGCCTTCTAATCTCTTGGTCGCAGGTTCGAATCCTGCCGGGGGCACATACGACACAAGTGGGAATAAGTCAACGAAGGTGATGACCAGCGGAGATCGGGTTTCCACCGAAGTTTCAATCGAACGTTTGTTCCCGTTCGTTCCCACTTGTGTCAACCAAAGTGGAGAGTAAGTGGAGAGTCAGACGCGGTGTCCGAATTGAAGATGCCCCAACTTCTGACCGTCAAAGAGGTCCAGGCGTTGTCACGTCGTGGCGACGGCCGCGTGTACGCGGCCGCGAACTCAGGCGCATTGGTTTCACTCCCTCGGACAGTCGGACAACGCCACCTCTTCACCGCGGAAGCTGTCACGCACTGGATCCTTTTGGCCTCGCCGGAGATGCCGCCAAAGCGGAGGCGGTGACGTTTTCACGGCATCGAATGCCGTCCCGGTCAATGCGCCCACCGGTCCGTCTACGGAGCGGCACCCGTGCACGGCGGCGCCCACACCATCGCCCCGCACTCGCGGCAGTAGTGCGTTCGATGGCCACCATTGCTGGCGGAGTCGCAGGCGCATAACTCCCAACCGATGATGTATGCGGTCAGCCCGAGTGGTGCCCGTTCGGACAACGAAGGCTCGACTGACTTCACTACGAAGTTTCGCTCACACGTTCGATCGCCGGGACCCCAACATGCCCCGGCGCGGGGGGAACCCGCCCGAGGCGCCTACCTGACGGCGAGGCTGGCGAAAAGGAGTGAACTCAAAGAAGACCAAGTCCGACCTTCGACCTGCTTATCGTGACCCGTGGAACAAGGTCGCTCCGCTCCGTCGCGGGAGACGTGGATGCTTTTGCGGCGTTCACGCTGATTGCTGACCGCGGAACGCTTGCCAGACGAACACCTATTCCGCCTGCTTGAGCGTCCGCGTCCTAGTTGCAGGCAGCTCATCATCGACTGCGTTGACAACGAGCTTCGCGGTTGCCATATTCATCCGGAGCAGGGAGGGATCCCCCAACTTCCGTGCCGAGCGCAAAAGACCCGGGCGGTTCCCGAGCAGCTGCATTAGAACCTGCGCCGCCGCCCTTGCCAACGGGGGTGGAACACTATTTCCCACTTGCCGATGTCCATGCCAGTTGGTCGTATGAAATCGAAACCAATCTGGATACCCGTGAAGACGAGCCGCCTCCCGCACAGTAATCACCCTGTTTACTGAGGGGTGAATCGGCCGCGGCGATGTATGTGAACCCCGCTCCGAACCCGTCCCTGCACGAAGTGTTCGAGAGGGCCCCTCATTCGGAAGTCGATACAGACGACTTTTTGGCTCCACTGAACCCGGCCTAGTCATTTCAAATCGACGAACTGTTGCCTCCCCATGGATGGTCCGCCGCGAGTTGGTTAACAAGATCGGGTCCCACACACGAGGACGAGAACGGTCGCCCGGAATACTGTCGAACCCCGCAAGCTGCCGTGCGTACGGCGCCGTGATTCCACCGCGATACTCCTGGTCGACTGATCTGAGCTCAACTTCGTCCGAATCCAAAAGTTCTGGATAATCCAGGAGCGGCGGAAGGCCTTGCAACGCTTCAGCGACAGAGAGCTTGCCCTGGATAGGTATGGGCCGCGGAGGGATCACACCCTCACGGGAGCCAAGAATGATCGCGCGCTTTCGCCTCTGCGGAACTCCGAAGTCGATGCTGTTTACCGGCGTGTCTGTACCCGACACCTCGTACCCTGCCGCTCGAAGTTCCGCCAGCGCAGTCTTCAGTACCGGTTCAAACTTCACCTCCAACAATCCCGCCACATTCTCAAGGCAGAAGACCCGCGGTTGAACTTCGGTGACCAGCCGAACAAACTGCAGCAAAAGATCGTTACGTTCGTCATTCGCCAGCCTTTTCCCGCCTGCAGAGAAACCCTGACATGGAGGGCCGCCGACGATCGCGTCGACACGCCCATGCCACCGCGCCCTCGGATTAGCCCGCCGGAAACCCCTCTCGGCGGCTTGAAGCAGGTCGTCGGCCGACAGTCTCGACGCGTCACGGCAAAGGATCTCACACTCGGGGAAGTTATACAGATGGGTAGCGGCATGAACTGCGTCGTACTCAACGGCCGCTACCACGTCGAATCCGGCCTGCTCGAACCCAAGACTCAGACCGCCGGCACCCGAGAAGAGATCGATCGCAATTGGTCGGCGGGTTGAGTGAGTCTGGGACTGGGGAGTGATCGGCACTTGAAGACGATCGCACATTTCGCGCTCCTATGCACATCGCTTCGGGTATGCCGCGCGCGCCCGTGCGTGTGTGTGGTGCATGATGATGCGCATGGTGACAACTACCCCCGACAACAGGATCGATGCGGACGCTGAGAAGCGGTTCTTCATCGAGATGCTGGTGAAGGATATCGAACTCCTTCCCGCAATCGTCGACCTTGTCGACAACTGTGTCGACGGTGCGCGAAACCTTCACGGCGATGGGAACCTGGAGAACCAGTGGGTGAAGATTGAGGTAACCCCGGAGGCCTTCGAGATCTCGGATAACTCTGGAGGCATCTCTGTCGACATCGCCCGACACTATGCCTTTCGATTCGGTCGTTCGAAGAACTTTAGCGGTGTCAAACGGTCAGTCGGCCAGTTCGGGGTCGGAATGAAACGGGCGATCTTCAAGCTCGGCCGCTACTTCACCGTCGATTCCCAACACCGAAGTGAACATGCTGGCAATGATTCAACTTTTTCATTGACTGTCGATGTCGATGAATGGGCCATGCAAGATGAATGGACATTTCATTTCGGCACCGTACAAGAGAACGTTCAGCTTGAACCTGACGAAATTGCAGGTACAAAGATTCGCGTGGAGAAACTTCACACCAGCGTGGCAGACGATTTGCAGGATGCCGACGTCCTGAGACAACTGAAGGCGGAACTCAAGATACGCCACCAGGAGTCGATTCAATCAGGCCTCGCCCTTTATCTGAATGGCGAGAGACTGACAGCTTCACGTCCTTCATTGCAGTCCTCAGAGCTGATCCAGCCAATATTCAAAGAATTCGAGATCGATCACAATTCCGGGGTAGTTGAAGTTAAGCTGTTCGCTGGAACAATTGCACCGATTAACAAGGGCGCAGACAATCCAGATGACGGTCAAGCAGAGAACTTTCAGGATCCAGGAGACGCAGGCTGGTACCTTTTCTGCAACGATCGACTCTTGCTTGTAGCTGATCGGTCGCCAATTACCGGCTGGGGATCGCCAGCTGCTGCGTACCATCCGCAGTATCGACTGTTTCGCGGGTTCGTGTACCTCGCTGCAGATGATGCATCACTCCTCCCATGGAATACGACGAAGACGGCCGTGGACCGAGACTCTCCCGTATTTCGAAAAGTCCAGAACGAAATGAAATTGGCGCTGGTCGCTGTTCAGGGCGCAATCAATCGCGCGAAGAACGAGCGCGCCAAGATTGAAGAAAACGACGAGAAGCCAGAGATGCTCGTCGCTTTCGATGAGTCCCCGGACGTACCCCTCTCCCAGTTGCCCAAGTCAAAGACGATGGTCTACCCCGCACCACCCGCGAGGCCACGCCCGACCGCACCAGCCCGCCGAACCCAACGGGTGCAGTATGCGGTCGAGGTCGATCGCTTTAAAGAGGTTGCCGCTTCGCTCAATGCGACAACTGGGTCGGAAGTTGGGCGCCTCACCTTCGACTACTTCTACGACGCGGAAATCGGCTGATGGCACGCCAGTATGAATTTAGGCCAGCAAAGGCTGCGCAACGACGAATGATCGTCGACTCATGCAGACGACTCACCGCGATCGCGCCTCTGGAGAAATTTCAGTACGTCGGTTTCGGCGCGTTAGAGTTCATCGATTTCGTCGAGTTCCACAAGGGACTCGGAGTAACGCGGATGACAAGCATCGAGAAGGATACAAGCAACCAGCACCGATATGAGTTCAACCGCCCCTATAGCAGTATAAAACTGCTTATGGGAGACGCGAGAGATGTACTGCCCGAAATCGATTGGTCGCAGCTGGCGATAGTCTGGCTGGATTACACAGATGTTCTCAACACCGATGTTCTACGCGACGTCGACTTCGTCTTACGGAGCTGCCTGGCAGGCAGCGTTGTAATCGTGACCGTTAATGGCGCGACGACAGGAGTTCCCCTTCCGAACCGATTGCAGAACTTGAAGGACTCGCTCGGTGACCGTGTGTCCGACTCCCTCACTGACGCGGACATGACCAAATCGGGCCCCACCAGAGAGCAACGGCGTATTCTTCACGATCTCGCGAATAGTGTGGTTCGACAAGCACATTCAGGCACCTTTCGGCAACTGTACAACTTCGAGTACGCAGACGATGCGAAGATGCTTACATGGGGCGGGATCGTCTGCAGTCCAGGCTTCGAGAGAATCGTTGATATGTGTCGATTTGAAGACCTGCCCTTTGTTCGCTCAGCCGACGAGGCCTTTGAAATCCGTGTACCAATGCTGACCGAACGCGAGATGAGCTACCTCGAAGCAGAAATCGGTGGGAGCGCAGGGCTACCCGCGATCAAAGGGATTGAAAAGAAGGATATCAAGGATTTTGCCGACGTTTACCGTTGGCGAGTAGGCGTCAAATAGGCGGCTGCAGGGCCGAATACCTAGGAGAGCGCCCGGAAATACTCGTGGGAATTCACTTAGACTGTAAGCGCTGGTCATCCTTTCGACGATCAGCAACGGTTCTTAGAATGCGTTGCGCGACGAGTAGTGGGTCCTCATGCTCCCACACGCGAATAACAATCCAGCCTTCCTTAGCGAGTCGCTCGTCCGTGTCTCGGTCCCGCGCTTGATTTCGAACAATCTTTTCTTTCCAGTACTGCCTGTTCGACTTCGTCGGGCGAACCCCGTGAATAGGACAACCGTGCCAAAAGCATCCATCTATGAATATGGCGACCCTCGTCGGCCTGAACACAACGTCGGCGCGCCGGCGCAGATTGGGCAGGGGCGAAACGTCCACTCTGTACCGTAGACCGGCGGCGTGCACGAGTTTTCGGATCGCAATTTCCGGGGAGGTGTCGCGAGTACGCTGGCGCTGCATCCGCCTGCGCACTGCAGGCGTGCTCGCCCAAGAAGCACCTTCAGTGTCGCACTGCGGGTTACGGGCGGCACTAGAAGGACGGCCGCGTTGATATGCCATGGCAAATCCGCTTCACGTCTGTGCCCTCAGGTAGGCCAGCCACGAAGTCACGATCATCCCGATGAACTGGCGGCTTGATTCGACCGTCATCGTCCGCCGCGGCGGCGCGCTTGGCCATCGGGCGTGTCGCGCGTTTTCTCCGCTGACATCGGGATGGTTAGCCGAGGCTGTAAAAGACGAAATTTCGACCTTGCTGGCCCAACCCAAGCTCTCGATCGTTCGCGGTAACACGCTCACCCGGACTATCTCGTAGACCTTATACATCTCGGCCCAACCGAGAGGATATTGATGTCCCATTAACCCCAACGCTTCGCCGACTTCTGGATGCGCAACGATGAGGGCGCCAAGTTGAGAGTGCGCGGACGGCCTCACTGAAGACGGCGGAACCGCGTCATCGGGTGCGGACGCCACGATCGGACTCGCGTAATCTCGCGCGTCGATCGAATCCTCCACAACCAATATTGTCTCACTCGCGTCCCCTCGGTCGTACCGCCCCGCCAGCGCCACTGGACGAAAGTCGGCGTTCGCGGCACGAGCGAGACCATTGACACGAAGGAGCAGACGGGCGGCGGCTTGACTGAAGGGCACTTTATCGAGCGGGTGGTCGATATCCTCAGAAGTCAGGTAGTAATCACCATCGTCCATCACCACGCGTGTATCGCCCGCGGACAGGAGTTCAGCGAGTTCCTGCAGGTCGCGCCGGTCACCCGACAGCCACGCTCGCATCATAAGAAAAGCCTAGGCTGCGAGCGGCTTTCCCACGCAGTTTCAGCGGCACAAGCCGCCTTTTGGCGGCGAGTGCTGCACCAGTCCTTGCCACGTCGCGATACGGTCAAACGATCTATACCGCCTGTCCAGGTCGTCTGGTTTGATGCGCAGGTGACGACACCGACACCCCCAGCAGGCTGGCACCCCGACCCGGAGGGCGGATCTCAGCTTCGCTGGTGGGACGGCAAGCAGTGGACCTCAGCAACCAAGCCGCGAGCGATCCAAGAGGGCCCAAAGGATCCGCCGCCGCCAATCGATCCGAAGGTGCGGAAGCGGAATAACCTGATCGCGGTCGGTGTCATAGCCGCGGCTGTTGCCGTGTGGGGCGGAGTCAGCGCCGTCGGTTCGGATGAAGAGGAATCGACGGCGTCCAGCACGATCGACACCACGACGGAAACGACGACCGCCTCCGCTACCCCCACGACGACCACCCGGGCGCCGGCCCCGACGCCTGCATCCACGCGGCCAACCCCGCCACCGATCACCCCGACAACTCGGGCGACTCCAGGTGCGGCACTACTTCCGCCAGCGCAGACCGCCACCGAGGCGGGTTGTGAAGAGCCCGACCCAAATATTGTCTCCGCGATCGAGGCGTCACTCACTGAAAGCCGCAGCCTCAACCACATCGCAGCAGTGTCGACGATCGTGGACGGAATCGAGTACACCTATACGGCTGCGAATGTGTTTCGTGCGGATGGTTCACGGTCCGTATCAGGGGCCGTTTGGGTCACGCCAGACTTCGGGGTCATGGGACTGTCCGGAAACACTCGAGAGGTATCCACACTGCCGTTCGGGCGTGGCGTCCTCGACGTGTCTGCCGGAGACAAGTACGGGCAACAAGTTCAGGAATGCGTTTCAGCCCTGGCACGGGGACGCTGATCAAAAAGCAAACGCCATCACTGTCACCATGAGAGCGGGGGGTTGCTTCAATTCCTCAGCGAACATATCCGTCTCGAACGGTTTTACTTATCCGTTCAATACGGTATAGTTCTTTTTGTCGGGCCAACCGGCCAGGCAACAACTACAGAGAGGAATCGGATGAAAACCGATGTGGCACTCATCCTCGCGGGTGTCAGCGTTCTACTCCAAGCCATCCAGGTTTGGCAGAACCGCAGGAACCGCGGAGAGTAAGTGAAGGGGACCGGCCCGAAGGCACCGGGCCGGTCCCACCACATCGTCTCACCGATCCGATCAGGGAGGCAACGATGAACACCTACATCGCAGACCGGGGAATTCAGGCCACCGCGGCGAGCGCGGTCGCCCTGGGCGTCCTCACCGTCACGAACTACAGCACGCCCATGTTGGCCATGTGGGCGATCTGGGCAGGAATTGGGGCGTGGGCGATCAGCAACGCGAGGCGGCGCAATGCGGCAGCGTAAGACCATTCATTACCTGTCGAAGCGGCAGTTCGCCGAGAGGATCGGTGCAGCTGACCCCACGCTGAGCGGGTACAAGCTGCCACCACCCGATGTGACGATCGGGCCAGTGAAGGACGACGGGACCCTCGAGCGCGGGTCGGTCGGTGGCTGGTCCGAGAAGACGATCGACGAATGGCAGGCCAACCGTCCGGGCCGCGGTGCCCGGACGGACCTGGTGAAGTAGCGCCACCCGACGACGATCGCCCCCGCCTCGCGAAGACGTGGGAGCTGTCGTGTCAGTCCCCGCTTGCATCGTCCTGCTGGCCCGGATCGGTCGGGAAGGGACGCCCCAGCCGGTCCACCAATCTTCGCCGGTACAGCTCCCAACGCACGAAGTCGTTGAGGTTCGGGTCGTCCGGCCGCGTCGTCATGTCCGGTTGGACGCTACAGGCAGCAGATGAGTCCCACCCTCTGAATGTTGCCCGTAACGAACCGGGCGGTCGGTGCGATTCCACAGGGAACTCTCAGCATTTCTTTACTCCAACCAAAGGATTCACGCTCGATGACGCAGCCCCCGCCCCCTCAGCAGCCCTATGGTCAGCAGCCGGGCCCCGGCCAGTACCCACAGCAACAGCCGCCCAAGAAGCGGAAGAAGTGGCCGTGGATTCTGCTGGCGATCGTCGTTCTATTCGTCATCATTGCGGTCGCGACGTCGGGCGGCGAGGACAAGGGCGAGACGACCGCAGGAACGTCCGCCTCTCCCGCGGCGCCGGGGGTTGCGCCGGCGGAAGGTGGGAACACGATTCCCCCGTTGGCACCGGCAGCCCCGAGCGGCGAGGGTAAGAGCATCGTCTACGAGGTCATCTCAGACTCTGGCGAGCTGAACAACGTCACCTGGTTCGATGAGAACTCGGCCATTCAGCAGCAGTCCACGGTCCCCGCGCCGTGGACGCTGACGGTCAACAACCCGTCGACGTTCGTCATCGCGGGAGTCGGAGCGCAGACGACAGGCACGTCGGTTACATGCCGCGTGATAGTCGACGGTGAGGTTGAGGACGAGCAGACCGCCACCGGCCAATATGCCGTCGTCAACTGCAACGCTGGGCTGTGAGCGGCAGCTGACACGCTAAAACGCCCCCACCTCACGAAGAGGTGGGGGCGTTGTCACGTAACGAGCTGGTCGGCGACGGCGACATCACCGGTACCGGGTCGAGGCCGAGGTGGTGATACCCGTGATCGGATTCGGGCCCGACGTGTACTTCTGGTTCCCGTTCCTGTGGCCGATAGTGCAGTGGTGGAACTCCTGGCACTGAAAGGACCGAATGATGCAACTGCAGATGTGGATCTGGCAGCAGCTCGGCGACCACGTTTGGTACATCCCGATCCCCGGCTTCCGGGAATGGATGGGTTTCGGATAGGTGGTATCACCCGGAGAGGAGATTGAGATCGACAGCTTCATTCATCTGGCCGGAGACAGCTGGAACTTCTGGTCCCCATTTCCACCCGCAGTAACTCGCTGGCTGATCGGGTAATGGACCAGCTTTTGCGTGCGGGAATCATCCCCGGCGGCAGCTGAGGAGCGAGCGAAACCGAGGTTGAATGCCAGCCTCCCGGGTTCACTCGCGCACCGTAGCTATTGGTCACCACCAGGCCCTTGCCAACCGGGTTGGACTGGCTGCCCTTTCGTGGGCATGAGAAAGCCGCGTCGACGGATGTGTCGACTCGGCAGAGGGGTATTTTGCTTACACCGGTGTGACGGTCAGATACGTCGCTGTGGTGACGGTCCGGTTCCCAGTCACAGACGACGCGCCCTGCGCTTCGACCGTGATCACGTCGCCGGTTGCGACTGCCAAGCTTCCGGTGATCGATGCGACAGTTGCCCCGGAACCGATCGTGACCGGGGTCAGTACCTCGACGCCGCTCTTGCAGACGTGGGCGGTGAAGTTCAGGGTCGAACCCGAACGCTCCACGTGCGCATCGATGGACACGTTGCCGGTGCCGTTCATAACGAGGCCGTCATTGACGATGGACGTGGCCGGGCGGTCAGCTCGAGCAGTCCATCCGACGATCTTCGTGTAGACGTTTTGTCCGACAACCTGGGTGCCGCTCTTATCCATGCCCATCGACTGGGGCGCGGCCGGTCGCATGTCGGCACTCGCCGAGCCCGAGCCAGAGAATGCAGCCGTGAGCGCGGGGCGCACCGTGGCCGATGCCGATCCGCTGCCGCTCAGTGCTGCGGTGATCTTCTCGACCTCGACAACCGTCGCGGACGCCGATCCGCTACCCGAGAAGGCCGCGATCGACGCGGATGCGAAGGGTGCGGCCAGCTGCCCGTCGCCGCTGAACTGAGCCGCGATGAACTCGACCGCCACGATGGCTGCCGACGCCGAGCCCTCGCCCGAGAAGTTCGCCGAGATCGGGAACTCCCCACCGACCACTCCGACGACCGCCGTTGCCGAACCCTCGCCAGTGAAGTCGGCCGGCACGCTCGCGATGGCGAAGACCTGGGCGACGAACTCGCCCTCGCCCGAGTACTGAGCAGCCAGTGCGGGACTCACGGCCGCCGCCAGCTGACCCTCTCCCGCGAAGCTCGCAGGAAGAACCGCAACCATGGTCGCGGACGCCGTACCCGACCCGGCGAAGTCTGCCGCGAAGGCCTTTACGCCGCCGAATGCGGACATTAGCGCCGTCGCCGTGCCGGAGCCGGTGAACGCGGCATGCACCCTCGCGATTGCGAACACTGCCATCGCGAGCTGGCCGGAGCCGCTGAACGCGGCGAACCCTGCAACGATCGGCGTCGGAGCAGGCGGAAACTCGACCACGGCCGAGTCGACGGCGGGGAAGTCGACTACGGCCGCGTCGGCGTGAGGGAAGACGGCTGCGCCCACATCCGGTGCAGGGAAGTCCTCCCTGCCGTCGATGAGCATCCGGGGCTCCCTATGTCTGGGTGTAGGTCGGGGTGATCTTCAGCTGGCCAGGCGCGCCGAGTTGAGTGCTGACCACGGCCACGGTGTCGATGAACGTGCCGCCGGTCGCAGCGGTCCAGAGTCCCGCCGCGGTGAATGATCCGGCCGGCGCGTCAATCGTCACCTCCGTGCCGGTGACCGTGCCACCTGAGGCGGTGCCCCAAGTGGTCTGCTTGCGGGCGTATCCGCCGCCCGAGGCCTCATTGGCACCCGTGGTGCCGGGCGCCCCGGTATGCACGCTGATCCATGCACCGAGCGCGGCGTACCTGTCCGCTAGTGCATTCTTGGTCGATGTAACAGCAATGGACACAACTTGCTCCTGTCATGAGAAATTCCCGCGCCGAATCGGCTGCGGGGCTAGAAGATTCGAGAGGGAACGGGTTAGACGCCTTACCGACGAGCAGAGCCTTCGTACCAGTTGAAGTTCACGAACTCGTCGCCGTTGTCGCCGTCCGGGTACTTGATCTTCATGACGTACCTCATGCCGTTCGGGATCAGGTCCGCGTCGGTGGATTCCACCTTGAACGACACCGTGTCCCCGAGAACGACGCCGTCCCAGGTGGTGCCGTTGTCCCATACGACGGAGACTTCCGTGCCGACATTGAGCGCGCCTTTGGTGTTGGTGCGCCGCCAGATCCAGTCCTGCCCCGTCGAGAGGAAAATGTAGTCGACCTTCGGTATCCATCCGAGGCTCATAGCCGCTTCCTTTCCGTGTGCTCTCGCTCCTGGATCTTCAGGAGCACGAGAATCCGGTACAGCACCGTGAGCACGAGGAGCAAGAGAACGACGTCGCGGATCTCGGTTCTGTACGGGTAGTTCCCGAGCCACCAGACACTCATGATCTGCGTGCCCAGTAGGGCGAGTGCCGCCGACGTGTACATCAGCGCCTTGCCCGCCTGTGTGACACGCCAGTTCGATCGGGTGGCATACAGAATCGAGAAGGTCCACGCGAGCACTGTCATGGAGGTGATGAGGATGCGCGCCTCGGTCTCCGCGTCATAGACCGAGATGACCACCAGGCCAAGCAGAAAGGCAAGAATCATGTTCACTCTCACGCGTGCCTCCTCTTCCGCATGGCGATGGCTCGTTCAGCAGATTCGCCGAAGCCGTTTACCGCCACCAGCACTCGATGCTTGCGGCCCAGCTCGGCGATTTCTGGGTCGCGGCTCTTGACTTCCTCGAGTGTTCGTTCCGCCTCTTCGCGACCAGCCTTGGCGTCGCGCTTCTGCTTCCACCACCCCCGCATCAGGTCTCGCCTCCCTCACCGAGACGTTTGATCTCCTCGCCGATGTGCAGACTCGTTTTCGACTGCTCGAGCAGCTCGGCGTTCTGATCGAGAGCCTTGTTCGCCGTAGACCGCCAAGCGTCGATCTCCTTGTTCTTGTCGTCGATGATCGACTTGTGCAGCCACCTGGGCATCAGGACCCCGAAGAGCACGAGACAAAAGGCCAGCCCGACCAGCGTCCACGGCGACGCGAGATCCTCGGGCTGGAACCCGGTCGGCACGCGCCTACTCCGCGCGGGGAGTAGCTGCCAGGATCGGCAGGTACTTGCGGAGTACGTCGTCGACGCCGGGGAGCGCGAGGAACCGCGTCACGCCGGCCACAATCGGAAGAGCCGCCGCGGCTGCGCCGGTCTGCGCCTCTGACGATGAGTCGCCCAGCCACGCTGCGACGTACGGGAGGATCGCAATCAGGAAAGCGACGACGGTGCGCAGGGTCGCGCGCCACGGGTACTGCGACTGAGTAGCCGTGTCCGGTGCGGAGTGCTGCCCCATCACTTGCCCCCTTCGATCCGTGCGAGGACAGCCTTCGCTCCGGCGTCACCCCGGGCGGCCTCGCGGCGGACGAGGTCGATCGCGGCCTTCACGCCGTTGAGCGCTTCACGCTCGGTCGACTCCTCGTGAATGCGGGCGTCGATGTTGAGAACCATTCCGGCCAAGGTGTCGACCGGCTCATCGTTGGTGCGGTACTTCGATCGCGATGGCAGCTTCTGCGTCAGTTCGGTGTAGATGCGTCGCTGCTCGGCATCGGAAAGTGCCATGAGAAAGCCCTCCTCGGGAGTGGTGTTTCCGGCAGCCTTGGCGAGCAAGACGTCCCAGGGGAATCCGGGGCCGGGGTCGGTGTGGTCAGTGGAGTGCCAGGCGTCGACGGTGTCGGCATGGCCGCCGACGCCCTTCTGCCCTGCTCGCATCTGCGCGCCGCTGAGCTTGACGAGCGGGATGCCGTAGCGGTCATGCCAGTCGCGGAGCACGCGGGCGCCTGCGTCGAGTTGGCGGCCCTGCGCGAGCCATTCGGCGCGGGTCTGTGATGCGCGGCCCTTGAAGCACAGGTGCAGGCCGCGCTCGTTCGCAGGTGACCCTGCTGCCCAAGGCACGTAGTTGTCGTCGTTCGACCGGCCGATCCGTCCGTCGCGGCCGACGACAAGGGTGTAGGACGCCTGCGCGCGTTCCTGTGCGAGCCACCCGAGGAGGTCCTCGACCTTCCCGTTGGGGTCGCCCTCGTCGGTGTGGACGATCGCGAGCGTGCAGTTCGCAGGGTTGCGTGGGCCTGAGTCGTTCGGTGAGAGCAGTGTGACGTCAGCCTGTAGCTGTCCCACTGGTGTACCTCCTGTTGCGGGTGGTGCCGAGCTGGCGAGCCACAGAACGGGGTCGAGGCGGTCGGGTCCCGGCTGGACCCAGATGTAGCGATGCACCTCGAAGTGCAGGTGCGGGGCAACGCCGCCGTTGGTGTTCGAGTCGGGATTGATTCGCGCGATGCGCTGCCCGGCCTCGACGCGCTGGCCCTGGCGGACCTCGGGGATCACGTGGCCGTAGACCGTCGTCCCGGATCCGTCTGCTGTCGGGTGATCGAGGACGACCCACTCGCCGAAGCCGGATGCCGGACCGACCATCACGACGGAGCCACCCTGCGCGGCGAAAACCGGGTGGCCGCCCGATCCGCCGTTGCGTCCGAAGTCTGTTCCCCAGTGGAAACCGCCAGCGCGGTTGCCGAATCCGCTGGTGACATAGAAGTCGGCAGCAACGGGACTGACACGCCGGGCCATCAGCCGGCCTCCTCGATGGGGCCGAGGAACCCAGCGATCTCCACCGGAGCGCCGCCCTCAGTGGTCGTTTCGATCGTCACGAACTGTTCGCCTGTACCGTCGGCGCCGCGGGTCGCGATGAACGTGACACCGGGCAACTCCGTAAAACTGAAATTGACTGACTCAGCCATAATTCGGGCTCCTATCCCATAAGTGCGCCAGAGAAGTTGGTGTTGTATCCGGCGGGGTTGCCGACGAGCGACATGCTGTTCGAGCTGGATTGTTTCCACCCGCACGGCTGCAGGTAGTAATTGGCGGGGCAGTACACCACCCAGCTCGCCCCGAAGTTCCTCGCAACGATCGACGTGCCAGATTCGTACGAATCGGTGTCGGGGCCGACCTGCCCGACCTTGATCATCGCCATCGCCCCGGGGTCGGTCCCACCGAGCAGACCGACCGAGGCATTCGCGGTGGCGGTGTTGGTGGTCGCGTGCACGGTCACCGTGTACCAACCAGCCTTGGTGGTCTTGATCCGCCCCAGACCCAAGTTGTCGACGATCACGTTCGCCTTGCGGTCCTCGACGTCGAACGTGTTGGACCCGAACGCGGTACCGCTGGAGGTCCACGAGGTGCCTGTCGAGCTTCCGGTGGCGTTGCGGTACAGGTTCCAGCCGGTGCCCAGGGTTTCCGGGACGGTGATGTCGGCCATCGCGAAGGAGCCGAGTGCGGGAGACCGACCGCCGACGAAGATGTTGTCGTCGTACTCGACGCGGAACCCGGTGCTGCGGTTCGACGCGCCGACGGGGTGGGAGACGGTGGCGTCGGTGTAGGCGGCGACCTGCTTGCCGCCGACGAACGCCCGGTATGTGGAGCCGGTGGCCCGGATTTCGACTTGGGTGCCGTTGGCGACGGTGATCCCGGAGGTCACCGATACCCAGTCGTTGAAGGTGATCGATCCACCCGAGCGGGTGGCGCGACCCAGATACACCTTGTTCTTGAACACGTTGAGGTACACCCAGGCGGTCTGCTCGGCGTTCATCCGCACGTGCAGGCCCAGCTCGTGGCCAGCGGCCTCGAGTAGGGAGCCGACGACGACGGCGACGGACATGTCGTTGCCGAGGGCGAGGGTGTTGCAGGCGGCCCACACACTGCCCGGCGCGGCTTGGCCGACGACGGCCTGGTTGTTCTCGATGCCGAGGCCGGTGCCGGCCGGGTCCACCACGGTCCAGTCGGTGCCCAGGGTGGTCGTGTTCGGGCGGTCGAAGGTGTCGACGAAGTAGACGCCGGTCCCGTTCTCGCCGCCGAGGGCGGCGTTGATCGCGGCGATCGCGGAGGCGTTCTCGATGCCGACGGTCTCCATGCCGAGGAGGTGGTCGAAGATGTCGGTGAATGCGCCGGTCCCGGGGTTGGTGCCGGTTACCGCCCCCTTGAGGCCGTCGAGGAACGAACCGAGGTTGGCGAATCCGCCGAACAGCAACCCCAGAATGCCCTCCGTGCCGAGCGCGTCGGCGAGATCGCCGACATCGTCCCAGCCGGTGTTCGGTCCGCCGGGAACAAAGTTGTCGGGCGAGGTCACGTGTACTCCTCCGGCGGCTCAGTGGTGCTGGGTTCCTCCATTGCTTCCCGGAGCAGGTCAACCTGAGCCGAGCCGGGGAGCGCGGCGAGCTGCGCACGGATATGCGAGTAGGGATCAGCGCGTTTCGGTTCGGGCATCTTCTTCGAGCGCCACTGCCCTGGGTTGTGTGGGTGGATCGGCCCGGTGGCCGGTGGGTCGTACCGGTCGAGTGACTCCTCGACGGGCCGGAACCCCAGCCGCTCGAGGTGCCGACAGAAGGAATTGATCTCGTCGGGCTCGAACGTGACGGGCGGGGATCCGGCACCGTTCATCGGCGGATGCATCAGCGCGTAGGCGTAGGGGTGCATGGTGGTCGGCAGCGCCGCCTGTAGTTCTTCGGGTGTCACAGATATCTCCTGGTCTAGACAGCGCTGCTGTGCTGGCGCAACGCGCTACTGACGGCTTCGAGTCCGCGCAGCGCGCGGGTGCCGGCCAATTCCTCGGAGCGGTAGTCGCCGACGTTGATCTCCCACGGCTGGTCGGGATTGGCGCGGTCCCACGACTGGCGGACGGATGCGATGTGTGAGAGCCAGATCCGGTCACCGATCTCGAATCCGCAGCGATGCCCGTCGTCGATATGCAGACCGACACGGTACGGTGCCGCGTCGTCGACCTCGGCGGCGAACGAGACGTAGCCGCGCGCCTTGTGCAGTCCGACTCGGATCGTCTGCAACCCGGACGGCGAGATGGCGACGCCGCCGCCGGCCTCGAACCCGCCCTTGTGCGAGTACGGCCCCATCCGCTCCTTGCGCTGATGGTCAATCCCGATGGCCCAGGCCAGAATGACGTCCTCGACGGCCTTGTCGAAGATGCCCAGCGTGAGCCATGGCAGGCCGATTGCGCTGCCGAGCAACCCCAGGAGGATGTTCGACACGAGCTTTGCACCCTGGTTGATGGCGTCGGGTGAGCGTCCACCCGTCATGATCGAGTGCTCAATCGGCTTGTGGATCACCATCTTCGACTTCAGCCCGCGGTGCTGGCCGCGGCGGAAGATGGCGAATGGTCCGTTCGGGTCGGTGTTGTTCGGGTCGTCGTTCGGGTCGGCGATCGTGACGGTATCCGAGGTGCCGTCGGAGCCGAAGATCCGCAGCAGGTCGAGGATCGGGTCGAGGATCGTTCCGGTGACGCCGGGGATCATGGCCCGCTTCTTGACGTCGAACACGAACGTCGGCCGATCGAGGATGAAGTGGGTCGGGCACGGCTGCGGATCTCCGGGTTCCCACAGGTCGCCGGTGAGTTGCAGTCCGCCGTCCTCGAGCGTCGGGTGGACCAGATCCCAGAAGTCGTCCATCCGTGCGCCAAGCGCGGTCCACGGTCCGACACCATCGCGTGACTCGATGTACGGGATCATCACCATCGGCCACTTCGCGTTGTCGAAGTTCGCCTGCCAGTTCGCCGCGTCCCAGATATCGAAGAACGGAATCCACAGCGGTTGCTGCTGTCGCAGCAGGTTCCGATGCGCGTAACCCTTGATCACCTTGATCGAGTTGCCCGCCTGGAAGTCGATCTTCGGCGCCTGGACACTCAGCGGCGCGAACGTGTTTGGCCAGCACTGCCAGTGTTTCGCCTCGTCGAGGATATGTCGGGCCAGCGGCCGCACGATCGCCTCGCCGTGCTCGTCCTCGTCGTACTCGATGTCGTAGACCTTGAAGCAGGCCTTCTTCCACGGAGAGCGGAACACCAGGAACATGTCGTGATCGAGGGACAGTCCGTCGATCAGCCACGCCGCGAGGTCGTCGCGGCCGTCGATGCCGACCGACGCCTCACCGACCTCGTTGCACATGGTCTCCCACGAGCCGTCGTATTCGCCCTCGACTTCGCCGACGAGGGCAAGATACTTGTCGTGGATCGTGACCCGGGTCCGCAGGAGCGCGAGCGCCGCCTCCTCGTACTCCTGGGCGTCGATCGTCGCAAGGTCAGCGTCGAGGTTGTAGCTCACAGGCGATCACCCCCAGGGCATCTCGTGGTAGCGCGGCAGGTGGATGCGAAGCTCGGCGGGAACCGCAGAACCCTGCACCTCGACCGGGATCTCGGTGGGCGGGGTCCGCGGTGGGATCTCGTGCATGAAGTTCACGCCACGCATGGCCTTCCACACCTCGAATCCGGCGCCGGCCGCCCTGATGGTTTGGAAGTCCTGTCGGGTTTGGACCCGCCAGCCCGTTGTCTGCGGCTTGAGTGGCACCGTGCGGTCCGAGATGCCGTCCGGCAGGATCCACTTCGTGGCCGGTGTGCCTTCGAACTTCATCCACAACGGCACATCGGTCGGGTTGTCGACGACCACCGTGCCCGTGTGCGACCCAACACCAGGTTCCCACTTGATCACGTCGGTCTTCGACGTCAAGTACGGCCAGCACGCGACCACGACCATCTCGATGCTGATGCGGGTGGTCTGCATCGACATCCGGCCAACGATCTTCGGGTCCCGGTCGAGCCGGAGCCTGATCGACCGGGGACCGGAACCGGTCTTGGTGATGACCTCGTTGTCGTAGTCGAACGACCACACCGCCATCCAGTCGGCGAACGCCATCTCGAAGTCAGAGCGGGTGCGGCCCTCGATCCTCACCTGGAAGTCGAGGAGGCGCTCCTCGATCTTCGTGACCTTCGGTGTAGAACCGTGCTGGTACGCCCGGGAGGTGCGGGTCGGGGTGCGGGGTGCCGGGACCCAGAGGCCTGCCAGGCCGTCCTCGATCCACACATCCCGCGCCCTCCCCCGCGTCGGACCGCCGAGCGTGTACGGCGGCGTCCCGTTCCACCCGACCATGATGATCGAGTCGTTCACCAACGCCTCCTGGACTCGGGGGCCTTGCCGTGGCCGCGGTCACGCTGGTTGATCATGATCTGGATCTCCCGTCTCGTTTCCGGGTCAAGGCGACCGTGGACATTCCAGGTGTCACCGCCCACACCGACCGGTGCGTACTCGAGCGCTCCCCGGTCCGCACCGGTGAGCACGTCACCCGGTGCGGTCGCCGCCGACTGGACCCGGTCGAGCATCGGGACCAGCGACTCGAACGCCTCGGTCTGCCGCGGTGAGAGAACCCGCTCGGGCCGGATGACGTCCTTGAGCAGGTAGCCCTTGCCCGAGGCGATTCCGCCCTGGTCGTAGTAACCGTTCTTCTCCCAGAACGTCTTCGCGCGGATCGGGTCGCCGTACCGGTCGCGGATGTACTTCGCTCCCGCGACGCCCTGGGTGTACGGGTCTTCGCTCTCGTCAGGCAGGTACTCGTCCTTCGTCGAGCCGAGGAACTGGAAGAACCCGAAAGCCCCAGATGATGGGTTACGCGCATCCTTCCGCCACCCCGATTCCTTCTGGACGATCCAGTCGGTCGCTGCCCACTGCTCGCCCTCGTTCCAGCCGTACGGCGCGAACGCACGCTTCACGGCGTCGACGACGGACTCCGGTTCGGCCTGCACCTCGACCGCGGGCGGAGCTTCCACCCCGGCCGGGGCGGCCGGGGCAGACCCGGCTGTGCCAGAATCGACAGCCGGGGCCTCGGCAGGCTTCTCGTCGTACGTGGCCTCGTCCCGTGGCGCCGCCGCATCCGAGCGGCTGCGGCCCGTCTCGTCGACGAGCTGCATCCCCTCGAACTGTGACGAGAACCCCGCCATGCCGAGCAGGTCGTTGCCCCACTCTGCGACCAGCGAGGTCCCGATCTGCGCACCGACACCGCCCCAGTCGATCTCACCGGCGTACTTACCCGCTTCGGCGAGATTCGCCTGCATGAACTGCATCAGGTCCTCAACAGTGCGGACCTGATCCCAGTTCAGTACGGCCTCGGGCTTGCCGGTTTCGTTGCGGACGATGGAGAGCCCATTCGGGATCCATCCGCCCTGATCGCGGAACAGTCCGCCGATGCCCTTGGCCTTGTCCCAGACCGACCCGAGCAGATCGCCCAGGCCGGTGACCTTGTCGGCCAGGAACGACGACGTCATGTCGCGGCCCTTGTCGAGGAACGCAGGAGGGACACCACGCGACTCGGGCGGAGGTGTCCCGATCGCGGCACCGATACCGGCCTTGATCGGGTTCAGGAAGAAGTCGAAGATGTCCGAGATCTTCGACTGCACGAACGACTTCTTCCCGTCCGGGGACGGTCCGCCACCGCCGCCACCGGGGCCCGCCGGCTTGAATGCGCCGTCGGCTCCGATAGCGAGGTGGAACAGGCCCGGGTGTTTGCCGGCGAACTGCGGGTCGTCGGCGCCTGCCGCGGGTCCGCCGTAGGCGACGTACCCGTGAGAGCCACCGGATTCGACGTTGACCGTCGAGTACCCGCCGACACCGGTCAGGGTGCCCGCGGTGTGTCCACCGCCCGGGCCGCCCGGGTTGTCGTGCACACCGACCGAGAAGCCCTCGCCGAGACCGGGCGCCCACGGCTGGCCGCCGGGGAACGACCCGGTCGCCCACTTCCGCGATCCGTCGCCACCGTTGATGATGGCGTCGGCGATCATCGACATGAAGCCCGAGCAGTCCTCGAACCCCCACGTGTACGGGTTGCCGTTGCGCATCTTCGCCGCGCGGTGGCCGTTCTCGAGCTGCGTCTGCCACATCGGGCGGATCTCGCCGCCGTCCTTGTAGGCCGGGAGTAGCCAGTCGAACATGCCCTGCGGGTCGACGTTGCCATACCCCTGCGCCGCCACGCTGGCGCCGTAGGCGTTGAGGTTGTCGCGGCCGACCTGCCGAACGATCTGCCCGCCATCCCATTCGAACGGGATGCCGCGCAGGATCATGTCGCGGATCGCGTAGATCGCGTTGTGGCCGCCCGCCGCCTGAACCTCCTTGGTGGTGACCATGTGCTCGCCGTTCGAGCCCCACATCAGCACGTCGTCTGACGTGCCGCTGCCGGGTCCGAAGATCGGTCCACCGGTCGCCCGTTCAGGGATGCCGGCGAGCGGTTGGGCTGCGTCGAGGCCGAGGAGGCCTGCGGCCTTGTTCCAGGCCTTGAGGATGCCCTCGTTCCAGACCGTGTTGATCATGAAGTTGATCGGCTTCGCGAGGATGCCTTTGAGGCTGTCCCACTTGTCGCTGATACCCCTCACGACCTCCGAGAAGAAGTCCCCGACCCTGCCGAGTGCGCCCTTCATCGCCTCCCACGCGGGACTGATGACGTTCTCCCACACCCACGCGATTCCGGCGCCGAGGGCGTCCCAGGTGGGCTTGATCAGCGAGGTCCACACCCAGGCGAAGAAGTCGCCGAGCGCCCGCAGGCCGACCTTCATGGCCTCCCAGACGGGCTGGGCGACGGTGTTCCACAGCCAGTTCAGGACTGCGCCGACCATGTCGATGTAGAGCTTGATGCCCTCCCACAGCAGCAGGAACGCGGCGATCACGACGGCGATGGCGATCTTGATGCCGCCAAAGATCGGCTTCACCACGTTCTCGTACAGCCACACGAAGATCGCACCGATTGCCTGGAAGATCGGCTGGATGAACGCCCACGCCGCGGAGATCGCGGCCTTGATCGCGTTCCATACCGTCTCCCAGATCCGCTTACCGGTCTCGGTCTGGGTGAAGAAGTAGATCAGCGCCCCGACGAGTGCGGCGATCGCGATCACGATGAGCGCTATGGGGTTTGCGCTCATCGCCGCGTTGAATGCCCACTGCGCCGCGGTGCCGATAGCCAGCGCTACTCGGTGCGCTGCCAGGGCGACCGTGTTGCGGCGGATGCTGGCGGTCGAGCGCCCGGTCGCAGCGATGAACACGCCCTGCGCGACCGAGGAGATGAACATGATCGCGTTCCACGCGGTGACCGCCGCCATGATGACCTTCACCGCCATGACGGTCGCCAGAAGCAGCGGCGCGAACGGGACCAGCTTCTCGATGATGGTCGCCAGGTGCGGCGCCGCCGCCGCGAGGACGTCCGCCCACGGCCGGAACGCCTCCACGAGGCCGGGCAGCACGGGAGCCAGGTCGGCCAGGGCCTGCCCCAGCGCGGGCATCAATACCCGCGCCATGTCCATCAGCCCGGGAATGGAGTCCCGGATCGCCTGCCCCAACGCCGAGAACCCGGGTGCCAGCCCGGTCGCGGCTTCCGCACCGAACCCACGCAACAGCGAGAACAGTGGACCGGCAACGCTGCCGATGTTCTCGAACGTCTGCCGGATCCCGTCGAACGTCGATCTGAGGTCCTCGGCGCTGATGTTCCGCAGCTTCTCGCCGAGGTCCAGCAGCCACTCGTTGATTCCAGCTCCGCTACTGGCGAAGGTCTGCGCCGCGGTTCCGAGCACACTGATCAGCCCGGAGAACACGGAACCCAAACCGTTCTCGCCCTGAGCGAGACTTCCGAAGAAGCGGTTCGATCCGTCGATCATTCGCTCCCAGCCCGCCACGGCGGCCGGGCTGGAGATCGACGTCGCGATCTGCGACCCGATGTTGCCCAGGGTGGTAGCGAGTCCACCGAGGCTCGGCGTGAGCCGGGTGATCAGTCCGCCGAGAATGCCGAACGAGCCGATCATCGCGCCGCTGAAACGGTCGGTGACTTCTTCGCGCAGGTCCTTGAACGCCTGCAGAAGCGGTGCGAGCCGCTGCCCGATCATCGCGGCGAACGGGTCATCTCCCGACGCTGCCGACTGCTGCGCGTCCGCCATGCTCTGGTAGGCGTCCGCCACAGCCTCCGCGGCGTCGATGTTGGCCTGCGCCACATCCCTCTGCGTCTGCGCGGCATCGGCCTGGGCCTCGCGCAACTGCTCCTGGGCGTCGACCTCGCGGCCCTTGGCTTCGACGACCTTGTCAGAGCCTTCGATGCCCTTGGCCTGCGCTTCGGCGATCTCGGCGCGCTGCTCCTTGTTCGAGGCCTTGATTTCCTCGAGAGCCTGCTCCGCCTCTTCAACGCCGAGCTCCGCCCGCCAGATATCGAGGGGATCCGAGTCACGATTGCCCTTGGTTTCGGCGAGGTTCTTCCTGGCCTCGGCCAGGGATAGGGTTGCGCTCTTCTCGTCGAGGGCCAGGCCCTTGAGGGTCCGCGCGTAGCCGTCGGCGTCGCGCTTGGCCTCCTTCCGCGCCCGGTTCACGTCGTCCTGCGCGTCCTTGACCGCCTTCTGCGCGTCGACGACGCGCTTCTCTGCGTCGACGATCTGGCGGGCGCCCTGCTCGGCGGTGCGGGCCTGCGACTTCTTGGCGCTTTCGACGGCCTTCATCGCCGATGCGCCCTGCGAGGACGCGGTGTTGGCAGCCTTCTGCGCCTTGTCCCACGCCTTGGCGCCATCGGACAGTCCGGCGAACGCCATCTTCGCCACGCCGATGGCCGGGCCCAGGATGCCCGCCGCTGCTGCAGCGACGGTTCCCATCGCTGCAGCGACGGCCGTCAGGCCCGCTACCAGCGGACCGGTGGCGAACGATGCGACGACGGAACCGAGCGCCGAGATCGCACCCAATGCGACTGCGGACCCGACGGTCACCATTCCCAGCGCCTTGCCGATGCGCGTTAGGGTGCCGATCAGCTTCGACACTGCGGCCATGACCAGCAGCGCCGAGGTGACCCGGCCGATATCCCGGGCGAGGATGTTCGCGGCCGCGGCGGCCAGTCTCAGCAGACCAGCGAGCTTGGCGACGCCCGCACCGGTCATCACCTTCAGCAGCGACGAGCTGACGAGCAGGCCCGCGCTGAAAGACTTCAGTACCCGTGCGGCCAAACCGATACCGGCGGCCGCCATCCCCACATTCCGGATGACCGACCGTGCCGCGTCGTTGGCGACCGTGAAACCCACTGCCGCCATCCGCATTCCAGTGCCAATAGCGGAGACGAACCCCGCCGCGAAACTGCGGCCCTCTTCGCTGCCGCGGGCGTTCGAGTTCATCGTGGCGCTCATGCCGTCGACGAACCGGGAGCCGACCGTGCGGCCGCCCTCCTCGAAACCTGCAGAGAGGCGCTGCAGCAGCGATGCGCTGTCGGCCTCGGCGCGCTTGCTGTCGATCCGAGCCTCGATGCGTGCAACGCGGGTGCCCGCCGTCGAACGCTTCGACTCCGCAGCATGCAACGCATCGGCCGCGGACTGACTGTTGCGCTTGGCCTTGGCGACCTTGCCTTCGGCAGCGGCGAGTCTGCCCGCGTCGGTGACGCCTCGATTACGGAGGGCCTGCAGTTCCCGCTCGGCCGCGACGACGTCCTTGGTCGCCGCAACCTCGCGGCGGCGTGCGTCGGCCGCGCCTTTGGCGGCGCGATCGAGATCCGACTTCGCCTTCGCGAGCTGGCGCTGGTCGACCCGAACATCGATCTCGTGGCTGACCGGGTTGCGCTTGATCGCGGTCCGGACCCGTTTGAAGTATCCGCTCATCGACGGAAGAACGTTGACGAAGGCCTGCCCACCCTGCACGTCAGCCACTGATCACACCTCCTGAGGTTGAATGCGCCGCGTGTAACGGCTGCCGAGCAGCTGCGACGAGATGTCGTCGTGCTCGACGAGCGCCTGGTATTCCTCAGCGCGGTCACGCGCGGTCTGCGGCCGCGGACGACGCGCCGGCGGTTTACCGCCCTTGCCTTTGAACTTCGGGCTCGCGCCCCACACGCCGTGCACGATCTGCGCCATCGCCTCGACCGCCTCGGTGAGAAGCTCACGATCGTGGGTCCACCCCACGAGAGAGGGCCGTTTCGATGGCTTGGGCAGCTCGCCGCGCTGCTCCATCTCGAGTCGCTGCATGGCACGCTCGTCGTCGTCGGCGATCGCGGCGTAGTACCAGCCGCCCTCCGGCAGTGCGGGCAACAGCCGGAGCAGCCGATTCCAGGGGTTGCTCAGATGATCGCGGACCCAGTCGTAGAGCCGTTCATCGCCGGGCATGGCGAACAGGTCCTTCTCGATCGCCTCGCCGTAGCGGTCGATCTCGTGGACCAGGTACGCCCATCCGGCGTCCGGTGGGATGAGGATCCCGAAGTGCTCGCGGATGTCGTCGACAAGGTCGGCGAGTTCGGAGATCGGCCGGCGCGCGTAGTGGTCGGCAATGGTATCGGCCAGTTCATCGCCGACGAGGAGGTCGAGCTGGTCGTGGACGGAGGCAGTGGTGTCGAGGTCGGCGATGTCAGCCGCTTCGGGAGCCTCGATGACGAGCTCGGGCCCGTCGTCGTCCAGGTGCACGACGAACGGGCCGGCGGCCTCATCGAGGAGGGTCTCGAAGTAGGAGGCCGCCGACCCGTTGTCATCGGTCATCGGTCAGCGACGACGCCCGGCGCGGCGCCGATCGCGACTACGCCGGTCGGCCCGGTTCACCGCCTGCTCCGTGTCGAACAGTCCGAAGTGCCGGGACAGGTCACGCGCGAGGTCGATCAGCGTGTCCGGGTGCTGCGGCCCGAGGAAGTCGGCGACGTCGTCGAACTGGTCACCGAGGAACAGCTTGAGGACACGCCGGGACGTGTTGGCCTCCTCGATGTCCATAACAGTGTCGGAGTCCGGCTCCGGAACAAGGAAGGTCGGCGATTCGCCGATCTGGAACTTGAACGGCTCCTTGGGCTCACGCTGCTCGCCGCCGTATCTACGGACGTTCGGGTCGTCGAACTGGGTCACGTTGTCGAGGTCCTTGCTCACTGTGCGCCTCCGGTGGTACGTCGGGTGATCTTGGTCTTGGGCGCCTCGGCGGGTGCGTCGTCAGTCGGCTTCTCACTCGACTCCGCAGCGGGCTCGGGCACTGGTGCGGTGGGCGTTGGAGCCGGTTCGGGCTCGGCGGGCACCGGCACGTGCTCGGGCTCCGGTGCGGGCGCGTACCCGGCCGCGACCAGTTGCCGGTGCTCGACGTACGAGCTGGGCGTGTAGAGGTGACCCTTCGGCGACACCAGTGGTGTCGGTGTCCAATCGGCCTTGTTGATGGTGCGCATCTGTCCCACGGCGGGATCTCCTTCGGTGACGGTCGGTGTGGCGGTCTGGATGCACTGGGCAGGCGGTCGACCGCCGATCCCCGCCTGCCCAGTGCGTTCTCGGGCCCGGCGCGAGGGCCGGGCATCGGTCAGGCAGCGATGACGATCGACAGCGGCTTCTGCACGCTGCCCGGGGTCACGCTGTCCACGACCTGGACGGTGAAGTTCGACGTCCCCGCGGCGGTCGGGGTGCCGGAGATGACACCGGTCGACGCGTTCAGGGTCAGACCGGCCGGCAGAGAGCCGGTCACGACCGACCAGGTCTTCGTGCCGGTGCCGCCGGTGACCGTCAGGGTCTGCGAGTAGGCCACGCTGACGGTTCCGCCGGGCAGCGACGCGGTGGTGATTGTCAGTGCGCTGCGCTTGAACCCGGCGTCCTCGAGGACGCGGTTCCAGCCGGGACCACCGAAGTAGTGCCGCACCGATACACCGTGCTCGGTGTCGACCGTCGCGTTGACGGTCGTCGGCCACGTCAGCGATCCCTCGCCGTCAGAGATGGTCTGCTCGCCCATCTCGGAAATTTCGCCCGCGTAGAGCAGGCGGCCGAGGTAGATTCGGTCTTCGCCGGTGTTGAACTGGGTCAGCGCCAGGTAGCGCTGCTGCCGGATCGCGGTGATGGCCGGCTGATCGAACGCGATCTCACCGGTCTCCGGGTCGGCGATCATCTGCGACAGGTCGACGCCGAGGTTGTTCTCGATGTTGTACCGGTTCGCTTCCAGTCCGGTGAACTGGATTCCGGCGATGTCGGAGATGAAGTCCGACCGGACCGGGTTGGAGTAGCCGATCGCGCTGATGTCGGACTTCTCGAGTTCCCGGGTCAGGGTGATCGCGTCGTCCTTGAGCAGGAGGCCGAAGTCCCATGCCCCTTCGGGAAGTTCGGCGAGCTGGGAGTTCGACCCTTCGGTGATGTATTCGATCGGGTCGATGTCCATGCCCATGCCGTAGATGTGGGCGCGGTTCGGCTTGAGGATGAGTTCGCGCTGGTGACGCGAGACTTCGAGCTGTCCAATGTCGGTGACCATGATGCCTCCTGGGCATGAGGAAGGCCCACGACGCGAAATGTCGTGGACCTCGGGTATTTGGGTTGTTCGGTGTGAAGCTCAGCGCCGCCAGGGCTTCTGCAGACTGAGCGCGTAGTACGCGACCTCGCGGCGTGCGTCCGGGTTCTCGTACGGCTCGGACTCCGGAGGTGTGTCGACGCGGCATGAGTCGATGCAGATCGGCTTCGGTTCATCCTCTACCGAGATCCCCTGACCGGCTATGTGTTCCATCCGGTTCGCGACCTGCCGGGCAAGCTTCGATGCACCCCGTGGGTCGGGGTGGTGGCAGGTGATCTGCACGCGCGGGTAGTCGCTGATGCCGTCGTTCCCGCCGCCGACCCGATTGATCTGGATCCCGGTGTCCCCCTCTGTGGGTGGCTCGGTATCCGTCTCTCCGGCCGGGGCGAGGTACACCATCAGCACTTCCTGGATATCAGGGAACAGTGTCTCGTCGATCTCGACAGCCATCAGCCACCACCCTTTCGGTTGATCGCGTTGATTGCGGCCTGGAGGCCGTGAACCGCCGACGAGCGCCTGGTGCCGAACTCCGCGGCGATCGGGTTGCCGCGACCAGCACGCGGGACGACGATGCGAGTCGCAGGCCGACCATCCCACCCCCTGCCATCTTCCAGGTGTGCCGAGCGCGCCATTTCGCCGCTGCCTCCACGCGCTTTCACGTGCCGCTGGAATGCCTTCAGCCCGACTCGGGCGTTCTGTCGGACGATCATCCGGAACTGATTCGAGTTCATCAGCGCCTTCGCGTCTTTCGACGTGAACCTGAACGTCCCTGGTTTCGGATCAGCCATTGCTCACCCACCTTTCGAGATAGCCCCACACGTGATCGGCTAAGCCTTCGTCGTCGTACCAGGTCTGCAGATCGCCATCGACATGCAACCGGGGCCCGATTCCATCGACCGCGAGGACGTTCTCGGTGGACTCGGGGAAGCCCGGAGGGGCGAACAGCACCCACCGGGTGTGCCGTTCGATCGGCACACCCTCGACGGAGTCGACCGGCTGCACCGAGCAGCCCGGGTACTCGGCCCCGGGCTGCTCGGTCATCACGCCACGTTTCCCCCGGACCCGCTCGATCACGCGGACGGTCTGGCTTCCGAGTTCATCCACAGCGTCCTCCGAAGTAATACGAGGGGCCGCCACTGTGTGAGATCCCGAGGAGTTGGTAGTGCGAGTCCTCGAAAGTCAGCAGCGCGCCGGGGTTGGCGAGGGTGCCGGACCGGGTCACGCCTCCCACGGTTTTCGAGTAGGAGACGTGACCGAGGTACTTCTCGCTTGCCATCGCGGTACGGACGACGTGGATCACGACGATCCGCGCGGCGGGGTCGTCGTCGGCGATGTCCGGCTTCCGATCGCGGATCCAGTTCGACGCCGCGGCGATCAGATCCGCTGCGTCCTCCACGCCGCCTGGCGGTCGGACGCGGCCGCGGAAGATGTCGTCCGTTGTGACGAAGTCCGCCATGGCACACCCCCTCAGTCCAGCTCGGCGATGAGTTCGCGCTTGTCGAGCGCCTCAGCGTCGTCGCGGTTCATGCCGCGTGCGACGGCGTACTCGACCCAGATCGGCTTGGCAGCCGTCTGCTTGGGGCGCTCCACTTCCGCGACCGCGATGGGAGAGTCGGGCTGCGGCGAGGCTGAGCCTTCCGCCGGTGCAGCGGTATCGGCCTCCGCGCCGGTAACCACCGGCGTGCCGTCGTCGCCCGATTCGGGAGCTTCGTCGCCAGCGGCGTCGTCTCCATCCTCGTCGTCGGCCGCTTCCTGCTCGACTGGTGCGATGGCGCCAATCCGCAGGAGTCGCTCCACGTGCTCGTCCGGCACGTCGACCACGGCGCCGCGGCGGTGTCGGACGTATCCGACCGGCGGTCCGACGGGCTCCTCCCAGAAGCTCGCGACGATCTCGTGCCGCGCCATCAGGCGGAGATCCCCGTGATGGTGAAGACGGCACCCGGGTTGTCGACGCCGAGGATGCGCTTACGGAACGCATCCGAGCGCCACGACATGTTCGGTCCGCCCGCGCCGGAGTTGCCGCCCTCCTCGTAGACGGGCGTCATCTGCAGCGGGAAGGTGTCGGAGTAGAACCCGGCGACACCGGTCTCGAGGACGATCACCTTGGTGGGGTCCATCCATCGCGACCGCAGCACCTGCAGGCCGCAGATGGTCTGCGGGAGAGTGCCCTTGTACAGCGGGTTCTCGGACGCGACGTCGCCGATGTACTTCGACTGGATCTTGTCGTTGCGAATCAGGGTGGTGATCGCACGCGGGTGGGCGAGGATCGCGTTCGGGGAGTAGCCGAAGTTCTTCGTCTCGTCTCCGGCGAACCCGGCGGCCTCGATCTCCTCGATCGCGTCGAAGAGGTCCTTCGCAGGGTCGCCGGTCGAACCTGTCCACGCCGCGGCAGCGGGCGCACTCGGAGTGTTCGCGGCATTGAACGCGGCCAGCGCAGCGTTCACACCGGAGCGGATCATGGTGCGCTGCAGCGCGGTGATCTGCTGCGAGACCCGGTCGACCTTGTTCTCGTGCCGCATCTCGTAGGAGATGCGGACCGCCTTGGCGGTCTTCTGGCCGATTACGCTGCGGACCTTGCCGTCGCCGATCGTCGAGACCGGGATCTCGGCGAACTCGGCGACTTCCTCGGCGTCCTCGTCGAGGTACGGGTCGGCAGCCTCACGGAATGCGACGACACCGGATTCGTTCGTACCGCCGTTGCGGAACAGGGCGGCCTCGACGAACGCGCCGTCGAGGTAGTTGATGACGCGCTGCGGGATCCAGGTCGGGTCCTTGAGCATCGAGTCGACAGTGAGCGTGTCACCGTCGTAAGCGGACGTGATGTTCCTGGGCATGAGTCAGAGCCTCTCGTTCAGGCGGCGGCCGGGACGAAGGGCCCGGCGAGCTGGGTGCGGACAGTGGCATCGCCGGTCGCCGACGCCTTGACGGCGATACCGACGCACTGGGTGCCGGTCTTCGCCACCGTGCCTCCGGCGGCCACGTACACGGGCTCACCGGTGGCGAACGCGACTGCGGTGGCCTTGGTCAGAGGCAGTGCGCCGACGGTGTGCACCGCGAGGGCACTGGGCAGTCCGTGCGACAGGTCGTTGTCGGTGCGGGCCGCGGCCGGGGCACCGGACTGTGCGACTGCTCCGTACGGCAGATCAGCTGCGCCGCACGGAGCGATTCCGGTGGCGCCGAGCTTGACGACGTGGAACTTGTCGACAGCGGTGGCGACCTTCTGGGTGATCGGGCCGGGGCCGAATGTGGGGTTGGACATGGTGGGTGCCTCCTCAGAAGTGGTCGCCGGCGCCGAGACCGACCCGGTCGGCAACGGCGGTCAGGGCGGTGGTGTGGTCGTCGTTCTTGACGGCGTCACCGTCGTGCCCGACCTCGGCGACGGGAATGACGTTGGCGGGCATCGCGTCGATCAGCG
Source organism: Rhodococcus sp. IEGM 27 (assembly GCF_033142305.1). NCBI lineage: Bacteria > Bacillati > Actinomycetota > Actinomycetes > Mycobacteriales > Nocardiaceae > Rhodococcus > Rhodococcus sp. IEGM 27. Next base: position 88,471 of record NZ_JAWLSG010000005.1, on the reverse strand, counting down.
CGCGGGTTTCTGCCGGTGCGGCGGCGAGCAGCTTCTCGTAGTGCTCGGACTTCGACGGCGGGAACTTACCCGCCTTGATCGCGGTGTCGATGTACGAGCGGGTTTCGGCGGCTTCCTGCCGGGTCCGGAACTCGCGCCCTGCGGCGACTTCCGCCTGCATAGCGGCGAACTGGTCGGCGTCGACGGTGACGACACCGGCGCGCGCCTCGATGCCGGAACCGCTGCGGTCCTCGGCCTGCTCGGCGAGCACCTCATCCAGCGCGGCGACCACGATCTCGTCCGTGGCATCGGCCGCGGTGCCGAGGCGCTGCGCGAGGATTTCCTTGAGGGTGGGCATGTCGCCCTCCTTCCTGTTGGTGACCTCTACCGCCTCGGCAGAGGGAATCCGCGGAGCCGGGGCGTGGTCCCGGCCCGCGAAGCGGAAATGCGACAGGTTGAATGCCGCATTGGGTGCACCGCCGTCAGGTGCGCTGGTACCGACCCTGTCGGCGAGACCAGCGGCGACGGCTTCCTCAGCGGTGAACCAGGTTTCGGCGGCCACGAGTGCCCGCCATTCGTCGAACTCGCCACCGGCACGACGGGCGTACAGCGAGGTGATCGAGTCCGTCATCTTGTCGAGGCGATCGGCCTCGGACCGCAGGTAGTCCGCGGAGCCGGAGGTGTACAGCCAGGCCTCGTGGATCATCATCTGCGAGCCCTCGCCCATGACGATCTCGTCGCCGGCCATCGCGATCACCGACGCCGCCGAGGCGGCGAGTCCGTCGACGCGAACGGTGACGGTCGCCGAGTGCGCGCGCAGGGCGTTCATGATCGCGATGCCATCGAAGGCGTCGCCGCCGGGAGAGTTGAGCCGGACGACGATCTCGTCGGTGTCGAGTTCCTTGATCTGGTTGGCGATCGACTGTGCGTCGGTCTCCATCCAGTAGCTACCGATGACGTCGTAGATCATGATCTCGGTAGCCGATCCGGCTTCCGATCTGATCCGGCACCACTCGCGCGATCGACTCGGTACCCCGAGCTCGTTGCGGATGGTCATGGTTATCTCCTTTGTGGCTCGGCCGGCAGTCGAGCGCCGGAGAGGTATCCCGAGCGCAGCAGTGCCTGCACCTCGTAGAGGGCGCTCGGGTTGGGGTTCGGGAAATCCTTGGCGGGCAGGTCGAGCCAGCGCCGCACCTGTTCCTCGAGCGAGCGGTCGGGGATGATCACGCCCGCGTCGACGAGGGTGCGCAGTGCGGTGGCGATCCCCACCGAGGATTCGCCGATCTCGTCGAACACGATCTGCGGCGCCGCGACCGTCTCACCGAAGTTCCAGTCGACGAGGTCCTCGACGATGTACCGGTTCGCGGCGTCGCGGACCATCTCGGCGACGGACTTCACCGCGGTGGTGAACAGGTCGGCCTGTGTCGACGCCAGGGCGTAGGAGCCGCCCTGGCCGTCGAGGTTCAGGAAGTGCGCCAGAGCGACGCGGCCGATCTGGGCGTCGTGGTAGTCGATCGCCGGGCGTGGGTCTGGGAGTTCCCCGGTCACGCCCATCAGCGCGAACTTCGACTCGAACGGCAGCGAGGCACCGGCGGTGTCGCCCGCCCGGTAGGCGTTCGCCATCCGGCGACCCTTCTCGACGTCTTCCGGAGTGGCGCCATCAGGGTTGGTGTACACCGGCACGCCCATGCCGTTGCGCTCGATCGTCAGGGCCTCGAGCTTGAGGAGGCGGTCCTTGAGCATCCAGTTCTTGTAGGCGGCGCGCAGGATCGACTCGCCGCCCCAGTTGCTGCCCTCGCGCTCGTGCACATACGCCACGAGACGGTCGACCGGAATGACGATCCGGCCCGCGTCAGAGGCGCGCACCGACCACGTCGCGGCGGGTGGGCGCTGCTCGATCCCGACGAGCCCACCGTCGCGCGCAACATGGATGTCGGCGAGCGTGCTGGGCATCCGCGGTGCGAGCTTGCGTAGCCGGTAGCGGCGCGCCTGCTCGTCGAAGTCCACGACCTGCTCGAAGTACATTGCACCGAACGGCAGTGCGAGCAGCGCCATCCGCAGGTGCTCGGGCCACGAGAACCGCCGCTGGCGGCGCGGCTTCGCGGTTTCACCTTCAGCGCCGACGACCGGCAGCCCGAGCTGCTCGCCGATATCGGCGACAACCTCCGGGTCCGCCCCGGCCGGATCCAGACGCCACTGTGTCGCAAGGATCGGCAGCGTCACCGCCTTGAGCACGGTCCGCACCTGTGCATCCTGGCGGCGCATCGCGTCGAACGTCTTGAGGCACTGCGGCCACCGGAGTTCGAACGCCTCCTCGGGGTCGATCTCCCGATACCCCGCGTCGGGATTCGCGACGACATAGCCGACCTCGCCCGGCGACGGAGCCTCAACAGAGCTCACCATGACACCTCCATCAAGTCACCCATCACTGATTCGCCGCTCGGGGTGGGCTCGAAGCCCACTTCCTGCGGCGGCACTACCGGTTTCGACCCGAACTTGCCCAACCCCCACAGCGCGTTGGACGCGGCGACGAGCTGGCAGATGGTGCCCGAGGTCTTCCGCGCCCATGCGACGCCACCGGCGTCACCGATCTCCCGCAACTTCGCGGCGTCCAGCCCAGCGGCCATCCGCTCGTCGTCGTCGTGCGAGACGAGCGCTTCGTCGACCGCGGTGAGGAACCCACCCGTCGACGCCATCACGTCGGAGACGCGCATCATCTCGGGCTCGATGCCCGCGTTGATCAGCGGCTGCTCGAGTACCTGCGCCGTCGACTTCGGGTCGATGATGATCGCGACCGGATCACCCGCCTCGACGCACGCGACAAGGAACTTCACGACGGTGCGAGTGTCCGCGCTGCCGTGATACCCGACCTGCAGGTGCGCTCCCCCGACAGTCTTGGCGGCGACCACGATCGAGCACGTGCGGTCACGACTCTCACGCTCGGTGGACATGTCCACCGCCAGGCATGTCACACCGGTGAACTGCGGTTCGCCGCTGTACAGCCCGGACCAAGTGTCCTTGCCGACGACCGGCTTCTCTTCGTCCTCGGCGTCGTCCGGCCAGATGCCCATTGCCTCACGGCGCCACGAGTCCTCGTCGGGGATGTTCTCCCGCATCCGCAGCATCGCCTCCAGCGGCGTGCGGTGCGGATACGACGGGTTGAACGTGGCGAACTTCGACTGATCGTCGGGGTCGGTGTCCGGGTCGGCGGAGATTTCGACGTAGACCTGGTCTCGGGTGAGCTTGGAGATCGCCTTCTTCCGCTTCGACCCGAACGCCTCACCGTCGTCGGTGGGCCGCGGTGGCGTCCCGATGAAGAACACCAGACCGCCGTGCGGGTGCTTCGCGGCGTTCGTTGCCGGCACCATGTCTTCGAGCGCCTTCACGCCGAGGATCTGCGCCTCGTCGAACACCTCGACGTCGATCGCGTCCATGCCGCGGCCGAAGCCCTGCTCGCGGGCACCGAACATGATGATCGACCCGTTCGCGAAACGGATCTCCTGCTCGCCATTCGCCGTCCGGATCCCGTTCGCCGCGATGTGCGGCCACACCTTCTGACGCCGCACCATCGACTGCATCGACCGGAACGTGTTCGTCGTCGTCCGATTGTGGTGCGACGTCCAGATCACCCGCAGGCCCGGGAACTCCAGGCACATGCCGATGATCAGGTTGCCGACCGTGTACGTCTTGCCGACCTGCCGAGGGATCGACGCCACCACGCCACCGATCGACGCGGCATACTTCCCGGACTCGCGGCACCCGAGCGAGATCTGCCCGAACCCTTGCTGCCACCGGTCGAACGAGATACCCACGTCCTGCAGTCGCTGGTACACCCGTGGGAACTGAGAGGTGACGATCCCGTCCGGGATGATCAGATGCCGAGCGACGTCGGAGAGCTTCCGCTCAGATGGCCGAAGCGTCGTACCGGTCATCGACCGTTCCCGTCAGCATCGGATGATCCGGCTGGATCTCGCGCAGCGCGGACTCCAGCTCCCGCAGTCGGCCGGGCGCCGCGTCGTCCTCACGGGCGTCGATCGCCTCGATCTCGTTCGCGATGTCCTGCAGCCGCTTCGTCAGCGACGCCAAGTCACGCGGCGGGCAGTTCCCATTCGTGACCGTATCCGCAATCCGATCGCGCATCGCCACCAACAGATCCCGATGCGAACCGGACTTCGCTGCCTGGGCAACTGACAGCGGCTTCGCGGGTGGCACAACCTCGTCGTCGGCGACTGCACGCAGTGGCGGCTTCTTCGTGGTCATGCGGCATCACCTCCCGTCGCGGGGTGGGCGTGGTGGAAAAAACGCCAGAGAGAGATTCCTGACTGGGATGCGTTGCGGTCAGGAGTCGCCCCCTTCCCAGATTTTGGGTAGGGGGTGTGGCACCGTGAGCGTCCAGCGTTTTAACAGGTCAGACGCCCGCAGGCAGGTCTGGCCATGGGAAGGCCTGCGGTCGGGGTCGGTCACGGAGTGCTGGTCGCTGGTGGTCGCGGCTGCCGTCTTGGCGTGATCGGTTACAGCTACTGTGCAGCAGCCGGTCAGCCTTCGTGCCGCCGCGTGAGCGCGCATGTGAGTGGTCGGCGTCGAGCGGTCCGTTGTCCATGTTCCGGGCCGAGTCTCGGTACATCGGGAGTCCACACCACCAGCACGGCGCGCCGTCGACATGAGCTCGGAGCAGTCGCTCACGTTGCTTCTGATGATCCCAGCCGAGTCCTCGTTGTGTGGTGGTGTTCGACTTCGAGGGCATCAGCCGTCCTTGCCACGTGGTAGTTGATCGATGAGCGTGTTGACGCGGGCAGTGAGGATCGCTTCTGCGGTTCGGTTGCCCTGGGCTCGGGCGGTCTTGAGTTGCTGCTGGACGTCGTAGATCTGGTCAGTGAGCGTCGGCATCGCGCCCTCCTCAGCGTGTGAAGTACATCCGGAAGGTGCCGACGACTGTCCAGCGGCGCAGTGCCCGGTTCATCGCTTGCCCCAGCGGGATCGGGGCTCGGGTGCCACTGTGTCGCCGTAGATGTGGATGTGGATCACCGGCTGCGGAGGCACGGCCGGCACCTCCTCGACTGCGTCAGCCAGTCGGCGCAATACCTTGGCCGTGATGCTCGTGATTGATCCGACGACGTCCATCCGGCCTCCTCAAGTTTGGTTCGCTCGGCAGCTGCGTTGTGGTTGGGGAACATCGGCAGCTTGGATTCCGTCACCCCAGGAGTTGCAGGACCCGTTGTGGGGCACGGTGACTTACACCGAGCGAAGTAGTTGCGCGTTGATGCTCGTTGCGGTCGCGCTCACGAAGAGCCAATGCGGGGATGCAACGGAGATCCAGGCGCGCCCCTGGACGTCTAGTGGGTCACACGTGCACATGGTGTCGGTCAGGTGTGCACACCATCGCGAACGGCGGATAACCGTTTAAGAGCGGTAGAGCCGGTCGTACCCTCTGTTCCCCTGGCCGGAATCGAACCGGCGCGTTTACCCAACTCGCAACTCGAGATGGAGCGGAAGGGCGGACATTCCACCGCCATCAGGAAAGAGGTCTCACCGACGTGCTGAACGGGCTTTATCGGTGAGACAACTATGGTCGCGAGTCAGTTTCCTGACCCACGACCATCGAAGCGAAGCTTACCACGTGGTGTGGACTTAGCGCGCTACTGCTGGTTCGCCACCAAGCGCAGCACTTGTATCCCTGTCACCAAAGTGCGCAGCAAGCATCTTACGAATCTCGATAGCAGCTTCGGCAACACCGGAATCCACTGTGCCGGGATTGAAGATTGGATTCCCCTTACCGTAAGGAAGTTTGACCGTCTGCTTAACCTCAACGTCTTCGATCTTGACGTGGATGGTTACGAAGTTCTCATTCATCACGCTCATGCCACTCTCTTCTTTCGTTGACGTGCCGGGTAACTCAGGTGTGCGTCGAGGACATCTCCGAGGCGGTAGACGGGTAAGTCTCCATCGGGGGTCGGGACGACGCGAATGGGCTCGAGGGTGGTGTTCTTCCGCAGCGTCTTGATACGGCGGGCCGTGAGGCCGGCGTACTCGTCACCGAGTTCGCAGCGCATCCGCTCGATGGCCGTGGCGTTGAGTTCGGCGTCACGAGCCTGGTCGACGCTTCCCGCGTAGGGCTTCGGCTCACTGGTCTTCGCAATTCGCCGCGCCTTACGCACCGCGGACTCGATGCTCCGTGGTGCGTCCTCTGAGCCCTCGGTGAGCGCCAGGGCGATGATGTTGCGGTCCAGCCACTTCGCCACTCCATCAAGAGTCGCGCCGCCGTCGTACTCCATGCCGCGTGTCTCACAGACGTGGCGAGCCCATCCCCATAGCTCGTTCAGCAGTTCGTCGGCAGCGTCCTGGGCGCTGGTGTCCCACAGAAGGGGCTGACCGTCGTGCCCCGAATCCACCTTCGGGTCGAAGCTGATGCGCGTCGCGTAGCCGTCATTGGCTGCGATCAGGGCAGCGAGGTTGGCGGCAATCTCGGGGACTTCGCGGAGTAGTTCGAGGAGCTTCCGCTGTCCGTAGCGGTCAACGAAGAATCCGTCGACGTTGTCGTTCATGGTCGTGGGTCCTCCAATCGCAGCTTCGATAGCGGGACGGCGACGGATTTTGCGTCGGGGCGGTGGAGTTCGGCGTAGGCGATGGGGTGCCGTCGGATGGCGCCGACGGTCCAGTACTTGCCTTCGTGGTAGGCGGTCTTCATGCGAGGTCTCCGTCTTCTGCGAGGTAGGCGATGGCGGCGAGGTCGCCGGCGAGTTGTGTGAGCCGGTCGGGCCGGTGTCCGGACCAGTGCTCGGTGCCGGTGGCGAGGCGTGCGATGACGACGGGGGTTTCGAGGTGGCCGAGCTTCTTGAGGTCGGCTGCCGCGTCCGGGTCCTGGGCGAGGTCAACGCTGGTGTACTCGACACCGAGGTCGTCGAGCTTGCGCTTGGTGGCCCGGCAGGGCATGCAGGCCGGTGAGCTGTAGACAGTGACGCTCATGCGGGTAACTCCTTGGGCTCGTCGCTGCACGTGATTTCGAGCCAGAGCTCGGGTGTACGGCTGGGCTGGTGGATGATCGGTTCGGGTTTGGCCATGTGCTGTGGGATGTCATCAGCGACGAGGCCGTAGCCGGGGTGTTTGGTGGTGCCGGCGGCGAGTGCGTCGCAGATCGGTTTGAGGGTGGCGATGAGGTTGTCGGTGTCGCGTCGCCGTTTGTCGCGGGGTCGGTAGTGCAGCTGGATGACCGCGTGGCCGACGTTCAGGGGCAACCTGGCATGACGGGCTAGGCGGACGACGTCTGAGCGGATCTGGGCGATTTCACGGTTCTTCGCGAACACCGCCCCAGCTGAGGCTCCCCGGTCGTTCATCGACAGCGGCGGGGAGTCCCAGGGCAGCCTGATCGTGTGAGTGGTCACTGGTCCCCCACCTGCCGGTCGATGCCGGCCACGTAGTCGGGTCGTGGTGCGCGCGGTGGACGGCCGTCGCTGGGTGTGGTGTCGGGCAGTTGCGCGGTGTCGGGCCATTCGACGAGTCGGACGCGGTCGAGGCACGGGATCTTGCGCTCGTACCCGTCGGCGGTGACGCACCTTCGCCCGATTTCGGCGTGGCAGTGCGGGCACTTGACGGTGGCCGCGAATTCGTAGGGGTTCATGGTCGACCCCTGTGGATAACTGGGGTGCGGCCGCGCGAAGCGGCGGCGATCTGGTGACCCCGAGCAATGAATCCGGCCCGAAAATCGCGCGCGTTGCTTACGTAAGAAGAAGAGATTTTCCGCAAGTAGTTATCTACGTAAGTCCGTTCGTTCGTACGTAGGGTAGTGCCATTGTCAAATGGAAATGACAAACGCGGTTTTGCCATCGATTTGCTATGCGTTTTGCCATATGGCAAAACTGGTGTCATTCGCCCCATCGCGAGTCCGCCCCCTTCTTCCCGGCCGCTGACCGGGCTTCGTGTAATGCCTGCTGAGCGAACCCAACAGCCTGTTTCGTGCCGTAGTTCTTGATCCGGTAGTTGTTCGGCGGCTCGGCCTCCCAGAGACCCACCGCGACGAGCAATTTCGCCTCGGCCGGGTTGCAGTGAATGAACGGCAGAACTGCTTTCTTGATCAATCCGTCTGTGCCGTTATCGGCCGCGTAGAGGTAGGAAGAGACGTAAACGAACGCCGCCCCTTTGCCTTTTGGTCCCATTCCGATGAGGTCGAGGATCTTGTCGTGGGTTGGCAGATTGGTGTCTGTGCGAGCCCATGGAAGTCCCACCTATTGGGCCCTCCTGTCTGGTGGTCGGGTTGCCTGTGCCGCGAGGACAGCCCGCAGGGCGGCCCGCCAGCGGTCACGGGGAGGCTGGCTGATCTGGGCGCTCTGTCCGCTGCCACCGCAGGGCGCGGGAGGGCAAGGCTGCATCGGAGGACGTTTGCCGCTGGGCTCGCTCATTCCGCCCTCCCGCGAAGGGCCGCATATGCGGCGATCGCCTGCTGAGGGCAGACGCCGTTGCCGATCGCCTTGAGCTGATGCGAGCGGCTGATCCCGATCGCCGGGTCTGTGACGTGGCCGGCCGGAAGCCCCATCATCCACTCAGCGAAGGCCGCCGAGAGGCGAGGCTTCCCGTTACTGTTCAGCTCAGTCGGCGCGGGGGCTGGGCGGGTCAGTCGTTCCCAACGTCGAACAGCGGGGGCATAGGCTCCCCACTGAATTCGGCTATGACCGTCCGCAGATCCGGACCCCCAGTGCCGTGCTTCCCCGGTCCGTTGGCGTCCGTAGTTCTCGGCGTCGGGAAGTACTGCGACACTGCTGAGATCGCCGGACTCTTCCGATTCGCCTGGGCTGGATTGTCCCGCGCCTTGCTCGCGTCCGAGGCTGTGATCGTCGGAAGGAACCGCTCCACTGCCCCGGCTAAGCGCTCGTCGCTGTCCGGCCTCGCTCGCCCATTCCGTATCCGGCCGTCGCGTTGCGCGGCCCCCTTCGTGTCGCTCGCGGTCGGTGTGGGCAGGAAGTCCAGCACCACACCCGGCAACAATTTCTCGTCCGAGCGGGCCCCGCCCCTGCGCTCGTTCGTCCCCGTCGCATTCCCCACTGTCGGTGTCGGCAGATGTACGCCGATCACCTCCGCAAGGCTCCCCATGCCTGCTGCCACATGACGTGCCGCGCCCGGTGACCCCATTGACGCCTTCGGGTCGGCCGCCCGAGGGGTCGGTAACCAGGATGAAGAGGCGTTCGCGGTGATGGGGGGCACCGACGTCGGAAGCTCGAAGGCTCGTCCACCGGACATCGAGCCCGTCTTCGGCCAGGTCTCCGAGTACTCGATCGAACCCCATAGACCGGTGTCCGGCCACATTCTCCAGGAGCGTGTATCGGGGTCGTAGGTGGCGAATTGCGTCCCGGACGTAGGGCCAGAGGTGTCGATCATCGTCGGTTCCTTTGCGTTGGCCGGCGGCCGAGAAGGGTTGGCACGGGTAGCCGCCGGTGAGGATGTCGACGGGGGGCATGGTGTCCCAGTCAATCTGCGTCACGTCGCGGTGGTTGGGCACGGTCGGCCAGTGGTGGTCGAGAATCTTCGACGGGGCCTCATCCCACTCGCAGAACCAGGCCCGCTGCGCACCGGGGAACACGACGTCGACCGCCATGCCGAGGCCTTCGTACCCACTGAACAGTGAACCCACGCGCATTACTGGTCTCCCCCGATGCACGCGATGGACCGTATCGACGCTCATTCCCTCACCTCGTTAATGCGATCACTGAGCCACTCGGTGTAGGTGCGAGTGCTGCCGGGGTAGCGGCGAAGGTGGTACGAGTCGTGCTCGCCGGTGAGGTAGCCGCGGACGCCGCCGATCGCCGCGCTGTACGCACGCCAGACCTCGGGGACGTTGCGCCAGTCGCGGATGGTGGCCTGCCAGCGCCTCTCTCGCACCCGACGGATGAGGTCCCAGCCCCACTCGCGCGGGTCGACGAGCGAGAAGGCCGCCGACTGGTCGGCCAGCGTGCGCAGGGGCGAGTTCGCCGGGCAGCTGGTGATGACGTCGGCCGGGTCGGCGCAGTGCCAGAAAGGCCCAGCGCCAGTGCCAGAGAACGACCGACTTCCGGCGATACCCCATCCCGGCGCGCCGGATGCGGTGGCGCCATAGGGACGCAACGGGTCGGAGATCAGTCCGGTCGCACGCACGTCCAGGTCGGGATGCTTCCAGGCGCTGATCTCCGCAGCAACGTTTCCAGCAAGCGCAGCGCCGCCCGAGTAGCCCAGCAGGACGACGGGATACGGATCACGGGCGATGTAGTCGAGCAGCATCGCCCGGCCGGACCGCAGGGACGTGTCGAAGGACGACCCGAGCGGCACCGGTACTCCGCCGTACTGCGCCGACCACGGCACCTCGACGACGCGGAACCGCTTCGGGTCGAGGTGCTTCGTGACGTTGGCGAGCATCGACGCCTCACCCATCGGCTCACCGATACCACGGCAGCGGAGGACGGTGATCATCGCTTCCTCCAGTCGCTCGCGTGTGGGCAGCTGACGAAGTGGGCAATGTAGAGCGGTCGGCCCGCCGTATTGAGTGCGGCTCGCTGCGCCTTCAAGATGACGTTCGCGTGCAGCACCCCGTCCTCGAGGTAGAGGGCGATGTTGCCGTTCTCGCTCGGCTCCGGATCGATCGGCATCGGCGTCGGCTGCTTCGTCTTCGCCCACACGATCGGGGCCCGGCACGAGCGGCATGGCTCAGTTGGCCGCAGGCTGTGGTCAGGCATCACTCACCGTCCTTGAGAGCGTCGCGAAGCTGGCCGACCGCGGGCGGGACTGGCAGCGGATCTGCCCACCGCAATGCCCCGTGCTCCCACCTGTCGGCGAGAGCGTGCGCCCGGGCCACCTTCGCCTCGGCGGCCGCGAGCTTGTCGGTGAGGTCCACGACCATCGCGTTCGAGCGCGAGTCGATCCGGGCCGCGACGTCAGCGACCTGCCGGGACTGGATGTGGGTGTTCTTCTCCTCCAGTTCTCGGACGCGAGCGACGAGCGCCGGGATGAGAGTGCGTGCCTTGGCGATCAACTCGGCGTCCTCGCTCGTGACCCCATTCGACCGATTCGAGGTTGCCGTCTTCGGAAGGCCCGTCGAATACCGGATACGCGAACAGAACACCATCTGCGCCGCTGAGAAGAATGTTGTCCCCGAGGCCTGCCTTCTTCCATTCCCACGGTCCGGGTGACGTTGCATCGACGAGCGCCTGGATGGCGTCGAGGTCGATCGGTTCGGAGCTCATGCCAGCCTCTTTTCGAATCCGTTTGCGAGCCAGTCGAATGCGAGGACTGCGCCCATCCCCGCCCCCGCCGCCGTGAGGGCGACGGCGAGGGCGAGGGACGCGAGGGTGCGGGTCACGCGGGATCACCGAGTGCGAGCTGGATGCCGTCCGGTGTGACGACGTCGAGCGTTGACGAGAGCGTGAGGACTGGTGCCCATCCGATCGGGACCATGACCTCGAAGGCGATGTGTGTCCCCTCGTACTTCTCGCGGAATTCCGGCAGCGCGTCGTGGAAAGCGATCGACAATCCGACTACTGGCGCGTTGGTTGTGTCGCTCATGCGGGTTCACCGGCCTGCTCTTCGCCGGTCTCGAGGAAGCGGATCGTCGAGGCGACCTCGGCGGACGTCAGATCCTTGACCGCGGTGATGTCGCGACCTTCGCGGGCGGAGAGGAATGCCTTCCTCTCTTCGGCGTTCTTGATGCCTGCCTTGGTAAGCGCAGCGGTGAGACCCTTCAGCTCCTCCGCGGTGGCCGGGCGCGGCCCGGTTGGCTCGGTATCCTTCGGCTGGTCCTCCGCTGGTCGCTCGTCGGGCTGATCCTTCGCCGGAGCCTCGGTTGGTCGGCCACTCTCGATGTCGGCGGCGGTGACGCGGCTCGGCGGGAACGCTTCCTCGCGCGTGATCTCCCGGTTCTTGATCGAGTTGAAGGTGATGCCGAGTTCTCCGAGGTCCTGCTCGGTCCATTCGTCGGATGGTCGGCCGATCTTGAACTCGAGCTGCTTGCGGCTGACCCCGATTCCGTCGAAGTGACCGATGCTGTTAGCGACGCGGGTGGCGAGCGGGATTCCGCCGCCGTCCTGCAGGGTTGCGTGGCAGCGTTCGGAGGCTTCTTCGACGAACCAGGCTGGGAGGACCGCGAAGATTGCCTCACGGACGCGGCGGGCGCCGGCGTTGGCGTTGTTCTCGTAGATGTCCCGCATTTCGGTGAGCTGGCGGATGCCCTTCTTCGTGTCTCGCTTGTGCGGGACGATGAAGGTGATCGCGTTGCGCGCGTTCGTTTCGAGATCCCAGGCGAACGCCTGCATTTCCGACTCGCCCTTGTCGTCGTCGCGGCGGAGCTCGGCGACGCCGTACTGGATGTTGCCCCAGCAGCGGGCGAGCTCGCGGGCGAGGTGGATCGACGGGCCGGACACGGTCTCACCGCCGCGGGGGAACGAGAAGAACGCCCTGTCGGCGACGGACTTCTGCGCGGTGCTGTCGCGCATCTCCTCGACGGCGATGGGCTTGCTGCGACGGTTCTGCTGGGCGACGAGGACGGCGGCCTGGACCTCGGCGATGGCGCGGGACTGCTCGATCGCGGTGGCTTGGCTGACCTGTGTGCGTGCACCGGCGGGCTGGAACGCGGGCTGGTAGCGGGCAGGGCTGTTCGTCATGTGTGACTCCGTTCAGATGGGGGTGTGGTTCGGCGGGCACCGGTCACCACGGGAGTGAGTTCTCGTGCTGTCGCCGCCACCATGCGGGCAGGCTGACGAGGTGGACGTCGTCGCTGTAGTCCGGCCACAGACCGGTCTCCATGCAGGCAGCGAAGAGGTCGATGGCCTTGCGGTTGAGCTGTCGTCCGACCGCGATGTCGTCGGAGTGCAGCTCGATGACCGAGACGAGGTAGGGCGGGTTCTTGTCCTGGACGACGAACAGGAATATGGGGTCGTCGGCGATGCCGAGTTCGATGAGACCATCTCGGTACCAGGGGTCCTGCTGGGCGTAGCCGAAGTCCGCGGCCGATTTGGCGAACTTGTCCGGGTTCGCGGAGGTGCTCGACTTGTAGTCGACGATTACGACGCGGCCGTCGATGGTGAGGTTCGGGAGCCAGTCCGGCCGGCACCTCAGACGGGCGCCGGTAGCGGGGTCGTCCCAGTACATCGATAGCTCGGGGGTGCCGGACTCGAGGAGGGCTGCGGCGTGCCGGTTGCGGCGGATCGCGGCGGCCATGGCGTGAACCTGCTCGACCTCTTTGGTGAGCAGGGGTGTCTTGCCCTCGGCGTAGATCGCGTCCCGCTCCGCCTTCGCGGCCTTGGTCGTCCAGTTGTCGGCCTTAACCTCGACGATCTCTTCCCCGACGCCGAGCACGAGAGTGTGCGCAGCGTGGCCTAGGTCGAATGCCTTCGTCGATTCACGAGGATGGTCCTGCGCGTAGCGGAACTGGGCTGGTGTAGACGGCGGCAGCAGGGCCCGGGCTCCAGACGACGACAGTGACGTCTTGTCTCCGTGGTAGACGTAATCGGGAATGTCGGCGTAGACGCCGATCTGGTCGGGTGCGAGCAGATCGCTCACGCAACACCGCCTTTCGTGTGGTGGTCTGGTCGCAACGTGACCTGGTAGCAGGTGTTGCACATCCCCTTCGCGCCAACGGTCTTCACACCGGGTGGTCGGGATCGGAGATCGGACCCGTTGCGGTTCACCATCTGGTGGTTGCAGACGGCGCAACGCTGCGCGACCTCGGTGTCGACGTCGATCAGCCCGAGCATTGCCAGCAGATTGCGGGCGTCGTCGGCATCCGTTGCGGAGTTGCACACGGTGAGTCGGGCGCGTTGCGCAACGGCACTGTCAGGGTCCGCAACGTCGAGGATCGCGGCCTGGCCATCGTCATGCGGCACGAGCGGTCACCTCCGCTCGGTACTTCGCGATGCCCCACACGATCGCGTGGCAAGCCATCAGGTAGTGGTGGTCATAGTCCGTCAGGTCCCACTCCCAGACGTCGGCGAACTCGAACTCCTCGTCGGGGAAGTAGTTCCGGTACCGGAAGTTGTTAAGGACGTGCCGGGCGTCATCCAGGCTGTACGCGTACGCGCTGTCGAGAACGTCAGCACGGATCGTCTTCCACAGTTCGACCTTGTCCGTGTAGGCGTGGCGGTTGTCCATGAAGTACTCGACGACCTGCTGTTTGAACTTCTCTTCCGAGAAGGAAATGGCAGGGTTATCGCCGCGGATCTTCTCTGCCCAGTAGCCCGGGTTGATACCACCGCGGGCACCTGCATGGACCGTGAAGAACTCGAACATGTCGTCCATGCGGGCGAACTGGTACGAATGCACGTCGCCGGTCACGACGAGGTTGTGCGGCCACGTGATCAGGTCGAACCAGAAGATCGACGAGCCCGGGGTCTGGAACCGGATGTGCCGGTACAGGCCGTCGTCCTTCAGCACCGTCATCTCGTGCTTCTCGACGTACGTGGCGAACATCTTCTTGGCGTCGCTCATGGCGTGACCCCGTTCTCTCGGTCGACCTTGGCGTCGCGGGCGTCGTCGGCCCGCGCGCCCCAGTCGAGTTCGCCGCCGTCCGGGCCGCGCTCCTCGGCCAGCTGCTTCTCAAGTTGGTCGGCGGCGCGGAGCAATGCCGCGGCCACCTTGCGCGCGTCGTCCGGGCTGTCGATCCAGTCGACATCGATCTGGATTTCGTCTGCCTCGATGTGGACGAGGGCATAGTCGCCGGCGAAGTGCTCCTCCGGGAGATCCACCACCGCATACCGCGCGATCACGGCATCAGCGATCGGCCCCCAGTACTTCTCGTTGAACTGGACGAACAGTGACTTGTTATCCCCGGCGTTCTTCAAGAGCTTGGTGAGCTCGTCTCGGATCGTCATGCCGTCACCAGCAATCCGTAGCCGATGAAGGCGAAGACTCCGCCGAGGATCAGACACAGGGCCCAGCCCATCCAGGATCGCCACTCGAACGTGAGCCAGTCTTCGAGCTTGTCCCAACTACTTGGCTCGGGTGCTTCGTCGATCGCGGCGGCGAGCCCGGCGAATAGGTCGGGTGTCGCCGGGTACGGCTTCGTGAGTTCTGTTGCCTCGGTGGCAGCCTGGTCAAACTCGGTGTCAGACACCGCGGGCCCGGGCTGCTGTAGCCAGGTCGCGCGGAGGTCGCGGTCGAGCTGGTCGTGGATCGGGGTCGACAAGTAGTGGTCGTGCAGATCGTCGCCGTCGATGCGGGCGTCGAACGTTGCGGTCATGGCAGTCTCGTTTCAATCATGTTGGGGATGAACGGAGTGGATTGCTTGGGTGTGCGACATCAGACCGCGCTCGAACTCGGCGACGAACTCGTCCGCAAGGCGGCTGTGATGGTCGACGAGGACACGGGCCCGCTCGGTGTGCGGGACATCGGCGAGGGTGGAATCCAGGTCACTCATGGGCGCACCGTGATCTCGTCGCCGTAGACCACGTCGGTGGCTCCATCGGAGTACGTCACCAGCCACATGCCGCCGCCGCGGCGCAACGCATTCGCGACGGACGCAGACGCGGTACCGAAACCCACGGAGGCAGGGGCAACCTTCTCTATCTGCACGGCCGTGCGCACCGTCGTCACACGCAGCGTCGTCATCGGGACTCACCACCGTCCGGCGGAATGGTCGTGGAGGACGCGTCTTCGCATACGGTGGTGACGCCAGAATCAACACTCAGAGGGGAAACCGGATGGCAGCCGACGCTCGACTTGATGATCTCGCTCGCAGAATCGACGCGGTTCCTGACTCGCTCACCGGAGTGAAGTCGATCTACCAGGCCTTCCATACCCTCGCGTCGAACAACTCGCGACCCTCCACCGCCAAAGAGATGATCGACGCCATGACCAAGGGGCTCGACGAACTTGACGAGCGACTCGCCTCCAGCGAGAGCGACGCGAAGTAGGACCACAAGTTCCTCACGCACGATGGCACGCACGTCGTCGCGCGTGAGGGGCTTCGGCTCCGACCGGCTCGGCAGAACCGCCAGCCCCTGCTCCGCCAGTCGACGCAGGTACGCGTCGTTTACGCTTCCCCCAACAGAAGGAGGAGGCGCATCGTGGCCCGCATCATATTCAATGGCGTCACTTACGACATCAGCCAAACCAGACTCGATGCGACCCGCGAGCTGCTCCAGCGATTCGCCGAGGGCAAGAGCATGGGTGTCGTCATGTCCCTCACCCACGACGGCGCACGACACCACCTGTTCATCACCCCGGGCGCGCCCATCACGCTCATCGAGTAGGGCGGCGGCGTCGTCCTCGGGGCGGTGCACCTCCTCGTGCGCGTCGATCTCCTGACGCAGCTCGTACTCATTCTCAGCGGTCTCCGGGTGCGATCCGCCGATCCCGAAACCACACTCGGTGCATTCGTAGAGGATCATGCGGACCACCTCGCGGCATCAGCCATGAGGGATTCCATGAACTCGGCGACGTCGGATGCACGCCAGTGCAGCGCGGAGGTGATGCCCTCCCCTGCCTTGAACCCCTTGGAGTACAGGGGGTGCGGGCCGTGCGCCGCCATCCAGCTTTGGGTGCGCATCTTCCGGATCGTCTGCGGCGAATGCCCCGTGCGGTCCGAGACTTCCCGGATGTTGAGAGACCGGTCGCTCATGACGCACCGCCTTCGGCGGCAGTCGCGGAGGGCCACTGACGACCCTCCGCGGCCTGCCCGTCTCCTACGCTGTGATCGCCACAATCAACAGCAGAAGGAGAAGAATCGTGGACGATGTCCTGGCCTGGCTCGGCGCAATCGGAGGTGTTCTCGGCGGCGGCGCTGGGCTGACCTTCGGGATCCTGGCGCTCAAACAGTCGAAGGCGTCGAACAAGGTCGCCGAGGATGCCCGCGATATCGCGCAGCGTGGCGAGCAACTCGGCACGGAGGCCAATGAGCTCGCCCGAGAGTCGAACGGCATCGCTGTAGATGCGCGTCAACTCGCTGAAGAAGCGAACACGATCTCCAAGCGGGGCGAGCTGCGTGAGACCGAACGACACGATGTCCACTGGGAAGGCGACTGGGTAGCACCTGGGCGCTACGTCCTGAGGAACATGGGTGACGATGAAGCGTTCGATGTACGTGCCGTCGTGACTGTAGACGGGGAGCAGGCAGAGTCTCGGGCAAACTCTGTACCCGGGAGGGGAGGCCAACTCCTGTTCGAGCTGCCGCGAGCGGCCCAGGAACTCCGCCGCGAGATCCGTGAGCGCCGCGCCCGCATGCGAACTCCCGACCCATACGGAATCGACCATGCGGCGTCGTTGAACGCCCACATCCATACTTTCACCGAACGGGTGGTGTGGAAATCCGCACTCGGTCAGCAGCATGTCCACGAGCCGAAGCACTCCCTCGGCACGCTTGGTGACCTGGACTGATGATTCGCTGTAGATGTTGAGAGAACGGTCGCTCATGCTGCATCACTCAGCGTGAGCTGACCCGATCCGCCGAGGAGCTCGTGCAGCTTGGCGATTCCCTTGACCGTGACGCGGAGCGTCGGCGCCGGCAACTCGTACTCGCCGGACTTGGAGTTCAGGAACGGGCGCGCTGGTCGCTCGCACAGTCGCCCTGTGTCGACCTGCTCCTGCCGGGCCTCCCAGCCGCCACGTGAATTCCGCGAGCGGAAGATCCACCGCTTGCTATGCATGAAGTCGAACAGTCGATCACGACCAATCCGAATGTTCGTATCCTGCGAGAGGATCTTCGCTGCCTCGGCGACGCTGTAATTTCCCTTCGCATCGGCGAGGTTTTTCCACGCTCGCGCCGGTGCCTCGAGCTCGGCGATCTGCTGGTCCTTCGCCTTCAACGTCGCGGCCGCCTCAAGCAGGGCCGTGGCCATCAGCTCCGGGCCGGTGAGGGCTGGGGTTGCCGTCTCGGCCTCGCGTGTCTTGATCGCGAAGTAGGCCTGGGCGGCAGCGACCTCTGGCTTGCGCGGGTCGCCGTTCATCGCGACGAGGTAGCAAGCAAAGCGGCTCAGGTGGTAGTCGACACGTGGTCGGCCGCCCGACTTTTCGGTGACGGCAACGAAAAGGTCAGAGACGTCGTGTCCCTGGTTCAGGGCCGACCTCTCGGCCCTGTCAATCACCGCCTCGAAGTTTCGCCAGTCGGCGCCGTAGCCGAGCGGCGACATGAGAGCGCGCGCGGACCATCTGTTCCCGGCCAGCATCAACTCGTCGAACGGCGAGCGTGCCGTAGTCTGAATCTCTGACATTGGATCTCCTATCTGTGTCGTGGCCGTCAGCTGTTGCCTCAGCTGGCGGCCTTTTCGTTTGTTGCCGGACCGGCTCTCACGCCGGAACCTTCCGATGATTGACGTTTCGCCGCGCATTGTTGGAAATTTCGGGCACAAAGAAGACGTCGAGCGGGACATCCAGCGCCTCGCAGATGAGTTCGGCTGTCCTGGGGTTGTTCACGGATTGAGTCCGGGCCCCGACGAGGTTGTCGATCGTGCCGGGAGCGCACTCGGCGTACTTTGCGAGACGACGATTCGAGAATCCCTTGCGATCCATGCGGTCGATAAGTGCGTCCCGTGCTACGAGTTGCATTCTCATGCCACTGGGCCACCTCCTTCGGTTGGAGCGGTGTCGGCGCGTGTCTGTCTTGACCCTCATATCCTCACCCCTGGTTAGGCAGTTTGTCAATCGTTACGCGTCAAAGTATTACCCAACGTTAGGCAGTTAGGCAAGCGCTAACTTCGAATGAATCCGCTGGACTGGGGCTACGGGAATTCTTTTCGCCACGTGTTCTTAGGTGCCACCTGCGCGTTTGTTCGAACGGTAAGGTTGCGCAGTGCCTAAGATTTCCAATTGGACGAGACGCCTAGTGGCAAGCGACGGTGATTCCCGTGAGTGATGAGCAGACGCTGGCCGGCCTGATTGCCGACCGCAAAGGAACGCGGTCCTACGACAGATTGTCGCGGGACTGCGGGGGCGTCCCGACGTCCAAGCGGCTGCACCAACTCGCGACAGTGACACCGAAGAATTTCCCCGACCCGGACACCATCCGCGGCTTGGCGGCAGGACTGGGTGTCACCGTCACGGACATCGTCATGGCATCGGCTCGCTCTCTAGGGCTTTCCGTCTACACCGGAAATGACCCGAGCGCGCTATCCATCGGCGGGGCCGGCGAGTTGCCTGACTCGGCGAAAGAAACCCTGACAACCGTGGCGCGCGAGTTCATCAAGCTCACATCCCAACACCAGACGGATGGAGAAGCAGATGCGCAAGTCACGGAATCGCGGACGGAAGAGGGCAGCCCGAAGCGCGGCAGCGCAGGCCGCAAGACGCGCAGCCCAGGAGCCCCCATGAAGCCTACCGGAAACGTCCAGGTCGAAGACTTGACAGTGGACGATCAAGGCGTGAGCCCTGACGACGCGGGGAAGCAGGACGATTACGCACTGGCTCGCCGCGAGGGTGAAACCGAGGAGCGCCGCCGGCGGCGGATCGAAGGGGAACCGTGGGATCAGGCCGATCCGGACGGGCCGGAGACCGGAGCGTAAGCGCGCCTCTACGTTTGGCGACCTGAGCCATGTCCAGTTACCGACCAGTAACTCGCTTTTCGAACATCTGTTCGAGTAGATTGTGGGCCTACCACAGGACACCGACACGTTTGGACGGGGCGCATGGTTCACCGATGGCATCCATGGAGGCATCTTCAAAGGTGCTATCCGCACCTCGAAGTCACCTTCCCGAGCTGCCTGAGGTTCGGATGCCTCGGCGAGTGGACCGACGACGGTATCGAGATCGATGCAACGTCGAACCAGCGCGAGCGTCGGTGCACCCTGACCCATGAGATCGTGCACATCGAGCGCGGGCCGGTGCCCAACGATCCGCACCTTGCCGTCAAAGAGGAACGCGTCGTCGAATGCATCACGGCGCGTAGGCTGATCAGCCTCGAGACGCTCATCGACGCCCTCGTATGGAATCGGCTACGGGTAGACGACGAGATGGCCGAGGAGTTATGGGTCGACCTGCCGACATTGCAGCACCGAGTCCGCGACTTGACTGACAGTGAACGCCGGTACATCGATCAGGAACTCGAACGCAGGGCATGATCAACGAGAAACCCTCGCGCTCATAGGTGGTGAGCGCGAGGGTCGAGGCGAAACCCGAACAGTTTCAGCAAGGAGTCTAGTCGTGACGAACGACGATCCCGCGGCGGTGGCCTGATGGCCCGCCCGCCAATGCCTCTCGGCACGTGGGGGCACATCAAACGCACCAAGGTGGACAAGGGCCGGTGGTACGCCGACGGCCGGTACCGAGCCCAGAACGGGCGGACCCGGCGGATGCGCCGCTACTCCCCCGAGGGTGTCTTCGACCGCGAGGGGGCGGCGGCCGAGCGGATCCTGATCGAGGCGATGAAGTCGGCGTGCGAATCGACGGGTGATCTCGACGGCACGACCACGATCGACGAGTTGTGGACCGCGTACCGGGTGGAGCTCGTCGAGTCAGGCAGAGCGCCGCGCACCTTGACTCGGTACGACGACGTGGCGAAGTTCATCGGGGCGCAGCTCGGCGGGCTGCGGCTGCAGGAGGTATCGACGCAGCGGCTCGAGACGTTCCTCCGGTCGGTCGCCGAGGTGAACGGTGCCGGCAACGCGAAATCGACTCGGTCGGTGCTGTCGGGGATGTTCTCGATGGCGACGCGGCTGGGTGTGGTGAAGGCGAATCCGGTACGGGACACGAAGCCGCCGACGTCGAAGTCGACGAAGCAGCCGCGATCTCTCGAACCGGAGCAGTTGGCGAAGCTGCTGGTGGATCTGCGGCAGTCGACGATCCCCTGCCCTGCGGTCGGCAAGGGCGGCGTGCCGGTGCCGTCGAAGTATCGGGTGCCGACGGTCGCCGAGTACTGCGCGAGCGTGGACCTGGTCGACGTCATCACGATGTTCGCGGCGACCGGGGTCCGGATGTCGGAGCTGATCGGCATGTCGTGGCCGGGCCTGGATCTGCAGGCGAAGACGATCGCGCTGTCGGAGAAGGCGACGCGGGTGCCTGGTAAGGGGATCGTGTTGGTCAGCCGCGATGACGACCCGAAGAACACGCACCGGACGTTGGCATTGCCGGACTTCGCGGTGACGATGCTGCGGGCCCGGAAGCTGGCGATGCCACCGAACGCCCATCAGGTGCTGTTCCCGTCCTCCACGGGGACGATCAGGGACGCGGACGCCCTGAACGTGCAGTGGCGGCGGGTGCGGGCCGCACTCGGGTTGGACTGGGTCACGGCGCACACGTTCCGGCGCACCGTGGCGTCACTGCTGGACGAGTCGAAGATGGGCCCGCGGATCACGGCGGACCAGCTCGGGCACGCGAGTCCGTCGATGACGATGGACAAGTACATGTCGAGAGGAAAGGTCCGGCCCGAGGTAGCGGCGATCCTCGATGCCGCAGTCAAAGTGGAGAGTAAGTGGAGAGCGGACGATTCAACGGGGTCTTAGTGTCCGGATTTACCTGGGAGAACAGTGAATTGAACCTGCGACTCTCTTGGTCGCAGGTTCGAATCCTGCCGGGGGCACTTATGACACAAGTGCGCCGCCGCATAGGCACAACATCCGGTTTCCCGCCGTCGCGGGAAACCGGATGTGGCTTGTGCACCGAGCACGATCGAACCCCCGATCCGCGGCGTTTCCCTCCGCATCGCGCTGCCCAGTAGGCGCGCGACGCCGTAGGAACAGGCGCGAATCGATGTCTCTGTTCACCCGAAAGGGCCGCAGGCGCCGGGTAGGTATTTCATCCCGCTTCCGAACCCAGCGCCCGATACTCGCGCGTAGCAAACAGACCGTCTAGTCTGTTGTTGCACCGTCCCACCCGACAGGACGGATGCTCGGGAACCCGTCACCTGCCTCCGCGAGTGGCGGGTTTCCCTGATTCGCGTCCTACCCAACGACGTCCTACGCAACAATTTGAGCCGCAGGCTGCGGATACAGGGCCTCGAGTTCCCCGGCGAGTGCTGCTTTCACAGTACGGCTGACATCGTCGGCCAGCACCTCCGTGGCGCCCGACTCCATGCCGTCGAACGCCAACCGGGCAACCTCGGGTGCCGAGATCTTGGGGACGTCGAGGCCCGCGGTCATGTCGGTGTCCATGTACCCCAGGTGCAGCCC
Source organism: Rhodococcus sp. IEGM 27 (assembly GCF_033142305.1). Lineage (NCBI taxonomy): Bacteria > Bacillati > Actinomycetota > Actinomycetes > Mycobacteriales > Nocardiaceae > Rhodococcus > Rhodococcus sp. IEGM 27. The sequence goes on along the minus strand of NZ_JAWLSG010000005.1, from coordinate 66,449 downwards.
GACCACCTGAATGTTCTGTTCCGCAAGCTCCAGGCGCATCGCGTTGGTGGCACTCCACATCGCCGCCTTGGAGACGCTGTACGACCCACCCACCGCCAGCCACGACAGCACCGAGTGGACGTTGAGCACCGCACCACCACCGTTGGCGGCGATGATGGGGGCCAACGTCCTGGTCACATTCAGGGGGCCGAAGAGGTTGGTTTCGAGTTCGCGGCGCATCTTACCGAGGTCACCGGTGAGCGGTGACTCGCCGAGCAAAATTCCGGCATTGTTGATCAGCACACCAATGTCGCCCACATATTGCGCTGCAGCATGAACGGATTCGGGATCGGTCACATCCAGGGTCACCGGCACCACCTGGGGGTGGTCGACGATCGTCGACGCGTCGCGTGCGGTCGCGTAGACAGTTCGCGCCCCGCGCGAGAGCGCCTCGGCGACGAAAGCGCGGCCGAGGCCGCGGTTGGCCCCGGTGACGAGGACAGATCGGTCGTGAATCTTGGTCATGACGACCCCTTCGAGTAAGTCTGAATATCCAACTGACAGTGCCCGGTCAGCGTATTCGCCATGAGTTGGAAAACACAACCCTCTATGATGGAGACATGAACGAGGGTCGAGCCGATCGAACGACGCCGAAGATGGCCATGGACCGCATGCCGCTGGCGCCGCGCCCCTGCGCGATCGCCGCCACCATGGAACTCATCGGCGACCGCTGGTCCATGCTCGTCATCCGCGAACTGAGCTACGAAGTGCATCGCTTCGACAAGATCGCCGGCTACATCGGCGTCTCGCGTGACATCCTCACCGCACGCCTTCGCAAGCTGGAAGAGGTAGGCGTCATCGAACGTCGGCAGTATTCCGAGCGGCCCCCCAGGTTCGAGTACCACCTGACCCGGGCTGGGGAGGAGCTTCGGCCGCTCCTGCTGTCGCTGTTCGAGTGGGGTAGCAAGTGGGCGGTGGAGGATCCGGCCTCCGAGCTACTGCACGACTGCGGACATGTGCTCGAACTCGAACATCGCTGCCGGCATTGCGGCGGCGAGGTCGACCAAGCCACCGTCGCGATGCGGGCTCGTTCACACACCGGAACCACCTGATCGCGGCGCCGGCACCTGCACCTTCTCACCGACGTCTATAGTTCGCCTAAATGTAAGGTAAAGAAAGCCTCACAGCGACAGACGGGTGGATGTGGGTGTCAACGCGCGACCGAGTAGCCGAAATCTATGAACAGGTCCGCCTACGCAATGCGGGCGAACCGGAGTTCCATCAGGCGGCGGCAGAAGTGTTCGAGTCGCTTCAGATCGTTCTCGACCATCACCCGCACTACGCGGATTCCGGGCTGATCGAGCGCCTGTGCGAGCCCGAACGACAAATCATCTTCCGAGTGCCCTGGGTGGACGACGCCGGAAGTGTGCACGTCAATCGCGGATTTCGGGTGCAGTACAACAGTGTGCTCGGCCCCTACAAGGGCGGTCTCCGCTTCCACCCGAGCGTGAATCTCGGAATCGTGAAGTTCCTCGGTTTCGAACAAATCTTCAAGAACGCACTCACCGGACTCCCGATCGGCGGTGGCAAAGGGGGTTCCGACTTCGACCCCAAGGGCCGTTCGGACGCCGAGATCATGCGTTTCTGCCAGTCCTTCATGACCGAACTGCACCGCCACATCGGCGAGTACGTCGACGTCCCTGCCGGTGACATCGGTGTCGGTGGACGCGAGATCGGCTATCTGTTCGGTCAGTACAAACGCCTCACCAATTCCTACGAGTCGGGTGTCCTCACCGGCAAAGGCCTCACCTGGGGCGGTTCACAGGTGCGGCGCGAGGCCACCGGTTACGGAGTGGCCTACTTCGTCGCCGAGATGTTGCACGCATCACGCACCTCGTTGGACGGGAAGACGGTGGTGATCTCCGGCTCCGGAAACGTCGCCATCCATGCCATCGAGAAGATCCACCAGCTCGGCGGCGTCGCGGTTGCGTGCTCGGATTCGTCGGGATATGTCGTCGACGAGGAGGGCCTCGACGTCGGTCTCCTGAAGGAGATCAAGGAGGTGCGGCGCGGGCGCATCGGCGAATACGCCGATACCGTGCCGCACGCGAGATTCGTTCCGAGCGGATCGATCTGGGACGTCCGGTGTGATGTCGCACTTCCCTGCGCCACCCAGAACGAACTCGACGAAGCAGCTGCCAAGACTTTGGTGGCCAATGGCGTCCAGGCTGTTGCCGAAGGCGCGAACATGCCGACCACCCCTCAGGGAGTGCAGGTGTTTCGCGACGCCGGCGTGGCCTTCGCACCAGGCAAGGCCGCCAACGCCGGCGGTGTCGCAACGTCGGCACTCGAGATGCAGCAGAACGCGTCCCGCGACTCGTGGAGCTTCGAGTACACCGACGAGCGACTGGCCGGGATCATGCGCGGCATCCACGACCGCACCGTCGCCACCGCCGACGAGTACGGGATGCCCGGCGATTACGTCCATGGCGCGAACATCGCCGGCTTCGTCAAGGTGGCCGACGCGATGATCTCACTCGGCGTCATCTGACCGAGCGGTCCCGAGACGACAGGAGGGCACGGCCGTATCGGCCGTGCCCTCTCGTCTCGTCATCAGTCGATCGGCTTGTCGTCCAAGCCTTCATCCTCGCGGGCCTTCTTCGCGGCCTCCCGCATCTCGATTCCGTCCGACACCCAGTCACCGATCTCCCGGGTGACGTCGCGAACCGCGCCGGCGATGATGGTCGCGATGTGTCCCACGTGCGTGGCCGCGGATTCCGTCAGTTCCTGCACGGTGTCCTTGCGCCGTTCGAACTTCCCCACCATGTGTTTCGCCTCTCAGGCTGCAGTCTTCTGCCGCTCGACGATAACACCGGGAGGGGTGTCGGACGAGAGGAGGCCGGGCGGGAGCGCCAGCTTGAAGATCTTCCCCCACACGGAGCCGATCTGCTTGAAGAAGCCACCGGTGTTGTAGGGAAGTCCGTGCTTCTCGCACAGCGCCTTCACCTGGGGGGCGAGCTCCGGGTAGCGGTGGGCCGGCAGGTCCGGGAACAGGTGATGCTCGATCTGGTGCGAGAGGTTGCCCGACATGATGTGGAACAGCGGGCTGCCCTCGATGTTGGCGCTGCCGAGCATCTGCCGCACGTACCACTCGCCGCGGGTCTCCTCCGCGGTCTCGTCCTCGGTGAAACTCTGTACACCGCTCGGGAAGTGGCCGCAGAAGATGATCGAGTACGCCCACACGTTGCGGATCAGGTTGGCGGTGACGTTGCCGAGCAGCGTGGGAATGAACAACGGTCCGGTCAGTGCAGGGAAGATCGCGTAGTCCTTGAGCACCTGGCGCCCGGCCTTGTTCCACCACCCTTTGAGTAGCGGCTTGACGTCGTGCCACTTCCGCTTGCCCTGAATGACGTTCTCGGCCTCGAGATCGTGCAACATGACGCCCCACTCGAACAGCATCATCAACAGGAAGGCGTAGACGGGGTTGCCGAGGTAGTACGGATTCCACTTCTGGGCCTCGTCGATCCGCAAGATGCCGTAACCGATGTCCCGGTCGCGCCCCAGGATGTTCGTGTACGTGTGATGCATGTAGTTGTGGGAGTGCTTCCATTGGTCGGCCGGGCACACGGTGTCCCATTCGAAGACCCGCGAGTTCAGTCCCGGTTCACGCATCCAGTCGTACTGGCCGTGCATGACGTTGTGGCCGATTTCCATGTTGTCGAGGATCTTTGAGATCCCCAGGGCACCGACGCCCGCGATCCAGGCGGGCGGAAAGAATCCGAGGTACATCAGCCCGCGGCCGGCGACCTCGAAGCCCCTCTGGGCCTTGATGATCTTGTAGATGTACTCGCGATCCTCGGCGCCGAGATCGGCAACCGTGCGATCACGAAGTGCGTCGAGTTCCCGGCCGATTTCCTCGACCTGGTCGTGTGTGAGCACGACCGGGGCTGTCGAACGTGTGTCGTCCGAGCCGTCGACGAACGGCAGGAACGAGAGTGAGAGTCCAAACATGTCGGTCTCCAAGTGTGTGATGTCGAGTGAGTCAGATGTCGAGGGCGACGTCGCCGACAGGGACCGAGACACACAACTGAATGGCCTTGTCCGGATCGGTGTCGGTGTCGCCGGTACGTACGTTCTTGGTGCATCCCGATTTCTTCACCGCGGTGCAGGAGAAGCAGATGCCCATCCGGCAGCCGTACTCGGGATGAAGTCCGGCGGCCTCGGCCTGTTCCAGCAGGGTCCCACCGGAGTTGTCGGCGGTGACTCCACTGGCCGTGAAGGACAGCTCACCACCGGCCTCACCCTCGACCGGCGTCGCGGCGGGAGCGAACTCTTCGGTGTGGAGACGGTCCTCGATGCCGAGTTCGCGGTACACCTCCCGAACACCACGCATCAGGCCGGGCGGACCGCAGAGAAAGGTCTCGGCCTCGGCGTACCAGGGCGCCACCGCATCGAGATGCTTCTGCCCGAAGAAGCCGTGCAGATGTCCGCCGGTCTCCTGATCGGTGTACGCCAGCACGAGGTTGACGTTGGGGTTGGCATCGGCAAGCTCGCGGAGCTCGTCCAGATAGGCGACGTCGCTTTCGGTGTACGCGTAGTGCAGAAAAGTCACGCTTCCCGCGTGCTTCTCCTCGACGAGAGTGCGAAGCATCGAGAGGACCGGGGTGATCCCGCTGCCACCACTCACGAGGAGAACTCGGCGCGGCCGGGTGATCGGCAGAACGAATTCCCCGGCCGCCTGCGACAGGTCGAGGATCAGTCCGGGCCGGGCGTTTTCGTGAAGATACTGCGACACGAGGCCGTCGGGGTGCGCCTTGATCGTCAACTCGATGGTGCCGTCCGGGGACGACTGAGCGTTGGCCGGCGAGTAGCAACGAGTGTGGCGAACTCCGTCGATCACTACTCCTACCTGCACAAACTGTCCGGCGCGGAATCCGCGCCACTGACGGGTCGGGCGCAGCGTGAGCGTGACAGTGTCCGCGGTCGACCGATCGACCGCGAGCACCTCGGCTCGCAGATCACGCACGGTGACCATCGGCGTGACGAGTTCGAGGTAACGGTCGAGCTGATGCGGAGTGGCCATCGCCTCGAACAACGACAGCAGCGAGAACCTGCGTCCCTCCGCCGGACGACTGGTGTGAGCAACTGACACGGCAGCCTCCTCCATTTGAGTGCACGGTTGTACACTGACAATAGTGTGACAGGTGCAGACAGGTAGTTGTCAATCGGAATGTGACGGCAGGCACACACTCGAGTGCCGTCACCTCGCACAGATCGGAAAAACATGACGGACGAGCAGTACGGTCACCCCGTGGTTACGGGCGGTGCGGCAGCCGACGTCCTCGTGATCGACGCTCCCGCCGCCACGAATAGACTCGGTGCCGTGAGCCAGTCGACCGGTGCGGAACCCGAGAGCAGGGCAGCACGTAAAGAGCGCACCCGGAAGGCCCTCTTGGACGGCACCCTCGACCTCATGGCGGACCGGAGCTTCGCGGGTGTGAGTCTGCGGGAGATTGCCCGCCATGCAGGAATCGTGCCCACTGCGTTCTATCGGCACTTCGCGTCCATCGAGGAACTCGGCGTCGTTCTCGTCGAGGAGAGCATGCGAATGCTGCGACAGATGCTGCGCGATGCCCGCCGCAACCCGAGTACCAAGAGCGCGGGCGCGTCTCTCGACATCCTCGTCCGCCAAGTCCGCACTCACGAGGCACAGTTCCGCTTCCTCAGTCGGGAGCGCTACGGCGGTGTTCCCGAGATCCGCCGCGCCATCGCCACCGAGATGCGACTGTTCGTCAGCGAGCTGACCGTGGATCTCACGCGAATCGGCGGCCTCGAGTCGTGGGACGCCGACGACCTCGAGATGGCGGCCGACCTGATCGTCTCCACGATGTTCGCCGTCGTCGTCGACCTCCTCGAAGCCGACCGTCCCGGCGTGCGTACCGAAGCCGAGGTGGTCGCCCGCGCCGAACGCCAGCTACGGCTCATCATGCTCGGCATGACGGCGTGGAATCCTCGGAGGAGTTGACCCTGCCGCCGTACGGTGGGGGCATGCTGCCAACCTCCGAACACGTGTCCATCCCCATTGGCGACCTGACCTTCGACGTCACCGTCAACGGCCCTTCCGACGGCGAAGCAGCCGTTCTCCTGCACGGGTTTCCGGAAAGCGCTGCGTCGTGGACGCCGGTCTCCGCCCTCCTCGCACAGTCCGGGATGCGAACCTATGCACCGAATCAGCGTGGATATTCGGCTGGTGCGCGGCCAGAGGGTACCGACGCCTACCGCATCGACCACCTCGTCGGGGACGTCATCGCTCTCCTGGACGCACTCGGCCTCGAGACGGCGCATCTCGTAGGCCATGACTGGGGCGCCGTCGTTGCGTGGGTCGTGGCGGCGCGACACCCCGGCCGCATCACCTCACTCACGACCGTTTCGGTGCCTCATCCGGGCGCCTTCGGCTGGGCGCTGCGCGAGGACGCCGACCAGAAAGAACGGTCGTCCTACATTCGCCTGCTGCGGATGGAGGGCAAGGCCGAACATGTGCTCCTGCGCGAGAACGCGCAGTCGCTGCGGGCGATGTTCGGCGATGTCGTCCCGCCCGAACTCGTCGACCGGCATGTCGCACTTCTCACCGAGCCAGGGGCGCTCACCGGAGCCCTGAACTGGTACCGGGCAATGACAAGAGATTTCGACCAGACCCCCGCCGTCACCGTCCCCACCACCTACGTCTGGAGTACCGGCGACACAGCGTTGGGCCGCGCCGGAGCTGAGAAGTGCGGCGAGTTCGTGGACGCACCATACGAGTTCGTCGTCCTCGACGACGCGACGCATTGGATCCCCGAGCAGTGCCCCGACGACCTCGCCAAGGCGATACTTCAGCGGGCCGGAATGGCCACTGGCTGATAATCGCCTCGGGAGCTGACGCGGGAGGCGTCAGCTCCGCTCCGGAGCACGCACCACGGTCAGGGTCGCCAGTCCGAGGGCCAGCACGATCAGCAGACCGAGGATCCCGGCCCGGTCCGCGCCGAACCACCACGCGAAGAGTCCGAACAGCGTCGGCGACAGGAACGACACCGCGCGTCCGGTCGTCGCGTACAGACCGAACATCTGCCCTTCGCGGCCGGGCGGCGTTATTCTCGCGAGGAACGTGCGCGACGAGGACTGCGCGGGTCCCACGAAAAGGCACAACAGGAGACCGAAGATCCAGAACATCCCCGGTCCGGACACAAACGTCAAGATGATGCCGACGACGATCATCGCGGCCAGCGACGCCGCGATGACCGTCTTGGGACCCACCCGGTCGTCGAAGCGGCCTGCCGTGAGTGCGCCGACGGCGGAGACGATATTTGCCGCGACACCGAACAGCAGCACATCGCCGGCACTGATGCCGTAGACATTGACGGCGAGGACCGCACCGAACGTGAACACCCCGGCCAGTCCGTCGCGGAAGAGCGCACTGGCGCCGAGGAAGTACACGGTGCGGCGGTCGGCAGACCAGAGGCTGCGTAGATCTCGCCAGAGAATCCGATACGACTCCACGAAACCGGCCTTGTCGGCGCCCGGATCGACCTGGGGCCGCGGCAGTTCGGGAACCTTCAGTAGAACAGGTATCGCGAAGACGGCGAACCAGATCGCCGCGAGCAGCGCCACCATCCGGATGTTCAGGCCACCGTCCGTGGTGAACCCCAGTGCTCCGCGGGTGTCCCCGTCACCGGCGATAAAGCCGAAGTAGCACACCAGAAGAAGCACGATGCCGCCGAAATAGCCCATTGCCCAACCGAAGCCGGACACCCGACCTATATTCGACGGCGTCGACACCTGCCGCAACATGGCGTTGTACGGCACACCGGCGAGCTCGAAGATCACCGAACCGGCAGCGAGCAACGCCAGACCGAGCCAGAGGTACTCGACCGAGTCGCGGACGAAGAACATGCCGGCCATGCAAGCCACGGTCGCGAAGGTGAGGACACCGAGCGCGCGCTTGCGCCGGCCTGCGGCGTCGAATCGCTGCCCGGTGACCGGCGCCAGCACCGCGATGAGGAATCCGGCGATCCCCAGCGACCACCCGAGCCAGGTGCTGGCGGAGATCGATCCTTCGAGGTCCTCCCCCACTGCGTCGGTGAGGTAAACGGAAAAGACGAACGTGAGGATCACCGCATTGAAGGCGGCCGACCCCCAGTCCCACAGACCCCACGCGACGACCTGTTTGCGCGTCGCGGCCTCACCGATCCCGGCGGGCGGGCGAACTTCGGTGCTCATGTCGCGAGCCTATGTGAGCGAACGGGTCGTTCGTGCTCTCCGACGCAACGTCCCACTCGCACCGAGCAGATTGTGTGCACTTAGTTGCATAGGCACTTCGTTGCATACATACTTTCTTCGTGGCACTCGAACATGCGCTTCTCGTCTCCCTCACCGAACATTCCGGATCGGGGTATGAATTGGCGCGCCGATTCGACAAATCGATCGGCTTCTTCCAGAGCGCCACCCACCAGCAGATCTATCGGCTGCTCAAGCGCATGGACGAAGCCGGGTGGGTGGATGCCGAAGTCGTAGCGCAGGACAGCAGGCCGGACAAGAAGGTGTATCGGGTCAGCGCGGCAGGTCGCGCCGAGTTGCAGCGTTGGATCGCCGAGCCCACCGAACCGAATCACCTGCGTAACGAGCTTGCGGTCAAGATCCGCGCCGCCCAGCAAGGCGACATTCCCGCACTGGCCGCCGAAGTCGCCCGGCACCGCGACGGCCACGCTGCCCGGCTCGAGATCTACCGCATGATCGAAAAACGTGACTTCCCGGCACCGGACCAACTCTCCGGCACCGCCCTTCACCAGTACCTCGTCCTACGCGGCGGCATCCGCGTCGAAGAGGGATTCGCCGGCTGGTGCCAAGAAGTACTCGACGCCCTCTCGCAGTAAGGACACGCCGCATGACACAGTTTCCCCAGCTCCTCGCCCCGCTGGACCTCGGCTTCACGACGCTGAAGAACCGGGTGATCATGGGTTCGATCCACACCGGTCTCGAAGACCGCGCCAAGGACGTACCTCGACTGGCGGCGTACTTCGCCGAGCGCGCCCGCGGCGGTGTCGCCCTGATCGTCACCGGTGGGTACGCCCCCAACCGCACCGGCTGGCTGCTGCCTTTCGGGGCCAAGCTCACCAACCGCGTGGAGGCACGGCGGCACCGTGCGATTACCCAGGCCGTGCACGACGAGGGCGGCATGATCGCCCTGCAGATCCTGCACGCAGGCCGCTACAGCTATCAGCCGTTCAGTGTCTCCGCCTCCTCGATCAAGGCCCCAATCAACCCGTTCCGCCCCCGGAGACTCACCGGCCGCGGCGTCCGCTGGCAGATCCGCAACTTCGTGCGGTGCGCGCGGCTGGCACAGCGGGCAAACTACGACGGCGTCGAAATCATGGCGGGTGAGGGCTACTTCATCAATCAATTCCTGTGTGAACGCACCAACAAGCGGACTGACGAGTGGGGTGGCACGCCCGAGAACCGCCGCCGGATCGCCGTCGAGATAGTTCGCCGCACCCGGGCCGCCGTGGGCCGCGACTTCATCATCATCTTCCGCTTGTCGATGGCCGATCTCGTGGAAGGCGGTCAGACGTGGGACGACATCGTCGCTCTGGCGAAGGACGTGGAAGCTGCCGGTGCCACGATCATCAACACCGACATCGGCTGGCACGAATCCCGCGTCCCCACCATCGTCACCTCGGTGCCGCGCGCGGCGTTCGCCGACATCACCGGCAAGCTAGAGAAGCACGTGAACATTCCGGTGGCCGCGTCCAATCGGATCAACATGCCCGAGGTCGCGGAGGAAATACTCACCCGCGGTGATGCTCAGCTGATCTCGATGGCCCGCCCGATGCTCGCCGACCCCGACTGGGTCCGCAAAGCCGAAGCCGGAAACTCGGACGAGATCAACACCTGCATCGCGTGCAACCAGGCGTGCCTCGACCACGCCTTCGTCCGCAAGCACGTGTCCTGCCTGCTGAATCCGCGTGCGGGCCGGGAGACGGAACTGACGCTCTCCCCCACCCGGACCGTGAAGCGCGTCGCGGTCGTGGGCGCCGGCCCCGCGGGATTGTCCGCGGCGCTCGGCCTAGCGCAGCGGGGCCACACGGTGACGCTGTTCGAGGCGGACTCCGAAATCGGTGGCCAGTTCGGCATCGCCCGCAAAATCCCCGGCAAGGAGGAGTTCGCGGAGACCATTCGCTACTACAACCGGCAACTCGCACTCGCCGGTGTGAATGTCCGGCTCGACACCCGCGTCACAGCGGTCGATCTCGTCGGCCGCTACGACGAGGTGGTGATCGCCACCGGTGTCACCCCGCGCCTTCCGTCGATTCCCGGCATCGACCATCCCACAGTGCTCACGTACCCCGAGGTCGTGCGCGGTGGGAAGTCGGTCGGAAAGTCGGTTGCCGTGATCGGTGCCGGCGGCATCGGCGTGGATGTCAGCGAGTTTCTCACCCACGAGCACTCACCGACTCTCGACCTGAAGGAATGGAAGCAGGAGTGGGGGGTCACCGAACCCGAGGCCGCGGCCGGCGCCCTCACCACGCCCATTCCCGAGCCGTCGCCTCGTGAGGTGTACCTCCTCCAGCGTAAGAGCGGGCGGATCGGGGCGGGGCTCGCAAAAACGACGGGCTGGGTGCACCGAGCCGCCCTGAAGAACAAGGGCGTGCACGAGTTGTCCGGCGTCAACTACGAGCGCATCGACGACGAGGGACTCCACATCACCTTCGGCGAGAAACGCGAGAAGCCCCGCACGCTCGCCGTCGACAACGTGGTGATCTGCGCAGGTCAGGAGTCCGTGCGTGACCTGGTCGACGAGCTGACCGTCGCCGGGGTCAACACTCATGTCATCGGCGGCGCCGACGTCGCAGCCGAACTCGATGCCAAACGCGCCATCGAACAGGGCACCCGGCTCGCGGCGCGCATCTGACGCACTACGCTGACTGACCGTGAGTTTGCCGAACCCCACCCCCAGTGCCCGCGCCGTCGTCACCGGCGCCTCGTCCGGTATCGGCGAGGCGCTGGCCAGGGATCTCGCCTCCCGTGGTCATTCCCTCATCCTCGTCGCCCGGCGCGGCGAAGTCATGGAATCGTTGGCGGCGACGCTCCGCGCCGAACACGGTGTCGAGGTGGACGTGCGCGCGTGCGACCTGTCCGATCGTGACGCACGTTCCGCCCTGGTCGACGAGATCGCCGGTCGGAAGATCAGCGTGCTGTGCAACAACGCCGGCATCGCAACGTTCGGCGCGGTCGCCGACCTCGATCCCGCCTACGAACGGGCGCAGGTCGAACTGAATGCCGTTGCCGTTCATGATCTCACCCTCGCCGTACTTCCGGGCATGCTGGAACGCAAGTCCGGCGCGATCCTGATGGTCGGATCAGCGGCAGGCAACATGCCCATCCCCCACAACGCCACCTACGCGGCTACGAAGGCCTTCGTCAACACCTTCTCCGAATCGCTGCGCGGCGAACTCAAGGGCTCCGGGGTCAGCGTGACCCTGCTCGCCCCGGGACCGGTCCGCACCGAGGAACCCGACCCCGCGGACGCGTCCATCGTCGACAAGCTGGTCCCCGACTTCCTGTGGATCTCCAGCGAATACACCGCCAAGGTGTCGCTCGACGGCTTGGCCGACAACAAGATGCGTGTGGTGCCGGGCATCATCAGTAAGGCGATGTCCGTTGCGGGACAGTACAGTCCGCGCGCAGTCGTGGCGCCGATCGTGGGAAGTTTCTACAAGAAGTTGGGCAACTAGATGGCGGCGAATGTACCGTTCGACGCTTCGACCGCGCTGAACGGTACATTCGCCCCGAGCGCAGCCGATGTCAGCGCCGCCGGCGGCGCCCTGTGCCGAAGATACTGCGCGAAATCTCCCGTCCTGCGGCCGAGGCCGCCGACCTCAAGAAACTCTTGACCGCCGGATTTCCCAGAATCTGCTCGGCCATGTTCGGCCCGTCGGGCTCCGCAGGCGCGGGCAGGTCCGGCAGCGATGGCAGATCGATGTCCTCATCGGTCGCAGGCGCTCCCGCGACCTTCGCGCTCAGCTTCTCGTACGCCGATTCGCGGTCGACGGTCCGACCGTATCTCTGCGCCAGCGGGCTCGACGCCGCCGCGCCCCGAATGGCGTCGTTGCCAATGGTGTCCATGAGTGAACGTGGTGGCCGCATCCTGGTCCACGCCACCGGCGTCGGCGCACCCTTCTCGGAGAGCACCGTCACGATCGCCTCGCCGATACCGAGGGATGTGAGCGCCTTCTCCAGATCATAGAATTGCGTCTTCGGGTACGTGCGTACCGTTTTGTTCAGCGCCTTCTGATCGTCCGGCGTGAACGCGCGCAACGCATGTTGGATGCGCGCACCCAGTTGTGAGAGCACCGCGTTGGGGACGTCCGTCGGTAATTGGGTGCAGAAGAAGACGCCGACACCTTTGGAGCGGATCAGCTTGACCGTCTGCTCCACCTGCTGCAGGAACGCCTTCGACGCGTCGGTGAACAGGAGATGCGCCTCGTCGAAGATGAAGACGAGCTTCGGCTTGTCCAGATCTCCTTCCTCGGGCAACGTTTGAAACAGATCGGCCAGTACCCACATCAGGAAGGTGGAGAAGAGGGCGGGACGGGCGGCCTGCGCGCCCAGTTCGAACAACGTGATGACGCCTCGCCCGTCACTGTCGAATCGGAGCAGATCTTCGGTGGCGAACTCGGGTTCACCGAAGAAGGTGTCACCGCCCTCCGCCTCGAGATTGGCCAGCGCCCTGAGGATCACACCCGCCGTGGCCGGTGACACTCCGCCGATGCCCGCCAGGTCGGCCTTGCCGTCGTCGCTGGTGAGGTGGGCGATGACCGACCTCAGATCTTTCAGATCGAGCAACGCCAGACCGCGCGTGTCGGCCCAGTGAAAGATGAGCCCGAGAGTCGATTCCTGAGTGGCGTTGAGCCCCAGCACCTTACTGAGCAGGATCGGGCCGAACGCAGTGATGGTGGCCCGCACGGGGATGCCGACACCCTCAGTACCCAACGAGAGGAACTCCACTGGCGAACCCGCCGGCGTCCAGTCACCGTCGCCGGTTTCGGCGGCTCGAGCGGTGATCTTCTCGTTCGCCTCTCCCGGTTTCGACAAGCCGGAGAGGTCACCCTTCACATCGGCCATCACCACGGGAACCCCTGCCCCCGACAGCTGCTCGACTATTCCCTGCAGGGTCTTGGTCTTACCGGTCCCAGTGGCACCGGCCACCAAGCCGTGCCGGTTGATCGTCGCGAGCGGTATCCGGACCCTGGCCGCGGGATCGACAACTCCGTCGACGAGGACGGTACCGAGCTCGAGCGCTACACCGGCCGACGAGTACCCCGACGCGATTTCTGCGGCAGGCCCCGACAGAGGCGGTGCGGCAGTCGCGCCCTGCGCCGCCGCATTCCGCGCTTCGTTCTCCGCCGCCTCCTGCGCTTCCCTCTCCGCCGCCTCCGCGGCGGCCGCGGCCTCGGCGGCAATCCTCGCCGCTTCGACCGCGGCAGCTCTGGCCGCCTCTGCCTTCTGCGCGGGAGTCGGGGCGGCCCCGCCGTTCTGCGATTGCTGGGTCATCGAAGCCCTCCTCGGATCACGAACGTCGGGAGAAAGTGTCCACCGCAGACCTTAGCCCGTGACCCACGTGACTACTGTGTTCCTGGTGCAGGACAAACTTGTGTGGATCGACTGTGAAATGACGGGCCTTCGGCTCGGTACCGACAAGCTGATCGAGATCGCCGCTCTGGTCACGGACAGCGAGCTGAACGTTCTCGGTGAGGGTGTCGACATCGTCATCCACGCCGACGACGAAGCGCTCGCCGCCATGCCGGATGTCGTGACCAAGATGCATCAGACTTCGGGACTGACCGAGGAAGTCCGTAAGTCGACGGTCACGCTCGCCGACGCCGAGCAGCAGGTGCTCGCCTACATCCGCGAGCATGTTCCCGTGGCGGGCACCGCACCGCTCGCCGGTAACTCCATTGCGACGGATCGCGGATTCATCGCGCGCGACATGCCCGACCTCGACACCTACCTGCACTACCGGATGATCGATGTGAGCTCCATCAAGGAACTGTGCCGTCGGTGGTATCCCCGGATCTACTTCGGGCAGCCCGAAAAGGGTCTCGCCCACCGGGCCCTTGCCGACATCAAGGAGTCGATCCGCGAACTTCGGTACTACCGGAAAACGGCCTTCGTGCCCGACCCCGGCCCGTCTACCAGCGACATCGCTGCCATCGTCGAAGAACTCGGGCCCGCCTGACATACCGATTGGCTTCTCGGGCATCGGACGCGCTAGTATCTTCCTCGCCGAAGTAACCGCCTCCGGGTGGCTGCCGAAAGCGCATGGTGAGTGTAGTTCAGTTGGTAGAGCACCAGGTTGTGATCCTGGCTGTCGCGGGTTCGAGTCCCGTCACTCACCCCAACAGAAAGCCCCCGGCCTCGGCCGGGGGCTTTCTTGTATGCGTTCAGTCCCAGGGACTCAGTCGCTGGCGTTGCCCGCCTTCCACACGTTCCAGGGAATGTTCCAGTCACCGAGGCCGTCGGTGCCCGACAGTGTGCCGCCGACCGTGTTCTTCACGACGACGATGTCTCCCCGCTTGGTGTTGTCGTACACCCACTTCGCGTTGGCGGGACTGAGGTTGAGGCAACCGTGACTGACGTTGGAATAGCCCTGCTGTCCCACCGACCACGGCGCCGAGTGGAAGAAGATGCCGCTGTAGGACATTCGCGTGGCCCAGTCGACGGGCGTCTTGTACCCCTGCGGAGCGTTGACGGGCACTCCGTAGGTGGACGAGTCCATCACGAGGTTCGCGAACCGGTCGCCGATGATGTAGACGCCGTTGTCGGTGGGTGTGTCGTCCTTACCCATCGATGTGGGCATCGTCATGATCACTTCACCGTTGCGTTCGAACGTGACCTGCTTGGTGTTGTCATCGGCTGTCGCGATCAGAGCGTCACCGATCGTGAACGTGGTGTGGACGTCTTCCTGTCCGAACAGTCCGTCTCCGAGATCTCGGCCGTACACGGCGACCTTGACATCGACGGTCGTGCCGGGCGCCCAGAAGTTCTGCGGACGCCACCGCACCTCACGGTTGTTGACCCAGAAGAACGCGCCCTCCACGGGCGGATTCGTCGTGACGGTGATGGCAGCCTCGGCAGCCCGTCGGTCGGGGATGTTCTCGTCGAACTGCACGGCGAGCGGCTGGCCGACGCCCACCACGTCGCCATCGCCAGGCATCACGTAAGGCTTGGTGACGTTACCGGGTGCGCTGGTGGTGAACACCGACGTCGACGTGGTCGCGCCGCCGAGTCCGTTCGCCTTGGCTTCGAGCCGGTATTCCTTGTCGTAGCCCAGCGGTTCCGTATTGACCCACGACAGACCGTCGGGTGCGATCGCGCCGTCCACCGGCACACCCTCGGGGTTGTACATCGTGACCTCGGCCAGCGTCCCGTCTGCGACCGACACGGTGACCGGCTGGCCCGGCGAGAAGCCGACAGCTCCGTCGGTGGCCGATGCGGTCACCTTCGGTTTGATCAACTCGGTGACCGGATTGGAGTCGATCGGCGCCTCCCCTTCCGAGGTGACGGTGCCGGCGTCGGACACCGTGCATCCCGCGATCGACAATGCGAATACGAGTGATGCCGCCACAATTGTCGCGGTCTTCGAGACCGATCGCGCACGCATGCGCCTACCGCGCCCCACACCCATGGTTAACCCCACTTCACGTCCTCGCTCCGATGTCACGTTCAAGCCGGCACGCCCCTCGCCATCGCGAGACGAATCAGCACGTCGAGACCGTGTGGTCTCCAATGATGCCAGCCGCCGGAGACCGGTTCCAACCAAGCGCCGGGCGTGCCAGTAACGTTCGAATATCAATCGTGACCAGCGGTGCCGTTGTTACGGGTTGTATCTCCTGCCGGGGAGGGAAGCGAGGCGTCGACCAGGCGATTTGCATTCCTGAGAAGCGGTCCGCTACTGTTCTGTCTCGCAAGAGCGAGCGCCTATAGCTCAGTTGGTAGAGCAAGTGACTCTTAATCACTGGGTCCGGGGTTCGAGTCCCTGTGGGCGCACTTGCAGGAAAGGCCCTCACCTTCTTCGGAAGGTGAGGGCCTTTCTTCTTGCGCTTGATGTTCCGCCCGAAAAGCGAACAGCCGCCGGGATGTGCGGTCACAGTCCCGGCGGCGTCACCACGAATCGGTCAGCGCAGCGCCTTGCGGAGCACCAGGAGCCCCACCACCGCACCTACGGCGATCAGTCCGTACTTGACTGCCGGCTCGTTGAACTTCGCGATCAGCGTCTGCTTCGTGTTCTCCACGAGACGCTTCGGGTTGGTGCGGACCGTCAATTCGTCGAGTGTGCTTGCGAGCTGATTGCGCGCGTTCTCGATTTCACGCTCGATGCTGTCGGTGTCCCTGGGCAACGTATCCTCCAACTTGTTCGAATGGTTCGATCAGCGAGAGCGACGCTAACGCGAAGATCCCACACTTGCGTCAACCGTAGACGAGAACACGCCACCCGCGACTCCGTCTCCCCCATTGGATGTACCGCCGGTGTCGGGCCGTCCCGGTAGCGTGACATGTCGTGACCGACAACAGCAGACTCTCTCCCGGAGACACTCCACCCGCCTTCACCCTCCCCGATGCCGACGGCAACGAGGTGTCCCTCGCCGATTACCGCGGACGCAAGGTCGTCGTGTACTTCTACCCGGCCGCCAGCACCCCCGGTTGCACCAAGCAGGCGTGCGACTTCCGCGACAATCTCGCGGAACTCAACGGAGCCGGCATCGACGTGATCGGCATCTCCCCCGACAAACCGGCCAAGCTGGCCAAGTTCCGCGACACCGAGGAACTGACATTCCCGCTCCTGTCGAACCCGGACAAGTCCACACTCGAGGCGTGGGGCGCATTCGGGGAGAAGAAGATGTACGGCAAGACCGTTCAGGGCGTCATCCGCTCCACCTTCCTCGTCGACGAGGAGGGCAAGATCGAGGTCGCGCAGTACAACGTTCGCGCCACCGGCCATGTGGCCAAGCTGCGACGGGACCTTTCCGTCTGAGCGCATTCCGTCCCACCCGGCCTTCGGCGTGGTACGCCCGAACTCGCCGCGGGCCGGGTGCGACTTTTCAGGGGACGTTGAACGCCGCCCACCAACCGGCCTCAGTCGCTCTCGTCGCCAGGTGGTGATGTGGGGGAATTCCTGCCGTCGGCTATTTGTGGGCCATCACATTGTTCGTCCGGGAAACCACCCGATCGGTGGCCACGTCCTGGCAAAACCCGACGAGCCACCGGGACAGGTCTTCGGAATCCGGAGCAAAGACCGATAGCCTGGGGCGGTGGAGTCTTCAGCCAGCAAGCAAGCACCGCGCCGTGTGGACCCGGCGCTGGAGCAGCAGTCGGACCCGCAGGAGCTCCTGCCCCGCCGACGTCCGACCCAGGAACGTAGTCGCCGCAAGTTCGATGCGCTACTCGCAGCGTCGCGGGAATTGCTGGTGGATGTGGGATTCGAGTCGTTCACCTGCGAGGAGGTCGCCGCTCGTGCCGATGTGCCGATCGGCACGCTCTACCAGTTCTTCGCGAACAAGTATGTGATCGTGTGCGAGCTCAACAGGCAGGACCTCGTCGGCGTTCAACACGAACTCGCGCAGTTCAACGGTGAGGTTCCGTCTCTCGACTGGCTACGCTTCCTCAACGCCTTCGTCGACCACATGGCCGGTTTGTGGATGTCGGATCCGTCACGACGCGAGGTGTGGCTGGCGATGCAGTCGACCCCGTCGACCCGCGCCACGGGGGCCATCCATGAGAAGGCGTTCGCGGAGCAGGTCTCGCGGATGCTCGCACCGCTCACCCCGCAAACCACGTGGGAGCGGCGCACCATGATGGCCGAGGTTCTCGTTCACGTCGTCTACTCGATGCTGAACTTCTCGGTGCAGGACGACCAGAGCCACGCTGATGCCGTCGCCGAGCTGAAACGGCTGATGGTGGCGTACCTGCTCGTCGCCGAAAAGGAATCTCGCACCACTACGACCACCGGCTAGGCCCTCCGGTCCCCTGCGCCTTTCAGGTTGCTCCTGCTACCAGAAAGGCGCATGGGCGCGGAGCGCCTACGCCGCTTCGATCACCGCGAATGCACCAGCGGTGTCGCCGTCGTGCGTGAGCGAGATATGAATCTTCACGTCCGTCAGATGCTCGGCGACGTCTCCGCGTAAGCGAATGCTCGGCCGTCCCCACGCATCCGTCACCACCTCGATCAGGTGGTGGATCATTTCGGGCAGCACCGGCGGGCTGGCGAAGTTGGCCGTGGACCATGCTTTGATCACTGCCTCCTTCGCCGCCCATCGGGCCGCGAAATGCCGAGCCGGATCGGAGCTCCGGGTCACGGCGTCTCGACGTTCGCCCGGTGTGAAGTTGTCGAGCATTGCCGTACCTGGCCGGTCCAGCTGCTCGGCGAACTCCGACACCGTGACGAGGTCGAAGCCGATTCCCAGAACTCCCATCGATCCTGTTCCTACTTGCAGCCGGGCAGACCCGAGCTGTACACGTCGTCCGCTCCCAGGCGTGCCGCCTCGGTGAGCAGGACGTCCGCCTCCAGCTGACGGGACGCTGCGGCCGGCACACTGTCGCCGCCGAAGCGACGATCGGCAGGACGCTCGTACAGGCTGCCGCCACCGACCATGGCCTTCACCAGACGACGCTGACCCTCGACGGAGCGCTTGCGTGCCTGCGCGAGGTACGCCTCCCGCCTGTCCGCCGGGACTGCCTCGACGAACGCCTGCGGGTGCACCACGGCGATCAGTCCGGAGACGTGACCGAAGCCCAGGCTCGTGAGCAGACCGGCCTTCAGGGGGAACTGCTCACCGAATCGGAGCGGCTCCCGAGCCCACACGAGGTGTTCGAACTCGGCCATCTTCTCGTCGACGCAGTCGAGGCTGCGGTTCGGCGGGACGACACCGTTGTCCAGCACCTGGCAGAGACCGATCAGCTGGAATGCTGCGGCACCACCCTTGGCGTGTCCGGTGAGGCTCTTCTGCGAGACGACGAACAGCGGCGCACCTTCGCTGCGGCCGAGGGCCCCGGCGAGGCGCTCGTGCAGCTCCGCCTCGTTGGGATCGTTGGCCGCGGTGGACGTGTCGTGCTTGGAAATCACCGAGATGTCGTCGGCACCGAGACCGAGCTTGCCGAGGGACTGAGCGAGCTGCGAATTCGCTCCCCCACGACCTGCACCGAGCGCACCGATTCCGGGAGCCGGGATCGATGTGTGGACACCATCCGCGAAGGAGCTGGCGTAGGCAACCACACCGAGGACGGGCAGGCCCATCTCGAGTGCCACGTCACCGCGAGCGAGGAGGATCGTGCCGCCGCCGGCCGACTCCACGAATCCGCCGCGTCGACGATCGTTGGCCCGCGAGAAGCGGCGATCCTCGATTCCCTTGGCGTGCATGTCGTCGGTCTTCGCGGTGGCGGACATGTCACCGAATCCGATGATGCCTTCCGTGCTCAGGTCGTCGAAGCCACCGGCAACGACCAACTGCGCCTTGCCGAGCTTGATCTTGTCGACGCCCTCTTCGACGGACACCGCAGCCGTGGCGCACGCCGCAACCGGGTGGACCATGGCGCCGTAACCGCCGACGTAGGACTGGACGACGTGCGCCGCAATAACATTCGGCAGAGCTTCCTGCAGGATGTCGTTCGGCCGGTTCTCACCGAGCAGCGTGTCGATGTACAGCGACCTCATCGAGCTCATGCCGCCCATGCCGGTGCCCTGGGTGTTGGCGACCAGCGAGGGGTGCACCCACCGCAGCAGTTCGCTGGGCGTGAACCCACCGGTGAGGAACGCGTCCACCGTGGCGACGATGTTCCACAGGCCCACGCGGTCGACGGAGTCGGCCATGTCGGCGGGGATGCCCCACTTCGTGACGTCGAATCCGGTCGGGATCTGACCACCCACGCTGCGCGTGAGCTTCATCTTGCGCGGCACGCGGATTTCGGTACCGGCCCGGCGGGTGACCTGCCAGTCCCCACTGTCCGGGACCGGAGTCGCGACCGTGTTGTCCGGATCGGCCTCGACGAACGCCAGTGCCTCCGCCTCGGTGCTGACGACGAAGCTCAGGTCCTTGTCGAGGAAGACCGACGTGAGCAGCGGTGCGGTGTTATCGACCATCGCGCCTTCGTCCACGTAGCGGCGGATGCCGCACCGTTCGACGACGGTGTCGTGGTACCGGTCCGCGATCTCGGCTTCCGGAACCAGTTCCCCGGTCTCGGCGTCGTACCACCCGGGCGACGGTGTGGTCTCCCACACGATCAGTCCGGTGTTCCACGCGAGTTCGAGAACGCCTGCCGCCGAAAGCTCTTCGTCGACCTCCATCTCGAAGCGGGTACGCGAGGAGCCGAACGGTCCGAGCTCACCGGCACCGACGATGACCACGAGGTCCTCCGGGGCCGCAGTGACTCCCGACCAGGCCGGTGCCGCCGACTCCGAGACCCGCGGCGGGGCGGGCAGAGCCGCGATGGTGTCGAGCTCGGCCGTGTCCTCGTCGGCCTCGGCAGCAGCAGCTTCCTGAGCCTGCTTCGCCAGCGCGGGCAGGTCCAGGTTCGCCTGGGCGAGCCCACCGGTCAGATCGGCGGCGAGCGGCTCGGCGGACGCGAGGCGACGTGCCTCGGGCTCGCACAACTGCAGCAGCTCGGTGGCCATTTCCTGGGTGGACCAGGTACGGACTCCGGCACCTTCGACGGCCTCGACGAGCGGGTCGTTGCCGCCCATCAGTCCGGTTCCGCGAACCCATCCGATGAGAGCGTGCACCAGGGTGACGCGTTCGGCCCAGTTGCGCTCGGCCTTCCAGCGGCCGACCACTGCGTCGAGCGCGGCCTTCGCCTCGCCGTAAGCGCCGTCACCACCGAACAGACCGCGGTTCGGGGAGCCGGGCAGAACTACGTGCAGGTGAGTGTCGACGTCACGGTCGTAGCCGATCTTCGACAGTCCGCCGATCAGGCGTTCCACCGACCACAGGAGAACTCGCATCTCCATTTCGGCGCGGGCGCCGGCGTCGGCCAGGTCGCCGGCCACGCGGGGAGCGGCGAACGGGAACAGCAAGGTCGGGGTGACCGCTTCCTTGACGAGCTTCTTCGATCCACCGGCCGTTTCGTACTGGGCCTCACCGATCCACTCGATGAGCGCGTCGATGTCCGTGTACGACGCCATGTTCGCGGGAACCACCCACAGGGCGGCACCGGCGCGAGCATTGCGGCGGTAGAGGTCGCGGTAGAAGCCGAGACGCTTGTCGTCGAGACGCGAGGTGGTCACGAAGACCGTCGCGCCGCCCGCGAGGAGCTTGCCTGCGACCGCGGCCGCGATGGACCCCTTGCTGGCACCGGTAACGACGGCGACCTGGTCTGCCCATTCCGGGGTCTCATCGGTGACGACGACTGCCGCCTCCGAACCGATGGCGGCTGCCGCCGCGGCGATACGCCCGTACTTCTCGGCCAGAGCCGCGCGACCCTCGTCGGTAGCGCGGGCCTGCCACCATGCGGCCTGCGCCGCAACGGACTTGCCTGCACCGGCGAAGCTTTCGATCTCGAGCGATCCCGAGCCGGCCGCGTCGATCCACAGACGGGCCAGATCCTCCCGGGCGGAGGCCCAGCGGTCGTCGAGCAGGACCGCCCGCTTTCCGTCGAATGCGGGAGCCACCAGTCGCGGCCAGTCCGAACCGAGTTCCGCGGACACGAGGTCGACGAGTTCGGTGTCGGTGGGCGCCGCTGCCGTCGCCGTGTCACCGGCGAAACCGAGCTGCTCGAGCACGAGGCGGGCGGCCGAGGCCAGCACGCCGTCGCGGCCCGTGATGTGCTCGGTGAACTCACCCAGTGCCGCGGCGTCGACGGTGCCACCGGCTCCGCCACCCGTGGCCGGGAGCGAAACGCTGATCCCACGGCGCGAGGCCACTGCGGCGACTGCGCTGTCGATGACAGCGTCTACTGCGGCGCCGTCGGCGAGACCGCCGCCTGCGAGGCCGCCCAGGTCACCGCCGCGGATGCTGGAACCGTCGCGGGTTCCGAGCGCCACCTCCGCGGTGACGTGGTACGCCCAGCCGTCACCCAGCTCCCAGACCTTCTTGACTCGGTCCGCGATGGCCGCCGGACGTCGACCCGACGGGCCGAAGACCTTGCGGAGGTGATCGTTGATCGAGTCGGACAGCACCGGGCCGAAAGGCTTGTACGTACGGGCCAGCGAGTCGACCGTGGCAGCCAGCGAGCCCATGTCGGCGTCGGCGGCACCGTCGATCGCGCCGAGCGAGAGCTCGGAACCGAGGTCGACGAGCAGCTGGTTGCGCCGCGAGGACACGCCGTCGCACAGAGCCTCGATCGTGTCGACGGGGCCGACCTGATCGGGACGCAGCTTGGTCCACAGGCTGATCAGAACCTTGGTGGCGTCGGCTGCCTTGAAGGCGATGTCGTCGGGACGCGGACCGCCCGAGGGGGCTGCCGCGGGGGCCGGAGCGGCAGCGGGGGCTGCCGACGCGGCGGGCGCCTCAGCTGCCGGTGCTGCCGGCTCGTCGTCTTCGACCGGCGCCGGATCCACGTCGGTGGAGTACACGATGGCGGCTTCACGCTCGATGTTGAGGACCTCGACCGGGTAGCCGAAGCGTCCCGGCAACTTGAGGGTCTGCGAGGCGAGGTTCGCGACGGTCGGGACGGAGCCCAGACCGATCTCGACGAAGCGCTCGACACCCAATCCACCTTCGGACTCGTCGGCGAACAGCAGGTCCTGCGTCTCGATCCACCGGACCGGGCTCGCGAACTGCCAGGCCAGAAGCTCGGTGAGCACGATGCGCGTGAGCTGCGACGGCTGTGCCGCCCACGAGTCGAAGTCCTTCAAGACCTTCTGCAGCGGCTTCGACGGCACGAGGTCCGCGATCTCCTGCACGAACTCACGCTTCAGCGAGAACGGCTTCGGCACGAGGTTCGGAATGTAACGCCCGATCAGAATGGCCGGATCGATGTCCTGCGGAAGCAGTTCTTCGAGGCGACCACGGAAGTCGTCGACACCGCCGCGCAGAACCGTCGAGTGGAACGGGACGTCGATGCCCGGGACCATGATGTAGGCGCGCTTGCCGCCGAAAGCCTCACGGCGGACATCGATTTCCTTCTCGAGCGCGTTGAGTCCGGCCACCGTGCCCGCAATGGCGTACTGCGAGCCACGCAGGTTCAGGTTCACAACCTGCAGGAATTCGCCTGTTGCCGCGGCGATCTCACCGATGAACGACTCGACGTCCTCGTCCGCGAGACCGATCTGCGACGGCCGGATAGCGGCCATCCGGTAGTCGGAGCGCCCGGCCTCGTCACGCGGCACCAGGGCGTGCATGGCGGAACCACGCTGGAAGACCACCTCGAGAACGGCTTCCAGGGGAAGCACACCGGCGACCGCCGCGAGGGCGTTGTATTCACCGACCGAGTGGCCTGCGAGCAAGGCACCCTCGACGAAGGCACCGGACTCGCGGAGCTCGGCGACCTGAGCCACACCGAGCGTCGCCATCGCGACCTGGGTGAACTGGGTCAGGTGCAGGACACCGTCCGGGTGCTTGTGCTCGACGCCCCGGGCCTTGACGACCGTCGGGTTGTCGCGGACCACGGCGAGGATCGAGAATCCGAGAGCCTTGCGGGTGTGCTTGTCGGCGCGGTCCCAGATCTCGCGGGCGGCCTTGGAGCGGGCGCGGGCGTCGAGGCCCATGCCGGGACGCTGGATGCCCTGTCCGGGGAACGCGTAGACGGTTTTCGGAGCCGCGGTGCGACCCGTTGCGACCATCACCAGTTCACCGTCGATGCGGCACCCGACCTCGACGATCTCGGCGCCACGGTCCACGGCGACGCGGTCGACGCGGACGTCGATCTCGGCGCCGGGACGGACCATCCCGAGGAAGCGGGCGGTCCAGGCGGTGAGACGGCGCGGCGGCGTCTTGGTCTCGGCCGGGTCCACGGCGGTGACGACCTGCTGGGCTGCGGCCGAGAGCCACATGCCGTGCACGATCGGGCTGCCGAGGCCGGCGAGGAGCGCGGCGTTGTCGGAGGTGTGGATCGGGTTGTGGTCACCCGACACCTGAGCGAAGGAGCCCATGTTGCGGGGCGCGACGATGGTGGTGTCGCGGCGACGACGACGCGGGGTGTCCACGGCCTCGTCACTGAGCGAACCACCGGCGCGGGGCGGATCGGACAGCTCGCCCTTGCCGGTGCGGCCGCGGATGGCGAAGCGCTCCGAGAGGGTGACGACGGCGGGGGCGTCGAGGCCCTCACCAAGCATCGCGCCGACCTCGACCTTGACCTCGACGACGCGGCCCAGGTCGGTGTCGAGCACCGAGGCGACCTCGGCCTTGACGACGAGAATGCTGGTCTCCGAAGGCAATTCACCCACGAAGTCGACGCTGTGATCGAGGTGGACCAGGTCGAGCATGCCTTCGATGACCGAGAGAGAGTCTTCGGTCTTCGCGGCACCGAGCACGGCGAACACGGCCGGCCAGCAGGCGCCGACGACCACGTCCGGGACCGCCTTGCCACTGACGCTCAGCGTCGTGGGCAGACCCGAACCGGTGACACCGGCGTGGTCGGCGATCAGATCCGGGGTCCAAGCCAGGTTGAGGCGAGCGACACCGTTCTTGACGGCAGGCAGTTCCTGACCGGCCGCGACCGCGAGGAGTGCGGTCATCGACTTCTCGGCATCGGCCTCGGTGACCAGGGGTGCGCCACCGTCCGCGACGGAGGCCGGAACGGTGATGGTGATCTGGACGGACTTGCCTGCCACCAGCGGAACAGTGAGGAGCACCTGCTGGTCGCCGATCACGGAGAGCTCGGCACCGGTGGTCTCGTGCACCGCGCGGGTGTCGGATTCGACCGACCACTTGTCGAGGTCGCCGAGCCGGCGAACCGGGTTCAGAGTCAGGCGCGAGGCCCACTGGATGTCGGGAGCCGACAGGACGGTGTCGAGGAGGCCCCGCGCGATGTCGGCATGACGGCGCGCGAGCAGCGACAGCGGCGACGCACCGGCGGTGACCAGCTCGTCGTAGGTGGCCTTCTCGAAGCGGTCGAGCAGCTCACCGACGGGCTCGTCGACGCGCGTGATGCCGGCGACGGCGACGGTGCCGGGGATGACGCAGACCTGGTCCGCGGTGTAGCGGGGGTCGTGCGCCTGCCACAGCGAATCGGAGCGCCACCAGCGGCGGACGTCACCATCCACCACGGGAACGAAGTTGACCGGCTTGCCGGGCGTCTTGCAGAGCGAGACGAAGAACGACACGTCGGCGGGGTGCAGAACCGTGGTCGCGTAGTCCGGGTACTGAGCCTGCAGTGCGCAGATGGCAGCCTCGGGACGCTCCAGGATCGCGTCGTCAGCGAACAGGGTGGGGATCGGTCCGCGGTCGACCGGGTGCAGACGCGACTCGGTGCGCTGCAGCATCTCACCGAAACGCTTGCGCCAGGTGATGTCGATCCAGGGGCTGGTGGTGGCCTCGTCGATGGCGTCCTGCAGGTCGGAACCGCAGTCGAATGCCTTCGCGGCGTCGATGCCGACGGCCAGTTCGAGGTAGCGGCGCAGCCACTGCTCGTACGTCATCGTCTCGACGTCGCCGAAGTACGGCTTCGCCGTGACGTTCAGTGCCTCGATGATCTCGTCGCGACGCGCGGCAACGGCGTCGGCGTCACCGGCAACCTCGTCCAGCAGGCGGCCCGTGCGGGACGCAGCGTTGTCGATCTCGTGGATGTCGGCGCCGAGCTGGCTACGGCCGGAGGCCATGCCACCCTCGGCGGTGCCCGCACCGACCCAGTCCGCGGTACCGGGGGTGTCGACGAGGAGCTGCTTCACCTCGGGAGACGTGGTCGCCTCGAGGGTGGCCATGGCCGCGGTACCGACCAGGATGCCGTCCAGCGGCATCGCGGGGAAGCCGTGCGCGACGGACCAGCGGCCTGTCAGGTAGTCGGCAGCCTGCTCCGGCGTGCCGATGCCGCCACCGACGCACAGGACCAGGTTCGGTCGGGTACGCAGCTCGGCATAGGTGTCGAGGAGCAGGTCGTCGAGGTCTTCCCACGAGTGGTGACCACCGGCGCGGCCGCCCTCGATGTGGGCGATGACGGGGAACGAGGGAACCTCGTTGGCGATGCGGATCACCGAACGGATCTGCGCGACCGTGCCCGGCTTGAACGCGATGTAGCTGAACCCGGCCTCGGTGAGGTCCCCGATGATCGAGACGGCATCCTCGAGCTCCGGGATGCCGGCGGTGACGACGACGCCGTCGAACGGGGCACCGGCGGCGCGGGCCTTGGGGACGAGGCGCTTGCCACCGACGTGGAGCTTCCACAGGTAGGGGTCGAGGAACATCGAGTTGAACTGCACGGCCCGACCCGGCTCGAGCAGCCCGGTGAGCTCCTCGACGTGGTCGGCGAAGATCTGCTCGGTCACCTGGCCACCACCGGCGAGCTCGGCCCAGTGGCCTGCGTTGGCAGCTGCGGCGACGATCTTCGGGTCGACCGTGGTGGGGGTCATGCCGGCGAGCAGGATCGGCGAACGACCGGTCAGCTTGGTGAATGCGGTCTCGACGCCGATACGTCCGCCGGGCAGCGCGACCGGCTTCGGAAGGAATTCGGTCCACGCAGCGGGCACCTCGGGTGCCGCACCCGGAGTGAGCAGGTTGCGGTGGCCGCCGCGGGTGGCAGCGGCGACGATGCCGACGCCCTGCCCGCGCACGCTGGCCGACGTCATGCGGGTGAGGAGGTCACCGGGTCCGAGATCGAGGATCCAGGAGGCGCCGGCGTCGATGGTGCTGTCGACGGCCTCGACCCAGTCGACGGGGTCGACGAGGCAGGCACTCGTGAGGGCGCGAGCCTTGTCTTCGTCGAGACCGCAACGAGCGGCCCACTGGCCGACGATATCGACGGTCTCCGCGAGCGCCGGGTGGTGGAAACCGATTTCGACCGGGAGCGGTTCGAACACGGGCGAGAAGATGGAGCCGCCACGCTTCTTGGCGTCGCGCTCACGGGCTTCGTCCGCCTCGATCTGCTCGCAGCGCTGTTGCACCCGTGCCAGCTGGGCCGGCGGGCCGGACAGCACGACGCGGCGCCGGGCGTTACGGATGCCGAGTACAGCGGCGCGCTCGGGCTCGAGGCCCTCGGCGAGCTCCTCGACGATCTGACGCAGGCGCGCCGGGTCGACGTTGGACACGGCAAGCATCGGGGTGGAGTCGGCCGCAGAGATCACTCCGCGACGACGACCCACCAGTCCGGCAGCGGCACCGATCAGCTGAGCGAGGGCGAGAAGTTCGCCGTCCTTGTTGCCGGAGGTCGCAACGGCCTCCGCAGCGAGAAGTCCTTGGGAGTGGCCGATCACCGACACGGGTGCCGTCACGGTGGGATCGAGGCCTTGCGCCGCCAGCGCACGCAGCGCGGCGATCTGTGTCAGGAAGACACCGGGAAGGGAGACTGCTGCAGACGTGAGAGCAGCGGCAGAAGGTCCGGCCGCCGGGGCACCGTCTTCTTCGTCGGCGAGTTCCTGCTCGAGGATCCACGCGATGGGGTCGAATCCGACCGGACGCACGACGAGCAGCTCCTGCGCCACCGGGGCGAGGTACTCGGCGGCCTCGTTCACGAGCTTGGTCAAAGCCGGCTCGAGACCGTTGTCGCGGCTCAGCTCCTCGAGCGAGCTCAGCCAGGGCGCGCCCTGGCCACCGAAGGCGAGGGCATACGATTCGCCGCCGACCAGACGGTCGGCGAGTGTGGTCTTGCTCGACGACCGAGTGTCGTCCCGGTCTACGCCGATGCGCCGCGAACCCTTCGAGTTTCTTCCATTTCCTGCGGGTGTCGTGTCGTCAATCGTCACGCGTAAGTCCTCTCCTGGTCACCCCTACGGGGAGGTGGGATTGCTGGTCTGCCGCCCTCGGCATCGTGTGCCTGCTGCATCGGCTCTGATCAGCACTTCCGGGCTGTACAAGGTTGACACAGAATCATGAGGAATTCCTCACGTTCGCGGCGAGTGCAACGCCATGAGCCCGACATGGCGCCACCTACGCGTGATGTCGATCACAGAGCGTTCGAAAAGTGACTCTCGGGTAGGTCGCGTCGTCGCTGGACGCAGCGGTGCAAGGACGTCCTAGAACCTGAGGAAAGCCTCACATTAATCGTTATCAATCTGTTACCACCTTGACGAAGCGCCTAGGTCGTGCCCATCCGCCGTGACCTCACCGTGTCCAATCGACTCGGTTCCGTAGCCTGTCAGACCCTCGAACTAACGTTCGAGCCGATCGACGCACACACATCGTTCTCCGGGGGGAACAATGAGCACTGCACACGTTCGTGAGCTGATCGACTACATCGCCGCGGAACTACCTCAGGACGGATGGCCGCACTGGACGGAGGGCTGGCCGCGCGAGATCGAGGCCGGACTGCTCGACGCGGCGTTCTCCGCCCGCGCCACCTACGGCACGCCGGCTTCCGGGGTGCGCGCCGTCATAGGCCGCTGGCGCGCGCACCGAGGCGTGCCGCTCGACGATCTCGGCGCCCTGTCCGAGCACGCCGACGACCCAGCGGAGCTGATCGCCGTGCTGGGCAACCGGCAGCGGGTCCCGGGCAACTACACCACCAAGGCGGAGGCCGTCGCACTTGCCGCCCGCTCGTTGGTAGCCGCCGGATGCAGGCAGTCCTCCGACTTGCGGGACGACGACGTGCTCCGCTCTGCACTCGTCCAGATCGCCGGTTTCGGCAGCGCCACGTGGGAGTGCTTCGTGGTGCAACTCGGTGTACACACTCACGAAAGCCGTTGCCTCCTCCAGGATTTCGTCATCGACGCTGTTGCACCGGAGGTGGAGGTGACGAATGCGATGGCCGAGGAACTCCTCGCGGCCGCCGCCGTCCGTTTCGATGTCACCGCGGCCACCCTCTCCCACGCGATCTGGCGGTACCAGCGAGCTCAGCGACGGCTTACGGGTGCACGGTGAAGTACACCCGGGAGGTTCTCGAGCAGGCGGTCGCAGAATCGACGAGCGTGGCCGGCGTCATCCGTTTCCTCGGGCTACGCCCGTCCGGCGGAATGCAGGCACATTTGAGTCGCCGAATCCGGAAGTTCGGCATCGATACAACGCACTTTACGGGCCAGGCGCACACGAAAGGCAAACCGGCAAAGAACCGAATGACATGGGAGGAGATCCTGATTCGCCGCCCTCCCGGCAGCGCACGGGTTAAGCCACATCTTCTGCGCCGCGCCCTGATCGAAGCCGGAGTCCCCTACAAGTGCGCAATCTGCGGGCTGGACGCGGAGTGGTGCGGAAGCCCTTTAACTCTGCACGTCGACCACATCCGTGGAGACTCGCTCGATTCCCGTCCGGAGGAGGTCCGCTTCCTTTGTCCCAACTGTCACACACAGACTGCAACGTGGGCGGGACGCAACCGCAACTTCGGGAGCGCGTACCCCGACCTGTGAACCAGTGAAGTCTTCACCCGATGGCGTAGTCTGTCCTTCGCGCGCGAGTGGCGGAAGGGCAGACGCGCCACACTTAGGATGTGGTGTCCAATGGACGTGGGGGTTCGAATCCCCCCTCGCGCACGGTTCGGGTCGGTGTGGGCGTGTGACCGCGCCCATACCGCCCACCTCTCCTAGCAGGGCAATCACCGTTTCGGGTACCGTCGTCACCGTGTCCGGAAACCGTAGACGAAGCCGACCTGCACTCGTGCTGCTGGTGGTCGCCGGGGCTGTGACGTGCCTTGCGCTGGGTTGGTGGCAGTGGGAGCGCTTCGAGGCGGTGGGGGGCAACGGTCAGAACCTCGGGTATGCGTTCCAGTGGCCCTTGTTCGCGGCGTTCTTCATCTATGCGTATCGGCGTTTCGTGCAGCTCGAGGACGCGGATCCGGCGGAGGCAGAGAAGGCAGCCGGCGAGGTGCGGGAAATTCCGGCCGATGTGCTTCCCCCTCGTCCCACGGTCGACGCAGTCGCCGCCGAAGACGGTTCTGATGACCTCGAACTTCTCCAAGTCCAGCAGTACAACGAGTATCTCGCCGAGCTGGCAGCTCGCGAGAACGATAGGAGCACCACGTGAGCACGGGTCAGGACGAGACTGTGTCCGGTTCGGTCGTCGACGCGGACAAGCGTAAGAAGATCGCTCCCGCGCTGCTGCGCTACCGGATTCTTGCCTATGCCACCGGTGTGTGGCTGCTCGTCCTCACGGCGGAGATGGTCGCCAAGTACATCTTCCAGGTCGAGAATCTGCCCACGTGGATTGCCGTGGTGCACGGTTGGGTGTACTTCGTCTACCTGCTGGTCACGCTGGATCTGGCAGTCAAGGTCCGCTGGCCCGCGGGTCGTACCGTCGGAACTCTGCTCGCCGGGACCATTCCGTTCCTGTCGTTCTACGTGGAGCATCAGCGCACCAAGCAGGTCCGTTCCGACTTCGGGATCTGATCAGTGTTCGAATAGTCGGCGTGATCAGCCGGTCACATGATGACCGGCTGACCTGTAATCAAAGCGATCACGTAGACCAACCATCCGAGCGGTGTTTGCGGCACCATCATCGGAGACATGACAACCTCCCGTCCACATTTGTCGTACCCGACGGCGTCAGCTCTCGGCGAGCTTGGCCAGCGCGGGAATGAGCTGGGTCAGTGCGCGACCCCGGTGTGAGGCCGCGTCCTTTTCCTCCGGCGACAACTGTGCTGCCGAGCGGCTGCTTCCTTCCGGCACGAACACCGGGTCGTAACCGAATCCTCCGTCACCGACCGGCTCGCGGGCAATAGTCCCCCGCCACTCACCGCGGACCACCGTCTCCGCCCCACCGGGCACAACCAGCGCGCACGCGGAGACGAACGCCGCTCCCCTACGGTCGTCGGGAACGTCACCGAGCTGCGCGAGGACCAGCGCCGTGTTGGCCTCGTCGCGGCCGTGCGTGCCGGACCACCGCGCCGACAACACACCGGGCATGCCGTTCAGGGCATCCACTTCCAGGCCGGAATCATCTGCTACGCAAGCCAACCCAGTGGCCCGAGCCCCGTCGCGCGCCTTCGCCAGCGCGTTCTCCTCGAATGTCGCCCCTGTCTCGGGAGCTTCGGGATAAGAAGGTACGTCATCGAGACCGACCAATTCGACACCCTTTACCCCCGCGGCGTCGAGTACTCGATGGAGCTCCCGGAGTTTCTTCGCGTTGCGGCTGGCCACCAGCACCCGCGTTCCCGGCACCGGACTAGCTCCCGAACTTCTTCTTCGGCACCACGACCTTGGGTTCGGGCAGGACGCCGGGATACGGCAGTTCCAGTGCGGTCTTCTGGATTTCGAACAATTGCTCGCAACCCGCCAGAGCCGAATCGAGAAGTTTGTCGAGGGTGCTGCGCGGGAAGGTGGCTCCTTCGCCGGTGCCCTGGATCTCGACGAGAGTGCCCGTGTCGGTGGCCACCACGTTCATGTCGACCTCTGCCCTGGAATCCTCTTCGTAGGGCAGATCGAGTCGAACACGACCATCGACCACGCCGACACTCACCGCGGCGATTCCGCAGGAAATCGGTTGCGGATCTGCGAGCCGGCCTGCCGCCCGCAGATACGTGACTGCGTCGACCAGCGCGACATAGGCTCCGGTGACGGCGGCGGTGCGGGTTCCCCCGTCGGCTTGCAGGACATCGCAGTCGAGCGCGATGGTGTTCTCGCCGATGGCGGCGAGGTCAATGCACGCGCGGAGGGAACGGCCGATCAATCGGCTGATCTCCTGAGTCCGGCCACCCACCTTGCCCTTCACGGATTCACGTCCGCTGCGGGTGTGGGTGGCAGCGGGCAGCATCGCGTATTCAGCGGTCAGCCAGCCCAGCCCGGAGCCCTGACGCCATCGGGGCACGCCGTCCTCGACGCTTGCCGTGCACATCACTCTGGTGTTGCCGAATTCGACCAACACCGATCCTGCGGGGTGTGTGGTGAAGCCGCGGGTGATCTTGACCTCGCGGAGTTCGTCGTCCGCCCTACCGTCATCTCGTGTTGTCACAGCCGAAAGCCTAGTCGTCCGGTCCGAGAGCCCGGGCACACGGCTTCAGACGTCGTAGACGCCGCTCGCGGTCACCGCGTGAACGGGTCCGGAGAACTCGGCCTTGGCCTCGGCGATCACATCTTCCCGCGAGGTCCAGGGCGGGATGTGGGTGAGCAGCAGTTCCCCGACCTCGGCGCGGCGGGCGACCTGGCCGGCTTCGGTGCCGGAGAGATGCACCCCCTTCGGCCGATCCGGGCTGTGCGTCCACGACGCCTCGGCGAGCAGGACGTCGGCCCCGCGGGCCAGTTCGACCACTTCTTCGCACATGCCGGTGTCACCGGTGTACACGAGAGTGCGGCCGGTGCCGTCGGTCACGCGGAGTCCGTACGCCTCCGGCGGATGGTTCACGCGGCGGGCGGTGATGGTGAGGTCACCGAAGGTGACGGGAACGCCGTCCGCCCAGTGGCGCAGTTCGATCGTGTCGGAAATGTCGTCGATGTCGCCACCACATTCCGCTGACGCCACTCCGATCCGGCGAGCGGTGTCGGACGGTCCGTAGACGAGGGCCCGACCTTCCGGCGGGTGCGGATGGTAGCGGCGCCAGACGAGCAGCCCGGGAAGGTCCAGGCAGTGATCGGCATGCAGGTGGGTGAGGAACACGGACACCTCACCGGGATCGGCGAATTTCTGGAGAGCACCGAGGACACCGGGCCCGAAGTCCATTACCAGCGGCGGAGTGTCCGGCGCCGTCAACAAATAGCCCGATGCGGGTGAGTCTGGTCCGGAGACGCTGCCTGAACACCCCAGGACGGTAATGCGCATACCCGCCATGCTGCCATGGCGACCCGTTGCCGAAAAAGCTTCCGGCGGAATTGGCGCGTCGACTTCACAACTGATGACCGACTGTGACCTAGCCGCGAGATTCGGGCGGTGTTCGCCCAGGCAAGCCGCCCTCGGTATCCTCCTCCGACCGACCCTCGACTACCGCGGGGGCCGCCGTGGGCAACCGCCCGCTGCCGGGGCGTGATGATCCCGGCGGGCAACAGTCAGGTGAGGGAACGCGGCCCGACCGACTTCTGGGCGCGCTCTCTGCGTGCGTCCGCCGAGAGCGCCCAGGCGGCGAGCACTCCCCCGATCGCGCCGAAGAGGTGACCTTGCCAGGAGACGTGCGGCTGGCTGGGCAGTACGCCCCACAACATGCCGCCGTAGAAGACGAACACCACGACACCGAGCAGAATCTGGCCGAAATGCCGGGTGAACAGCCCACGCACCAGGAGATACGCCAACCATCCGAAGATCAGAATGGAGGATCCGATGTGGTTGTCGAATGCGCCACCTGTCAGCCAGGTGCCGAGACCCCCGATCACCCAGATGATCCCGGTCGCCGCGAGTCCTCTGGCCACCCCGGACAGCAGCACGAGGAAACCGAGCACGATAAGGGGAATGGTGTTGCCGATCAGATGATTCCAGTCGTCGTGCAGGACGGGCGCGAAGAGAATGCCCCACAGACCGTCCACCGATCGCGGCAGTACCCCGTTCCTCTCGAGGACCTCGCCCGAGACCACGTCGACGACCTCGATCGCGTACAGCAGGACGGTGAAGACACCGATCACGACGGCCGACTGCAGCCACAGCGGCCGCTTCTGCTGCGGCTGCACCGGATCGATCGACGAAGTCATGCTCCACGCACCGTTCTCATCACGCCCACAGCTGCCCTTCCAGTGCTTCCTCGGCTTCTTCGACCGTACCGCCGTACGCGCCGGTGGACAGATATTTCCAGCCGCCGTCGGCCACGATGAAGGCGATGTCCGCGGCTCGTTCGGCCTTCACGGCCTTACGCGCGACTCCGAGTGCTGCGTGCAGGATGGCCCCGGTCGAGATACCGGCGAAAATCCCCTCCATCTCGATCAGCTCACGGGTCCGGCGTACCGCGTCGGCGGGGCCCACCGAGAATCGCGACGTGAGCACCGCCTCGTCGTAGAGTTCGGGAACGAAACCCTCGTCGATGTTGCGGAGCCCGTACACCAGTTCTCCGTACCGCGGTTCCGCCGCGACGATTTCGATGCCGTCGACGTGTTCGCGTAGGAACCGCCCGGTACCCATGAGCGTTCCCGTCGTGCCGAGCCCGGCCACGAAGTGAGTGATCTCGGGCAGGTCGCGCAGGATCTCGGGCCCGGTGGTGTCGTAATGCGCCTGTGCATTGGCGGGGTTGCCGTATTGGTAGAGCATCACCCACTCGGGATGCTCGGCGGCCAGTTCTTTGGCCACCGCGACGGCCTGGTTGGAGCCGCCGCGCGCGGGTGAGTCGATGATCTGTGCCCCGAACATGGTCAGAAGCTGACGGCGCTCCACGGACGTGTTCTCGGGCATCACGCAGATCAGTCGGTACCCCTTCCATTTCGCAGCCATCGCGAGGGAGATTCCGGTGTTGCCGCTGGTGGGTTCGAGGATGGTGGCGCCCGGCGCCAGCACTCCGTCCCGTTCGGCCTCTTCGATCATGCGCAGGGCAGGCCGGTCTTTCACCGAGCCCGTCGGGTTACGGTCCTCGAGTTTCGCCCACAACCGGACCGGGGCATCCCCGGTCCAGCGCGGCGACAACCGGGGCAGTCCGACGAGAGGGGTGTTCCCGAGCGTCTCGATCAGCGACTCGAACCGGGCCATCGGCTGCGATCAACCTCCCGCGACGGCAGGGAGGATGGTGACCGAGTCTCCGTCGGCCACCTCGGTCTCGAGTCCGCCCGAGAACCGGACGTCCTCGTCGTTGACGTACACGTTCACGAATCGGTGCAGACGTCCGTCGTTGATCAGGCGCTCCTTGATGCCGCCGTAGTTGACGTCGAGATCGTCGATGACGGCAGAGAGAGTGGGACCTGTTGCCTCTACTCGCTTTTCACCACCGGTGTGCGCGCGGAGGATGGTAGGGATCGAAACGGTGACAGCCATGGTCGGCTCCTCGAGGTGTGGGATTTTTCCGGCACGGACCCGTCCGCGGAGGACGGCGTGGTCACTTGTCGGGAACGTCTGCCACGGACGTGTGGGCGAACTTGTAACTTTGCACCACATCGACGGGTTCCTCGGTGACCTCGCCGTCGAGGATGCGGTAACTGCGGAGGTCGTGGCTGTCCGGGTTCCGCGTGGAGATCAGCACGTAGTGCGCATCCGGTTCGGACGCGAAGGAGATATCGGTTCTGCTCGGATACGCCTCGGTGGCGGTATGCGAGTGGTAGATCACCACGGGAACCTCGTCGGCCTCCTCCATCGCCCGCCACACCCGAAGTTGCTCCCCCGAATCGAAGCGGTAGAACGTCGGAGACCGCTCCGCATTGATCATCGGAACGTGCCGTTCGGGGCGATCGGAGCCCTCGGGCCCCGCGATGACACCGCACGCCTCGTCCGGATGGTCCGCCCGGGCATGCGCCACCATTGCGTCGACGAGATCCGCTCGAATCACCAACACGTCAGCCACCTCCGTGAGCGCCATCCTAAGTGCGGACGGGCCGGTCGGCCACCGGCCCTCAAGAACGCAGTGCTGAGGGAAACAGTTCGCGGTAGGTGGGAATTCCCGCGACCGCGGTGGCACTGAGAACGGCATCGACGACGGCTCGCTCCACGACGTCGGCGGCGGCCGAACACACCGCGTCGAGAATGGGCAGGTCCGGCGGGAAGGCGTCCGGCACACCCGCGAGGGGTCCGGTCCGGTGGTATCCCGTGGACACGGCGAAAATCGTGTCTCCGTCGAGGGGGGAATGCGCGGGACGAATCGCGCGGGCGAGCCCGTCGTGGCCCGCGACGGCGATGCGCCGACACGCAGCCTTTCCGAGGGCTGCGTCGGTGGCGACGACGCCGATGGTGGTGTTGAGGACCGTCCCCTTGGCCACAAGATCGTTGGCCGCAGACAGTTCGGCGGTGGCCGGTACGCGCAGCCCGAAGGCGGCGGCGCCGGCGGTGGCGACTCCCCACGGAAGTCCGGTCCTGGGGTCGAAAACGGATCCGACGGGGTTCGCGACGATCAAGGCAGACACCGCGACGCCCTGGGCCGGGCCGTCGGTGATGACCACCCCGGCGGTGCCGACACCACCTTTCACAGCCCCCGCCCGCGCTCCCACCCCGGCGCCCACGGATCCGCAGAGTACCGACGACGAAGCGGAGTCCGATGCGAGGTAACCGAATTCGGCGGTGGGACGTCGAGTCCAGTCCCCCACCGGGAGGTCGAAGATGACCGCACCCGGCACTATCGGAACCACCTGACCCGGCTGACCCATGGCGATTCCGTGGCCGTGTTCCTCGAGCCAGCGCAGGACGCCGTCCGCAGCGGCGAGACCGAAGGCGCTGCCGCCGGTCAGGAGGATCGCGTGAATCTTCTGCACGCTGTGACTGGGATCGAGGAGGTCCGTTTCCCGGGTGCCCGGCCCTCCGCCGCGGACGTCGACGGCCGCGGTGACGCCGTGCGGTGCCAGCACCACCGTGCATCCCGTCGCCGCACCGCTACCGAGCGTGGCGTCGGGGTCCACTTCGTGGTGGTGGCCCACGCGCAGTCCGGCGACATCGATGAGCGAATCGGTCCGTCCCGGCGTCGTCGAGGTCACGGAGCGAGAACCTGAACCAGCGAATCCTGCATCCACGTCAGCCAGTGATAGATGTCCAGATGGGGCGCCCGCGGATCGTCGGGATCCAATTCGTCGGGCGTATCCGCGTCGATGCCGAGGTTGGTTCCCAGTGCCAGCCGGACGTCGTTGAGCCCGCTCAACCAGGCGTCGGCCTGTTCCGGCGTCAGCAGCACCTTGCCGCCGTTCTCCGGAACAGTGTGGAGGATGACGGAGCCGGCGGCCATCTTCGCGTCGATGATCTCTGGCTCATGGAGTCCACGTAGCGCTCCGTTGATGTCCGCCTTCGCCTCCGCCCGCCCATCCGCGTCGTCCGGCGCGTCGGCACCGGGCCGATGGAAGTCCGGCAACAGCCGCGCGAGCACCTCCTCGTCGGGCGGTGTCGTGTGGCCGGTGCGCATCCCGGTGAGGGCGGCGAGTTCGTCCTCGGGAGCAGAACGGGCGCGTTCGTCGAGGAGACCGAGGACGGAGGCGACCAGCGACCGCAACACCGTCGCCTCGTGGGCATCCATCTCCGACCGCAACTTCACGCCGCCGAGCGAGTTCTTCCTGGTCCACATCCGCACGTCGGGTACCGATTTCCTCACTGTCGAACGAATAGTTGACTGTCGACTGGATACTTAGCTGCTGTCCCGCTGCATGGTGGCCCAGAGGCCCGCCGCATGTAGCTTGCGTACGTCGTTCTCGACCTTGTCCCGGGAACCGCTCGACACCACGGCCTTGCCTTCGGAGTGCACTTGCATCATCAGTTCCGTCGCCTTGGCCTTGCTGTATCCGAACAGCTTCTGGAATATGTAGGTGACGTAGTGCATGAGATTCACGGGGTCGTCCCACACCACGGTCACCCAGGGGCGATCACTGACGTCCTCGACCTCGACGACTTCCGATTCTGCAGGAGTGACCTGCGGCGATGCCGGCACGGCATCCACGAATGGTGCTGTCGTCGAACGAGAAGCCATGACACCAGGGTACGACGAGCTCACATCCCGCGACACCGCGGCTTAGAGTGGCCGGGTGTCCCGAGACAGCAGCGCATTGTTCACCGATCAGTACGAGTTGACGATGCTGTCGGCGGCCCTCGCCGATGGTTCTGCGCATCGCCGGTGCAGTTTCGAGGTCTTCGCCCGGCGCCTGCCCGACGGTCGTCGGTACGGGGTGGTCGCCGGTACCTCTCGACTGCTCTCCGCCTTGGCGACCTTTCGTTTCGGGGACGCCGAGATCGATGTGGTCTCACGTTTCCTCGACGACGCGACCGTGGCGTGGCTGCGCACGTACCGCTTCACCGGGGACATCGACGGCTACCGCGAGGGTGAGCTCTATTTCCCCGGCTCGCCGATCCTCTCGGTGAGCGGAACGTTCGCCGAGTGCGTGGTGCTCGAAACGCTGATCCTGTCGATCCTGAACCACGACAGCGCGATAGCTTCGGCTGCCGCGCGGATGGTCAGCGCTGCGGACGGTCGCCCCATGATCGAGATGGGCTCGCGGCGCACACACGAGGAGTCTGCCGTCGCGGCGGCACGCGCCGCGTACCTCGCGGGTTTCACCGCCACGTCCAATCTCGAGGCTGTGCGCAGGCACGGTGTACCCGGCGCGGGTACCAGCGCACACGCGTTCACCCTGCTGCACACCACCGCGGACGGACCCGACGAGGCCGCCGCCTTCCGCGGTCAGGTGGCGGCGCTGGGTGTGGGGACCACCCTGCTCGTCGACACCTACGACATCACGAGTGGCGTGAAGACCGCCGTCGAGGTCGCGGGAACCGAATTGGGCGGCGTCCGGATCGACTCCGGCGACCTCGGTGTCCTGGCCCGTCAGGTTCGCCGACAACTCGACGACCTCGGCGCCACGAAGACCAAGATCGTCGTTTCCGGAGACCTCGACGAGTACGCCATCGCGGCGTTGCGCGCCGAGCCGGTCGACGTGTACGGGGTGGGCACCGCTGTCGTCGTGGGCTCTGGTGCCCCCACCGCCGGAATGGTCTACAAGCTCGTCGAGGTGAACGGCATTCCCGTCGAGAAGCGGAGCAGTCTGAAGACGTCCCGGGGTGGCGCGAAGCGGGCGGTCCGCTTCTCCCGCGATACCGGGACCGTCGTGGAGGAAGTGATCTATCCGGCGCGCGCGCCCCGACCCGAACAGAACGGGCTGGAGGCCCGCGACCTGCTCGTTCCGCTGGTGCGCGGTGGCGAGGCCGTCGCGGACGCCGATACCCTGGAAGAGAGTCGATCGCTTCTTGCGGCAGGCTTGGTAAGTCTGCCGTGGGAGGGGTTGAAGTTGTCCCACGGCGATCCGGCTGTCCCCACCCGGTTCGCCGACACCGACAGCCGTGCCATCCAGGGAAGGACGTTGTGAGCGACACCGAGAGCATCCGAGCGCGCCGTGCGCTGCTCGTCGTCGATGTGCAGAACGACTTCTGCGAGGGCGGGGCCCTTGCCGTCCAGGGCGGTTCCGCGGTCGCAGCCGCGATCAGCCGCTTCCTCGACACTGCCGACTACGACGCTGTCGCCGCGACCATCGATCACCACATCGATCCGGGTCACCACTTCGCCGACGAACCGGACTTCGTGGATACCTGGCCCGTGCACTGCAAAGTGGGTACGTCGGGAGTGGAATTTCATCCCGACCTGGACACGAGCCGTATCGCCACGGTTTTCTCCAAGGGAGAGTTCTCCGCGGCGTATTCCGGCTTCGAGGGTACGAATCCCGAGGGCTGGGGACTCGAGAAGTGGTTGCATGACGCCGGGGTCACCGACGTCGACATCGTCGGTATCGCCACCGATCACTGCGTGCGAGCCACGGCACTGGACGCAGCGAAGGCCGGGTTCACCACCCGGGTACTGCTGCCCCTCACTGCGGGTGTCTCTCCGACGACCGTCGAGTCGGCGCTGACCGAGATGCGCGCCGCAGGCGTGCATCTGCAGGGCCGTGACCGAGACGCCTCTTGCGATGGCGGAGCGATTTCTGACGTAGGTCCCGAGTAACCTGCTCGGGTGCCCGAAAACCTTCCCAACGTCCCCGAGCTGTTGCGCACGGCGGTGCGGTCGCTGGGTGGTGCCGAACGATCGAACCAGCTCACGATGGCGTCGGCCGTTGCGCATTCGATCGACACCGGGGAGCATCTGGCTGTGCAAGCCGGAACCGGCACCGGCAAGTCGCTGGCCTACCTGGTGCCGAGCGTGCGGCATGCGGTGCAGAGCGGGAAGACGGTGGTTGTCTCGACGGCCACCATCGCACTGCAACGCCAGCTGATCGATCGCGACATGCCGCGCCTC
This sequence comes from Rhodococcus sp. IEGM 27, assembly GCF_033142305.1. Taxonomy (NCBI): domain Bacteria; kingdom Bacillati; phylum Actinomycetota; class Actinomycetes; order Mycobacteriales; family Nocardiaceae; genus Rhodococcus; species Rhodococcus sp. IEGM 27. Next base: position 26,624 of record NZ_JAWLSG010000005.1, on the reverse strand, counting down.
GCCGACGCCCTCGAGGACTCTCTCGGCAGGCGGCCGCACTTCGCGATCCTCAAGGGGCGCAACAACTATCTGTGCATGAACAAGATCCACACGGGAGCCGCCGACGAACCGCCGACGGACGAGCTGTTCGACCCCTTCGCGGTCTCACGCCTCGGCAGGGAGGTGCAGCGGCTCACCGAGTGGTCCTCGGAAACCGACACCGGTGACCGCGACGATCTGGCCCCCGGCGTCAGCGACAAAGCGTGGCGGCAGGTCAGCGTCACCGCGCGGGAATGCCTCGGCAAGTCCCGGTGCCCGGTCGGTGAGGACTGCTTCGCCGAGCGTGCCCGCTCGGAGGCGTCCCAGGTAGACGTCGTCGTCACCAATCACGCGCTGCTGGCCATCGACGCAATCACGGGAATTGCGATCCTCCCCGAGCACGACGTCGTGGTCATCGACGAGGCCCACGAGTTGGTGGATCGCGTCACGAATGTCGCCACCGCCGAACTCGCCGCGTCGACGATCAGCGCCGCAGCCCGCCGGTGCACCAAACTGGTCGAGGAGCAGGACGCGGATCGCCTCGAAGCAGCAGGCGAGGGATGGGCGGCGCTTCTCGAGGAACTACGACCGGAGCGATGGGAGGCGCTGCCACCGGGTGCGGCACCTGCGCTCGCTGCTGTCCGTGACGCCGCCTGGTCACTGCGCACAGCCATCGGTCCGTCACGTCCGGGCATGGCGCTGAGCGATCCCGAGGCCGCCGCCGCACGTAACACCGCCCTGGCAGCGGTGGAGGAAGTGCACGACAGCGCCGTCCGGGTGCTCAGCGCATTCGACGAGCCGGATCCCGCCCAGCGACGGGACGTCGTCTGGCTGGCCGCGGACGACAATCGGGGTTCGGTCCGGCGGGTCGTGCGGATGGCTCCGTTGTCTGTGGGCGGCCTCCTACGGTCGCGGCTGTTCGCCGAGTCGACGGTGGTCCTCACGTCCGCCACGCTCACGGTCGGCGGCTCCTTCGACGGTCTGGCGGTCAACTGGGGACTTCCGGCCGAATCGTCCGTCGTCATCGATCCGGCATTGGCCACCGGCACCGAGGCACCGTCGGACGCGGGCACTTTGAAATGGAATGCGCTGGACGTCGGCTCGCCGTTCGATCACGCGCGCGCCGGAATTCTCTACATCGCCAAGCACCTTCCGCCGCCGGGTCGCGACGGTCTGGTTCCTTCCTACCTCGACGAGATCGCCGAACTGGTCGCCGCTGCCGGCGGACGCACACTCGGCCTGTTCTCCTCGATGCGCGCGGCCAAGGCGGCCGCCGAGGCCATGCGTGAGCGTCTCGACACTCCCGTTCTCTGCCAAGGTGACGACTCCACCGGAGCCCTGGTCCGAGCCTTCGCCGGCGACGAACCGACGTCCCTGTTCGGCACGCTGTCACTGTGGCAGGGCGTCGACGTGCCGGGCCCGTCCCTCAGTCTCGTCATCCTCGACCGCATTCCCTTCCCGCGCCCCGACGACCCCCTACTGGTGGCTCGGCAGAAGGCTGTGGAGTCTCGCGGAGGAAACGGATTTCTCTCGGTGGCGGCCAATCACGCCGCACTCCTCCTCGCCCAGGGAGTCGGCCGGTTGCTGCGCAGCGTCGACGACAAAGGTGTTGTCGCCGTGCTTGATCCACGTCTGGCGACCGCCCGTTACTCCGGATATCTCCGCGCGTCGCTGCCGCCGTTCTGGGAGACGTCCGACCCCGAGGTCGTGCGCAAGGCCCTGGGCAGAATTCGGGACTCGCGTAGTTGATCGGCAGACCGGACTCGCGCGGACGCCGGGAACGTCCACACCTATGCTCGTCCGATGGCCTCAGCGATTTCCGTCCGAGCACTGACCAAGAAATTCGGTGACGTCCTCGCCCTCGACGGCCTCGCTCTGACAGTGCAGTCCGGCGAGGTGCACGGTCTGCTGGGGCCCGGCGGTTCCGGCAAGACCACCACGATCCGGATACTGCTCGGATTGCTCCGCCCCGGCGGTGGCACGGCCAGAGTGCTCGGTCAGGATCCGTGGCGGAACTCGGCCTCCCTACACAGGCGCGTCGCGTACGTGCCGGGCGAGGTGGCGCTCTGGCCCGGCCTCACCGGCGGGCAAGCGATCGACGTCCTCGGCCGGCTCCGCGGCGGCCTCGACCCGGCCCGGTGCCGATCGCTGATCGAACGTTTCGAGCTCGACCCGACGCGCAAGGGCCGGACCTATTCGAAGGGTGATCGCCAGAAGATCGCATTGGTGGCGGCGCTCGCCGCCGACAGCGAACTGCTCGTCCTCGACGAACCGACGTCCGGGCTGGATCCGATGCTCGCAGCGGTCTTTCGAGAGTGCGTCGCCGAGTTCGCGGCCGGCGGAGGCACGGTGTTGTTGTCGAGCCACAGCCTCGCCGAGATCGACACTCTGTGTAGCGCCGTCACCATTATTCGCGCCGGCCGCACCGTGCAGGCGGGGAAGCTGTCGGATCTGCGCGGGTGTCACCGAACCACCGTCACCGCCACCACCCGAATTCGACCGCACCCCATCGGCAATGTGCCGGGAGTCCACAATCTGCGCGGCGGCGACGACCGCCACACGGTCACCTTCGACGTCGACCCCGAACAGCTCGATCCGGTTCTCACCACCCTGACCGGGTTGGGGATCGTCTCGATCGTCGCGAACCCGCCGACACTCGAGGACGTGCTCCGTCGCGAGAACCGCGGCGAGGCCAAGGTACTGGCCGGCGGGCAGTCCCGGTGAGCCGGTTGAGCGGCACCGGGGTTCTCACCGAACTGGCGGTCCGAACCGACCGGGTTCGAATTCCCGTGTGGACGGTCGCCATCGTCGGGCTCACTGTCCTCGTCGCGTGGAGTTGCTCGACGACCTACCCGACCGCCGTCGCCCGGCAGGCCCGGGCCGGGCTCCTCTCCTCCCCTGCCGCGACAGCCCTCGCCGGTCCCGGATACGGACTGGACCACTACACGCTCGGCGCGATGGTGGCCAACGAGGTCGCCGGGATGACGATGGTGGCGGCAGCCGTCATGTCCGTGCTGCTCGTGGCCCGACATCTGCGCGCCGAAGAGGAGTGCGGACGCCTCGAGTTGGTGCATACCGGTGTCGTGGGACGCTATGCGAATCTCACGGCCGGTCTGATCTCCGCTGCGCTCGCCAACGTCTTCGTCGGCCTGCTTCTCGTGATCGGACTTCTGGCAGTGGGACTTCCGCCGGTGGGATCACTCACCATGTCGGCCGGGGTCCTGGTGGTGGGTCTCGTGTTCACGGCGTTCTCCGCGCTCGCATCCCAGTTGACCGAGCATGCCCGCACGGCGAGCGGTGCCGGCATCGCCGCGATCGGCGTCGCCGTCGCTCTCCGCGCCGTGGGCGATGTCCGGCACGAGCACAGTGGCAGCCTTCTCACCTGGGTGTCGCCGCTCGGATGGTCGCAAGCAACCCGCGCCTACGTCGACGAACGATGGTGGCCACTGCTGATCGGTCTCGCCGCCTCAATGGTCATCGCGGCGTGCGCGTACGCCGCCGTCGACCGGCGTGACGTCGGTTCCGGACTGTTCCCACCCCGACGCGGTCACGCTCGAGCAGCCCCGTCCCGCGCGGCAATTGCGGCTTTGGCAGCACGAGGTCTGCAAGCTCAGGCCCTCGTGTGGGGTTTGGGAGTATTTGCGCTGTCGCTCCCCCTCGGAATCCTCGGTCAGCACGGGAAGGTGCTGCCCGCACGCACGACCGTCGACGAGGTATCGGCTCATCACCTGGTAATTCTGGCGGGACTGGCCGCGGCGTACGCCGTGGCTGCGTTCACATCGGTATCCGCGCAGGAATCATCCGGCACGACCGACGAGGCCGTGGCCGCAGCGGGGTCGCGCACGAGGTGGTTCGCCAGCCATGTGCTGATCATCGCCGGTGCGGCCGCCACGATCACTCTGGCCGCGGGCATCGGCTCGAGCCTCACCTCGGCCGCTCCGATCGGGGCTGCTCTGAACGTCGTACCCGCACTGTTCCTGATGGTCGGCCTGGGCGCAGCCGTGTACGGGCTCGTCCCGCGGGCGTTGCCTCTGTTGTGGTCGTACCTCGGTTATGTTCTGGTCGCCGCACTGTTCACCCATGTGCTTCCGGAGAGGTTCGGGGTGCTGTCACCGTTCCACCACACCCCGAACCCGCCAGCCGAGTCCTTCCTCCCGCCATTCGTGCTTCTCGTTTCCGCGACTGTCCTGGTTCTCGCCGGCGCCGCCGGTTTCCGCCACCGGGACGTCGGCCGCCGCCAGCTACATACTCGGTACCGCCACCAGGCCCAGCTCTGAGGGGTCGACGAGCAGCCGGTGCTTCGGGAGCACTCGCACCGTGTAGCCGACGGACCCCGACAGCGGAAGGGCGGTGTCTGCGACGAACAAGTCCGTAGCACCGTCGGACCCGTCGTGCGTCATCGGAACGGTGACGATGTCGCTGAGCTCCTCGTCCAGATCCGTCTTTCCGATGACAGCCTGCACCGTGACGTCCTCGACGGACAACGCACCGAGCCGGATATGGGCGCGCAGCACCAGGTTGGCGCCGATCTCCGGGGTGTCGGGAAGTCCCTCGCCGTCCACCTGCAACACCGCAACCGACGGCCAGGCGGCCTCGACGCGATGCCGGAACTCGGCCAGCTCGCGGGCGCCGGCGTAACCGTCGGCCGCCACCGTACGCGCCGAATCCGCTGCGGGCGCGTAGTACTGGACGGCGTAGTCACGCACCATTCGCGAGGCCAGCACCTTGGGACCCAGGTTCTGCAGGGTGTGCCGGACCATCTCTACCCAGTGCACAGGCAAACCGTCCGGACCGCGGTCGTAGAACCTCGGCAACACTGCCCGCTCGAGCAGTTCGTACAGTGCGCTGGCTTCCAGGTCGTCCCGGCGCGTCTCGTCGACGACCCCGTCCGCCGTCGGGATGGCCCAGCCGTTCTCGCCGTCGAACATCTCGTCCCACCACCCGTCCCGGATCGACAGGTTCAGTCCACCGTTCAACGCGGATTTCATCCCCGACGTCCCGCAGGCCTCCAGTGGGCGCAGCGGATTGTTGAGCCACACATCGCAACCCCAATACAGATACCGGGCCATCGACATGTCGTAGTCGGGCAGGAACACGATCCGATGCCGCACGTCCGCTGCGTCGGCGAACCGCACGATCTGCTGGATGAGAGCCTTGCCCCCGTCGTCAGCCGGATGACTCTTCCCCGCGACCACCAGCTGGACCGGCCGCTTCTCGTCGAGGAGCAGTGCGCGCAGCCGGTCGGGATCGCGCAGCATCAGGGTGAGCCGCTTGTACGTGGGAACCCGGCGGGCAAAGCCGACGGTGAGGACACCCGGATCGAAAACTTCGTCGGTCCATCCCAATTCCGCGGAGGTGGCGCCCCGCTCGATCCAGGATGCCCGCACGCGTCGTCGTACCTCCTCGACCAGTTTGGTGCGGAGGCTGTTGCGCGTGGACCACAGCTCGTCGGCGGACAGTTCTTGCAATCGCTCCCACCCCTTGGCCTCCTCCACCAGCTCGGGTCCGAGGATGCGGGTGGCGAGGTCGACCCATTCCGGTGCCGCCCAGGTGGGGGCGTGGACACCGTTGGTCACCGAACCGATCGGGACCTCGTCGGCGTCGAAGTTCGGCCACAGTGGCCGGAACATGGCGCGACTGACGATTCCGTGCAGTTTCGACACTCCGTTGGCACGCTGGCCGAGGCGCAGACCCATGTGCGCCATGTTGAATACCGACGGATCCGGCTCGCTGCCGAGGCCGATGATGCGATCCATCGTCAGCCCGGGGAGCAGCGCAGATTCGTTCTCGGCGTTGTCCCCGCCGAAGTAGTGCCGGACCAGGTCCGCGGGGAATCTGTCGATTCCGGCCGGAACAGGCGTATGCGTCGTGAAGACGGTGCCTGCGCGCACGGTGGCCAGAGCTTCGTCGAAAACAAGTCCCGCACCGGTCACCAACTCGCGGATTCGCTCGAGTCCGAGGAATCCGGCGTGTCCTTCGTTCATGTGGAAGACCACGGGATCGGGCAGATCGTGCGCCTGAGTGTATGCCCGCACCGCGCGGACCCCTCCGATACCGGCCAGGATTTCCTGCTTGATCCGGTGATCCTGGTCGCCGCCGTACAGCCTGTCCGTGACCCCACGCATCTCGGCGTCGTTCTCGGCGATGTCGGAGTCGAGCAGCAGCAGCGGTACCCGGCCCACCTGAGCGATCCATACCCGGGCGCGCAACACTCGGCCACCGGGAACCGCAACGTGAACGAGGATGGGAGAGGCAGTTCCGGCGTCCGGACCCGACTCCGTCAGCAAACGCAGCGGCAATCCCTGCGGGTCGTAGGCCGGGTAGTGCTCGGACTGCCAGCCGTCCGCGGTCAGCGACTGCCGGAAGTACCCCGATCGGTACAGCAGGCCCACACCGATCAGCGGAAGACCCAGATCGGATGCCGCCTTCAGGTGATCACCGGCAAGAATGCCCAGCCCACCGGAGTAATTGGGCAGCACTTCGCTGACACCGAACTCCATTGAGAAGTAGGCGATCCCACCCCCGAGCGAAACACCTTTCGCCTGTTGATTCTGGTACCAGCGCGGCCGGGACAGGTACTGGTCGAGATCGGTGGCGGCGGCGTCGAGGCGGGCTAGGAAGGGGACGTCCTCGGCCAGCTCGTCCAAGCGAGCCGGCTCGACTTCACCGAGCATCCGGATGGGGTCGTACTGCACGCGCCGCCACAGGTCCTCGTCCAGCAGCGAAAAGAGCTCCTGCGTGGCCGTATGCCACGACCAGCGCAGATTCGTCGACAGCGGGCCGAGCGCGGCGAGACGCTCGGGAAGGTGGGCTCGGACAGTGAACCGACGCAAGGCTTTCACTTCGCGAACAATAATGCACTTCCGGCCGGGTGGTGTCGTGTCGCGGGATGCGAGCGAGTTCGGCCCACCTGCCACGGCGCGCGGTCCAGTCTCCAAGCCCCTCCCGCGGGGCGCTGTCGCCAACTGGGACAGGGACCGGTCTGCTCCATTACGGTTGAAACCGGCGGCGGAACGAAGCGTCGTCGGCAACTTCCGACTATGGAACGGAGCCCAGTGTGACAGGTCGACTCGGCATCGACGACGTGATGCCCGACATCTCGGGCGGGCGTTACCCTGCCAAGGCTGTTGTCGGTGAGGTATTTCCCGTGCGGGCGAAGGTATGGCGGGAGGGGCACGATGCCGTAGCCGCCACTCTCGCGGTGCGAGGACCCCGTACAGCATCCTCCGGCGGATCGGCGACCTTTCGCATTCCCATGAACCCTGGACCTGCGCCTGACACCGTCGACGGTTCCTTCACGCCCACCAGTGAAGGAATGTGGACCTTCCGGATCGAGGCGTGGAGCGACCCGATCACCACCTGGAAGCATGCCGTGGAGGCCAAGCTCTCGGTCGGGCAGGGGCCGTCCGAGCTGGCCAACGATCTGGAGAACGGCGCCCGGCTGTTCGAGCGTGCCGCCAAGGGTGTCCCGCGGAACGACCGTTCGCGGCTGATCGGTGTCGCCGCATCGTTGCGATCCGAGCATCCGCTCGGCGAGCGGGTGGCCCCGGCATTCGGTTCGGACGTCGCCGAACTTCTGCGGGCGCATCCCTTACGTGATCTGGTCACCAGAAGTGAAGCGCACAGTGTCCTCGTCGACCGCACACGGGCGCTCTTCGGGTCGTGGTACGAATTCTTCCCCCGGTCGACGGGAGGCTGGGACGAGAACGGGAAGCCCCGGCACGGCACCTTCGCCACCTCCGCCGCCGCGCTGCCCCGGATCGCGGCCATGGGCTTCGACGTCGTCTACCTGCCGCCCATCCACCCGATCGGCGTGATCAACCGCAAGGGACCCAACAACACGCTGACTCCCGGGCCGGACGACGTGGGCTCGCCGTGGGCGATCGGATCGGCCGAAGGCGGTCACGACGCGATACATCCGGAGCTCGGAACGATGCAGGATTTCGAGGCGTTCGTCGCTGCGGCGCGCGCACTCGACCTCGAAGTCGCCATCGACCTCGCGCTGCAGTGCGCGCCCGACCATCCGTGGGCGCGGGACCATCCGGAATGGTTCACGGTCCTTCCGGACGGCACCATCGCCTACGCGGAGAACCCGCCGAAGAAGTACCAGGACATCTATCCGGTCAACTTCGACAACGACAAGGACGGCATCTACGCGGAGGTCCTGCGTGTGGTGCGGCACTGGATCGCCGCGGGGGTGAAAATCTTCCGGGTCGACAATCCGCATACCAAGCCACCGGACTTCTGGGAGTGGCTGATCGCGGAGGTCAAGAAGACCGATCCGGACGTGTTGTTCTTGTCCGAGGCATTCACCCGGCCGGCGCGACTGTACGGACTGGCCCGGCGCGGGTTCACTCAGTCGTACACCTATTTCACGTGGCGGACGGCCAAATGGGAGTTGACCGAATTCGGCAATGAGATAGCAGCGAAGGCCGACGAGGCGCGGCCCAACCTCTTCGTCAACACCCCGGACATCCTGCACGAGAGCCTGCAAACCGGTGGTCCCGGCATGTTCGCGTTGCGCGCCGCACTGGCCGCGACTCTGTCACCGACGTGGGGCGTCTACTCGGGTTACGAACTGTACGAGCACCTTCCGGTGCGTCCGGGGAGTGAGGAGTATCTCGACTCCGAGAAGTACCAGCTGCGCCCCCGCGATTTCGAAGGTGCCGCCGCCCGCGGTGAGTCCCTCGATTCATGGCTCACCGCGCTCAACCGCATCCGCCGTCAGCACCCGGCGTTGCAGCAGCTGCGAAACCTGCACTTCCATCACGTCGACAACGATGCACTCATCGCATATTCGAAGTTCGACGCGACCACGGGTGACGCCGTGCTGACGGTGATCAACCTCAATCCGTTCGGCGCCGAGCAGGGAACGGTGTGGCTCGACATGCCGGCACTCGGACGTGACTGGCACGACCATCTACCCGTGCTCGACGAGGTCACCGGGGAGCAGTACCACTGGGGGCAGGCGAACTTCGTGCGTCTCGAGCCCTGGCGTTCGGTGGCCCATATTCTGGCTCTGCCGTCCATTCCCTATCCGGCCAGGACGAAGCTGGCATACCGCGGAGGTACATAGTGGCCGTCCAACCGCCCACTGCAATCGCACCCGACGACGCCGATCTGGATCTGCTGGCGCGGTGCATTCACCACAACCCGCACTCTGTCCTCGGGGCACACCCCCACCCCGACGGCACGGTCATCCGTGTTCTGCGCCCGCGGGCCGAGTCCGTCGAAGCGGTGATCGGCGGAAAGAGCTTCCCACTCGAGCACATCGCGCACGGTATGTGGGGAGCGCTGGTTCCCTACCGTGACCTGATCGATTACCGGGTGTCGACGACGTGGCCCGGCGGCCACACCGACCTCGCGGCGGATGGCTACCGCTTCCTGCCGACCCTCGGTGAGCTCGATCTGCACCTCTTCGGGGAGGGCAGGCACGAGCGCCTGTGGGAAATTCTGGGGGCGCACCGACGGTCGTACGACACCCCGGACGGAACGGTGACCGGCACGTCGTTTGCCGTCTGGGCACCCGCTGCCCGTGGGGTCAGCGTGATCGGCAGCTTCGACGGCTGGGGCGGCGAGACCTTTCCCATGCGGGTGCTCGGCTCCACCGGTGTCTGGGAGCTGTTCATCCCCGGTATCGAGGTCGGCGAGCTGTACAAGTTCCGCGTCCACGGCCGTGACGGAAGCGTGCGGGACAAGGCGGACCCCATGGCGTTCGCCACCGAGGTGCCGCCGGCGACAGCGTCCCGCGTGGCGATCAGTACGCACGAATGGGATGACGCCGAGTGGCTCGAGCAGCGGGCGAGCACCGACCCGACACAATCGCCGATGAGTGTGTACGAAGTGCATCTCGCCTCGTGGCGTCCCGGGTTGAGCTACCGCGACATGGCCGAGGAATTGGCCACCTACGTCACCGAGTGCGGTTTCACCCACGTGGAGTTGCTGCCGGTCGCCGAGCACCCGTTCGGTGGATCCTGGGGTTACCAAGTGACGTCGTACTATGCGCCCACGTCGCGCTTCGGCTCCCCCGACGATTTTCGGTGGTTCGTCGACCGCCTCCACAAGTCGGGGATCGGCGTAATCGTCGACTGGGTACCTGCCCATTTCCCGAAGGACGAGTGGGCGCTCGCCCGTTTCGACGGCACCCCGCTGTACGAGCACGGGGATCCCCGGCGCGGTGAGCAGCTCGACTGGGGAACCTACGTCTTCGACTTCGGCAGACGCGAGGTCCGTAATTTCCTCGTTGCCAATGCCCTGTTCTGGCTCGACGAGTTCCATGTGGACGGGCTCCGCGTCGATGCGGTGGCGTCGATGCTCTACCTCGACTACTCGCGACCGGAAGGCGGCTGGACGCCCAACATCCACGGTGGCCGGGAGAATCTCGAAGCAGTCGACTTCCTTCAGGAAATGAACGCGACGGTCCACAAGCACCATTCTGGGGTCGTCACGATTGCCGAGGAGTCGACGGCGTGGCCCGGTGTCACCCGCCCGACGAACATCGGCGGTCTCGGATTCAGCATGAAATGGAACATGGGCTGGATGCACGACACCCTCGGGTATCTCGGTCACGATCCCGTCCATCGGAGCTATCACCACCACGAGATCACCTTCTCGCTCGTCTATGCGTGGAGTGAAAATTATCTGCTGCCCATCAGCCACGACGAGGTGGTGCACGGCAAGGGCACGTTGTGGACTCGGATGCCAGGTGACGACTATGCGAAGGCTGCGGGTGTCCGGTCTCTGCTGGCGTACATGTGGGCGCACCCCGGCAAGCAACTGCTGTTCATGGGGCAGGAGTTCGGCCAGACGCGGGAGTGGTCGGAAGAGCGCAGCCTCGACTGGTACGAAATCGACGATCCCCACACCGGACGCTTGCACGGCGGTCTCCTGAAACTGATCGGCGATCTCAATGCCACCTACAGGGCGCATCCGGCGCTGTGGACGCTCGATACGTCCCCGGGCGGCTATTCGTGGATTGATGCCAATGACACCGCGAACAACGTTCTGAGCTTCCTCCGCTACGGCACCGACGGTTCGATAGTGGCGTGTCTGTTCAATTTCTCGGGTACGCCACACGGCAGTTATAGAGTGGGCTTGCCCGAATTGGGCACATGGCGTGAGATTCTCAATACCGACGCCGAAATCTATGGGGGGTCGGGTTGGGGAAATCTCGGGGCAGTGACGGCAACTTCGCAGCCATGGCACGGGCGGCCCGCCTCTGCCGAGGTGGCATTGCCGGCCAACGGCGCGATCTGGATGAGTCTGGAGCGTTGATGAGAGCACGGCGTTGTTGACCAGACGTCGGCAGTGGGTCGTGGGTATGAGTGTGCTCGCCCTGGTCGTACTGTGCGGCTGCGCGCGATCGATCGACGGTGACGCCGCCTCCATCTACGACGATCCGTTCAAGGTCGCCGGTCTGGACGCCACGTCCGGGCCGAGTGGCGCCCGGAAGGGGGTGCCGGACGCCGACCTTCCCGTCACCGGTACCGACGGCGGCGAGATCGACACGATGGTCGCCAACGCTGTCAGCGACATCGAGTCCTACTGGCGCACCCAGTTCCCCGCTCTGTTCCATCGCGACTTCGAACCGGTCGAAGAACTGATTTCGTGGGACCCCCGGGATTCGGACGGTCCGCGGTTCTGCGGGGACGGCACCGAAGAATTGCTCAATGCCGGGTATTGCAGCACCGACCACACCATCGGCTGGGACCGCGCGCTCCTCCTACCCGAGGTCGTGGAGAAGTTCGGTGTGGTGGCCGCGGTTTTCGTCCTCGCCCACGAGTACGGGCATGCCGTTCAGACCAAGGCGGGAATCGCCGAGGTCGAGGTAGGCGGGGGCATCGTTCGCGAGCAGCAGGCCGACTGCTTCGGCGGGGCATTCATGCGGCACATCGCGGAAGACAAGTCACCCCACTTCACGTTGAACACCTCCGACGGGTTGAACAAGGTGCTGGCGTCGGCGGTCGCGATCGGCGATACCGATCCCAGCGACCCCGGCAATGTTCACGGTTCGGCGTTCGAGCGGGTCACCGCCACGCAGATCGGATTCACCGACGGCCCCGCACCCTGTACGCGCATCGACGAGAAGGAGATCGATTCTCGCCGTGCCGACCTCCCTCAGTTCTTCGCCGATGAATCCGACGACGGTGAACTACCCGTCACCGAGGAGTCGCTGGAGGCGTTCTTCACGTCGTTCCAGCAGATCTTCAATCTCAGCGATCCGCCGGAGCTGAACTTCGACGGCGCCGACCTCGGTTGCAGAGACGCGGAGGTCACCGAGCCCGTGTCGTTCTGTCCGGCGAGCAACACCATCGGCGTCAGTGTCGATGCCCTTGCCGAGCGTGGCACACCGGGCCGGCTGGGCCGGCGCGAGCTGTTCCAGACCGATCTGACCGGCGACTACAACGCATACGTTCTGCTGGCGTCGCGGTACACCCTGGCCCTGCAGAAGGACCGTGGAGACGACCTGCATTCACCGCAGACAGCTCTGCGCGCCGCCTGTTTGTCCGGCGTCATCACCACGGCGCTGAGCCCGGAAAATCCGGCCACCCTCGAGGAGGGCAGTGTGTGGCTTTCCCCCGGCGACCTCGACGAGGCAGTGTCGGGGCTGCTCACCGACGGGCTCGCCGCCAGCGATGTCAACGGCGAAACCGTCCCGAGTGGGTTCTCCCGGGTCGACGCCTTCCGCACCGGGGTGCTGGGCGGCGAGCAGGCCTGCGAGGGACGCTACCGCTGACCCGCCCCGGGCACCGGTCAGTACAGCGCGGCCGCGAGTTTCCTGCGTGCCGCCATGACCACCGGTTCGGCAGGGTCGAACAATTCGAACAGCTCGACCAGGCGGGTACGGACCCTCGTCTTGTCGTCGCCGGCGCTCCGAGCAATCACACCGATCAACCGGGCGAAAGCAGCTTCCGGGGCCTGCGAGTAGAGCTCCACGTCGGCGGCCTGCAGCTGAGCATCGATATCGTCGGGCGCCGCATCCGCCGCCGCGACGGCAGAGGGATCCACCGATTGCACGCGGGCGAGGAAACGAACCTGCCGAAGCGCACCCTGCGCTTCGGCGTTGGCGGGTTCCTCGTCGAGGATGCGCTGGAATGCGGCTTCTGCGCCGGCCAGATCGCCTTCGTCGAGGGCTGCCTCGGCAGCAACGAAGCGGGGGTCCTCCGGTTCCGGCTGGTCGGCGTCTGCACCATCCGACGGAGGGCCGCTGAGCTTTCCGGCGACTGCCTGCGCAATGGCGGCCAGCCACTGACGCAGTTGCGGTTCGGGCTGCGCACCCTGGAAGTCCGCCAGGGGCTGCCCCGCCGCGATGGCGACGACCGTCGGGACCGACTGGACCCCGAATGCCTGGGCGATGCGCGGGTTGGCGTCGACGTCGACCTTGGCAAGCACCCAGGTGCCACCCGCCTCGTGAGCCAACTTCTCGAGCAGCGGCGAGAGTTGCTTGCACGGCTCACACCAGGTGGCCCAGAGGTCGACGACGACCGGGACCTGCTGGGACCGGACGAGCACCTCGGCTTCGAAGTTGGCCTCGGTGACCTCGACGACCGGGGCGAGCCCGGAACCGGCGGCAGAGGGCGCGGCTCCGTTTCCGGAGGGTGCAGGGGGCGGGGTGGTGGCGCGCTCCTTGAGTGCTGACAGATCGACTGCGCCGGTCATGGCGGCGGCCACTGCAGAGGAACGCGCGGGAGGACGAGAACCTGGTCGAGTCACGCACCCAGTTTGTCACGATTCGTGGGCGTACCGGAAAGCGGGCAGACGACCCCGAGGGAGGCGCGACCTCCTTCGGCCTCAGACGAGCGAAGGCGTGTTCTTCGTTGCGCTCTCGTCGGACAGTTCAGCCATGCGACCGGCGCGGACGGCCCAGACCTCGAACACGACCGTGCCGAAGGGGGGAATGCTGGCAACGAGCGCCCAGAACGTGGTGAGCAGAGACCAGCTCAGCTTTCGTGCCGTCCACAGCGCGATCAAGACGTACAGGACGAATACACCCCCGTGGAGGGGGCCGAAGATCTTCACACCGATCTCGTTGCCGTCGGCGGGCAGATACTTGAAAGCCATACCGATGAGGAGGCCGAGCCAGGTGATTGCTTCCAGAATTGCGACAAATCGGAAGCGCTTGGCCGTGGTGCTGAGATCGAAGACGTTCGCCATGGCGACCATTGTGCCCGACTATCTACGACGGTCCGTAGTGGTGTGAGATACACCACCACGGCTCGTCGCCCATCTACTTCTTGGGGACGCGGACGATCAGGGCGTCACCCTGACCGCCGCCGCCGCACAGTGCGGCCACACCCACACCGCCGCCGCGGCGTTGCAGCTCGAGGGCCAGATGCAGGGTGATCCGCGCCCCGGACATGCCCAGCGGATGCCCCACAGCGATCGCGCCGCCATTGACGTTGACCTTCGCCGGATCCAGCCCCAGCTCACGGGTCGAGACGATCCCGACAGCCGCGAAGGCCTCGTTGATCTCGACGAGATCGAGATCCTTCGGGTCGATGCTCTCCTTCGCGCACGCCTTCGCGATCGCCCGGGCCGGCTGCGACTGCAACGTCGAGTCGGGTCCGGCGACCACCCCGTGTGACCCGATCTCGGCCAGCCACTCGAGACCGAGCTCCTCGGCCTTGGCCTTGCTCATCACGACCACTGCCGCCGCACCGTCGGAGATTTGCGACGCGGACCCGGCCGTGACCGTCCCGTCCTTCGCGAAGGCGGGACGCAACTTTGCCAACGTGTCGATTGTGGTGTCGGCGCGCACCCCTTCGTCAACGGCGAAGACCACCGGATCGCCCTTGCGCTGCGGGATCGACACGGGCACCACCTCGTCGTCGAACAACCCGTCCTTCCACGCCCGGGCCGCGTTCTGGTGCGACGCCGCCGCGAACGCGTCCTGATCCTCGCGGCTGACCGGGACACTGTCGGACTTGTTCCGTGCCTCCGTCAGATTTCCCATGGCCTGATCGGTGAAAATGTCGTGCAACCCGTCGAACGCCATGTGATCACGCATCGTCACATCGCCGTACTTGAACCCCTCCCGCGACTTCTCCAGCAGATGCGGCGCCCGCGACATCGACTCCTGCCCACCGGCAACGACCACCTCGAACTCCCCCGCCCGGATCAACTGATCCGCCAAAGCAATCGCATCGATCCCCGACAAACACACCTTGTTCACCGTCAACGCCGGCACATCCATCGGAATCCCCGCCGCGACCGCCGCCTGCCGCGCCGGCATCTGCCCCGCCCCCGCCGTCAGGACCTGACCCATGATCACGTACTCCACCTGATCCGGCGCCACCCCCGCCTTCTCCAGCGCACCCTTGATCGCGATCCCACCCAGATCCGAACCCGAGAAATCCTTCAACGAACCCATCAACCGACCCATCGGCGTACGGGCCCCGGCAACAATCACAGAACTGGTCACGTTTTCCTCCGCGGATCCTTCGATTTCTGTCGGCCGATCACGTCCGGGCGAACACGTCTGCGTGCACAGCACGACGGAAGTCACATCCCGACGAGAACTACAGAAACGGTAGCGCTAACGTCGAGGGCATGACACAGACCTCCCCCTCTCAGCCCCCGTCGCCGCTGTCTTCGGACCTGGTGACCGCAATCGACCACGTCGGCATAGCCGTTCCCGACCTCGATTCGGCCATCGCGTGGTACGCGGAGCATCTCGGCATGGTGTCGACCCATGAGGAAGTGAACGAGGAGCAGGGCGTGCGTGAGGCGATGCTCAGCGTTGTCGGCGCGCCCGAAGGCAGTACCGCGCTGCAGCTGCTCGCCCCGCTGAACGAGAGCTCGACCATCGCCAAGTTCATCGACCGGAGCGGTCCCGGTCTCCAGCAGCTGGCGTACCGCGTCACCGACATCGACGCCCTCTCCGCTCAGCTCCGCGATCGCGGCGTACGCCTCTTGTACGACGCTCCCCGCCGCGGTACCGCGGACTCGCGGATCAACTTCGTCCATCCCAAGGATGCCGGCGGAGTCCTCATCGAGCTCGTGGAGCCGTCGTCAGGCCACTGAGGCGGAGCCGTCGTCAGGCCACTGAGGCGGAGCGGTCGTCAGGCCACTGAGGCTGTAGGCCCCGTGGCCTGCGCCGGAGCGGTGAAGACCAGGTAGGCCGAAAGACAAGCACGGCTTTGCCCAGGTAGATTGGCGGCCATGGTAAACGAGCAGGACCGCGGTTCGATCCCCCTTCCGTTCTCCGTGGCGCGTAAGGGCTTCGACCGGGACGAGGTGCGCAACTACTTCGAGCGTTTCGATGCGGAGTTGCGCGTGACGGCGGCCGACCGGGACGCGGCGGCGGCGCAGGCACGCGATCTCGCTAAGCAGCTCGACGATGCGCGGGACGAGATCGACGAGCTCCGCAAGGACGTCGATCGCCTGTCCGTTCCCCCCACTACCGCGGAGGGTATGAGCGACCGCATCTCGCGGATGCTCCGCCTGGCGTCCGACGAAGCCTCGGAGGTGCGTGCCAAGGCCGAGGCCGATGCTGCGGAGATGATCTCGATCGCCGAGCAGGAGGCCGCTCAGCTTCGTGGCCAGTACGAGTCCCTGGTCGCCGAACTCGAGGACCGTCGTAGCGCCCTCGAGACCGAGCACACGCAAACCATGGCCAAAGCCCGCACCGAGGCGGCGCGCATCGTCGAGGCGGCGCAGGCCGAGCGTGACCGCCTCGCCGCCGAGGCCGAGCTGCGCCGGGCGCAGGTGCAGGAAGATTTCGACCTCTCCATGTCCGAGCGCAGGCAGAAGACGATTGCCGCGGTCAACGAACTCGAGGCGACCAGCAAGGCCGAAGCTCAGCGACGACTCGCCGACGCCACGCACGAGGCGGAGCGCAGGCTGCAGGCGGCCACCGACCAGTCGGAGCGCAAGATCGCCCACGCCAAGGAACTTGCCGAGGAGCTTCGCGTACTCCGCGGCCGAATCCTCGCTCAGCTGTTGGGCATTCGGGGTCAGCTCGATTCGGTTCCCGCCATGCTGGCGTCCGTCAACCGGGAGAGCGAACTACTGGACGCCCACCCCGAGACCGCCCTGCAGTCGAACGCACGCTCCAACGAGAGCAACGACTCCCGGTCTGCGCAGAAACACGCTCCCGCGCGAAACGAGTCCACCTCAGCTCGGGTCGAGTCCGACGACAAGGCAGACGATCACTCGGATACCGACGCCGACACCGCAGTCCTGTCGGCGGTCGACGAGGAATCGAACGCCGACTCGGCGGATCAGCGGACGGTCAAGACGGGCAGCTAGGACCACCGGCGCGTCAGGCCCCGGGTGCTGCGTCCCGACCAGCACCCGGTGTGCCAGTGCCGCCGGTCATCGGCCCCGCCGTATTCCGCGGGCCACGTCACGAGATGGGGTACCCCCGGCCGGATGTCGTGATCGCAGCCCGGGCACCGGTAGGTCTTGGTGGCGCGTGACCCCGGGATGGCGCGCACGACGTAGTCCTCGTCGCTGTACCCGCCGGGGCCCGATTCCCGGCGTGTCAGTGCATCGCCGAACCCTGCTTCGTCGCGGTTCGCATTGGACGCACCTCGACGCGTGGTCCTGGGTTGGGGTTTGCGACGGGGCACGGAACCAGCCTAGGTCTCAGAAAAGCCGGAACTCGGTGCTCTCGGTGCCCCGGAGCGCTTCGTAGTCGAGCACCAAGCATCGGATCCCGCGGTCCGTGGCAAGAGTTTTCGCTTGAGGCTTGATCTGTTGGGCGGCGAAGACTCCGCTCACCGGCGCGAGCAAGGGGTCCCGGTTGAGAAGTTCGAGGTACCGCGTCAACTGTTCGACTCCGTCGATGTCACCTCTGCGCTTGATCTCGACGGCGACGGACGCGCCATCGGCGTTCCGGCACAGGAGGTCGACCGGGCCGATGGCCGTCATGTATTCGCGACGCACGAGTGTGTATCCGGTGCCCAGCGTCTCGACGTGTTCGGCAAGCAGTTCCTGCAGGTGCGCTTCGACGCCGTCCTTGACGAGTCCGGGATCGACCCCGAGCTCGTGGCTGGAGTCGTGCTCGATGTCCTCGATCGTGATGCGTAGTTCCTCACCGGCCTTGTTGGTGACAACCCACAGTGCTCCGCCGTCGTCCGCGGCTCCTTCGACGAGCCAGCACGGCGGGCTCATCCAGTTGAGCGGCTTGTAGGCGCGGTCGTCGGCGTGAATGCTCACCGATCCGTCGGCCTTGATCAGCAACAGACGACGCGCAGTGGGAAGATGTGCCGTCAAACGGCCTACGTAGTCGACTCGGCATCTGGCAATCACTAGGCGCACTCGATCACCCTAAGGGATCGCGCCGACTAGTCTCGAATGACTATGCGCCGCCCTCGCAGATCTGTCGCCCCGCTGGGGTCGTGGTTGCTCGGATCGCCGGACGAAAGCCCGCGCCGCCGCCGCGTCCGAGTCCAATTACTGCTCACCGCTCCGTTGGTGGTCACCAACCTCATCGGGGCACTGATCGCGTGTCTGCTCATCAGCGTGGTCGTCCCCGGGCCGAGCGTGTGGTCCGGTGAATTCATGCTCGCCAATTTCGTCGCGGTGCCGGTATTCGTGCTGACAGCAGTGTTGATCGGGGTGACGTGGGGCACTCGGCGGATCGTCTCCGACCTTCGATGGTCCACAGTCGACCGCGACCCCACCGAGAGCGACCGTGCGGCTGCGTTCCGGGCGCCGTGGCGGCTGACGCGAGTTCAGGCGGCCCTGTGGGGTCTGGGATGGGTGTTCTTCACCGCGCTGTACGGCATCATCAACCCGCAAACAATCCCCAAAGTGGCATTCACCGTTGCCTTTGCCGGAATAACCATCTGTGCGTTCTGCTATCTACTCACCGAATTCGCCCTGCGCCCCGTCGCAGCCCGGGCGCTGAGTTCAGGAGAACCGCGGACCCGCCGGACCCTGGGTATCACCGGTCGAACCGTGCTCGCCTGGGTCCTCGGAACCGGAGTGCCATTGCTCGGACTGATGCTCATCGCTGTGTTCAGTTTCATTCGCTACGCCAGTCCCACCAGCCTTGCGGTGTCGATCCTCGCGCTCGGTGGTGTAATCCTCTGTTTCGGCTTGCTGCTCGTCGTGATCAGCGTGCGGGCCACCGAGGCTCCGATCCGATCGGTGCAGTTAGGGATGGCCGAGGTCGCCGACGGGAAGCTGGACGCCGAGGTGATCGTGTACGACGGTACCGAACTGGGCGAGCTGCAGACCGGCTTCAATCGCATGGCCGAGGGCCTGCGCGAGCGCGAAAAGATCCGCGATCTCTTCGGACGACACGTCGGGCAGGAGGTTGCGAGCAATGCGCTTCGCCACCGGCCGGAGCTGGGCGGTGAGGAGCGGGATGTATCCGTGCTCTTCGTCGACATCATCGGATCAACCACCTTGACCGCCACCCGCTCCCCCGCGGAGGTCGTGGACTTACTCAACCGATTCTTCAATGTCGTGGTCGACGAGGTGGACCGCCGATGCGGGTTCGTCAACAAGTTCGAAGGTGATGCCGCGCTGGCCATCTTCGGTGCACCGGTCGCGCTCGACGATCATGCGGGTGCAGCACTGTCCGCCGCTCGTGCTCTGCGCGAACGG
The DNA here is from genome assembly GCF_033142305.1 of Rhodococcus sp. IEGM 27. Taxonomy (NCBI): domain Bacteria; kingdom Bacillati; phylum Actinomycetota; class Actinomycetes; order Mycobacteriales; family Nocardiaceae; genus Rhodococcus; species Rhodococcus sp. IEGM 27. The sequence goes on along the minus strand of NZ_JAWLSG010000005.1, from coordinate 7,046 downwards.
CTCGCCGCCGAGGTCCGCGAGTGCGAGGCGGGCATCGGAGTTGCGACCGGGCGCGCGGTCGCGGGCAACATCGGAGCACACGAACGATTCGAGTACACGGTGATCGGCGATCCCGTCAACGAAGCGGCGCGTCTGTCCGAGTTGGCCAAGAACGTCCCCGGACGGCTTGTGGCCTCCCAGCGTGCCACCGACGCAGCAGGCGAGGACGAACGGCGGCAGTGGACACTCACGGACAGCGTGACTCTCCGCGGTCGCGTGGAACCCACCCGGCTGGCTGTTCCCACGGCGCTACTCGAGGGAGCGTCCACCGTTTCGGATCAGGGCGCCGATTCCGTCGAGTAGGCGGGCGAGACCGAATTCGAAGGCATGGTCGGGGGCGAAGGCGGCGTTGTGGTGTTCGCCGGCCGAGGCCCCGACTCGGGCGGCAAGCGGAAAGCGGTCGGGGTCGAACACCTTCTCGAAATGCGGCGCAATGCTGCGCCACCATTCGCTGTCGGCGTCTCCCCGCGCAGCCAGTGATGCCGCTTCGGCGGCGGCCCGCGCGGCGCCTACCGCGAAACTGTCGAGCAGGGTCACCACGGAGTCCATCTCGAGGTCTGACAGTCCGAGCCCTTCGACCGCAGCCAGCTCGCGCTCGTACTTCGCCATAGCCCCGGGTCCCAGCACCGGCCGGCTGAGTGTGACGACGTTCAGCATCCACGGATGGGCGCGGAGAAGCTCGAAATAGCCGCGTGCTGCCGCGGCGAGCCGATCCCGCCACCCTGCAACCGGGTCGTCGGGGGCGGCGTGGAGAGTGGACAGCACCCGGTCGGTCATCACATCGACCAGTTCCACCTTGCCGGGAACGTGCGTGTACAGCGACATCGCCCCGGCTCCGAGCTTAGCTGCGACGCGGCGCATCGAGACAGCATCGAGTCCCTCCGCGTCGGCGAGGCCGATCGCGACGTCGACGATGCGGTCGAGGTTCAGCCCCGCCTTTCCCCGACGGGGCCGCGACACGGGCGCACTGCCACCGCCCCACAGCAACTCCATGGTTCGAGCCGGGTCGCCGCCCTGTGGTGTCGCGATTCCAGCCATGCCGGAATCTTCCCATGGCGTCTCGGGAACTCGAGGGATCACCGCGTCGTTGACGTACGACGTACCGTATGAGGCGCTGGCATGTGGGGCGGTGTCGCCTGCACGTCCGCTGGAAAGGGTGAAGTTGTGACAGTAGAGCCGGCTCTCAGGAGCTTCGCGGCCACGTTCGTACCCGCCGAAGTTCCGCGGAACGCACACCTTGTCTTCTGGAACGACGAACCACAGGGTGCCCCTCCCCCGAACTCGGACTCGTACACGCGCCTCGCCGTCGGCGAGCATGCGGTAGCCAGCCTTCCGACGCGGCGAGTATCCCTGCGCGACGCGCTCCCCATACTCTTGACCCTGCCGGCCGAGGCCGAGGTCCACCGGTCGGTCGCCTTCTTCGCCGCCTGCGGTCGGACCGCCGTCGCGTATCTCGCGAAGGGTTCGATTCTTCCGTCTGTGACCGCGGGCGGACAGGACGTGTGGCGACTCGGCGTCCTCGACACGGACGAGCAACGCCACCTCAGCAGCCTTGCCGCTGCCCTTCCACCCGAGGCCCGCGCGATCCCCTCGGGTGAAGTGTCCGAGGACGCAAGGGCGGTCCTGCTTCCGGCTGCGTCGGAGGTGGTGCGCGGCTTTGTGACGTCCGTCCTCGATGCGCTTCCGAGGTTGTGCGCCCCCGCCGAGTCCGACGCCTTACCGTATCTGGGATGGGACACCGTCAGTGTTCCCCGACTAGGGGCCTGGACCGCCTCCCACGCGCCCACGACCGTGGCTCTGTCCCTGCGCATCGATCCGGTTCCGACCATGGGAACCGTCGATCTGGTGGACAGCGATTTCGACGCCACCCTCCAGGTGCACGGGGTGGACAGGCCCGGGATCGTCTGCGACGCCGTGGATCTCTGGCGCCATCCGAGCATGGCGGAGTCCGCATTCATGGTCGACCCGCGGATTGCGGTGCTCGAAGCTCTCCGTCGTGCCGCGCTTCGGTGGGCACCGCTCGAGGATCTCCTGCGCTCCGAGGCGCCGGATCGAATCAGGCTCGACGACGACGACGTCGCAGCACTTGCCGGTGACGCCGGCGCTCGTCTACGCGATGAAGGCATCGAGATCCACTGGCCGCGGGAGCTGATGACGCAGACATCGACCCGCATGGTTCTGGGCGATTCCGCGTTGAGTGAGGGGCCAACCGCGTTCGGTGGTGACCACGCCTTCCGGTTCGACTGGCGGGTGGCGATCGGTGACGAGGTGCTCACCAGGGAGGACATGGAGAAGCTGGTCGCTTCCGAACGCGCCGTGGTGCGACTGCGTAATCGCTACGTGGTCGCCGACTCGGCGCTCGTGCGGAAGACCCTGCAGCGGCGAACCGGCACGATGCCGATGGTCGAGGCACTACGCGCCTCGTTGACAGGGCGAACCGGCCGCGGCGAGGGAGAGTGTCGTGTCGATACCTACGGAACACTCGCCCGCACGGCCCGAGAACTCACCGACAAGATCACCTTCGACGTGCCCGTGCCGGCCGCGCTGCGCGCACAGCTGCGGGACTACCAACTTGCCGGCTTCCGATGGCTTGCCGCGCTCACCTCCCGCGGGCTGGGGGCTTGCCTGGCCGACGACATGGGACTCGGTAAGACGTTGACCCTCATAGCGCTTCACGTCCACCGTCAGCAGGAAGTCGAGACCTCGGGACCCTCCCTCGTCGTCTGCCCCGCATCCTTGTTGGGCAACTGGCGCCGTGAGATCGAACGCTTCGCCCCGGATACGAGAGTCTTCGTCCATCACGGCCCGAGACGATCAGCTCCGAGTGAGTACCTCACGGACAGCGCCGACGCGATCGTGTTGACCACGTATGCGACGATGCGGCTCGACGCCGGCGCCCTCGCCGCGACCTGGTGGGGACTCGTCGTCGCGGACGAGGCCCAGCATCTGAAGAATCGCAATGCCTCGGTCACGAGAGCTCTGCGCACTGTCCCGGGACGGGCTCGCGTAGCCCTCACCGGAACGCCGGTGGAGAACAGACTCAGCGATCTGTGGTCGATACTCGACGGTGTCACACCCGGTCTCCTCGGCACATACGCACAGTTTCGGCGGCGCTACGACAACCCGAGCGGCGGCGACGGCGTGGATCGTGCCAGCGAGCTGGCCGGCCTCATCGCACCGTTCGTCCTACGCCGAAAGAAGTCGGATCCCGGGATAGCCCCGGAGCTTCCGCCGAAAACCGAAATCGACGTCGATGTCGGGCTCACTCCAGAGCAGGCCGCGTTGTACGAAGCGCTCGTCCGGGAAGCTCTCGAACAGATTCGCAGCAGCGACGGCATGCAGCGTCGCGGCGGTATCGTGTCCCTGCTGACCGGCCTCAAACAGATCTGCAACCACCCTGCGCAGTACCTCGGGCAACAGCCCACGTCCCTGAGGGGCCGCTCCCAGAAGATCGACCTCCTCGACGACCTGGTCGACACGACTCTGTCGGAGGACGGCCGATCGCTGGTCTTCACCCACTTCACTGCGATGGGGCGACTTTTGCTGCAGCACCTTAGCTCCCGCGGTATCGAGTGCGAATTCCTCCATGGCGGCATCTCGGTAGCTGCCAGGGAGGAACTGGTGGAACGGTTTCAGAGTGGCGACATACCGGTCTTGATTCTGTCCCTCAAAGCCGCGGGGACCGGACTCAATCTGACGCGAGCGGATCACGTCGTCCACTTCGATCGCTGGTGGAATCCGGCCGTCGAAGACCAAGCAACCGATCGTGCCTACCGAATCGGCCAGCACCGGCCGGTGGTGGTCCATCGCTTCGTCACCGCGGGCACCATCGAGGAGCGCATTGCCGGCATGCTCGACAGCAAACGAGCGCTCGCGGACTCGGTCCTACTTCGTGGTGCCGGCGCCTTCACCGAACTGACCGACGGGGAACTCACTGAACTCGTGGCGTTGAGCCCCGACTATCATTTCGGAGGCATCCTGTGACGACGACCGCGTTGACACTTCCCCCCTTCGGGGTCCAGAGGGGCAAACGTACTCGCGGTAGGACCTGGTGGGCCCAGCAGTGGGTGGACGATCTCGAGCAATCTGCACTCGACTCTCACACGCTGAAGCAGGGACGAGCTCATGCCCGCGGCGGAATGGTCGGCCCGCTGACCTTCGCCGCCGGACTTCTTTCCGCCGACGTGCATTCCAGCGACGAGCTCCTGCACGTGCGCATTCGTGTCGATGTTCTCGACGGTGCAGAGTGGGAGCGGGTATCTGCCGCGCTCGGCTCGAGGAGTGGCCACGTCGCCCAGTTGTCCAGCGGAACGCTTCCGCGCGAACTGTACGAAGATCTCGCGGCAATCGGCATATCGCTCCTGCCTTCGATGTTCGATGCGAACGCGACATGCACGTGTGAGGAGTGGGACGCGCCTTGCCGACATGCCGCGGCGGTCCTGTACCAGGCCGCGTGGATACTCGACGACGACCCGCTGCTGGTGTTTCTGCTCCGCGGCCGCGAGGGTCGGCAACTGCTCGACTTGCGGCACGAATCGCACCAGGAGAACCTTTCGGACTCCTCGTTCGCCGCCACATCGAGGCCAACGCCGGCCGCCGACGCCTACACTGACGTCCCCGGCCACTTGCCGACGATGCCGACTACCGAGGGGGCCGTCCCGCTGCGTCCCGGTTGGCTGGACGATGCGCCGCCCGAAGTTCACGCAGACGCCATCTGGTCGGCGATGCTCACTGCGATTTCGCGATACGGAGATCCTGTCTGACGCCGTTCGTCAGTCCCGGCACGACGCTCGGGCCCACAACCCTCGCCCCGGTCGCCGGGTACGGCGTACAGATCTTGACGTCATGCACGAAGCACCAGCGCCAGTTGTCCCCGGGATGCAGAGACTGTGCGATCGGATGCCCGCTGGTCTGTGCGTGGTGTCTGGCATGGCGCATTGGTGACGAGTCACTGCAGCCGACGTACCCACACGTCAGGCACAGCATCAGGTGTGCCCACCGGGTACCGAGTGCGAGACAGCCCTCGCACCCGTCCGACGTATGCGCGACGACGTCGCGAATCATGTTCAGATCAGGATCGTGCCAGGTATCGGATTGGATCATGTCGCCACCCCTCATCCCCAAGATTGACGCCTGCCGGCGCGCACCACATGGTCACGGCGGAACGAAAGAGTCTGACGGAAATCGGCACGAACGCACACCCTTGGGGGTTTCGACCCTGGATATCCGGGGTAGATCAAGGCATGGATCTGGAAGCATCCCCAGACCCCAGGGTGGTCGACACTCCTCGGGCATCCGACCTCTGTACCGTTCTGGCACTCACAGCGGACATGCATGACTCCGGTGATCGGGACACTGTCCTCGGCGTGATGCGGGAGGCCCTTGGTCACTTGGGACCGTTCACAGTGGAACCGGTGGCAGGAGATACCGACGGATTCTGGCGTCAGCGCATTCTGTTCGACGACTCTTCGATCGACACCATCGCGCTGATGATCCGGGCGACTCGTCCACCATCCCAGAGGGAAGTCACTCTTCTCGAACTGCTGATTCAGCACACGGTGTCTGCCCTGCGTTCCGCCTCCCGCGCCTTGCACGCAGAAGCGCAGGCACGCAGTGTGCGAGAAGAAGCCTCCGACGAAGTCGCGGCAGTGTCGGAGCAGCTGGCCGCAGTGTCGGAGCAGCTCGAGCGACTCCAGTCCGAAGCGAGGATCCGCGAAACGCTCGATCGGCTTTCTCTCGCGGGCGCGTCCGAAGCGGTCATCGCGGATACCCTCCATCAGCTGACCGGACTACCCGTGGGGGTCGAGGACCAATTCGGCAACCTCCGGGTCTGGGCCGGTCCCGGAAAGATGCCGCGATACCGTCGAATTGGGGGCCGGAATCGAGTCGACGTCGTCCGCCGAGCCACTATGGAGGGCAAACCCCTGCGGGAGGACAACCGGATCCTGCAGATCGTGCGGCCCCGTCAAACTCTGCTGGGGATCGTGTACCTCTGCGACCCAGAACACGAGGCGACGGACTTGGACACGTTCGCGCTGGAACACGCCGCGAAGGTCCTCGCCATCGAGATGGCGCACGAACGGTCGTTGGCGGAGACCGAGGCACGGTTGAGCCGCGACCTCGGGGACGATCTCCTCTCTGGAACCGACGACGACAGTGCCTACTCGCGTGCCGAAGCACTTGGCTACGACCTTCACGAACCGCAGCGCGTTCTGGTGGTCGAGTGGGATTCGGAGACGAATGCCGATACCGTGTCCGACGCCCTACACCGATACTTCGCCTCGACCGATTCCGCGGCCCTTCTCATGCACCGCAGCGACCACGGTTCTGGGGTCGTCGCCGCGATTACACAGTCGAAAACCGATGCGGTTGAAGCGTTCCGGACTGTGGAGAAGACCCTCGGGCCGGCGAGCGGAGTGATGGGTGTCGGATCAGAATGTTCGTTACCCAGTGAGATACCTCAGTCGTACAGGAACGCAGTACGAGCCCTGGAAATACGAAAGCAATCACTGTCGCCCTGGGGCGTGACTCATTTTGACGAATTGGGCGTATACCGCATCCTCGACGCGCACGCCACGACACTCGACGTCGAAAATTTCGTTCAGGAATGGCTCGGACCGCTCCTCGACTACGACCGTGACCACCACAGCACCATGACAGCCACCTTGGCCCAGTATCTGGACTGCGGTGGCAAGTACGACGAAACTGCTCGCGCTCTCCGAATTCACCGCAGTACCTTGAGATACCGCATGTCCCGTATACACGAACTCACCGATCGTGATCTCCGGAGCGTCGATACCCGATTGAACCTTCATCTCGCCACGCGGGCGTTGCAGGTACTCGCCGGCGCTACCCGACCATGAGGGTCCCGGGACCATCCATTTTTGTTGTGGAATGCCGGAAGCCCCCCAACAGCTGTTGGGGGGCTTCCGGTAACGGATGTTCGGCGGTGTCCTACTCTCCCACACCCTGTCGAGTGCAGTACCATCGGCGCTGGAGGGCTTAGC
>NZ_JAWLSG010000004.1:176548-657430 GCF_033142305.1 Rhodococcus sp. IEGM 27 | reverse complement strand
GGTCATTGTCTTGCCTTCTCGCCAAGCTAACTCGGCGTGTCGGCCAGAGCCAGTTCAACCGTTATCCCGACAGTCCCACAGCCCCCGGGTAGCTGCCAGGAGGCCGGGTAGCAGGCTGGCGGCTCGGTCTGGAAACGAGTCGGGTCGGAGCTCAGTGTCGAAAGCCCTGTAATCGAGGGAGTGAGGGTGTGGTCCGCAGCGTGAACCGAAATCTGTGGGTGCGCATAGCGGTCCAGATCGTGGGTGGAGGCGGTGAAGTTCTGGCGCTTCGTGAGTTCCCCTACCCCACAGTTACATCCGATCACAGTCTCCGTCTCGTGCGTTCTCGATTGTGGCGGTTGGTCGCAGTTTGTCGTAGAGGTGTCCGCATCCGTGGATCAGAGTCGGGGCCAGTGCTGGGGAGAGCATGAAGATCACCAGCGGGAGGATCCAGAGAATGAACTCGGTCATGGTGGGCCTCTCTGTGATTCGAGTCGTCCGGTGGAGCGGCGGTGTGATCGACAGGTCGACGCGGTGTCCTGTGTTGCGCGGTCGGTGGTGTCCGCGCGTGGTCGTGGCCGCGAGGGAGGCTCGCAGGTTGTGTTGGTGGTTTGCCGTGTCGGGCTAGCGGTGCAGGGTTTTCAGTGCGGAGGTGGCGGCGTTGTAGCCGCACATTCCGTGCACGCCGGTGCCTGGTGGGGTGGCGGCCGAGCACAGGTAGGTGCCGGGGATGCCGGTGCGGTAGGGGTCGAGGCTGATCCGGGGTCGCATGACGACCTGGAGGGGGTCGTTGCGGCCGGTGAGGATGTCGCCGCCGATGTAGTTGGGGTTGTAGGTTTCCATGTCGGTGGCGGAGCGGAGGTGAATGGCGAGGATCTGGTCGCGGAATCCGGGGGCGAAGCGTTCGATCTGGTCGACGATGGCGTCGGTGGCGTTTCCGCCGTAGCCGTGGGGGACGTGGGCGTAGGCCCAGATCGGGTTCTTGCCGTTCGCGGAGCGGCTGGGGTCGGCAAGGTACTGCTGGCCGACGAGGACGAAGGGCCGCTCCGGCATGATGCCCCTGCCCACTGCTTTCTCGGCGGCGACGATGTCCTCGAATGTGCCTCCCACGTGGACGGTGCCGGCCCGTCGGCAGGATGGGTGGGTCCACGGGATGTCGCCGTCGAGGGCGATGTCGAGTTTGAATGCGGCGGGGCCGTGCCGGTATCGCTGGTAGGCGCGGCGCACCCGGGTGGGTAATCGGTCGCCGGCGATCTCGGCCGCCGCCCTCGGGGTGGTGTCGAGCATGACGATGTCCGACGGAGGCAGTTCGTCGAGCGAGCGCACGGTGATGCCGGGTTCGATCTTCGCTCCGAGTTCGGACAGGCGGGAGGCAATGGCGTCGGAGATCGCGCGGGATCCGCCCTCGGCGACCGGCCACCCGTAGCGGTGGCCGGCGGCGGTGATCATCAGTCCGACCGCGGAGGTCGACGGCATCGTCAGCGGGTAGAACGCGTGGGCGGCGACGCCACCGAAGAGGGCGCGCGCTTCCTCGCTCTTCCACCGGTGAGCCAGGGTGGTGGCCGGAAGCAGGGCCTGCACCCCGAAGCGGGCCAGGGAAACGGGGTGGCGGGGAAGGTGCAGCATCGGCCGGAACAGATCCTGCAGCAGCTCGTCGAAATGATCGACCAGAGGTGTGAATTGGCGGCGCCACGCGGGTCCGTCGGCGCCGAGCAGGTCACTGGTCGCATCCAGGGAGTGCAGCAGGGTGGCGGCGCGGCCGCCGTCGAGGGGGTGGGCCATGTCCACCTCCGGCCACGCCCACCGCAACCCGTGCCGGGCGAGGTCGTGGGACTGGATGAAGGGGGAGGCCACGGTCATCGGGTGGACGGCGGAGCAGTCGTCGTGCAGCAGCCCGGGCAGGGTCAGCTCACTGGTCCGGGTGCCACCACCGATGACCGGTTTGGCTTCCAGGACGGTCACCTCGAGCCCGGCTTCGGCGAGGGTGAGGGCGGCGGCGAGTCCGTTGGGGCCGGATCCGACGACGACGGCGGTGCTCATCGCAGCCCTGCGGTGTGGCGGTCCGGCCCGTCGTTGCGGCTGGTGCGGTAGACGGGGAACGAGTCGGCGGCCTCGGGCCACGGTTGGCGGCTGAGCATGTCTTCGACCAGCACGTACCCCTCTTCGAGGACTCCGGTTTTCGCGTCGACGATCTTGTACGCCTGCCGCTGCCGGTGCATCGGCTGCGATTCGAGGATGACCACGCGCAGTTCCCCTGCGTCGAAGTGGCAGCGGCGCTGCAGTGCGGCGAGGAGCTGCTGGTTGTGCAGGTGGCCCTCGCCGAAGTTCCAGCCGAGGGTGGGGCCGGCGATGAATTCGCCGTCGCGGATGGTGTAGTCGTCCTCGTTGTCGACTGCGCGGGTGATCAACCCGTTGAGGGCGCGCCCGTGGGTGTGCATCGACCGCCAGACCTGGCCCTTGGTGAGCATGATGTCGGCGATCTCGGGTCCGTAGAGCCGGGCCAGCTGGGTGGAGGGCAGCGCGGCGACCTTCTTCACGTGCTGGTCGATTTTCTGCTCGGCGTCCCCGCGGAAGCACCAGGCGCTCGTCGCCCAGTTGCCGGCGTAGTAGCGCATCGCGGGAAGGAACGAAATCCATTGCGGACGAATGTGTCCGAGGGTGGGGATCGCGAGAAGACCGATCAGGAGGATGACCAGCAGCAGGGGGGAGCTGAGGTCGAACACGCTGATCGAGCCGTAGTGCCCGAAAAGGTAGAACAGGGAGAAGATGAAGAAGATGTTCCACTCGAGCGGCACACCCATCGGGACGGTGGAGATGATGTGCAGGTGGAACAGGGCCATGAAGATGATCGCCGCCCAGGTCAGCGGGCCGCCGTCGCCGAGGAACACCAGGTAGACGGGTACGAGGTACTCGACGGCGGTGCCGGTGTGCGCGAGGATCTTCGGCAGCAGCGAGGGCCGCAGATCGGTCGGCGGGTCGAGGTACATCTTCCGCTTGAGCCACTTGATCCGCATCAGGGGGCTGTTGCTCATCATCACCGCGACCACGTGGGGGAAGTGGTGGTTGAGCTTGGAAGTCGCCGCGCCCCACCACAGGGCAAGCATGATGAGCTTGAAGCCGATGATCATGTCGACGAAGGGGAAGAAGAACACGAACAGGGTCAGCCAGAACTGTTCGGCCCGGGCGGCGAGGAAGACCGTCTTGTCCCGCAGACCGAGCAGGCCGAGGGCAGCGATCAGCGGGATCACGGCGACCGGATCGATCAGCCCGACGTCACCGGCCTCGGTGACCGGTCCACCCTGGCCGGGTTGCAGCAGTGCCCACACGCCGGAGGCGAGCACGATCACGTAGAGGCCGACGTCGACCAGGGTGCGTTGGTCGCCGCGGGTGAGTGGAACCTTGGTCGGCCACGGGGGCAGGCGCAGGGTGCCGGGGCGCAGGAAGTAGAGGAAGCCACCGATCGGGGGCAGGAACCGCAACGTCAGCGGTCCGAATCCGCAACCGATCCCGATAATCTCGTAGAGCAGCGTCCAGATGACGAGTTTTTCGTAGACGATGGGTTCGGTCCACCATGATCCGATGTCGGTGAGCGAACCGAGGCCCGGGGTCAGGGAGATCACGGCGGCGGCGCCGGCCACGTAGAAGGCGCATTTGACGATGTAGAGCACATATACCGCGTAGGGGGTTCCGAAGCCGTGCTCGACCCAGTGTTGGGCGGCGATTTTCAGACGTTCGCCGCGGGTGCGGGCTTTCCAGTCGCTGTACTCGATGTCCGGAAGGTCGGGGGTGGTGAATCCCATGGTGGGGCCTATCTCGTGGTGATGGGAGGAACGAAGGGGGAGGGGATCAGACCGACGACTCGGTCAGCCGCGTGCGCAGGGTGGGCTTGTCGATCTTGCCGACCGGGTTTTTCGGTACCTCGTCGAGACTGACGATCTCGGCGGGAAGTTTGAACTTGGCCAACGATTTCCGCAGATGATCGAGCATCTGCTCCGCACTGATCTCGGCGCCGTCCCGGTAGGAGACGAATGCGACCGGCACTTCGCCGAACACCGGGTGGGCCCGGCCGACGACGGCGGCCTCGAGGACCTGCGGGTGGGTGTAGATCGCGGACTCGATCTCCTTGGGGTAGATGTTCTCTCCGCCGCGGATGATCATGTCCTTCTTGCGGTCGACCAGGGTCAGGTAGCCGTCCTCGTCGAGTCGTCCGACGTCGCCGGTGTGGAGCCAGCCATCGGTGACGGTTCGCGCGGTTTCCTCGGGGCGGCCGAGGTAGCCGCGCATGACGGTGGGGCCCTTGACGACTACCTCACCGGCGGAGCCGTCGGTGACGAAGTTGCCGTGGCCGTCGACGATCGCGATCTGCTGACCTGGCAGGGCGGGGCCGACCGTGCCGGGCTTGCGGACCCCGCCGAGGGGGTTGCTGGTGCTGGCGCAGGTGGCCTCTGACAGGCCGTAGCCCTCGATGACCGGGATGTGGTAGCGCTGCTCGAACCCGATGAGTAGTTCCACCGGCATCGGCGCCGCACCGCAGACCGCGAATCGCAGCGAGGAGGTGTCCGGCTGCACCTCGTCGGGGAGGGTGGAGAGCATGGCGTAGATCGCCGGGACGGCGGAGAAGTATGTGGGCTTCGCCGCGTGGACCTTGTCGAAGAAGGTGGTCGGCGCGAAACGCCCCGCCACGGTGGCCTGCCCGCCGGCGAGCAGCGGTGACAGGACGCTGACCACGATGCCGTTGACGTGGAACAAGGGCAGGATCAGCAGGCTGTGATCGTCGGCGGTCAACGCCATCGCCGCGATCATGGTCTCGGCCATCGCAGTGATGTTTGCGTGGGTGAGCTCGACGCCCTTGGGCTTGCCGGTGGTGCCGCTGGTGTAGACGAGCAGGGCCAGTGTGTCGGTGGCGAAGTCGTCGGGTGTCACCGGGGGACCGGTTCCCGTGTGGCGGTCCAGATCCGACAAGGTCAGCAGCACCGGAACCGCAGTGTCCTCACCTGCCCCGTCGCTGCAGATCAGCGCGTGCGCCCCGGAATCGGTCAACTGGTAGCCGACCTCGGCGGAGGTCAGTGACGGGTTGATCGGGGTCGCGGCAGCGCCCAGGCGCCATGCCGCGAACAACGCCACGATCAGTTCGAGGCGGTTCGGCAACATCACCGCGACGACATCTCCGGCGGCCACACCGGCCACCGACAACCGGTCGGCGTAGGTGCGCACCAAGTCGTGGAACTGGGCGTTGCCGACACGTCCGGTGGTGTCGTCGGCGACACACGGCGCAGTGGGCGATTGGTCGGCACGCACATCTGGCAGTGCAGCGAAATGCATGAGGTCTCCTTCGATCGCGCGGTGCTCACCTGCGCTGACACCACGCTACGGCCCGTGGTGTGACGCGCACCATATGTTCGTCGCCCGAAACTCACCTCAGCTTTTGTGCGGCCCGCATGAAGTTTGAGGGAAAGTCTCCCGGTTGGTCTCGTCCCGTGGTTACGGTGACCCGACCCGCCAGGCCGGGCACTTCGACGAGCGCCCCCGCCCCATCCCTGATCCCGTGAGGTAACCATGACTTCGTTCCCCGCTGCCCGGACGGTCCTGATCACCGGCGCCGCCTCCGGCATCGGACGTGCCACGGCGGTGACCTTCGCCCGCCGCGGCTACCGCGTCGGCGCCTACGACATCGACCAGAGCGGCCTCGCTGGTCTGCTCGAGCAGATCAACTCGGAGGGCTGTGATCCCACCATCGGCCACCTCGACGTCACCGATCCCAGCGACTGGACGACCCGACTGGCCGACTTCACCGCCGACACGCACCGACTCGACCTTCTCGTCAACAACGCCTGCGTGCTGACCGCCGGCCGATTCGACGCCATCCCCCTGACAGCACATACCCGGATGCTCGACATCAACCTCCGGGGTGCGCTCATCGGCACCCACATCGCGTTCCCCTACCTGCGCGACACCCCCGGTGCTCAGGTCGTCAATATGTGCTCGGCGTCGGCGATTTACGGCCAACCCGAACTCGCGACCTACTCGGCCACCAAATTCGCCCTCCGCGGGCTGACCGAGGCACTCGAACTCGAATGGCGCACATACGATATCCGGGTCCTGGCGCTCTGGCCGCTGTTCGTGGACACCGGCATGGTCGCCGGGGTCAGCACCGGCACGACCTGCTAGCTCGGTGTCCACCTCACCGCCGACGACGTCGCCCGCGACCTGTGCGACCTCACCACCCACCCGGCACGGCGGTGGCTACCCAAAGTGCACCACCCGGTCGGAAGACAGGCGAAGCTGCTCGCCACCGGCTCCCGCTTCGCACCGGCCTGGGTCAACCGCCTGATGAACAAGACCCTCAGCCACAGCTGACCCTCCTCACCGACTCCGATGGCAACGCAGACAGGAACCGAGCTTGTGACCGATCCGGACTGGGGCCGGGCACCCTGCCGCCGCCGGTGAAAGCCACCTTTCCGCACGTGATCGACCGCGGTGGCCCCTGCTGCTGATCGAGTCGATCTACGCCTTTCTCAACGGCGCGCTCAACGCCTCGTAAGCGGTGAGCAAGGCCGGGTCGAGCATCTCGGCCGGGCGCTGCGGGGACAGGCCGCAACACTACGCAACGCCTTTCCCTCGTTCATTACCGAACCCATGGAACTCGATACCGCCGGCGCGAAGATCGTGCGCGGAATCGAACGGCGATCGGCGCGGGCCACCATGCCCTGGTGGGTCACCTCGGGACTGTTCGCCCGCGGTGCGCTCTCACTGCTCGACTCCCGGCTCGCGGCAGACACCCGGGTTCGTGCCGCGATCAACCTCGCCGGCGCCCCCGGCGGCGACCCACGCGACCGGCGGTGACACCTCCACCCTCACCTGTGTTCGGTGCGCGCAGCACGGCCGATCCCAACCACCGCGCCGCCTGCAGGGCCAACTGCACATCCAAGGTGCGCTCGCTGTCATCGAAGTTGTGCCCGCTCAGATCCATCGCCTGTTGCACCCGATACTGAATGGTATTGCGGTGCAGCGTCATCGACTCGGCAGCGGCCGCGAAACTGCGGTTCTTGGCTAGGAACACCCGCAGCGTCTCACGCAACCACATATTCCGGTCGTCGTCGACCGCGAGATCGCCAAGGCATCCGATGACGAACCTTCGGACCGCGTCGAGATCGCCGACCATCAATGCGATCGACGCCACCTGCGCGTAGGAGATAACCCGCGGACCAGCGCCGGATGCCATGGCGATCTCACGGACACGGTCAGCCTGTTCCAGGCTGCGCCGAAACCCCTCGACCCCTGACTCCGGGCATCCGACGGCGACCTGCACCGGCAGCGAAGCGCCGGCCAACACCTGCGCGATCCGATCGACATCGATCTCCGCGGTGCCGGCAACCGAGAACCACATCCGAACCTCACGTTCGTCGGTGGGCACCATCAACGGCCGCCCGACCGCCCCGAGCACGGGAAACAGCAACGCCCGCAACTGGTCCAGCACGGTCACCGCTTCGTGTGGTGACACCGTGGGATCCGCCCAAGCATCGACCCCGACATGCGTCCCGGTGAGCGAATAGTCCAACGCTTCTTCGGCCTGCCGGATATCGGTGACCGACCCATCCAACAGTTGCGCGACCCACTGCTGCCGCAATCCGCTGCGACTACCCACCCAGCGGTCCCGCTCCTGCTCGTAGGCCAGCCCAACCTGCTCGCAGACCCGGTCGATGTACTGCGCCGACCTGTTGACCAACCGGATGATGGTGGCCGAACTGCTGCCGCCATCCATCTCGACGGCGTACCGCATCGCCGCATCGAGAAAACGGGCATGCCCGATTCGGTAGGCGCGGATCAGCGCCGACAACGGCACGTCGCGCTGAGCCAGCGTTCGCGCGTACACAATCGCCGCGGTGGGGGCTTCGAGGTCCTCTTCAGGAGTGTCGTTCTCCAGGAAATGCACGGCCGCCACGATGTTCTCGGTAACACTGGCCTCGAGCAGGCCCCGCAGCCGCGGATCGAGGTCCAACGCGTGAATCTGGGAGCGGGTCACCGACAACAGGTCGCCAATGAACTCGTCGCGGCGGCTCAGCATCTCCCGCGCGACCGCGGGGATGAAGTCACCGACTTCCTCGCTCATCCCTGATCTCTCCATCATCGAACACAGACCACTGAAACCTTGCTGATCCAACATAAACCCCCGTATCAATCCGCCTCGCTAGCCGGTCCGAGGGTCCTGCGTGCGCCACGATCTCGCTTGCTTCGCCAGATCACGCGCAGATGTACCTGTCGTCGTTGCTCGCGGGCGAACCATGTCGTTGTAGTTTGTTCCAGGACTGCTCGGCCAACTTGATCATGCGACCGTGGTGGATCTGCACGTGCATCTCGGACGGATGAGGCCCGGTCAGCTTCGGAGTGCCGGTTTCGTCCGGGCCGGCCGCCTTTCGCTCGGGTGGGAAGTTCGTGCGTGATGATGTCAGCGTTCGACACGACAAAGGGTCTACCTTGTCTACTTTGGCCTCGACCTAGTCGTGCGCGTCCCAAATTTATACGACGACGTCGAATGCAGTGTCTGTCCGACGGTGTACACGTCGAACCGTCCCGCTGGTCCTCATCGGGTGTGACCTGCCAGTCGACACAGGCTCGTTCCGACCGGTAACGGTCGGCGCTGTAGGCGTAACCAGCTGGCTATCGACGCGGCGGCGAGGGGTTCCGGGGGGTCGAGGCTCGGACACCACACCCCGGGCGAAATCGACGTCGATTCCATTGCGCGGCAACGGCACCGGGGTTTGATTGACCGAACATTCACCGCGGTGATGAAACAGGTGTATCGGCGAGAGCCGGGGCGAACATCTTCGTTCCCGGGCGGGATCGGATCGGTCCTTGTCTGTTATCTGGGTCGGCTACCGTGGGGGTTTGTGACAGCAGGTAGTGCGGGGCATGCGCACAAGATGACGCCGAGCCCCGAGGTGGCGCTCGACTTCGCTCGGGAATGGGTGGAGTTCCTCGATCCCGACGACTCCGGGCATCTCATCGCCGCGGACATGACGTGGCTTCTCTCGCACTGGACCTGTGTGTTCGGTACCCCGGCCTGCCAGGGCATCATCGCGGGCCGACCCGACGACGGCTGCTGCTCGCACGGCGCCTTCTTCACCGACGAGGAGGACGTCGAAAGGCTGCACGAGTCCGTGAAGCTGCTCAGACCTCAGGATTGGCAGTTCATGAAGCAGGGTCTCGGGAAAAGGGGGTACATCGAGGAAGACGAGCTCGACGACGAGCCGGCGCTGCGAACCCGCCGCTACCGGGGTGCGTGCATCTTCCTGAACCGTCCCGGCTTCGCGGGTGGCATCGGGTGCGCGCTGCACTCGATGGCGCTCGAGCGCGGGATCGAGCCGCTTAAGGTGAAGCCGGACGTGTGCTGGCAGCTGCCGATCCGGCGCACCCAGGAATGGGTGGAGCGACCCGACGGCGAGCAGATTCTGAAGACGACGATCACCGAGTACGACCGCCGTGGCTGGGGTGAGGGCGGCGCGGACCTGAACTGGTACTGCTCCGGCTCGCCGGACGCGCACGTCGGCGCCAAACCGGTGTGGCAGTCGTATGCGCCGGAGCTGACCGAGTTGCTCGGTAAGGCCGCGTATCGCGAGCTGGCGCGCCTGTGCACGCGGCGCCAAGGTTTCGGCCTGATCGCCGTGCACCCGGCGACCGCGGTCACCGAGAAGAATCCCCGGTAACGGAGTGGCGGTCCCGGACGACGTCGACCCCGGTGACAGCGTTGTGCGTGTCGACGGCGCCCGGGGCCGGTGCTGAGGTAATGAGCTGGTGCTCGCCGAGCGATGGGAGCCACCGTTGGCGCAGTCGCAAGACCCGGAGTTCGGTCGGTTCGTTATCGATCGCTAGGCCCGGTCAGCGGCGAGCAGGAGGTTTCGTCGGTGAGCTGCTTATGATCCGGGCGTGTAGCCGACAGGAAGGCGCAGACCGATGCCCGAGAAGAAGGATCACAGTCCGCGACCCGAACCCGGTCCGCTCGGCGCGGGCGCGCGGGTGCTGGTGCGCCTGCCGTCCGAGCCGGCGCAGACCGGTCGAATCGTCGAGGATTACGCCGAGCTGACCGACACCGAGGAGCGCGGGCATGCCTGGGCTCCGGTGCATCGGTGGGCTGTCGCCCTCGACGACGGTCGCCTGGTCTTCGCCGACACCGACGACCTCACTGCCGATCCGAGCACGTCAGGATTCGCCGGGTAGACCGACCCTGGCCGGTGGAAGAACCACATGGGGGCCGCGCCCCCGAGGGGCGACCGGGCTGCAGGGTTCTCCCCGTGGTGGCAGGACTGACCAGGTGTTGAACTGATCCGCCTCCTGACGGTACGTAGTCCAGGAGGGCGACGGGGAGTTCGTCGCTGGTCCTGGGGTATCGGGTTGCCGAGCTGGGTGCACCCTGACACTGCCGGAGGAGTGGGTGTCGGCTGGTCGGTCGAGCGCCGAGTGGGCGGGCCCCGGTCGCGGGCGGCGGCGACCGTCTCGTGAGTGACACTGTCGGCGGGCAGTCGGGGGCCGGGGACATCGGTGGCAGCCGGTGGCGGTGTGGGTTGTGTTGGGGGACAGTCAAGCGCAGCCCCCGCCAACGAGGGATATCAGCTGGCAGGGGCGCTACACGGTCAACCTGCACGTAGTGACGAGCGGCGCATGAGTGATCTTCGTGAGCGGTGGGGAAGTCCAGGGATTGTGATCCACACCATCACATTATTTTCGATCTTGTTGATGGGTGGCCCCATCTCCCACTGCGGTGGTTCTGCCCGGGCGCGGTGGAGGCCGAGGCCGAACACGTCGACTGACCTGCGAAGATGACATGTCCCCGGAAGGGGGTCACGCGCCTGGCCGTAACGGCGGTTCCGCCGCCGATGAGGGTTGGTGCGCCTGCCGTGAGTGGGCGGTGTCCGCGACCGGCGTGGGCTCACGCCGGGGAGGGGCGATGGCTGCGAAGTTCGAGCTTTTCACGGACGCGGGCCGGCAAGTTGCGGTTTCACCTGAAGGCGGCCAATGGGGAGATCATCGCGGCCAGCCAGGGGTGCACCTCGAAGGCGGCGGCGCAGAACGGGATTGCGTCGATCAAGGACAATGCCGTCTCCGCTCCCACCGAGGATGTGACCTGACCCGAGGTGTGGCCGGCGGGGGAGGGGAGGGGTTTGCGGCTTGGGACGTCGTCGCCGTGGCGAAAGGGTGACCGCACGACAACCATGATTGCAGTCGGCGATCCGAAAGGTCGTCGTCCGCAGGCTGTCCCGATGGGATCGAGCCGACTTTGTGCGGTCGGGTTGGGCCGGCGCCGCGATATCTGGATTCTGCGGTGGGGTCAGGCCGTGGTGGGAATGGTGATCTCGGCTCTGCCGTCGAGGCCAGGTAGGAGGTAGTGCGGGCAGGTGACCAGCTGCCGCGGCACGGGTATCACCTGACGGTCGGTGTCGAGGTAGAGGCGGTAGGCGAGCTGCCCGCGCCGATGGGTGCCGGTGTTCGGGTCGACGGCGCCGAGGAAGTAGCCGTGCGCGGCGCCGGCGGTGGAGAAGATCGCCCGCGCCGACTCAGCAGGTTCGGCAGGCGGCAGATACCGCAGCCCGCCGGTCGCCGCGTCGACGATGTGCACGATGACCGTGACAACGAACCCGACCGCAGCGGGGAACCACTGCTCGGCGGCGACGTCGAACGGGGTGAGGGAGGTATGAATCCGCAGTTCGATGTCCGTTCCGGTACGGGCCGCCGCCGCGAAGATATGGGGAGCCGCTGAGGCGTCATCGTCGGTGGCCAGGGACGGCAGCACGGCGTCGGTGGTGAGGTTGCCGGGGCAGGCGGACATGGGCACACAGTACGGGCCGCAGACACCCGGCCGGCAGGACGACCGGTCCGTCCGGTCGAGGACTGGTTCGCAGGGGCGGGGGCATCTGACCTGCGGTGACAGCATGCCCCCCGGTTGCAGTAGTTCGTCGCCGGTTTCTCGCCTGGCGCGTCGAGCGCTGAGGCGCAATCGCGTGCGCACGGTGGCGTGCGTGCGCATCGGGACGCGTCCCGGGCGTCCGGGCTACCCGCCACCGACGTGCGAAACCGTGTAGCGAGCCGGCACGGTCCAAATCGGACCGGGCGGGTACCGCTCCGATCACCAGCCGGTCAGATTTTCCAGATTGGTGTTACAATTTGGGACTCGAGTTCGGAAAGGGGTGGGTATGACCGTCACCAATACCAAAAGTGCTCTCGCTGCCAACTCCGCGCGGGAACACCTCCTGCGGCTGGACCGACTGCGGCTGATCGGCAAGGCGCAGAACGAGGGTTTCACGCTGCGCCAGATCGCTGATCTCCTGGAAATCTCGGCAACGCAGGTCCACCGGCTCGCACAACGGGTCCTGCAGCAGCCCGGCGAACTCGAGTACACCCCGCAGGAGGTGATTTACCAGCGCGCGGCCGGGGTGATCACCGACGACGAGATGATGGACACGCTGGTGCACTGGAACTATACCTACGGCTATGTACCCACCGAAGGCGACCAGTCGATGGACGCCTACGCCAAGGGCAGCTGGGACGAGGTGCGGCGGGCATACCGGCGTGGCCTACTCAGCGACGACGAGTGGGACGTGTTGTTCGACAGCACCCGCACCGCACGACAGGCGCACCGCGCCGCGGCCCGAGAGTGAGCGTGACCCGAGAACCACTGCGCGACATTGTTTCTCGACAACTGGTGCACCTGGGTCAACACGGGCGGCCGCTGCACCCGAACAGCGGCCGGAGCACCCTCGACCTGTACGCGGATGATCGCCGGCGGGACCGGACCCTGCATGAGGTCATCGAGTGGTACCTCGACCTCGCCGAGCCCGACCGCGACGGGCGCTGCGCCGCCATAATTTCCGCGGGCCCACCGGGGGCCGGTAAGTCGACGGCGCTGCGGGAACGTCACCTGGTCGATACCAGCTCCCGATATCTGGACGCGGACATCGTCAAGGACGAACTCCTGCGCCGCGCCATCGCGGACGGTCACTAAGCGGATCTGCTGTCGACGACGCTCGCCGATACGCACCCGATAGCCCCCCGGGAACTCGCGGCCCTGGTCCACGCCGAATCCACCGAAGTCATCGACGACGTCCGCGAGGTGCGCCTGCAACGACGCGAGAACGTCGTCATCGAAGGCACCCTGCAATGGGGTCCGCTCGGGGACATCCTCATGGCCCAGCTCGGCGAGCACGACTACACCGATGTACACATCGTCGACATCGAAGTACCCGCATCGATCGCCCAGGAGCAGGCGGTGCGACGGTGGTGGGAGGGCCGGCTCCGAGGGATCAGCGGGCACGACCGGATGGGCGGCCGGTTCACACCACCAGTGGCGATCGCCCGACTTTACGAGGAGGGTCCGGTGAGTCGCTGTGCTACCCATGCCCGGGCGGCGTTCGAAAGTTCCCTCGCCGCGGCGATCACCCAGGTCACATCGACCGCAGACTCGGCGCCGAGCCGCTGGTTTCGCGGCGCGTCGAGGGCAAGCTGGTCGAAGGAACGTAACCCACCGCCCGCGAAAGGCCCGAGTGTGCGTCTGGACGCCGAGCGTCGCGCGAGAGAGAAGATCTGCGGGGGACACCGCCGCACAGTGGTGGGGTCACGACGGCTCATCCGGTGGGTCTGCAGCGATGGCCGTCTGGCATCGGCCATCGGCCATCGGGGTGGGCGGGTGGCCGCTGATTGGGCGAGTGGATCGGCGTCGACGACGGGTGGAATCCTTGGGGAACCCGCACGCGCGACAGCCGCATGGGGGCTGATGCGCATGGGGGTTCGCTGACCGGTTATCGCTGCCCACGCCGTAACGCGCTGTCGATATCCGATGTGGTTGTGGTCCACCCGTTCGGTGTGGAGCTGGGGTTGAATGGGCCCATGGTGTCGTCCGCGGTAGAACAGCTGTGGCAGGCGTTGGCGGAGAACGATGTGGCGTTGGTGTGTGTTCGCGGGCCGCAGTGCCGGTGGGCGGATCTGATGACGGTCGGGGATCTGGTGGGGGAGTTGACCTGGCTCGCCCGAGAGACGGGTGAGATCGCCGCGCAGTATCGTGCCGTGGACTGACGACAGGACGCCTCTGGTCTGATGTCTGCGTGCGGACTGCGGGTCGGTCTCCCGGAGAGACCCGCGAGGACCGTCGTCGTGGGGCTACTGCACGTCGGTCGGATCGAAATCCGTTCCGTACACCAACGTGCCTGCTTCACAACGGGAGATCGTTGTGGTTCGCGGATTCGTATCGGAAGACTGATTTCCCGCGTAACGCGAACGCCGAAGGTGGGTGGACAACACCCGGCGGGCGCAGGGGCGGACTCGCATCACCGACCAGGTGCGCTTGACCACGCCGACACGGAATGCTCTTTCATGCGTTCGGGGGGCCGGGGATCAGGTGCGACCGGGGTGTGCTCCCGGATGGCCGTGGGCACCCGAGTCCTCGTGGCCCGGACGAAGGATATCGCCGGGACTGCCGTCGGTGAGATCGTCGCCGACTACACCACCCTCACCGACCCAGCGCAGAAG
Source organism: Rhodococcus sp. IEGM 27 (assembly GCF_033142305.1). Lineage (NCBI taxonomy): Bacteria > Bacillati > Actinomycetota > Actinomycetes > Mycobacteriales > Nocardiaceae > Rhodococcus > Rhodococcus sp. IEGM 27. The sequence continues at coordinate 642,937 of NZ_JAWLSG010000004.1, read as the reverse complement.
GCCCGCAGTGCCTCGGAGATGAACTCGGGCCCATTGTCCATGCGCAATACCAGCGGCGGACCACCCCACATCGCGAACGCCTTCTCCAAGCCCTCGATCAATCGGTCGGCGGTGATCGAGCGGTCCACGATGTTCAGCATCGACATCCGGGTGTGCTCGTCGACCATTGACGCGATCTTCACCGTCTTGCCGTCGACGGTCGAGTCGAACTGGAAATCCACTGCCCACACAACATGCGGAGCATCCGCGTCGACGATCGGAACGGAGGAGTGGCCGGCACGTTTGCGGCGTGGGGCACGCCGGACTTGCAGTCCTTCCTCCTTCCACAGGCGGTGAACCTTCTTCTTGTTCACCAGGGCGCCCTGGTCGTAGCGCAGCCACGCCCACGCCCGTCGGAGCCCATGCCGCGGATGCTTGCGGGAATACCCGCGTAGCTCTGCGCGCAGATCGGCATCCGGGTCGTCCGGTGTCTGCGCCAACAGCAGCCGCCGGTAGGAGGATCGGGAGAGCCCAACGACCTTGCACGCGAACCGCTCCGACATCTGCATGGTGCCGGTGAGCAGGGTGATCGCGGCGCGTTTGGCGGTCGGGCTCAGAATTTTCCAGAGATAATCGAACCAACCCGCCGGCGAGACGGTCTGACCCAGAATTTTCCTGGCCACCGAAGTGCCTTTCGAAGGACCCGTCGACCCGAACGCCAGCGGGCCACCACAACAGAAAAAAGCGGAGTACGCGATGTCCGTGACCTCATAGGAGTCTGCCGCCCCACTCGGCCCGTCACTGGCCCGTCCGAACGTCGCGTCCCCCGCATCAGAGGAAAGGCACTACGTGACAATGGTCCCAACGCCACCACGCGTCTACTGCGGTATCGACACCCACGCCGACACCCACCATGCAGCCATCCTCACCGACACCGGAATCCTGCTCGCAAACCGTCAATTTAACACCACCACATTGGGATATGACGACCTGGTCGCATGGGTCCGCGACCACGGTGACCCGATCGCAGTCGGCGTCGAAGGCACCTCCTCCTATGGCGCCGGCATCACCCGACATCTACGTCACCACGATATTGCCGTCGTCGAAGTACCCCGACCGAATCGCAAACTACGCCGAAGCAAAGGCAAGAGCGACCCTATCGACGCCGAAGCGGCAGCACGTGCCGTTCTGGCCCGACACCAGCTCTCAGAACCCAAAAACGGTGACGGACCCATCGAAGCAATCCGTGCGCTGCGGGTCGCCCGATCCAGCGCGGTCAAAGCCGCAACCGCCTCGATGAACGCCATCCGCTCGATGCTCGTCACCGCGCCGGAAACACTGCGCACACACCTACGCGGACACAGCACGACAGCTCTCCTCGAAGCCTGCATCGCGCTCGAACCCGACACCGCCGCATTGGCAGATCCGACCAACGCCACGAGCGTCGCGTTACGGTTACTGGCGAGACGGACACGCGAACTACGCTGGGAAGCAAAAGAACTCAACTGCAGCGGCATTGCTCGTCACCGTCGGAGACAACCCGCAGCGGCTACGGTCGGAGTCCTCCTTTGCTCACCTCTGCGGCGTGGCACCCATCCCTGCATCGTCAGGAAAGACAAATCGGCATCGACTACACCGCGGCGGCGATCGCCGTGCCAACCAAGCCCCCCACACCGCTGTCGTCGTACGCCTGCGATACCACGAGAGCGCCCGCAGCTACGCTCAACGCCGCACGTCAGAAGGCAAATCCATGCCCGAGATCATCAGATGCCAGAAGCGCTACCTCGCCCGAGAAGTGTTCACCGCACTCCGGCGGGACTATCGAGCACTCGCCACTTGACATCTATAGGAGCGTCCTTGGCGATCTCCCGCAGCGCGTCCTTCTCCAACTCGGCATCGGCGAGCAACCGCTTGAGCCGGCTGTTCTGCTCCCGTAGCTCTTTGAGTTCCTTCGCGGGGTCGGCGTCCATACCGGAGTACTGGCGACGCCAGTTGTACAGCGTGGCCGCCGACACCTCGAGTGCGGCGGCGATCTCTTCGCCGTTCTTGCCTTCCGCGGCCAACTCGTCGGCTCGTCGCAGCTTGCGAACGTTGTCCTCCGCCGAGTGACGTTTGCGTCCCGCCATGATCCCTATCGTCCCTTCTTCGCCCTCACCAGGGCAATCAGGACTCTAGAACAACCCGGACCTACTCAAGGGGGACACGCCAAGGCCGGATTGTCCGGAAACCGGTTCCGCGCGATGTACCGGTGTCGTGCGAATCCGACATGGTCCGCCTCGGCGTGATGCGCCGGCTCCGAGACCTGGGATCTGCCGAAACTATGCTGTGTCCCGACCGGCCTCCGGCCTGCCCATCCATCCTGCCCGGCCTCTGACCTACCCGCGCCTGTGCGCATGCACAGAGCGCCCGTCGCTGGCATGTCACGGCAGCCATTCCGATGGCGTCGACTCACGCGGACGATGAACTGACTGCCGAATCGCGGCAGTGAGGCACGAGAGCGGGTGATTTCGGTGATCATGACGATCCGCTGGCTACTCCGAATGGTGACGCTGCGGCGCTCTGCCCGAGTCGGTGATCCACTCGTGTCGCGGTTCCGCGTACTCGTGTTCGATCTGGACATCCTGATGCATATGACGAACGGCCGCTACCTGTCCGTCCTCGACGCGGCTCGGATCTCGTACTACGCGAGAACGGGCCTGTGGCGCCAGTTCAGGGCCCGCGGATGGAGTCCGGTCGTCACCGCCCAGACCATCACGTACACGCGCCCGCTCACCGTAGGTCAGGCCTACCGAGTGCGGACGGTCCTGTTGGGAGTCGACAGCAAGAACCTGTACTTCGAGCAGGCATTTCACCGCGGCGACGTCAACCACGCGTCGGCGTTGGTGTCGGTGCGTGTGACGTCTGGATCCGGCACCTCCGTTCCGCCGAAGGATATTCTGGCCCTGGGCGGCTCGTTCGCCCTCCCGACCGAACTCCCGACCAGTGTCACGGCATGGTCGGCGTTCTCCCGAAACCCGAACTCACAGATCGCGAGACGACCATGGTGACTGCCCAGACGACCGCGAGCCCCGATCACCACGTGCTGGCGATCGTCGGATCGGGCTTCGCCGGAATCGGTGCAGCAGTGCGCCTCTCGAAGCTCCACGAGGGCAGTGTGGTCATCTTCGAACGCGCCGCGACTCTGGGCGGAGTGTGGCGCGACAACGACTACCCGGGGGCGGCGTGCGACGTCCAGAGCCTGCTGTACTCGTTCTCGTTCGCGCCGAGCCACCGGTGGCGACACACGTTCGCGCGACAGGCCGAGATTCGTGAGTACCTCGAGCGTGTCGCCCGCGAGAACGGTCTGCTGCCCCGTCTGCGCGCGGAGTGTGCGGTGACGTCCATGACATGGGACCCCTCGACGGCGCGCTGGACTCTCGAGACGGCACGGGGGACGTCCACCGCCGATCACGTGGTCCTTGCTACCGGATCGCTCGCTGATCCCACGCTCCCCGCCGTCGACGGTATCGAGTCCTTCGAGGGAGTGATGTTCCACTCGTCGCAGTGGGATCACGAGACTGACCTGTCCGGCCGACGTGTTGCGGTCGTCGGAACCGGAGCCTCCGCTATCCAGTTTGTGCCGAAGATCCAGCCGATCGTCGGCTCGCTGACAGTGTTCCAGCGCACCGCTCCATGGGTGATGCCGCGCGAGGACAAGCCGATCTCCTCGACCAGGCGTGCGTTGCTGCGGACGATCCCCGGTTATCAGCGAGCGCTGCGAGCACTCATTTACGCTGAACGCGAGATCAAGCTGCTCGCGTTCCGGCACCCGTTCCTGATGGCCATCGGGGAGAAGGAAGGGCGCGCGCAACTACACCACGCGGTGCGCGACCCCGAGCTCAGGGACAAGCTCACCCCGAACTACCGCATGGGCTGCAAGCGTATCCTGCTGTCCGATGAGTACTACCCGGCACTGGCGCAGCCCAACGTGAACGTCGAGACCGTTGGTGTCTCCCGGGTCACCCCCCGCGGCGTCGTCGATGCGAACGGCACCGCGCACGAGGTGGACGCGATCATCTTCGGCACCGGTTTCGAGACCAGCCGACTTCCGTTAACCGATAGGGTGTTCGACGGTCGAGGCCGGTCGATGGCGGATGGGTGGGGAGACAGCCCGCGCGCCTACCTCGGCACGATGGTGGCCAATTTCCCCAATCTTTATCTCATGCACGGACCTAACATCGCGCTGGGACACACGTCCGTCATCCTGATGTTCGAGTCGCAGATCCACTACATCGAACGGGTGATGGCTCATGCACTACGCACCGGTGGTTCGGTCGAACCCACTGTGACGGCTCAGGCGCAGTACGCCGACAAGATCGACGATCTCACCGACGGAACGGTATGGACGAGCGGCGGATGTTCGAGTTGGTACCTCGATCCGGCCGGACGCAACAGCAATCTGTGGCCCGGCAGCATTCTCGGGTATCGCAGCAGAGCGATGCGATTCGATCGCAGTCGCCACACGACCCGGATACGGGCAGTGGCGCGATGAGTTCCGACGCCGTCGTTCTCCTTCACGGTCTTGGTGGCTCTCCCTCGACGTGGGACCGTGTCCGCCCGCTCCTCCCGGGGTCGGTGCTCACACCCCGAGTGAGCGGCGCCGTGTCGATCGAGCAGGACGCACTCGACGTCGCGCGTGCGATGCGCTCCGCGGGCCATACATCGGCGACGGTCGTCGGCCACTCGCGCGGCGGACTGGTCGCGACGTCCCTCGCGGAACAGTTCCCGGCGCTCGTGAACCGCCTCGTGCTGGTGTCGACGCCCCCTACCGTGGCGAGCAGGCTCACCGCGCGCGAGCTGTCGGAGGCGATCCTGCGTGTGCCTGCATTGGGCGCCGCGGTGTGGAAAGCGCTGCCCGCCCGTTCCTTACGGCGTGGTCTGAGGTCCGCATTCGCACCAGGTGGGCCGGTACCGGACTTCGCGGTGCGCGACCTGGCCGAGACGGGTATCGGGCGATTCCGGTCGTCCACGACGGCGATCGACCACTACCTGGAGGAGAGCGATCTCGCCGACCGTCTCGTGGCACTGACATGTCCGATCGAGCTGGTCTACGGACTCGACGACCGTCGTGTCGATCCTGTCGCGATGGCACGGTGTGCGGCGGGTCCGGAAATCGATGCGTTTCCGCTCCGACACGAGGGGCACGGCGCACCGTGGAGTTCGGCGGGTGCTGTCGCCGCGGTGATCACGGGCCGGGCCTGGCCGTCGGCGGCTGCCGGGCAGGCCGAGAAGTTGCCGCCGCGACTGCACCCCGTCCGGTGGACGCCGCCCCGGGCCACTCCTCGTGCGCGCGAGACGGCGAGCGCGGACCCAGTCAGAGGTATCCGACGCATCGAGCTTCCTGGGCGCGGACCGGAGGACGTCCGAGTGGACTCGCTCGGCCGCATCGTCACGGGGGTGGAGGACGGCCGGATTCTTCGCGTCACCATCACCGACGGCGACGCCACGGTCGAGACGCTCGCAGACACGGGCGGACGACCCCTCGGCATGACGGTCGTGGACGACGCGACCCTGTTGGTGTGCGACAGCGAACGTGGTCTGCTCCGGGTCGATCTTGACACCGGTGCGGTCGACGTCCTGCTCGACTCGCTCGACGGTGAGCCGATCACGTTCGCGTCGAACGTCGTTCGCGCCGCGTCGGGTCGTGTCTACTTCACGGTGTCGACGCGCCGCTTCGGTTTTCACGACTTCCTCGGGGATCTCCTCGAACACTCCGGGACGGGACGCATCGTGGTGCTCGAGCCGGATCGCAGCGCTCGGGTGTTGCACCAGGGGATCCAGTTCGCGAACGGACTGACCGTGTCCGACGCCGAGGATTTGCTGATTGTCTGCGAGACCGGAGACTTTCGCGTCATGACGTATCCGCTGGCCGACGGTGCCGTCGGCACACCGCGTGTGCTGGTCGACAACCTTCCGGGCTTCCCCGACAACATGTCCGTCGACGGCGACCTGACGTGGGTGGCGATGGCGACGCCGCGCAGCGCTCTGTTCGATCGCGTGGCACCGCTCCCCGGTGTCCTGCGCAGGCTCGCCTACTCGCTGCCGGAGCGCGTGCGCTCCGGCGCGTCCACAACGTGGGTCATCGCGGTGGACGGCCAGGGCGCCGTCGTGCACGATCTGCAGACCTCGTCGCCCGAGTACTCCATGGTCACCAGCGTGGTGCGCCGCGGGCCGCACCTCGTTCTGGGCAGCATCACCGAATCGGCGCTCGCTGTCATCGATCTCCCCTCCACGTTCTCGAAGAGAGTCGGCACATGAGTTCCTCCCCGCTGGCCGGATCGGTCATCGTCGTCACCGGTGCCGCAGGCGGAATCGGATCCGCCACCGCAGTGGAGTGCTCGCGCCGCGGCGCCGTGGTGGTGCTCCTCGACGTGGACGCAGTGGGGCTGGCCCGAGTTGCCGCTACGATGACGGGTCCGTGCACCACACATGTGCTTGACGTTCGAGACGCCGATGCATGCGAGCGAGTGGTCGAGTCGATTCTCGTCGAGCGGGGAGCAATCGACATCGTTTGGGCGAATGCCGGCGTCTCGGAGTACGGGCCCATCGATCTTCTTCCGGACGGGGCATGGAAGCGCATCATCGACATCAATCTGATCGGTGCGCACAACATCGTCAGGGCAGCACTGCCCGCGGTCCTCGAGTCGGGCGGCTATGTCGCGTTCACCTGCTCCTGGGCGTCGTTCGCCCACCAACCCGGCCACGCCGCGTACGCCGCGGCGAAGGCAGGCCTCGAGGCGTTCGCGAACTCGCTGCGCCTTGAACTGAGTGGAACGGGCGTGCGAGTCGGGTCATTCCATCCCGGTTGGATCGACACGGCGTTGGTTACCGGCAAGATGGCGCAACCGGCCTTCGCGGCCCTGCTCGACGCCCTGCCAGGTCCGTTCGGAGCGGTGACACCGATCGAGAAGATCGTCCCGCACTTCGTCCGCGCACTCGAGGAGCGATCCTCGCGCATGGTGTACCCGCGGTCGGGTCGGATACTGCTCGCTCTGCGCTCATTCCTGCCCACACGTGCCTTCACCGCGCGCAGCCGCGCCGCCGCACCCGAGATTCGCCGACTCGCGGGCCTGGAAGTACGAACGCCGGATGCGTAACGCCCGGATGCGCGATGCTCGTGACACAGGAGAGGCGGAGCCGATGACCGAGGAGGACAGTACGGTACCGCGCGAACGTGAGATCGCTGCGCGGATCGCGTCGCTCATCTCGGACAGTGACGCCCAGATGGACACCGTGGCAGCCGACTTGACCGAGCTGTACCGTAGGAACATCCCCGTGTACGACTCGGTCGCCCGGGACGAGGTCCAGCGGAACACCCGCGCGGTGCTCGACATCGTGGTGCGGCGGGTACGCAGTGACTCTCCCGCCGTGAACGAGCACGATGTCAGCGATCTCGTCCGACGGTGGGCCGATCAGAAGATTCCCCTGGAACTGATCGCCCACAGCATCCAACTCGGTGCGCGCGAGTTGTTCAAGGTTATTCGGCACAACGCTGCCGAGCAGGGGTTGACGAGTCACGCCGTCGACGACATGCAGGACATGATGTGGGAGTGGGCGACCTCGTACTCCGCCGCCGTGAACACCGTCATGCAGGAGCGGGCAGTGTCCGGCGCCGCGCGCCGCGCCGACCTCATCCGTCAACTGGTCGAGGGCTCCTACGTTCCTGCGTCACTCGACGCGGATGCGCGCGAACACGGTATCGTGCTCGACCACCCGTACCATGTGGCGTGCGTCGCGTGGGATGATTCGTCCGTCGTGTCCGACGTTCGCGCTATGCTGCGGATCCGCAGCAGCACACATGAGTTGGCGGTCATCGACGCGGTCATCGACCGCCACCTCGTGGCACTGCTCCCCGCGGTTCCTGACCGATGCGACGCCGCCGTACCCGTCGGGATCGGTGACGCCCGGCCGGCAGCCGAGGCACGTTCGTCGCACCGTCAGGCGCACCGTGCACTCGAACTCGCCACGACATTCGGGAAGACAGGCGTCCTCGACCTGGCCGCGCTCGGGCCCCTCCCCCTGCTGGCGCTGGGGGAGGACGCCGCGGATCACCTCGCGACCGCGCACCTGACCGCTCTGGTGGAGCGTGGAGCCGTTGGCCGCGAGATCATGGACACCGTGGCGACGTACCTGGACAACGACCGCCGCGTAGACGACACGGCCGCAGTGTTGTTCGTACATCGCAACACCGTCCGCAACCGTGTCGCTAGGTTTGGCGACCTCACCGGTCTCGACATCGACAGGACCACCGATCTGGTGTTGGCGTGGTGGCTATTGACGCGGGAGCGTACCACTCGCGCGACTCTCCAGGATCCCGCGCTCTAACGCGGGAACGGTCTTCTTCACCTTCGGTCGAAGAATCGCGTCCCACAGACGACCGGTGAATATACCCCGTACTGTGTCGACGGCCCGAAGTGCGCCGGGCACGTACACCTTTCGACGCCGCTTTACGATGGCATCGACGAAGGCATCGGCGCAGTCGCCGAGCTCGGTGACCACGTCGAACGGCCAGGGAAGTTTCTCGATGCCCGCGCGCACCGCGTCGATGCTGTGCTGCGAGTCGAACATGGGTGTGCGAACGAAGGCTGGATGAGCCACCCCCACACCGACACCCTTGTGCGCGACCTCGAGGCGAAGCCCCCCACCGAACGCCTCCACACCCGTCTTGGCAGCGGCATAGGCGGATTGACCCGGAACGTTCTTCAGGGCGGCCGCCGAGGAGACCAGCAGGAAGAAGCCGCGTTGAGCCGTCACCGCGGAGAGCGTCGCATGAACCGTGCGGATGACGCCGATGAGATTGACGTCCACGATTCTCGCGAGCGTCTCCACGTCGCTGATGGCGACCGTTCCCGCCTCCGCGATACCGGCGTTGGCGACCACGACATCAAGGCAGCCGTACTCGGCGAGCACCGTGGACACGGCGCGCTCGAGTGACTCCGTGTCGGTAACGTCGGCGCCGATGGACAGGTGACGTCCGTTGCGTGACGTGTCGAGACTCGCCACAACCGGCGCCGGCACCTCGGTACGGTCGACGAGCACGACGTGAGCACCGAGGCCGGCGAGTCGACGTCCAGTCTCGAGGCCGATACCGGACGCGCCACCGGTGATGAGAACAACCTTGCCTGCAACTGACGTCATGATTCCGCCCTCGACTCGTGTTTTCTGTCACCCACGATCGTCACGGACGGCAGGACGCCGTGGAAGGTGCGTGGTTCCATCGACCCGAGCACGAGGCTGTGCGTGTGCACACCCCGGTCCCCGACCTCGGACGGGACTATCAGTTATTCGGTGGATCTGGATCTGGCACATCGGTTTAGTTCTCGCTCGGGGTGAGCCGGCCTTCGAACGTGATCGCGAATGAGTTCAGTGCCGGCTTCCATCTCACTGCCCCTCGTGCTCTGCCTTTCCCTGTCGGGTCCAAGTGCTCGGGTCGCGAGATACAGACACTTGAGCGCCGATTGGCCCGTCGGGAAGTGCCCGCGTGCCCGGATCGCCCGCCGGTACCGGGCATTGAGGCGCTCGATGGCATTCGTATCTGACATGAAATTTAATAGGTGCCTCGCGTAGTTCGGCCGGCTGGCCGGGGTGTGTTTTCCCGGTCGTACGGTGAGACCGTCCGGAACTGGGGCATCTGTGAGGAATCGGTATGGGCAGGCCGTTCTTGTTCGATGGGCCGCGAGCCCGTGTTAGTACATGGCCGCCCTTGCGACTTGTCCGGCTGCGCTGCGAGCGCGAATTCGTAGGTGTCGATTGCCCACCCTTTCCTCGAATCCTCGAGACTGGTTGGAGGTGGCTGTGGTGGTCCGATATATCGGCATGGATGTGCACCGTGACTTCGCTCAGATCGCGATGGTCGAAGACGGTGTGATAAGCGACGTCGGCCGTGTGGATTGCCGACCTGAAGCACTGCGCACGTGGATATCTGGGTTGTGCAGCGATGACGAGGTGGCTCTCGAGGTGCGCATCCTTCTGCCGGTGACATCGACGGCGACTACTGCCCTCGACGATGATCACCCCGCGGCCAGGCGATCCCACCCTCCTCGCTCAGACGACGTGATAGCCCAGCGCGACTGCAGCGCTGTCGATTCGGCGTGCGAGACCGATATGGGACAGTGGCAGAGAGAGTGCCGGGTTGGTGGGGAAGGCGTCCGCTGCTGGTTCGAACAGCGCCACGCACAGTTCACCGGCGAATTTTCCGCGGTATGCGATCCCGTCGAGGTGAGGGTGGGCGCGGTGGATCGAGCGAGCCCACGCCTGGGACTGGGTGTGTGGGCCCGAGTCGAGGGAGTGGTTGCATCCGAGTCGGGTCGGCCAGGTGCCGCCGGCGAATCCTCCGAGATCCAACAGTGTCAGCGTTCGATCGAGGGTGAACGCGGACAGGTACGGGACACGGTCGGTCCGATCGATCACTGGGGTCCCTTGAAAGACCTCGGCGAATGCGCCGCGCGGGCTACTGGCTCCGTACCAGATGCCGTAGTCGGGGTGGTCCCCCCGCGGTCGTGGGTGGTGATCGAAGCGCAGAAGCGGACCGTGTGTGCGGAAGCCGTTCCACGGCAGAACGTGGGTGCCGTCGGTGGCGTGGATGCGCCAGAGACGATGTGTGGCAGCGGGGATGGTGACCAGTTCGTCGGCGAGGATTCCTGCGGTGCGTAAGTCTTCGATCCGGGGCGGGGTGGTGGTGGCCACTATCCGAGACTCGTCGCGCGTTCGACGACCTCGAGCACGTCGGGTAGGTCCTTTTCCGTTGCGGCCGAGGTGAGGAACTCGACGACCGATGCAGGGTGTCCGTCGACTGTGAGGTCTTCGCGCGACACTGTCAGCACCGCGTGCACGGTCAGGGGGTGCAGGGTTCTGGGGAGCCGGGGCAGGATGTGGTCGAGGTACGGAACCATTCCGGTGTCGGTGAATTGCGCCTTCGGGTACAGGCGTCCCCGCTTGTCGATGTCGTCGAGAACCCAGAGTTTGCGTTCGATGGAGGTGAGTTGGCGCACCCGCGGAGCCTTCACCTTCAGCAGATCAGCGACGTCGGAGGCAGTGAGCGCGGTGCGCCGGAGGTCGGTCATGGTCTGCGCCCGGCCCAGGGCAACGGCGAGGCTGGCGCGTTCGCCGTCATCGGTGAAGCCGGCGTCGTCGAGCAGGTCGCTGTCGTGCTGTGAGAGCGCTCCCTGCGGTTGCAGCGCGCCGAGGGAAGCGAGGTACTCGAGTGCGCAGGCGACGGTGGCGCGCTCGATGGGGTGCCCGACGGTGCGGGTCAGCGCGTCCTCGAACGAGAGTGCACCGCGCGTGTACTGCTCGGCTGCGGCCCGTGCGCGTCGATCGTCTGCAACGGTCATGAGATATTCTCCTAACGCCTGTTAACAGTGTAATCCGGCGTTGATCTCATAGCTACCGCGGATGCCGTCACACGGGGATGACAGCGCACCGCCTCACTGCGCAACGCTCAGAACAGGCATTATTTGAAGCGGAGAACCCGCACGGCACCATCACCGGCATGTTGGAGATGTTGCCGTGGTCCCTGTATGTGATGGCGGGGTGCGTGCTTCTGCTGCTCATGGCACCCGCGCGCGCGGTTCTGTCCGAGTCCCGCGCGAGGGCCCTCGAACGTCATCACACCGCGCGTTCGCGTGTCGTGGCCCGGCGATGGCAGCAGGCAGCGCTCGTGTGTTGGTCGGCTTGCGTGATCTTGTCGGCCGCGATGCCGCTGTGCTTGGTGCTGTTGGCCCTATGAAAATCCTGCGGCTACTGTTCATCCGCGACCCGCTCCTCGAACGACGCCGGACCGTCATGTTGGTCCTTTGGGGCTTCGCCGCCGTAACCCGCGACCCCTACTTCCAGAGCTGGATCGCACCGCATCTGACCGATCTGTCGTTGATCCGCCAGGTCACGCATTGCTTCGCGATGCTCGCCAGTGGAGCAATGCTCGGTGTTGTCATCGTCTGGGCACTGGAAGCGAAGACGACACCTGGACCACGGAGCCGACGAGTAGAGCGCGGCTCGACCCGCAACCCTTCATCTATGCCGCGATCGTCGTCTTCGGATTGGCACTCTTCTGGCTGTCCGAGCCTTCCCGCGCGGCAGGACAAACACTCGAGCAGTACGGAGGATGGCAGGTCATCGCCTACATGCTGCTGTACACCTTGCCGACCATCGTGGCGGTGACCGCTGCCGGCCTGCTGGTGTTCGAATCGTTCCATGGGGCGGCATCGCCAGTCCTGAAGGTCGGCACGATGGCGATCGCGCTGGCATGCCTGTTCTCGCTTGCCGATGCCATCACCCGCGTAGACAACGCCATGTTCGTCGCCGGGCACCACGTCTACTTCCTCACTGATTACAGGCCGTCAGGTGGGTCAGAATCGGATTCGAGTTCACGATAGAACGCGTTCAGGTCGATCTCCCGCAATAGGTAGCGGGTGTCGACCTCACCGGTCTTGAAGTATCGATGGAAAATTTCGGCAGCTTCCTCGGCGACGAACACCTCATCCGGATACACCTGAAGAGTGCGGTTGCCGTGCTGGAACGGTATCGCGACACCCGGTTTACCTCGCCGCACCCCCGGGCGTCCCACCGTATACAGGTGATATGCCCCAGCGGCCTTCTGACGGAGTTCGATGGACAATGCGTTTGCGGATCCGGCGCACTGCAGATAGGTTTCCGCCATCTCTCGTCTCTCCGCCTCAGACAAGTCCTCGAGCCACTTCCCCCTGGGGATTTTCATGAGATTGAGCGAAAAGCGCTCCTCTCCATTGAGTCGACGCAACGGCCGAAGAAAGTCCTCGGGCCCATTGTCTGCCGAGAATGCGGTCTGGAAACTGCCGCTATAGGTCAATAAGTGTGTCGGTCGCATTGCTCACCCAGGTATCTCGAGGACTTCGGTGATCTTGATGATTTGGTCGCCGATCCTCGCCGTAGCTGGATAGTCGGCACTGACAGATTCGTCGAAGCTTCGTTGGCTCCTACTCTTGGTGGCGGTTCCACTTTTCACTTCTATCCCTACGTATGTTCCATCCGCCTTCTCGACGAGGCCGTCATAGTAGCGACCGCTGGGGCGGTCGGGAGTTGTTGCTCGTACTTGTTGTCGTTCCACACTCAGGCCAGTCTGGTCTTCGTAACGGTCAAGCGCCGCTTGCTCCTCTGCTTTACCGCTGATACCGGGATTTCCATCCGCGTAGTGCCCGAGTTCGTCGCGGCCGTCTCCCCGGTCGGCGGCCATTCCGTAAATGAGTGCACCGGCCGCCAGAATTCCCAGGGCCACGGCAACTGGTATCCCTACTCCGGTTTCTGCTGTACCCGCTGAGGCCATGGCAAGCCCTGCCGCCGCCGACGTTGCCGCATTTCCTGGCGGCGTGGGGTTCGGCTCGGCATCACTCGCAGCGGAGTCAGAGGATGAGGCCATTCCAAGGTCGATTTGGCCGTTTCCGTCGTGTTGCACGGCGGCAGCACCGTCGAAGGGTAGGGGAATGTCGGCCTCTTCGGCTTCCGTGGCATGGGGGTCGCGGTTGAGGTTGTCCAACGCCCGCTGCGGGTACCCGCCTTCGGTGTCGGAATCGGATGTACTCCGCGTCTTGCCAAACCTACTTTTGCTCGCCGCCACGTCTTGCCGTTCGCCGGTCGGTGGCGGGTCGGTGAGGATGGGGTATGCGGTGTCTGCGTCGGCGTGCACCTGCTGGATCAGTTGCCCGTCGCGGACCACATAGTGGGTGGGGATCGGGTGTCCGTTCGCGTCGTAACCCCAGGGCGCGGCCATCTGTGAGACTTCGTTGCCGGTGGCGTCGAGGATTGATGCGGTGCCGTCCTGATTGGTTCGGATGGATCCGCCCGGTGGAACGTCGGGGGTCTCGATCACGGCCTCGTGGAGTGAGGTGGGATCGTTGATCAGAAACACCGTCCGGTCTCCGCCGTGGCCGTTCCGGGATCACCACCCGTTCCGTGCCGCCGGGGGCGTACCGCATGAGCGGGGTGACCGCGGTGCCCACAATCTGGGAGAGGGCCGACTCCGGTGTACGGGCGGCACTTTCTTCCGAAGGCGAGGAGATTCCGTCGGCCACGCGCTCCCGCGCCGCCGGGCGTGGGCGCGGATCTTCGCCGTGAGGGGCATTACGCGCTCATACGAGGCAGTGCGGAGAACCAGAAGATGATCGAGGCGATTCGTATGAAGGGTGAGGTGGACCGCTACGGAATGACCTGTGCGGGGTCGGAACTGGTGAGGTCGATCCAACAGGGTGCGCCGGTGAGGGACTGTCGATCGGGCATCTCGGACTCCTGGAACGTCGGTGGTGGTGGACGCGGCAGTGCTGTGGTGAGACAGGTCTGCAGGAGGTGGTGCCGGTACTGAACATACGCGTCCGATCGACTCTGCGCCCTCGTGCTCTGTGCAAGACTCGGCGCATGGCTGTGAGCGAGAACCAGGACAACCCGGGCCGGGCCCGCCAGAACGTGATCTACCGTGACGGTGTTCTGGGACGCACACCCACTGTCCCGACGGACTTCGCGACGCTCGAACGCCGTGCCCGCAGGAAGATGAGTCCCAAGGCCTGGGCGTACGTTCACGGCGGCGCCGGGCTGGGCCGGACCATGCAGGCCAACCGTGAGGCGTTCGACTCATGGCAGATCGTTCCGCGCGTGCTGCGTGACGTCTCCCGCCGCGACATCGGCGTCGAAGTGTTCGGACGACGGCTACCCGCACCGGTCCTGCTGGCACCGGTGGGCGCCGCGGAACTGGCGCACTCCGAGGGTGACGTCGCGATCGCGGCGGCGGCGGCCGAACTGGGTGTCCCGTACATCTTCTCGAACCAGGGCTGCGCGCCCATGGAAGACAGCGCCGCGGTGATGGGTGATGCGCCCCGCTGGTTCCAGTTGTACTGGAGCACCGACGACGAGCTGGTCGACAGCCTTCTGCACCGTGCCGAGAAGATCGGGGCGGATGCTGTGGTGGTCACCCTGGACACGACGATGCTCGGCTGGCGGCCGGAGGACCTCAATCTCGGTTCGCTTCCGTTCGCGCAGGGGCAAGGCATCGCGCAGTACACCTCGGACCCCGTATTCCGCCGCATCGTGCGTGATCGAATCGCGGCGGCAGCGGCCAAGCCCGACGTCGAGGTGACACTCGGCGCGATCCGATCCCTCGTGTCGATGACCCGGCGATTCCCGGGCCGGTTCCTCGACAATCTCCGATCACCGGAGCCCCGTGCGGCCGTCGAGACCTTCCTCGACATCTACTCTCGGCCGTCGTTGAGCTGGAGCGACATCGAGACGCTGCGTGAGCGGACCAGCCTTCCCGTCCTCCTCAAGGGTGTGCTTCATCCGGACGACGCCCGGCGCGCTCTGGACACGGGTGTCGACGGCATCGTGGTGTCCAATCACGGTGGGCGGCAGGTGGACGGCAGCGTCTCGGCGCTCGACGCTCTCGCAGACATCGCGCCTGTTGTGGACGGCAGGATGACGGTGCTCCTCGACAGCGGTATCCGTACGGGGGCCGACGTCTTCAAGTCGTTGGCTCTGGGGGCGGACGCGGTCACCCTGGGCCGGCCACACCTCTACGGTCTGGCCCTCGCAGGCCGGGACGGCGTCCGCGACGCCACCGCGAACGTGATCGCCGAATTCGACCTCACGCTGGGGCTGAGCGGCCTCACCTCGGTCGGTGAGATCAATCGGGACGCTCTGCGGAGGGCGTAGGCCTCAGAGTTCGGCGATGGTGATGATGTCGTCCTGAAGCGCCCGGACCAGCAACGCCGTCTTGGTGGTCGCGTCACGCCCCACCAGCGCGTACTTCTCGCGGATGCGGCTCAGGTGCGTGTTGACCGTGCCGAGAGCGATGTGCAGGTCACCGGCGACGGCTAGCTTGGAATCGCTGCGCAACCAGTGGCGCAGGACTTCCACCTCACGAGCCGACAGAGCAGGCCTGGTCAGCGCGGCGGGGGCCGTCGGGGGAGAGGGGGTGCCGACTTCGTCGGGTGCAGCGGTCATGCCGATCTCATCTTTCTGACATGTACAACAGATCTACAGGTACCCGACGTCCCTGCAGGCCACTTCACGATAACGGGTGCCGTGGACGCGTGCCTCGTCAGGCTCGGGTCGCAGGCGTATTTCGGGTCAGTTCTCGCAGCCGACGCCGTCGCCGTCACGATCGAGGTGTGACGCATAGCCGGGGTCACCCGTGCGCACCGGAGCGGCGCCCGCGGCCCGGGCCGCCGAGCAGTTCTTGTAATACACCGCGCTGGGGGGTGCGGGTTCGGCGAAGGGGACGGGCGCTGGAGCCGGCACAGGGGCGGGGGCTGGCGCAGGGGCGGGTGCGGGGGCTGGCACAGTCGCTGGAGTCGGCGCGACGACGGGAGAGGTTCCGCCGCAATCTTGGAGGACCCGCGCTATCGCGTCGTGCTCCGCCTGGGTGACCCACAGCCCGTAGGCCGCTTTGACTTCCACCTGGTCGGCCACGTACGTGCAGCGGAAACCTCGGTTCGGCGGCAGCCACGTCGCGGCGTCGCCATCGGACTTCTGCTGGTTGGTGGGTCCGTCGACCGCTCTGAGGTTCCGGGGGTCGTTCGCGAAGTTGCGACGTGTGGCGGTGTCGAGCTGCTGGGCGCCCTTCTGCCACGCGTCGGAGAGCGCGACGACGTGGTCGATCTGCACGGCGCTCGAGGTGGTCTCGCCACGCACGAAGAAGAGGGTGTTCCCGGTGTACGGGTCGTGCAAGGTCCCGCTCTGCACCGCACAGTCGCGGGATCCGGGTTTGAATACGATGTTCCGAAGGTCGCGCCGGAGGATGTCGTTGCGTGTGTCGCAACCGTTGTGGCCGCCCTCCACCGTCACGTCGTCCGTCCACGACTGTCCGAAGAGTTCGCGGTCGTAACCCGTTTTCGGGGCGCGGCCCTTGATCGCCAGGGTATCGAGCAGGCGAAGCGCATCGCTCGCTCGAGTTCCGTCGACCATCCGGGGTTCGACGGCGGACAGATCAGGATCCGACGGCAGCGCCGCCTGCGGGGAGGCCGGTGCAGTCGTGGTCGGCGACGCTACCGAAGTTTCGGAGGCGGATACCGCCGCGGCGCCGGCCGAGTGGTCGTCCTCGGTCGGACTGAGGAAGGTGATCGCGGCGATCACCGCGACGATCGCGCCGGTGATCCATGGCCACTTCCGCCGGGTCGCGGATACGGGTGGTGGAACGTGAGTCATTCGGTCCTTCGGAGATATTGGAAGTCCGGGGGATATCGCGGCTCGGGGCTTCTCTGTTACGTCGGTGTGCCGCTACCGGCACTCGTGCGCGGGTTCTGGGATGTGTGCGTTGTCGTCCCCTCGGGCACACTGTGATCATGAGCGACGGACCCCGGGCACTTCCAGGGAGTGACGTCACCGACGACCTCGAGATCACTCGATCGCTGATCGTTCCTGCCGTAGAGTTGCAGTGGCGGTTCTCTCGCTCGGGGGGTCCCGGTGGGCAGGGCGTCAATACGACGGATTCGCGGGTGGAGCTGTCGATCGACGTGCGTGCGTTGTCGATTCTCACGGCGGAGCAGTACGAGCGATTGCAGATCGGTCTGGGGCACCGACTCGTCGACGGGGTGGTGACGGTGACTGCCTCCGACACTCGGTCTCAGTTGCGAAACCGCCGAGCGGCACGGGCTCGGATGTCGGCCCTGTTGCGGGCGGCACTCTTGGCCGAACCCCGCCGGCGGCGTCCGACAACCGCGACCAAGGGCTCCCATCGGCGCAGGCTCGAGGCCAAGAAGCAACGCGGACACGTGAAGAACCTGCGACGCAAGCCCGAATTATAGGGACTTCTACGCATCTCGAGATGGGGATAATCCCTGATGTGTCGTCGTCGGACGTATCGGAGGATGGACGTATGTTCGGTGACGATGTGCGTTCCGCGGCAACTGCCGCTACATCAGGGGATCGTGCCGGCGTCGAACGGTTGACCACGTTGCTGTGGCCGTACGTGGTGCGGTACTGCCGTGCCAGGTTGGGGAACGGTCGTGAGGCATCGCGTCGGGTCGGCGAGGTGGCGCAGGAGGCGTTGCTCGTCGTCGCCCGCGACGTATCTTCGCTTGCTGCTCACGAGTTTCCGGTGCGCGAGGTGTATCGACGGATGGCCGGGACGGTGAACCGTGCGCGCGCCGACGCCGAATTCGGCATTGTCGACGCACCTCGGGAGGTATCGCAGCTCCTGCAGCGCCTACACCCCGTTGCTCGGGAGATCATGCTGCTGAGAGTGATCGACGGACTGTCCGTTCACGACACGGCGGGGGTCGTCGGCGTCCCGGTGGGCCGGGTACTCGTCGTTCAACACGAGGCTCTCCGGGATCTGCGCGGGGCGACTGTGTGAGTGAGCGTTACCGACTTCGGAGAACACAGAATTCGTTGCCCTCCGGATCGGCGAGCACGACCCAACTCTCCTGTCCCTGACCGACGTCTGCGTGTCTTGCGCCCAGGGCGAGGAGTCGCTCGACCTCGGCCTGTTGATCGTCGGGCCGAAAGTCGAGATGCAGCCTGTTCTGTATCTGCTTGGGTTCCGGAACGGCGACGAACAGGATTTCCGGATGGCTCTCCGGTGTCGGCCGGATATGGACATCCCCTTCGATGTCGGTAACCAGCCCCCAGCCCAGGGCGGCTGCCCACCACTGTCCGAGAGCGGCCGGATTCACCGCGTTGACGACAACAGATTCCCATTGCAGTCTCATGGTTTCGACCGTACTGGCGCAGTCGGGCACTGTCAGCGGTTCACTCGAGTGTCGGGTCGATCGGCTCGACTCCGAGCAGTGCGGAGTACTGCTCGTTGAGTTCGCGCCAGCCGTAGTTCATCGCGTCACCGCCGACAATGGGCCCGATCGGGCTGCCACCCAAGAGTGCTTCGGCCACGTCGAAGCACATGTGCCAGCCGGCGGCCGTCATTGCAGTGGTGCGTTTGTCGTCGAGCGTGTGGCGGAGTGTCAGTCGCGTTCCCGACTCGGTTTCGTCGATCTGCCAATGCAGGACGTCGTCGCCCCACGCGTGTTCGAGGACGTGCGGGGCGTCCGCGCGTGTGACGTTGCCGTCGAGTTCGGTTCGCTCTTCCCCATCGACCATGACGAGCGTGGCAGGGCCGAGTGTTCCGAGGTTGCGGCTCGCCGTGTACGGCGCCCATTGCGGCAGTTCCGCCGGATCGGTCAGCGCTGTCCACAGCGCTGACGGGGAATGTGGGAATTCGCGAACGAACGTCAGCGTCCACCGGTCGCCCTCCGGTGTGGTCTCGACTCGACCGAGTGGTCCGGGGCGGTACGCGCTCCGGCGATTGGTCTCTGTCATGTCCTGTTCTCCTTCGAATCGAGGTGATGTCCGAGTGCGTCGAGGTGGCGATCCCACTGTTGGCGGTACGGCCGGAGCCACGCCTCGAGTTCGTCGAACGGGTCGCGGTGCAAGCTGTAGATACGGTGCTGCGCCGCCGTGCGGCACGTGACGAACCCCGCCTGGCGCAGTACCCGTAGATGCTTCGACACCGTGGGCTGCGAGAGGTCGAGCACGTCGACCAACTCTCCGACGCTCGCCTGGCCGCGGCGCAACTGTTCCAGAATCCGGCGGCGCTGCGGCTCGGCTACCACGGTAAACACATCGAGCGCCATGATTCGAGTATGCCTCTTTGGGTATATACGCGTCAAGGCATATGAGTGCGCCTCGCGACCATCGCGCCGGATGGCTGATGGCGTCGGCGATCAGTCCTCGGCGCCACCGGGATCGGGTTGGCCGGCGGCTTCGTCCCGCTCCGCCCATTCCAGCAGGGGCGCCAGCGAAAACACCGCATCGTCGATTCCGGCGTGTAGGTCACCGAGTTCCTCGAAGCGGGCGGGAACCGTGGCGATGGTGAATTCCCTCGGGTCGACATCGTCGATCTCGTCCCAGGACACCGGCGTCGAAACCGTTGCCTCGGCCACACCCCGCACCGAATACGCACTGGCGATGGTGTGGTCGCGGGCGTTCTGGTTGTAGTCCACGAAGACCTTCTCGGGGTCGCGGTCCTTACGCCACCACGTCGTGGTCACATCTTTCGGCGCCCTCCGCTCGACTTCACGGGCGAAGGCCAGCGCCGCCCGGCGCACGTCGTCGAATCCGTAGTCGGGCTGAATGCGCACGTACACATGCACGCCGGATCCGCCGGAGGTCTTCGGCCAGCCCGTCGCCCCCAGTTCGTCGAGCACCTCGTGCACGACACCGGCGACGCGCTGCACCCTGTCGAAACCGCAGTCGGGCATCGGATCGAGATCGATCCTCCACTCGTCGGGTTTCTCCACGTCCGCTCGGCGGGAGTTCCACGGGTGGAACTCCACTGCGGACATCTGCACCGACCAGATCACGTCGGCCAGATGCGTCACGCACAACTCGTCGGCGTGACGCCCATAGCGGGGGAACGTCACCCGCACCGTCTGGACCCAATCCGGTGCGCCGCGCGGCAACCGTTTCTGATGAACTTTCTCCCCGCTCAGTCCGTCCGGGAAGCGATGGGTCATGCAGGGCCGCTCCCGGAGCGCGCGCACGATGCCGTCGCCGACGCTCAGGTAATAGTTCGCGAGATCGAGTTTCGTCGCCCCCGTGGCCGGAAAATACACGCGTTCCGGATGAGAAATTCGCACGGTGCGATCACCGACCGCCAGCTCGACAGCGGGAGACTTGCTCTTGCCGGTCGCCATGCAGCCAACCTAACCCGCAGAAGGCACCACTCGCGCACTTTCCGCGCTACATCTCCCGCTTCAACTTCCGCCACCCGCCCGCACGGTTATTAGCGATGATCTGCTGAAACATCGCCAGCAGCGGCGGTGCATCGATCTTCTCGCCTTCCCGGAAGGCCACCGTGCGCGCGGTCTTGTTGTCGTGGCCGGCGGTGATGATTCCGTCCGGATCGGGGACGATACCGCCGTCGTACAGGAACACGTTGACATGATCTTTCGCCGCCAGCAGTGCGCACACATTGCCCTGCAGCACGAAGTACGGCTGGACGGTGCGCTTGATTGTTTCGGTGACCTCCGGATCCGCCTCGTGTACGAGCTCCCGGACTTCGCTGCAGATCGTCTGCTGCCACTCCGGCAAGGCATCGATGTAGGCGTCGACACGCGGATCGGGTGTGTACGTCATCGAAAACACGATAGCGCCGAAATGCTCGATCGGCGGCGAATCCGGATCGACTCCTCGACTTAATGGGAATTGCCCACGGACGCAGCGTAAGTGACGATTCCGTCCAGCACGGTGTTCCGAACGACCTCGGAGCTGAGTACTCGCAACGCTTCCTCGAGCGGAACGTGCAACAGCACCACGTCGGCGGGTTCTCCCACGGTGAGTCCGCGGGGCCGGCCACCCGGGTCCCCGGCGGGCGTGAGGTAGCGGTCCAGGGCTTCGGCAGCGGTGATGCGCTCGTCGATGCCCACGATGTCGCCGGTGGGTGCGCGGCGGTCGACGGCTGCTGCGATCACTTGCCATGGGTCGAGGGGACCGTAGGGGGCGTCACTCGACAGCGCGAGGGGGACGCCGGCGTCGATCAGCGAGCGACAGCGGTAGAGATCCGAGAGGTCCCGTGGGTCGACGTCGCGCAGGTAGTCGTCGCCGCGGTGGGCGAGGAAGCCCGGCTGAGTGACCACCCGCAATCCCCGTCGGCGAACGTCGTCGAGGCTCTCGCGGGGGATGAGTGCGCCGTGTTCGATCCGGTCACCCGGAACTGTGCCGACCTCCTCGAACACGCTGAGAAGAATGAGCAGCGCTTCCCGGCTCACGCAGTGGACGGCGACGGCGCGGCCGAGCGCGTGAACGTCGCGGATGAGGTCGGCCAACTCCGTGAGGTCCGGAAAACCCGAATCGGCCAGCACGATCTTGTACGGGCCCACGCTGACGCGTCCCGCCACGGTGTCCGGGTCGCCTCGAAGCGGCGCGCCGAGCAGATACACCCGCTGGGGAAGTTCGCGAGAGCGGACGGCCGATCCGATGGCCTGCTGCGACTCGGCGGAAAGGTCGGGGGTGGCGTCGGTGACGGTCGTGATCCCGAAACGGGCCAGCGCCGCACCGATGTTTGCCAACCGGGGCGGTTGTGAGCGTGGCAGGCGTTCGCGCAGCCAGGTATCGGCGCGCCAGACGCGCCCGGTCGGGGTTCCGGAGCGGTCGCGCTCGACTCCTGGGTGGTCGGCCTCTGCGAGGCGCGCGGCCGCCGTAGCGGCGCCGTTCAGCACCCACATCGCCCCGCTCCGATGTTGAATCCGCACCGGCCGTTGCCCGTGCAGGGCGTCGAGAACAGAGGAATCCAGATCGCCGGCAACGGTTTCGATGTATCCGACGCCGCGCACCCACCCGTTGTCGTCGGCCTGGGCACGTTCGAGTGCGCGAATGAGATCCCCGCGATCGCGAACGTGGGGAGGCCCGCACCGAACCGAGACGGCGTCGGCGGCCATGGCGTGCAGGTGCAGGTGATGGTCGGTGAGTCCGGGCAGCACAGCGCCACCGTCGGCGTCGATCACCTCGGCTCCTGCCGGGGTGATTCCGTGGCCGATCTCGGTGACCGTTCCGCCGGAGATACGTATGTCGACACCGGACACGCCGCCCAGTTCCGCGTTGCGAATGACGAGGTCGCTCATGGCACCGGAATTCCGAGGTTGCGGAGAGCGTCGACAGTGTTCTCTCCGACATTCGCGACCCGCCCTCGCGGTGTCCGGCGGTGCGGATGCGCGACCTCGGCCACACCCGACTCCGTCACGAGGACCCAATGACCGCTTCGCCGTTCGGACTGCACCTCGGGCTCGCCGGTCAACGTGGCCGCCACGACCGCGGACATCGAGATGTCCCACAGGTACCCCGATCCGTCGGCGGGAGCCGACATCGCCAGTGCGGCGGCGGTGAGACCAGTGAGGGGGTCGGCGATCGCGTCACCGACGAACAACGGGGAACCGTCGGTATCGTGCGCGACCAGGCCGGCGGACGCCGCGAGGTCGTCGCCGAAGCCGATCCGATCCGACCCGCGCCCGGCCGCGGTGATCGACACCCACGTGGTTCCCCGCGCCACCGCTTCGTCGGCATCGAGGCCGAAGCGCCGGAGCGCGCGCGGCCGGGATGCCTCGATGACGATGTCGGCCGCCTCGACCAACAGGGCCAACGACCGCCTGCCCTCGACGGTATCCGGGTCGAGAACCACCGCCTCGTGCCCGCCGTGCAGGAGGGCGTAGAAGTCGGCGTTGCCACGGCGGGCGCCGTCCGCGCGGGTCGGTGTCTCGACCTTGACGACGCGGGCGCCGGCCAACCCGAGGAGATGAGCACACAGCGGTCCCGCCCACAGGGCGCTGAAGTCCACGACCAGCAATCCCTGCACCGAACGAGGTGCCAGCGGCACGAGAGGACCAGGGATCGTGTCCGTGGACCGGAGCGAACCCGCCGCGACGCCCAGCAGTTCCGCCCGCTCGTCCAACTCCGATCCGGTGTGGGTCGTCAGCCACTCGGCAACAGCGGGCCACGGATCGGACTCGTCGACGGCGCGGCTGATCAGCGCCCCCAACAGGCTGGGATCATCGGGTCGCGCACAGGACACCGCCGCCCACCCGTCGGACGTGGGCAGGAGGCGACAACTGCCGCCGACCGAGATGTCTCCACTCCGGCTGTGTCCGGTGAACGCGGCCCGTTCGGACAGGAGTCGCGGACCGTCGACAAGCACGGGATGCGAGCTGTGTTCCGTGACCTCGGCGATCCACGAGGCCCTTTCCTGCGCCACCGTCGCGGCTCGCCCCGGCGGCACGATCGGGGGACCGCCGTGGCGGCCGGTGAGTGCGACCACGCCACTGTCGGCCCAGTCTCGCACCGGGTCCGAGGGATCCGTCGTCGAGGGGGAAGGCACGGCGTCGATGCTACGCGGTCGACGAAACCCGGCTGCACGCAACCGATATGGAGCTGGCAGGCTGTATTCATGGGTAACGACGTCCGAACGATCACGCTCGAGCAGTTGGCCGACGGTGCTGCGGACCGCCCGCTGCTGTCCGTGGGCGCCGAAATCGACAGCCCGATGCTCACGGTGAACCTCGACGGCGCCGCCGAGTCGGTCACCTGCGTGCGCGCCGCGGACAGGGCACGCGTCAGTGACCGGATACTCGTCGGCCTGCACCACGGCGGCCAGGAGTTGTCACCAGATGTGCAGAAGGTGGCGTCCGCCCTCGATGCGACGATCGTCGCGGAGTCGGCGCCGGGCAACCGCGTCGCGGTGTCCGTGCCGGACCCGGATGTGGCAGTCGGAGAATTGCACCGCAAGGTCGCCGACAACCCGCACTCGACGCTGGTACTGGCCCAGGTGCTGAAGCTCTCCGAGCACCTGACGGTGCCTGCCGCGATCGACGTCGAATCGCTCGCGTATTCCACCTTGCTCGGGGGCCCGGAGTTTCGTCGATGGCTCGAGCAGCGCGGGCCGCGCCCGTTGCCGCCGCCCTCGCCGCAGGAACCGGTGCTCGTCCGGCGGGAAGACGACGCGCTTCTTGTCACATTGAATCGGCCCGAACGCCGCAACGCTTACGGCGCCGAGGTCCGTGACGGTCTGGTCGAGGCGCTGCGGCTCGCACTCGTGGACACCACCATCACGAAAATCGTGCTCGACGGCTCCGGACCTTCCTTCTCCGCGGGGGGTGACCTCGACGAATTCGGCACGACACCCGACCTGGCCACCGCCCATCTGATCCGCACCCGGGCGGGCGCCGGCCGGCTTGTCGCGCAGCTCGCCGACCGGATCGAGGTCCGCGTGCACGGTAGCTGCGTGGGGGCAGGAATCGAGGTTCCCGCGTTCGCCGACCGAATCGTCGCCCGGCCGGACTCCCTTTTCCGGCTTCCCGAGGTGGCGATGGGGCTGATCCCCGGTGCCGGCGGCACCGTCAGCGTGCCGCGGCGGATCGGACGCTGGCGTGCCTTCTGGCTGTGCGTGACCGGCGTTGCCCTCGACGCGCAGACCGCGATGGTGTGGGAGCTGGTGGACGAGGTGTCGGGCTAGCTGCCGTCCGTATCGGTCAGTCACGGGTCCTGTTCAGGAAGGCTCGCACCGCGAGGGGCGCGAAGATCGCGATCAGTAGCAGTGACCAGCCGATCGTGACCGGAACCGCGTGATGCAGCGGCCACGCCGCGCCGGCGGGTGCTGCGGGAGCGTTGCCCCAGAGCTGGCGCATGGCCTGCACGAGCGCGGAGATCGGGTTCCATTCCGCGATGGTCCGCAGCCAGGTCGGCATCTGCTCGGTGGGTGCGAAGGTGTTGGCCAGGAACGTGATGGGGAACATCGAGGTGAACATGAACCCCTGGACCGCCTCGACCGAGCGCATCAACGATCCGACGAGGATGCCGAACCAGATCATCGCGAAGCCGAACAGCAACAGCAGCGCGAACGCGAGTACCGCCTCACCGAAGCCGTTGTGGATGCGCCAGCCGATGAGGAGGCCGGTCAGCGACATGACGACGACGCCGATGCTGGAGTGGATGATGCTGGACACGCTCCGGCCGATGAGGATCGACGACCGCGAGATCGGTAGTGACCGGAAGCGGTCGACGATGCCCTTGTCGAGGTCCGAATTCAATCCCACGGCGACCACGAAGCAGGAGAACACCATGGTCTGAGCCATGATGCCCGGGAGCAACCATTCGCGGTAGTTCGCGCCCGACGTCATGATCGACCCACCGAAGACGTAGGCGAACAGCAGAACGAACATCACCGGCTGGATGGTGACATCCAGCAGCATCTCCGGCATTCGTTTGATGTGGGTGAGGTTCCGCCGCACCACGATCCACGATTGACGTGCCAGTCCCGCAGGCTTGATGTCGGGACGAGTCAGCCGGGTACCGATCGCGGTGGGGTTCAGTGTGGATGTGGTGGTCATCTGGCTGTCTCCAGGTCATCTGAGGTACGTGCGGTTTCGACCGTCTCGGCGCGGTGACCGGTCAGGCTCAGGAAGACATCGTCGAGGCTCGGACGTTTGAGACCGATGTCATCGAGAAGGATGGTGCTGTCGTCGAAAAGATTCGCGATACGCGTCATGTCGCGTAGGCCGTCGGTCGGCGCAGACAGTTGCCGGGCCGACCTGTCGACCCGCACGTCTGAGACGTGCTGGCGGAGCATGCGCTCGGCCTCGTCGAGATCGGCCACGTGCGACACCGTCAGAACGAGACTGGCCTTGCCGGATTGGTCCTTCAGTTGCACCGGGGTGCCCGAGGCGATGACCTTGCCCTTGTCGATGACGACGATCTTGTCGGCAAGTTGGTCGGCTTCCTCGAGGTACTGCGTCGTCAGCAGTAGTGTCGTGCCGTCCTCGACCAGTTCCCGGAGTACATCCCACAATTCGATCCGACTGGCCGGATCGAGTCCGGTGGTGGGTTCGTCGAGGAACAGCACCGGTGGTGTGGCAACGAGGCTCACGGCGAGGTCGAGGCGCCTGCGCATTCCACCCGAATAGGTTCGAGCGATCCGGTCACCGGCGGCGGTGAGGGAGAACCGTTCGAGAAGTTCGTCGCTGGCACGGCGTGCTGCCTTGCCCGACAGCCCGTAGAGCTCGCCGATCATCCGGATGTTCTCACGTCCGGTCAGCAGTTCGTCGATGGTCGCTGCCTGGCCGGTCAGTCCCATGCTCAGCCGCACGGCCCCGGGGTCGGTGACGACGTCGTGACCGGCCACCCGCGCAGTTCCGCTGGTGGGGATACTCAGGGTGGTCATCATCCGCACTGTCGTGGTCTTGCCCGCGCCGTTGGGGCCGAGCAATCCGAGAACGGATCCCTGCGGAACCGTGAAGCTCACCCCATCGACGGCCACGTTGTCGCCGAATCGTTTGACCAGCTCTATTGCCTCGATCGCCGCTTCGGATGTCATGAGAATCTCCCTGCCTGAAGTGACGGCGAACCGTCACAGTGTTGTGCGCCTGAATGTGTGTGCCGCAGCGCAGCGGCGGCGCACGGTGAAGCCCGCACGCTTCGATGTTTGTTACGAATCACGTCGTCCCCCGTCGATCGCAGACCAACTTACAGGTTGTCCGGACGATGTCGCTTGTATATTTCGGACGGCTGAACACCTGATGATCATGCTCGGACGCTAATACCTCGAGTTCACTCGAGGTCAAGGGAACGGCGGCCTTCCTGTACCGGTGACGGACAGGTCGGCCGAGTAGAAGCCTTGACCGCGTGATGCCCGCTGGGTCTAATGCCTTGAAGAATGTTGCACGGTAATCCAGCTGATTGCGAAGGGTCGTTTCATGTCGAATCCGAGGGTCGGCCTCGACGTCGCGATGGCCCGAATCCCTGCCGGCGAAGTTGCGTTGAGAGACGACCGAAGGAAGACGGGGTGGACGGTGGAACTCGAGAGCTTCCTCCTCGCGCGTAGTCCCGTCACCGCTTCGCTGTATTCCCGCATCATGAACGATTCCGCGAAGTCTTCCTCCAATGGCGCCGCGCCGGTGGTCGACGTCTCCTGGCACGACGCCGTCGATTTCTGCAATGTGCTGTCGCGGGAATCGGGGCTGACGGAGTACTACTCGGTGACCGACGGCGGCCGGCAGGTTTCGTGCACTCCCGAGTCCGACGGATACCGCCTGCCCACGGAAGCGGAGTGGCAGTACGCCTGCAAAGCGGGAACATCCGGATACCGATACGGCGAGCTCGACGACATCGCTTGGTACAGCCGCAATTCCGGCGGACACATCCATGGGGTGGGCGGAAAAGCGCCCAACGCGTGGGGCCTCCATGACATGTTGGGGAACGCGTGGGAGTGGTGCTGGGATGTCTATGACGCCGAGGTGTACGGCTCGTACCGAACCTTCCGCGGCGGGAGCTGGGCCGAGGAAGCCCGAGGTTGTGGGGCGACGTGCCGTCGTCGTAGTCACCCGTCGTTCTCCATCGACGATCTCGGATTTCGAGTGGCACGGTCGCTCTGACCTGCGCGGAGCGAGCGTCATCGGATCTCCTTTCATTCGGTTGGCATCAGGCTATGAGCCATTCAGGACAGCTACTGTCCTCGATGCCTCGAGCCTCGTCCGGCCGGATGAAATCTGGTTCCTCTGCCCCTGCGAAGGTTCCGATAGTGACCTAGGCTCCGTCGCATGCTTCGTCGTCACCCCACGGTCGTCATCGCGCCCGACTCCTTCAAGGGGAGTCTGACGGCTGCCGAGGTGGCCGCAGCGATGGCCGAAGGTGTGCGAAGTGCGCTCGGTCCGGACGCGGTCATCATCGAGTGCCCCCTCGCCGACGGCGGCGAGGGCACCCTGGATGCACTGCTCGCCAACTGGCACGCCGTTCCTCGTTTTCTCGATACGATCGACGCGGTGGGGCGGGCACGGACGGCTCGATACGGGATTTCGAATGACGGAGTGGTCGGCATCATCGAAGCCGCCGAAGCGAATGGTCTTCCGCAGGTGTCCGATATTCCCCTGCAGCCCATGCGCGCAGACAGCTACGGCGTCGGTGTCATCGCGCATACGCTGCTGGACCAGGATGTCGGCGAAATCGTGCTGTGCATCGGCGGATCGGCGAGCACCGACGGCGGGACGGGGTTTCTCCGAGCACTCGGGATGCGGTTCCTCGATTCCGACGGTCGTGAGGTGGAACCCGGTGGAGCCGGCCTTGCGGGTATCGCGTCTGTCGATGATTCCCAGCTTCATCCGCGCGCCCGTCACGTCCGGTGGCGCGTCGCCACAGACGTCGACAACCCATTGTGCGGATCATCCGGCGCGGCAGCGGTGTTCGGTCCGCAGAAGGGGGCGACACCACAGAACGTGATCGACCTCGACGCCGGGCTGGAGCACCTTGCGCGGATCATCCGAGCCGAGACCGGTATCGACATCGCCCAGCATCCAGGAGCGGGCGCCGCTGGTGGAATGCCGGCCTGCCTGGTGCCACTTCTGGGAGCCGAACTCACACCCGGAGCCCGGTTGGTCACCGACGTCGTCGGCCTGCGTGACCTCTGCTCTAATGCAGACGTGGTTCTGACGGGCGAGGGTTCGTTCGACTCGCAATCGCTGCGCGGGAAGGTCGTCCGCGGCGTCCTCGACGTCACCCCACCGAGTTGCCCGGTCGTCGTGATCGCGGGAACGGTTCAGCTGTCGGCTGCCGAAATTGCCTCGTCTGGAGTCCTTTCGGCGTTCTCCATCGCCAAGGGGCCTTCGAGCCTCGCGGACATGGTCGCGAACAGCGCCCACCTCGTTCGCGAAGTTTCGGCGCAGATCGGTGGTCTCCTCGGTGCCGCTCTGGGCGCTCGTGAGTGACTGCCGATGCGTTCGGTGACTTCTGTTACTCGCCGACGAAGGCGGGTGCGCGCTTCTCACGGAAGGCCGCGACTGCCTCTGCGGAGTCCTGGGTCGACTGCACGACGGCTTGCTCGGCGGCCACCATCGACAGCGACGTTCTGAAGTCGACGTTCTCCCCATTCCGCACGAGACGCTTGATGGCGCGGATCGCGACCGGGGGACCGTCGGCAAGGCGTCGGCACAGATCGTGCGCGGCTTCGGGCAGTTCCTCCGTGGAGTGTACTGACAGGACGATTCCCAGGTCGAGGGCTTCTTGGGCCTCGACGAAGCGTCCGGTCCACAGCAGCTCGAGAGCGCGTGCCTGACCGACGATGCGGGGCAGCAGGTGGGCACCACCGTCACCGGGGATCAGCCCGACCCGTACATACGCCTCCGAGAAGCGCGCCCGAGTCGAGGCGAGACGGATGTCGCAGGCCAGGGCCATATCCATGCCTGCGCCGACCGCGACACCGTCGACGGCGGCGATCAGTGGTTTGTCGAGGTCGAGGGCAGCCGCGGCTACGCGGTGAACGCGGTCCTGCAGTACTTGCTGACGACCGAGTGTGGAGGTGATCTCCGAGAAGTCGTCGAGATCGACTCCGGCGCAGAACGATCCTCCGGCACCCGTGACGAGCACGACGCGCACGTCCGGGTCGGTGCGTGCCGACCGCAGCGCCTCGGCCCAGGCATCCAACATGTCGAAGGTGAAGGCGTTCTTACGGTGTGGGCGATTGAGCACGATGGTGCCGACGCCGCCGGTAACGGTGTATTCCAGGTCAGCCATGTTGTATTCCTTGTCAGAGTCGAGCGTCGACGCGCAGGGTGTCGGCGAGGCGGAGCCAGGTGTTCAGGCGGTGACGAGGGCCCAGAGGCCCTCGCGCCCTGCTTCGAGGGCGGCCGCGGTCAATTTTTCGTCCCAGTAGTGGACCGAGCCGAACTCCGAACGCCAGGCGAGAGCGGGTGTGGTGAATTCGTGCAGTCGGTGCTCGCGAGTGGTGCCGATCGCGCCATGCACCTGGTGGGCGTTGCGTACCACCACGGAGGTGGCGTGGCCTGCGCAAGATCGGGCAGCGGCGACGAGGAACTCGAGGTTGGGTCCGGACCAGTCGGTGCGGACAGCTTCGATGAGGGCGGCGTCGGTAGCGGCGCGGGCAAGGGCGACTTCGGCGGCGATGTCGGCGACCAGGTTCTGGACGGCCTGGAACTTGGCGAGTGGACGCCCGAACTGGGTGCGTTCGGTCGTGTGGGTGATCGAGAGGTCCAGGATGCGTGCGAGTGCGGCGCACGTTTGCAGTCCGCGTGCCAGTGCGCCGCGCAGCAGTAACTGGTCGACGACGGCATCCGCGACCGGGGTGCCCGACAGAACGGTGGTGTCGGTGGTGACGGTGTCGCGCGGTTCGCCGGCAACGTTGGTGCCGGGAGCGATGTCCAGCGTCGAGGTTTCGACGTCGGCGACGTGGTAGGTGTCGCCATTCCGCCAGACGAGAACGACCTTGTCGGACTGGGCTGCCCAGGGCACGCCGGAGGCCATTCCTTCGTTGTCGAGCACGCATACCGTGCGGCGCGCTGCATCGACAGGAGAGTCGGTGACCTCGAGAAGCCACCCGGCCAGCAAATCGTGTTCGACCAATGGAATTCGGACGCCGTTCGAGGCGGACGCGCGGATCAGCTCGGCGGCCTCGAACCAGCCCGCGCCGCTGCCCCCGTTTTCTTCCCGGCCGGTGAGCCGGACCAAACCCAGCTCGTCCAGCCGGCTCCACAAGCCCATATCCCAGGGGGTGGTGCCGCTCTCCGGCTCGTTCTGTTCGCGGTGGTTCGCGAAGACCGCAGACATCATCTCGACGAGGTCGTGGTCGACCGTCAACGGTGCAGTCATCAGCGCATCCCCAATCCTCGCGCGATCACGCCGCGCAGAACTTCGTTGGTTCCGCCACGGAGAGTGAATCCGGGGCGTTGCACGACGGCGTCGTCGAGCATGTCGTGGTATTCGGCCCGGTCCGGCGAGTAGTCACCGGTGAGCAGGTCGGCGAAATCGGCGATGTCGCCCTCGGTGGACGTGCCCAGGACCTTGACGACGGCGGCAGCTGTATCGGCCGGTTCGCGGCGTTCGAGCGCGCCGGCGACGGCGGTCGACATCTGATGCAGACCGGCGATGCGGGCGACATAACGGCCGAGGTCGGTATGCCGGGGGATCGCATTGCCGCGCATCTGCTCGGCGGTTTCTGCCAGCAAGGTGAACGTGGACAGGAATCGCTCGGGACCGCTGCGTTCGAAGCTCAGTTCGGAGGTCACCTGTTGCCAGCCGTCGCCGATGGTGCCGAACACCATGTCGTCGGCGACGAAGACGTCGTCGAGTATGACCTCGTTGAAGTGGTGCTCGCCGTTCATCGACACAATGGGCCGAATGTCGACACCCGGGGAATGAAGATCGACGATGAACTGGCTCAGTCCGTCGTGCCGGTGCGCGGGATCGACCGCGGTGGTGCGGGCAAGGCAAAAGAATGCGTGAGCACGGTGTGCGCCCGAGGTCCATACCTTGGTGCCGGCGATCGACCAGCCGCCGTCGACCCGGGTGGCCTTGGTGCGAACGCTCGCCAGATCGGAACCGGAATCCGGTTCGCTCATACCGATACCGAAATAGCACTCACCACTCGCAATGGCCGGCAGGTATTGATGCTTCTGATTTTCGGTGCCGTACTTCAGAAGTGACGGAACGATCTGCCGATCGGCAATCCAGTGCGCTGCGACGGGTGCCCCGGCAGCCAGCAATTCCTCGGTGACGACGAACCGCTCGAGGTGGCTGCGGCCGTGTCCGCCGTACTCGACGGGCACAGTCATGCCGAGCCAGCCGCGGGCGGCCAGGGCGCGGGAGAAGTCCTCGTCCCATCCGGTGAGCCAGCAGTCGACGTCCCGGCCGATCTTGCCCTCGGCGCGTTGGCCGGCGAGGAATTCGCGAACCTCGGCGCGCAGGGCGTCCGCGGCGTGGGGATCGGCGGAGACCGGGGGAACCAGTCTGAGGGTGGTCATGGTGGTGGTCTTTCCGTTCAAGCCGACATGGGTTCGTTCGAGGTGGCTTCAACGACTATGGCACCTCGAGCCACGTCTACGCAATACTGGAGTTGATTACGTATATACGTAGATGATAGGGTGGGCCGCAGTCGCGCCGGGCGACTACCGAGGAGGAATTGTCGTGGTGCAACCGGAGGGCGCAACAGGGGCGCGGGCCCGCGCTCGTCATCGCACCGTGGATCGCATCGCCTCGATCCTCGAATGCGTTGCGCGGGCTCGTGGCGGAATCACCCTCAGCGAGATAGCAAAAGAGCTGTCAGCCCCGATCAGTTCGGTTCAGGGCTTGGTCAACGGTCTCGTCGCCACCGGATATCTGGGCGAACACGACCGGCGCTACTCCCTGGGCAGTGCGCCGTATCTGCTCAACCGATTGGCAGGGCGGCAGCCCGTCTCGACGGTGACGCATGCCGACCTCGAAGAGGTGCACCAACGGGCCGGCCTGACGACCGTGCTGTCCATTGCAGTCGGACCGGACATCTTCTACGTCGACTACTGCTCGTCCGACCCCCGGTTCGCCTACCTCGCCGAGAACTACGTGCGGCGTTCCCTCATCCGCACGTCCGGCGGTTGGGTATTGCTCGCGGGCATGGAGAAGCGGGATCTCTGGGCGTACCTCAAAAATGTCAGCGAGGATGAGCAACCCCTCGTCGACAGGTTTTTCGCGGCGTTGCCCGAGATCGAACAAACCGGGATCTGCGCTTCCCCCAATGCCTCCGAGCAAGGTGACGGTGTCTCCATTGCAGTACGAGACAATGGAAAGACCGTTGCTGCCGTGGGCGTCATCGCGTCGCACGAAGTGATCACTCAGCAGCGCGACACGCTGGTGGACGTTCTCACGGAGTGTTCCCGGAGCTGGGATCAACGCAGCGTTCAGTGGTGAACCTTGCATCGGACTGAGCCGGCCATTGCGTGACGGCTTGAATTCCTCGCTCACAAATCCAAGACGAGGGTGTCGGAGAGGCACCGGGAAACACAGAGCATCATGTATTGCCCTTCCTTACGCTCCTGTGGGGTCAGCACCGAGTCGCGATGGTCGGGTACACCCTCGAGCACGGTCGCCTCGCAGGTGCCGCAGGTGCCCACCTCGCAGGATGAAACCACGTCGACGCCCGCGTCTGTGAGAACCTCGAGGATCGTGCGGTCACGTGGCACGTGATATGTGCCGCCGCTGCTTGCGAGACGTACGTCGAAGCCACGCTCGGTGTCTGTGTCGAGCGCAACGCGGCTGAACCGCTCGACGTGCAAGGAGCCGTCGGGCCAGTGCTCGCTGGCGCCCGCCACCGCGTCGAGTAACGGCGTCGGACCGCAGCAGTAGATCTTGGCGTCGCGGTCTGGTTTCCCGAGGGCGTCGGCCAGCGGGATTCGTCCCACCTCGTCCTGGGGGTGAATCCTGACCCGGTTGCCGTGACGGCCAAGTTCCGCCACGAAGGCCATGCCGGCGCGGGTGCGGCCGCCATAGTGCAACATCCAGTCGGCGCCGCGGCGTTCGGCCCCGGCCAGCATCGGCAGGATGGGCGTGATCCCGATGCCTCCGGCGATGAAGACGTAGCGCGATGCCGGCTCCAATGCGAAGGTGTTGCGCGGTCGCGAGACCCACAGAATGTCGCTCGGTTCCAGTGTGTCGTGCAGGTACGTCGACCCGCCGCGGCCGTCCGGCTCTCGGAGCACGGCGATCTGGTAGCGCTGCCGGTCGTCCGGGTCTCCACACAGCGAGTACTGGCGTCGGAGATCACCGCACTGGACATCGATGTGTGCGCCTGCCTCCCACTGCGGCAGCGGCTCGGCGCCGGCGCCGGCGAGGATGATCCCGACGACATCGGTGGACAGTCGAATCTTGGAAACGACGGTGAGTGGGAGGTCGGTAGCTTCGTCCTGCACAGTAGTCATGGCGTCACCGGGTCTTCAGCGGATGCAGCGTCACGGGAAGTGAAATCAGTGCCGGGAAGATCAGATCTGGGAAGCGCTGCCCGGGTTTCCGCAACTCGATGGATTCGAAGGTGTTGATCAAGCCGCGAATCGTCTCCTGCAGTTGGATGCGGGCAATCGGGGCACCGAGGCAATGGTGCATCCCGCCACCAAAGGCTACGTGCGCCTTCGCGTTTACTCGTTGGAGATCGAGAATGTCAGGTTCGACGAATGTGTCGGGGTCCCGATTCGCGGCAGAAAGCAGAACGAGCGCCCGAGCACCGGCGGGTAGGACCGTCCCATCGGAGGTCCGAAACTCCTCGACGAGGTAGCGCTCCCGGACATGTAACGGTGTGCGGAACCGCAGCAACTCCTCCACCGCGCCCGGCACCAGGTCCGGGTCGGCTCGAAGTTGGTCGAGCACATCGGGTTGCTGTGCCAATATCTCCACGAGGTTGGAAATTGACGTGCGGGTCGTTTCATAGCCTGCGTCCAGGATCGTGTGCATCAAAGAGAGCACCTCGAGGTGGCTCAGATCCCCCGACCGCTCCGCCTCGAGCAACAGTTGCACGAACGGGCTGTGCTGCTCGGCCGGGCGGCTGGTCAGAAACTCGTCGAAGTAGTCGAGGTAGAACCGGGTGATGTGGTTCAGGGCAGCGAGCTGAGCACTGTCGAGAGGCGTCGGCGAAAAGATCTGCAGAAAGGTGTG
The DNA here is from genome assembly GCF_033142305.1 of Rhodococcus sp. IEGM 27. Taxonomy (NCBI): domain Bacteria; kingdom Bacillati; phylum Actinomycetota; class Actinomycetes; order Mycobacteriales; family Nocardiaceae; genus Rhodococcus; species Rhodococcus sp. IEGM 27. The sequence continues at coordinate 608,017 of NZ_JAWLSG010000004.1, read as the reverse complement.
CTGGTTGGCTGTCAGCCGTTCCCAGTCGTCCTCCGCGATGCCGAGGAGCCGGCAGATCACACCCCTGGGGATGGCGACCGCGAGGCTCTGCACTGCGTCGACCGAGCAGTCCTGACTCATGACATCCGCAATCGCGCGGCGCACGGATTCTGTCGCGAACTGGCGGAACTGCTCGACGCGACGTGGGATGAACATCGGTCCCACCACAGTGCGCAACCGACTATGGTCAGGCTCGTCGATCTGAACCAGATTGGCTCGAAACCGGTCCAGTGCCGGACCTTCGAGCCACGGCGGACTTGCCGTGCCCAGGGGCTGCATCCGTCCCTCGGGCAGGCGCAGAATCTCACGTACGTCGGAGTAACGGCTCACCACCCAGGTGGGATAGCCGGGCCCCAGATCGAGCGGTAGGGCGGCACCGGCGTCCCTGATCTCCCGGTACTGCTCTGTGCGGTCTCCAGTGAGGAAATCAATATCGGAAAGGTCGATCGGAAAGGTCGCCGGGTGGGCTTCCGCGTGTGACATTTTCTCATTCACTCTCGTATAGGGCGGATAGTGGAGCGTTCCTGACGCGGTGCACGTGGCCGACGTGGGTGTCAGGTCGGGACAATGCCGACCGTCGCGCACACCCCACACGCGCAGCGCTGTTGTGGCTCGCTCTGACAGAGCACGAACTGTGGGTTCATCGAGCAACCACGTCCATCGTCGATAGCCGAGCAAACTCGAGATGCGTTCCCAGAACTGTGTTCCATCCATGCCGAATCGAACCCAGATGTCCTCTGACGAGGGTCCGTTGAACGGCAACCATTCAATGGCGAGTTCGATGATCAGTCGATCCTCGCAAAGGCGAGCGGCAGCCTTCGAATCTCTGCCACTGCTGCCCTTGTTTTGATGTTTACTACTCATACGGATGTTCAATCTGTGAGGCGTCCACGGGGGATCGACGACCACGAAGTCGAAGGCCGGCGCGGCTACTACGAGCGGGTCGCGTCGGAATGACTTTTGCGTTGGCGCGAACTCGGGCCTATTGCTGTGTGGCGTACTCGGCGAGGTTGGTCTCGAAGCCGGTTTGTGTTCCGAGAGCCAAGACTTCACCGTTGTCGATGTCTTCTTGCCAGACGAGCGATCCCGTCGAGGCGTGTAGAGGATGGTCTTGAACGGTGAGGATGCGGGCTCCTTCCCCGCTGATGGTGTGTGCATGCGCCGCCCATCCGGGTGCGGACAGCATCAGGTCGCCTGCGGCCCAGTCGAAGCGCTGGCCTTCGACGATGCTGTATCCGCTGCCGGCGAAGTGGTAGTTGATGGCGGAGCTCATGTGCCGGTGGGTTCCGCCGGCGAAATCGCCGCCGATCGCGGTGATGGTGGCGAAGAATGACGGTGTGGTGCCGTTGAGGCGTCCGGTCGCGGGGTTGTACAGACAATACAGTGGCCGACCCGTGTATCCGGTCTTGAGGCCAAGGACCCCGGTGAGGTGTTGGCTGACCTCCGACCAGGCGAAGAGGAGGGGTGAGTCCGTGATCGGGTCTGGGTCGATGATGTGTTCGTAGGGGAGAAGTTGGCTGCCGTCATCGCCTAGTGCGATGGCGGGTGCCAGGTCTTTCGCGCGGCGCCCCGATGCAGGAGCGGCTTCGTGGGCATGAGTGTCGACCGTGCTGCCGAAGTCTTCGTAGTAGGCAGAAATCGATTCCAGCAGGGCGGCATTGGTGTAACGCAGATACCGGAAGGCGGTTGTGCCGTTGTTGGTCAACGCCTCGAGATTCATCGACGGCTTGGTCCACACGTCTTGCTGGACCACGTGCATCGTGCGGGCTCCGATGTGAACCGTGCCGCTGCCCGCCAGGCACATCGTCAGGCCAGTGGTATTGGCGCGGACAGGGACGGTGGATTCTCCGGGCAGCAGCATACCGAGGCTGACCTGTGTGGCGGGGGCAAGGCCACGGGCACCTTTCGGCGCCTGCGGATGCACGATCAGCATTTCGCGGCGGCCGCGGTCATCGGGTTCGCCTGCCTCGAGTGCGGCGAAGGCGGTGTCGATCTCGGTGGCGCTGATCATCAGCGGAGACCACTGTTCCCGCTGGTATCGGGGTGTCTGGCGACTGTCGAGCAGGTGGGCGTGCGGGCTCATTTCTTCTCCTGGATCTGATCGGTAGTGTCGGGTGTGGTGGGTTCGAGCGATATGCCGGCGGTCTCGGGGGTGAACCGCATGACGAGGGCGCCGAGGAGAGCGGCCGACGCGAGGTAGCCGACGAACAAGAAGGCAACGTTGTGCTGTGCGGTCCATTGCTGCAGATAAGGGGCGGTGCCGCCGAACACGACGGCGGAGAGCGCGTAGGGCATGGCGATGCCTGAGGCGCGTACGCCGGTGGGGAACAGTTCGGACAGGACAGCGGGCAGGATCGAGGCGACGAAGGCGAACAGCACGAGCGCGATCGTCATGGCGATACCGAATTGCCATGCGCCTTGTCGGGCGAGGTGGTCGAGGGGGAATGCAGTCACGGCGACGCCGAAGCCGTAGATGTAAAAACTCCGGCGTCGACCGATACGGTCCGACAGGGAACCGAGGAGCGGCAGGACCGACGCACTGACGGCGAGCGCGATCACTCCGCCCCACAACGCTGCCGTGGGGTCGATGTGGGCGACGGAGATTGCCCAGGTCGGTCCGCTCACTGCCCAGGCGTAGAACATCGCGGTGACCGACGCCATGAGAAGGAACACCCGTGTCCCGGCGGCGCGGTAGGTCCACAGATTCGCAATGAGAGAGGATGACGAGACAGCCTTCGCCGCAGCGGATGTGAAGGCGTGGGTCTCTTCCATGCCGCGGCGGAGATAGAGGGTGATCAGGCCGAGGGCAGCACCGATGAGGAAGGGCAGGCGCCAACCCCACGTGGCCATCTGGTGGTCACTGAGTGCGGTGGTCAGAAGGGCGCCCATGGTGGTGGCGGCCATGATCGCGAGGAAGCCGGATACGTAAATCGAGGAGGACCAGAGGCCTCGCCGGGCGGGAGGCGCTTCTTCGGCGATGTAGGTGTAGGCAGCGGCGACTTCCCCGGTATGTGCGAGGCCCTGCAGCAGTCGAGCGGCGAGAAGGATTGCGCCGGACAGCACACCGACGGAGGCGTAGGTCGGGGTGAGACCGATGAGAAGCATTCCGGTCGAGGCACAAGCGATGGCTACGAGCAGTGAGTGCTTGCGGCCGAATCGATCAGCCATCCATCCGAAAAGGAGCCCGCCGAAGGGGCGGATTGCAAATCCGACGCCGAATACCACCAGGGTGGAGAGCAGTGCCGAGGTGGCGTTCGCCGGGTTGAACAGTGCCTTGGCGAAGAAGGGCGCGAACACGGCATAGCAGGTCCAGTCGAATACCTCGAGACCGTTCCCGAGTGTGACGCCGATCAGGCTGCGCCGTCGCCGCAGTGCACTTTCAGGCGTCTCGGCGGGGTGTCCGGGCACCTGAGTCGTACTCGGGTCAGGACGATCGGTGGGCGGTGCAGTCATGGCACGTCCTCGTTCAGTGATGGGTGTGGTCGCGGTGCAGCGAAGGTGCGCGCTGGTCGACAAGTTGTTTGCGAATCTTCGCCAGGGCGCCTTGTGCATTGAAGCCGGTGGCTCCCACTGTGATTCCGCCGCGCGAGTAGGTGAACACACGAGTGGAGTGGGAAAGTTCGACCGCGTCGATGTCCACGGCGGTCAGGTCTGGGTCGCCTATGTGCTGAATTCGGGTGCCGTGCTGATCGGACCAGACGAACGGCACCGTCGACGCGTGGCGTGGCGCGTGCGGATGCACGATGTTGTGCGCGGCGACCGCGGCGTGCTCGCGGGCGTTGGTCCAATGCTCCACCCGCATCTCGTCGCCGTAACGGGGGTTGAACCAGCGCGCGACGTCACCGATGGCGTAGAGATTCGATGTGCCCTTTACCCGCAGGTCGGGGCCGCACACGAAGCCGTCCCGGATGGGGAGCGAGGAGTCGGCTGCCCAGTCGGTGCAGGGCGTGGTCCCGATCCCCACCACCACTACGTCGCCGACGACGGTGTCCCCGTCGTCGAGGTTCAACTCGACGGCTCGCCGGTCTGCGTCATAGGACGCACCGTGCACGACCGTTCGGCATCGCACGGTCACGCCATGGAGTGCGTGTAGTGCCGCCAGCGCGTGGGAGACCGGTTCCGGCAGCACCCGGGCGGCCATCCGTGCTCCGGCTTCGATGATGGTGACGTCGAGGCCGAGTTCGCGCGCACTGGAGGCGACTTCGGAGCCGATGAATCCGCCGCCGACGACGATGACGCGTGGGCGGCGACGCAGGTCGTTGCGGAGCGCAGTTGCGTCGGCAAAGGTTCGCAGATAGTGCACGCAAGGTATGCCCTCGAGTGCGGGCAGATGGCGTGGTGCGGAGCCGGTGGCGAGGATGGCGTTGTCGTAGCGGATGACGCTCCCGTCACCGAGGGACAGTGTCGACGCCGCGGTGTCCACGGCGACGGCTGGTGTTCCCTTGCGGTAGTCGATGCCGTGTCCGAAGTGGTCGGTCAGATGCGGTGACGGGAGGTCGGTGTTCGACAACACTGCCTTCGACAGTGGCGGCTTGTCATACGGCTCTTCGTTTTCACCGTCGACGAGGATGATGCGGTGGTGAGGGTCGTTGTGTCGTAACGCCGCCGCCGCTCGGATTCCGGCAACGGAGGCACCGACGATGACAGTGGTGGCCGCGGCGTGCATGGTCAGGACTCGGAGATCCGGATCGCCCGGACGGGGCAGTCGGCTTCGGCTTCTCGAAGGGTGTCCTGGTCTGCGTCCGTGGGGTGGCCGGGCCGGGTGAAGGCGATGTTGGTGTCGGGGTCGAGGTCGAACACGTCGGGTGCGGCGACCAAGCAGTTCCCGTAACCGTTGCAGGCCGCAGTGTCGATGTGGATGCGCGGTGTCATAGTGTTTCAGCTCCTGGGTGCAGAGTCGGCGAAAGACAGCGGGAGCTTTCGTAATCCGAAATGTGTCCCGGCCTCGATGGCCGTGAAGGTGGGGTCGGCCGCCAGCGTGATCGGCGGATACTGGCAAAGGGTTTCGAGGAGGATGCGCAGTTCGGATCGGGCAAGTGCAGATCCGACACATTGATGAATGCCCCACCCGAACGCCAAGTGGCCTCTTGCGGAACGGTGGATATCGAACTCGTTCGGGTGCTCGAATTGCCGGAAGTCACGATTGGCTGCGGCATTGAGAAGCAGCACCCATGAGCCTTCCGGGATGGTGGTACCGCCGACCTCGACCTCGCGAGTGGTGCGGCGAGCAAACATCTGTGCAGGAGTGCGGAGTCGCAGCATCTCCTCGACGTACAGTGGCGCCACACCGGGGTCCGCGCGAAGGCGCTGCTGCAACGATGAATCCGAAGCCAGTAAATACAGCAGTGTGCTCACCGAATTCAACGTCGTCTCATGGCCGGCGACGGCAAGAGTCAACAGCACCGAGTGTATTTCTCCGATGTCGATCGGGCGTCCGTCGACTTCGGCATCGAGTAGCCAGGTGAGGTAGTCGTCGGGCCGACGGGCGCGGTGCTCGTCGATGTCGCGGTCGACGGCCTCGACAAGCGCTGCGCGGCCTCGAAGTTGGGACTCGGCCGTCCCGTGCCTCCAAATATCCTCGGTCAGTTCACGAAAGCGTGCCACGGTCGCAGGGGAGAAACCGACGATCTTGGTGAGCACGCGTAGCGGAATCGACAGCGCAACGTCGGCCACCGCGTCGCCTCCACCGGACTGGTGGAACGATGCGAGCACCTCGGAGATCATCGAGGTGAGCCACGGCTGTAAATCCCGTATCGAGTCGGGAGTCAACGCCCGCGTCAGCAACGACCGGTAATGGGTGTGTAGCGGGGGGTCATAGTCGATCGGTATCGATGACATGCCGTCCACCATCGGGATCCGGTGTCCGGAGGCCGAGGAGAAGGTCTGATGATCGCGAAGCGCCGCCTTGACGTCCGAGTAGCGACTGATGATCCAGTATCCGCCGTGGAGTGGCGAGTAGATCGCAGGGCCGGCCGACAACAAGCGCTCGTACGCGTCCCAGAGCGTCGAGTCATTCCAGCTCGGGCTCAGGTGATCGAATCTTTCGATCGGCGAGGCCATTTGCTCGCCTTCGGTGGTGTTTGTTGTAATGACGACCCCTCCTCGAAATCAGTGCTTCACGTCACAGTAAGAGGGCGCCGTTATATAAACAATTACCGAATTGGAGATAGGAACATAACCCTCTGCTTATTCCGCAGCAGTCACCTAAATAACGGCTCGCTTATGCGCACATCAGGAACATCGTCTTTGCCTTATGGGGAAGGGGCGATAGTGTGATTGCTATCACTGTCAATCGCTGTGCGGGGAGTTCCGTGCAGCAGTCTTCGAAGGGGACCCCATGAAGCCGAGAACCGAAGACCCTTCGCAGCTGAGCCTCGGGTACTTCTTTCCCAGCGGAAAGACCAATTTCCTGTATTCGGACGAAGCTGCTCGGCGAACACCGGCGATGACGAAAGCGAACCTGGTCGCCCTCGCGCAGGCAGCCGAACGGGTTGGCTTCGATTCCCTGTTCATCGCCGACAACTGGTCCGGGCACCAGCGGGTCGCCGAGGAGTTCGGGCACCAGTCGCCGGCATTCCATGCGCCACTACTGGCTATGGCACTGCTGGCCACGACAGAACACATCGGCGTCATTTCGACGTTCCACACTACTCACCACAAGCCCGCCCACGTCGCCCGGATGGGCGCCACACTCGATGCGTTCAGCGACGGGCGGTGGGGCTGGAACGTGGTGACGGGATTCAGTGCCGACGAGGCGGCACTGTTCGGTGAGCCGTTCATCGATCACGACGAGCGTTACGTCATGGCAGCGGAATTCGTCGACATCGTCAAGAGGTTGTGGACCGAGCAGGAACCTATCGACGTCGACGGGAAGTACTACCGGGTGACCGGACGGATCAAAACCCCTCGGCCCGTGCAGGACCCGCACCCCTTGCTGGTCAGCGCGGGTGCATCCCCGGCGGGCGCAGAGTTCGCGGCAAGGTTCTGCGATCAGTTGGTGACGTTGGCCAACACCGAGGAGCTGGTGCGTGAAGTCGATCGTCGATTGGCTGCGCTGACCGAAAAGAGTAAACGAGTGGTGGGAACGTGTCCGTTCTCGATGGCTATCGTGCGCCCGAACGAGGGCGAGGCCGAGGAGGAATATGCGCGACTGTTGCAGTCTCTCAACGTCGAGGCCACCAAGGAGATCGCCGCCGATGTGCTCGGATCGATCGAATCCTCCCGGTCGATGTACGAGAAGATGGGGGAGGAAGAAGCAACCCGCGCGTTCGGCGGCGCCGGATCGGTCTTGCAGCTGATCGGAACCCCTGAACAGGTTGCGGAGAAAATCATTTCCCTGAAGAGCACCACGGCGACAACGAATGTGCTGATCAACTTCCCGCTGTGGAGCCCGCACGAGCTGGAATCATTCTCCTCCGTGCTGCCGTATCTGCGTGAAGCGGGGGTCTGGTCGCCACCGCAGGACCGCAACTGGTCGTGGTGAAGTGCGTTCGGTGGCGTCACCGGGAGCGAAGTGCGGCACGAATTTCGTCGACGGCCGCTTGCTGGAGTGGGGAGAAATACTTGTCTCGCCGCCACAGCAACGCAATACGCTCGGAAAGTTCGAGGCCGGGAACGATCAGCTCCTGTAGTCGACCTGTAGCAAGGTCGGATTCGACGACGTAACGCGGAGCGAAAATCGCCCAGGCGTTGTCGGCGGCTGCCTGCTTCATCGGCTCGGCATGTCCGAAGCGGATGACGAAATTTGGTTCGATGTCACTCAGTCGGGTGAGCTGTTCCATCAGGTTTCGTTGGTAGATCACCTCGCGTGGCGCGCCGACGAAAGGCAATGCCAAGGCCCCGTCGAGGGACAGCGTTGTGGAGGGGGCGACGAGGCCCGGTCCGGCGCAGAGGGTGATCGGCTCGGTGCGAACGACTTCGGAGGACATGGTGTCCGGTAGGTGCCGCTGGTCCCAGGTCACCACCGCGAAGTCCGCCTCACCGGTTTCGACCGCGCGCAACGCTTCGTTGGGTTGCGAGCTGGACAGGGTGAGGTCCGCACCGGGTCGGCCACGCTGGAACCGGCTCAGAATCGGGGGTAGAAGGTAGCTCCCCACCGCCATGCTCGACGCGATGGACGCGGCGCCACCGCGCCCCGAGCCGAGTTCGTCGACGTCGCGCCTGATCTGCGCCGCCGAGGCCAGCATTTCCTTGGCCCATTGATTCGCGCGTTCCCCCGCTTCTGTCAGCAGCATGCGGTTTCCGCGGCGGACGAAGAGCTTGGCGCCGAGCCATGATTCGAGAGCGCGCAACTGCCCCGAGACGGCCGGCTGGGCCACCATCAGCACTTCTGCGGCCCTAGTGACACTGCCCTCTTCGACGACGAGGCGAAAGACTTCCAGACGCTTGAGTGAGAGCTGTGCTTCCATAACTCCTAATATAAGCAATAGGTGATGCGTATATCGAAATCTTGATATTTGCTTTATATCACGGAATCTCTATCGTTAACTGCATCACAGCCGCAGTGGTTTGGATCGCGATCCGTTCCGCGGGAACGAGGACCCAGCGCCGTGAGTCCACGGGCGCGCATCGGTGCAGCCCCCTCGAACACACAACTGGCAAGGACGACGATGAACGTACCGTGGATAACGGAACAGCAAGTGCAAGAAAAGGTCTCGATATCCGATGCGATCGAAGCGATCGCCGGATCGCTTACCCGTGAGGTCGACGGGACCGCCCGAAACATCCCCAAGACGATGACGACCTGGGAGCCGGCCAGCAGCGCCCACGCGCTCGGCGCCTATGACGAGGGAGGCGGTCTCGTCGCTTTCAAAACCTGGGTCAATACCCCTGAGGGTGCATCGGCGCTGCTGACGCTGTTCGACGCCACTACCGGTACCCCCCGCGCGGTACTCGAGGCCGGCGCGCTCGGTGCACTGCGTACCGCGGCGGTTTCCGGGTTGGCGACACGCCTGATGAGTGCTCCCGATGCCGCTGAGCTGGCTGTGATCGGCAGCGGTCGTCAGGCGTTGGGCCAGGTTGCCGCGGTATGTGCAGTGCGCCCGATCGCCCGGGTCCGGGTGTGGAGTCGGTCCGAAAGCAGCCGGATCGGATTCGCCGCCACCGTGCGCGACACACTGGGGGTGGATGCCGTCACGGCCCCGACACTCGCGGAGGCGGTCGACGGGGCGCCGATCGTCACCCTTGTCACGCGGGCGACGGAACCGTTCCTCAGCCCAGGAGTGTTGTCTGCGGGAACACACCTCAATGCGGTCGGGGCGATTCTGCCGCACACAGCCGAGTTCGATCCTGCGCTGCTGGCCGATTCCGATCTGACGGTCGTCGACAGCCTCGCCAACGCGCGTCGATCGTCTCGCGAGTTGACCGAGTACTACGGCGAAGACTGGGCTCCGGTGAAGACGCTCGGTGATCTTCTCACCGGTGCGGTGGTGAGGCCGCTGAACCCTGCTTTGACGATCTTCAAAGGACTCGGGATGGGGCTGGCCGATCTGGCTGTCGCTGCAACGGTGCTCGAGTCGACCCACCGCGAAGGAGCACTGGCATGAGATTCCGTACCGACACCGCACTGATCACCGGATCGATCGCGCCCTTGATCACCCCATTCACCGATAGCGGAGCCTTGGACACAGCAAGCCTACGTCGGCTGGTCCGGTGGCAGATCGCCGCCGGATCGCACGGCCTGTCGATCGGTGGCTCCACCGGAGAGCCCAGCGCTCAGACGGTCGCCGAGCGGATCGAGGCGATCGAGACCGTTGCCGACGAGAACAATGATCGAGTTCCGTTCATCCCCGGAACCGGCTCGGCCAAGCTGGACGAAACCCTCGAGATCACCGCGGCCGCGCGGGCCGCCGGCGCCGACGCGGCGCTGATCATCACCCCCTACTACGCGCGCCCCACCCAAGAGGCGCTCTACCGGTGGTACGGCACCATCGCAGGGGAGTTCCCGGACCTGCCGATCATCATGTACAACGTCCCGTCGCGGACCGCCGTCGACCTGGATCCGTCCACGGTCGCCCGCCTCCACCGGGACTTCGACAACATCGTCGGTATCAAGGAAACGACGAAGGACTTCGAACACTTCTCCCGGGTAATTTGCGAAGCGGGAGAGAGTATCTCGGTGTGGTCCGGCATCGAACTGCTCTGTCTGCCGCTGCTGGCACTCGGCGGTGTCGGGTTCGTCAGTGCCGCCAGCAACATCGCACCCCACACGGTCGCTCGGATGTACGAGCTGTGGACAGCAGGTGATCACGACGGGGCCCGCGCACTGCATTATGCGCTGCATCCGCTGGTCGACCTGCTGTTCGTCGAGACCAATCCGGCGCCGGTCAAGTGGGTCCTGCACCAGCAGGGGCGGATCGCCTCACCGCACGTGCGGTCTCCGCTGATCACGCCCACACCGGCGGGCATCGACAAGATCGAGACCCTGCTCGGTCAGGCCTCGACCATCCTGACCGAAGAGAAGGCTTTCTGATGCGCGTGGCAACGGTCGAACACGGCGGCGATCGGCGGACAGTCGTCCTCGACGCAGACGGCCGCTCACGGGACGTCACCGGGCTCACCGGTGTGGTGGCCGCGGACGTCGACATCGAGAAATTCGCTTCTCTGACCGAGCAGGATCTCCGTGGATGCCCGTTGATCGATCTGGACGAGATCACCCGTTGGTTACCACCGGTCACCGATCCGCGGCGGATACTCTGCGTCGGCTTCAATTACCACAACCACGCCGTCGAGATGGACAAGGAACCCCCTCGGTACCCCACCTTCTTCGTCCGTTTCCCCTCGTCGCTCGTCGGGCACGGAGAGCCGATCGAACGATCCCCGATGTCCGACAGTTTGGACTGGGAAGGGGAGATCGCGATCGTCATCGGCCGCGGTGGCCGCAACATCCGCGCCGAGGATGCGGCGGATCATATTTGGGGTTACACGGCCTTCGCGGACAACAGTGTTCGGGAATACCAGCTTCATGGAACCCAGGCCACGGCGGGGAAAAACTTCGACCGGTCCGGGTCGATCGGCCCGTGGCTGGTCACCTCGGATGAGATCGCCGACCCGAAAGCCCTGAGAGTGCAGACCTATCTCGGTGACAGCCGAGTGCAGTCCGGAGTTCTCGCGGATCTGGTTTTCGACGTTCCCACCGTCATCGAGTACGTGAGTACATGGACGACACTGACCCCCGGAGACATCATTGCCACCGGCACGCCCGCGGGGATCGGTTTCCGACAGGACCCACCCCGGTACCTACAGCCCGGGGAAGTGTTGACCATCGACATCCCCGGCGTCACTCGACTCGTCAACCACGTCAGATGACGTAGCGAGGAGGAAGAAAATGGCAACAAGCTCGATCGCTCAGCACGAGGACATCGCAGCATCGCTGAAGGAGGTCATGGCTGCTGTCTGTACCCCGGTCTCGGTCGTGACGGCCATGGACGGAGACCGACCCCACGGGACTACTGTCAGTGCTTTCACGTCTCTGTCGATGGCGCCTCCCATGGTCCTGGTTTCTCTCGATCGCTCCTCGGCGCTTCTCGGAATCATCCGACGCAGCGGACGATTCGGCGTCAACATCCTCGGTAGCGCCCAGTCGGCGGCGGCCACGGCCTTCGCCTGCAAAGGGGCCGACAAATTCGCCGACACACCGTGGACACGGGTCAGTGGTGTTCCCCGCTTGGACGGGGCTCCGGGATGGGTGGTGTGTGACGCGTCCTCCTTCGTCGAGGGCGGAGACCACATTCTCATATTGGGTGAGGTTCGTGAGGCGGTAGCTCACGACGGACCACCACTCACCTATTTCCGCCGCGATTTCGGCACGCACATGCTGCTCGCCCAGGAGCACCGGTGATTCCGTCACGCTCCGGTGATCACGCGGTAGACCGGGCCGTCACGGCCTTGAGGGCCGGCGGCATGGTCGTCGTGGTCGATAGCGAGGACCGCGAGAACGAGGGCGACCTCGTGGCCGGTGCCGACACCGTCAGCGCCGACCAGATGGCCTTCATGGTCCGCCACACCACCGGCATCATCTGCGTCCCGATGACGACCGAACGAGCTGATCAGCTAGGGCTTGCACCGATGGTGCCGATGAATACCGACCCCCACCAGACCGCCTTCACCGTCACAGTCGACCACACAGGCGCCGGAACCGGTGTGTCGGCCGGCGACCGCGCGATGACCGTGCGGGCCCTCGCCTGCTCGACCAGTGTGCCCGGTGCTTTCCGTCGCCCCGGACACGTTTTCCCGCTTCGCTCGCGACCGGGAGGGGTCCGCGAGCGGCCCGGGCACACCGAGGCCACAATCGACTTACTCACACTCGCTGACCGTGCTCCTGTCGGCGTGATCGGGGAAATCGTGGCAGAGGACGGTTCGATGCGCCGGGGGTCGGATCTGCGCAAATTCGCGAACAACCACGGATTGCCCTTGGTCACGATCGCCGATCTCGCAGAGTTCCTGCGACCGAAAGCAACACCCGTGGAGAGACTCTCCACCTCACGAATGCCTACCGCCTTCGGCGAATTCCAAGCAATCGCCTACCGCGCGAGCGACGACGGAGTCGAGCATCTGGCGTTGGTCATGGGCGACGTGGCCGCGGCCGCCGATAGCGAACCCGGTGCCCTCGTTCGCCTACACAGTGAATGCCTGACAGGGGACATTCTCGCCTCCACCAGGTGTGACTGCGGTAGCCAACTCGAGCAGGCACTGGTGGCGGTCAGTCAGGAGCACTGTGGCGCGGTGATCTACCTACGGGGGCACGAGGGTCGTGGCATCGGGTTGGCACACAAGATCAACGCCTACGCGCTCCAAGACAGTGGTCTGGACACCGTCGACGCCAACCTGGCGCAAGGTCTCTCCGCCGATGCCCGCTCGTACGCGGTCGGAGCCCATATTCTCGAAGACCTCGGCATAGGCAGAGTTCGCGTCTTGACCAACAATCCGGCCAAATGCGCGGCTTTGACCAGCTATGGGCTCGAGGTCGTCGACCGCGTCGGACTCTCGAGTAACGCAACCACCGACAACGTGCGTTATCTCCGCACCAAACGTGACCGTATGGGCCATCTCCTCGACATCCCCGATGTCATCGACTCTGAAAGAAGTGTGCTGTGACCGCAGATCTCGGCGATCAGGTTCTGACACCCCTGAACTTTCTCGAACGTGCGGAGGCCATCCACGCCGATCGCACCGCCATGACCTACCGCTCCCGGTCGTGGTCGTACGGTGAGTTCGCGGTCACTGCCCGCCGCATGGCCGGCACCCTCGCAGGCCACGGAGTCACACCCGGTGACCGCGTCGCCGTCCTGGCATCGAACACCCCACTGATGCTGCTCGCACACTTCGCCGTTCCCTTGGCAGGCGGTGTGCTCGTCACCCTGAACCACCGCCTGGCTGGACCGGAACTCGCGTACATCGTTCAGCATTCCGGCGCATCTCTCGTCCTATTCGACGACGAATTTCGTTCCCTCGCAGACTCCTTCGGGATCCGGACCCTTGCGGTGGGCGAGGTGCTGGAAGCCGGCGGACCCGAATACGCCCGCTCGGTTGATGACGAGCGCAGCCTCATTTCGCTGAACTACACCAGCGGCACGACCGGCCGGCCCAAGGGCGTCATGTATCACCACCGCGGCGCCTACCTGCAGGCGCTTGCCATGATCCACCACGCCCGACTCGGTCTCGACACCGTCTACCTGTGGACGCTGCCGATGTTTCACTGCAACGGTTGGTGTTTTCCTTGGGCGCTCAGCGCCGCCGCAGGAACACAGGTCTGTCTCGATCGACCCGACCCCGACACGGTATGGCGGCACCTCCGCAGTGGCGGCATCACCCACTTCAACGCCGCTCCCACCGTCCTCACCAACCTGGCTCAACATCGTGAGGCGGCAAACGGACCGCTGGGAAGAACCGTCGAGGTAGGGGCCGGGGGAGCGCCGCCGTCGCCCACCCTCCTGTCGGAACTGACCGCACTCGGCATCCACACCACCCACCTGTACGGACTCACGGAAACCTTCGGCCCTGCCGTGGTGAACGAACCACGCCCCGAATGGAACAGTCTCAGTCACACTGATCTGTCCAAAGCGATGGCCGTGCAGGGAAACTCCAATATCGTCGGCACAGGTATCCGGGTCTTGGACACCGTCGGCAAGACCGACGACGCCCCGGTCGTCGACGTCACCGCTGACGGCACAACCCTCGGGGAGATCGCTGTTCGCGGAAACACCGTAATGCTGGGCTATTACCACGACGACGCGGCGACCGAGGCAGCCCGCATGGGCGAGTGGTTCACGACCGGCGATCTCGGCGTCATGCATCCAGACGGATCGGTCGAGATTCGGGACCGGGCGAAAGACATCGTGATCTCGGGCGGAGAGAACATCGCCACGGTCGAAGTCGAGCACGTACTCACCTCCCATCCCGCGGTCGCCGAGGCGGCCGTCATCGGAATCGCAGACCCGAAGTGGGGTGAAGTCCCGGTGGCTGTCGTCACGCTCCGGCCGGGCGCGGAGGTGTCGACCGAGGAACTCATCGCCTTCACCCGTACCCAACTGGCGGGTTTCAAGACGCCTAAGCACGTCTACTTCCGCGAATTGCCCAAGTCTGGGACCGGAAAGATCCTCAAGCACCGGCTCCGCGAGCTCATTTCACCGGAAGCTCCGCAGGCGCTGTCGGCGACGGTGGAATAGCGCGGCTCGCTGCTCTCCGCCGTAAAGGGCCACCGACCCCTACGCGAAACAAGTCCTGTGACGACTACTGGGTCGCGTACGAACACAGGCTCATCCGCCGAACTCTTGGTAACGTGCAGTTGAAGGCGGCGACACTTTCCCTGAGGGGAGAAGCACCGTGGTACCGAATGTGGGTGAGGCCGCAGTGCCCGACGCCGCTGAGACCTCGCACCCGATCAGGAGACCGCAATGGCCACCAAGAACCGCATCCTCATCGTCGTGACGAACGTCGCCGAGTACCAGAAGGTCGGCTACCGGACAGGTCTGTGGCTGGGCGAACTGACGCACTTCTACGACTACGTCACCGATAACGGCTACGAAGTCGACATTGTCAGTCCTGCAGGCGGTTACGTACCGATCGACCCGGAGAGCCTCGCTCACGACGTGCTCGGTGACCTCGGCACCGACAAGCGCTACCGCGACCGCGAGTTCATGGATCTTCTCCGTGACACGAAGAAGGTCACAGACGTCGACGTCGAGGAATACGACGTCATCTACTTCACCGGCGGCCATGGTGTGATGTTCGACTTCGGCGGTGACGACCTCGGTGCAGTGACGGCGAAATTCTACGAATCCGGCCGGATCGTGTCGGCGGTGTGTCACGGACCGGCCGGCCTGCTCAACGTTCCCCTGAGTGACGGCACCCCACTTGTCAAAGACAAGAATGTCACCGGCTTCTCCTGGCCGGAAGAGGAGGCGGCACAACGGGCCGACGCCGTCCCGTTCAGTCTTCAGGACGAGCTGAAAAAGCTGGGAGCGAACTACAGCATCGCCGACGAACCGTTCGCAACCTATGTGGTCGAGGAGGGGACGCTGATCACGGGGCAGAACCCGGGGAGCGCCCGCGCTGTGGCGGAAGCAGTGGTGAAGAGGCTCCACACCCGATAGCGCCCTGATGTTCGGTGCCCCTCCGTCTTGTCGAAGAGCATTCCTACTGTGTGCCTACTGTCACTTCACCGGCCCGCCGAGACCGTGAAGCGGCTGTCGGCCTCTTCACGGATCTGCGACGGCGCCGGATGCGGAAGGACGCCCGCTTCGACTACTTCACGAAGTCGAGCAGGGCGTCGTTGACCTCCTGGAAGTGGGTCCAGAGCAGGCCGTGCGGGGCACCTTCGACCTCGACGTACTGCGCTTCGGGAAACGCTTCGTGGAACGGACGCCCGGCGGCATCGATCGGGAGAATGTTGTCCTTCGTCCCGTGCAGGATCAAGGCAGGTTTGCCCGACTCGCGCACCTTCTTGATGTCGGCACGGAAATCTTCGATCCAGCTGGACACGACGGCATACGCCGCAACGGGAGCGCTTCCGGCTGCCACATTCCAGCTGTTGCGGACGGCGGCTTCGCTGATCCGACTGCCGAGGTTCTCGTCGAGGTTGTAGAAGTCTTTGTAGAAGTTGTCGAACCAGGCGAATCGGTCTTCGCGGGCTGCGGCCTCGATGCCGTCGAATACCGACTGCGGCACGCCTGTCGGGTTGTCGTCGGTCTGCAGGAGGAAGGGCTCGAGGGAGGCGAGGAAGGCGAACTTGGCGACGCGATCAGTGCCGTAGATGCCGGCGTACCGGGCGAGCTCGCCAGTGCCCATCGAGAATCCGACGAGAATGACGTCGTTCAGGTCCAGTGTGGTCAGCACGGTGTTCAGATCCGAGGCGAACGTGTCGTAGTCGTAGCCGGTGGTCGGCTTGCTGGACTGCCCGAACCCGCGACGGTCGTACGTGATCACCCGGTATCCGGCTTTCAGCAAAGCTGCCGACTGGCGCTCCCAGGAGTTGCCGTCGAGTGGATAGCCGTGGATGAGGACGACTGGTTGTCCTGTGCCGTGATCCTCGTAGTACACCTCGATGGGAGTGCTGTTCTCGGTGCCGACCTCGATATATGCCATGGTGACGCCCTTCCCTGATCCTCGACTCACCGAGAACGTGCGTTCTCCGGTGCGTGGACTACTCTAGAGAACGCTGGTTCTCTGAGCAAGGGGTAAGTGACGTGGATGTAGACGCAGCGAAGGCGGCGGTGCTCGAATCGGCCGATGCGCTCTTCTATGCGCGCGGCATCCAGTCGGTCGGCATGGACGAGTTACGCACCGCCGCCGGGATCTCCCTCAAGCGGATGTACGCACTGTTTCCGTCCAAGGCTGCCATCGTTACCGGAGTCCTCGAAGGCCGTACCGCGATGTGGAATGACGGCATTCGCGCGGAGGCGAGCCGATATGACACTCCGCGCGAGAAACTGTTGTCGATATTCGACTTTCTCGACGCCTGGTTCCACGAGGACGAGTTCCGCGGTTGCGCCTTCATCAATTCGTTCGGTGAGCTCGGCAGCACCATGCCCGCGGTCGCGGCGGCAGCACACAGTCACAAGAAGCAGTTCATCGACTATGTCACCGACCTGGCGGTACAGGCCGGATGCGCGCCGATTGTCGGGCTCCAAATCGCGTTGCTCGCGGAGGGGGCGCAGACAACCGCCGCCATCTCCGAGTCGCCCGAATCTGCTATCGCCGCGAAAGCGGCCGCGGCCATACTCCTCGACAACTGTGCGCCGTGACGAGGCTGAAGGCCAGGACTGTTCGGCTCACCTCGCTGTGTCGAAGCCCCGCCTCAGCACCGCGTCGGCGCGGGCTCGCCTCGGAATCGCGCCGCGATGAACTCGTACGCATCAGGGAAACCCACCACGGCAGTGGTCATGTGCTCCGAGATTTCGTACGGCACGAACGTCAGGTTTGCTCCGGCCGAGCAGTATCGACGGGCCACCTCTGCCACCGAATCAAAGGGCGTGAGCCCATCGAGCGTGCCGTGCCACATGTAGACCGGCGCCGTCGGCACACCCTCGAAATAGCGGAGACTGTTCTCGCGTAATACCTGGCGTGCGGTCGAACTCGCCATAAGACTGGTCGACGCGGCCAGCTGCCCGGCGTTCCGGAAAGCGCCGTGGAACAGAAGGAATCGCCGGCACTCGTTGCTCATCCATTCGCGCAGCCACAGACCTGTTTCGTTGAGCTGCGACGACACCGGCAGCCGCTCCGGGTACTCACGCTCGAGGCCGACGGCCGCCGCGAAAGCGAGCCCGAACCCGGGGTGCGGGTTGAACCCGAGCCCCTCGGCCATCTGTTCGAGATCCGCCGGGATTCCGCCCTGCACCACAGCGGCAAGCTCGAGCTCGGGAGCATAGGTCGGCGCGAGCGCCGCCGCCCAGGCGCTCGCCATTCCGCCGCCGGAGTAGCCCGCCAAAGCTACGGGGCTGTTCGTGAGGCCCAATTCGGATACTCGCTGAACCGCGCGAATGCTGTCCAAGGTAATCATGCCGCCGAGTTTGGCGGCACCGTACGCACCGGTCGGGCCGAGGTGGTCCGGCACCGAAACGGCCCATCCCCGCTGCAGGCCCAGATACATCCCCGGCGATTCCTGCATCTCCAGGTTGAACAGAGCCCGGGAGGGCGCGCACTTGGTGCCCAGTGAATTGACGATCGCCTGATACGACACCAGCGGTGGATTCACGACGCCCCGGGGGAGCAGCACCGTCGTGACCGCCAGGATGGGATTTCCGGCGGAATTCGTCGAACGGAACGCGATCTGCCAGCCGTCCGAGTTGGCGTACATCCACGTGTCGATCCGTCGAGTGCGAACCACGTCGCCCGGCTGAATTGCCGCGAGATCGGCGGGAGCGAGGTAGAACGGATCCGGGTCGGGCCAGGGATAGAGCGGTTCGGCGCTTGCCGGTACCGGAACTGTCATTGCAAGGAAGATGGCACCGAGCATCGCCGCCATCAATGCCCTGAAGGCTCGCCGCATGAATTTGCTCCCTCTGCGCCGTATCGTCAAGACGCTGTGACTGTATACGAGCAGGGAGAGGCTCCGTTACAAATGTGGTCACGGCACGGACCATCCGACACGCATGTGGACGAACGCCCGACAATGCGCTGTCACCCGGGCAGATGACTGCCGGTCGACGCAGCGGGTGGCGGTGGCCAGGTCCGAGACGTGGCCACCGCCGCTCCAGCTGTTAGCTACCGAATCCGCTGAACAGCTCGAGGAGACCGTCGAGACCGAAGTCCAGGCCGCCGCCGCCCGGGGTGGTCGAGCTGACAGTGACCCGCACGGGGGCGATGGGGTCCTGGTAGTCGACGTCGCCCTCCTCCTTGCACTTCGTGCGCACCTGGTACTCGCCGTCGGGGAAAACAGCCGAGGTGCCGACGCCGGACGCGTTGGTCAGCACCTGACCGGCCACCATGGTCGGACCGGTCACGGGGAAGCTCTGGCCGACCTTCGTCGTGGAGTCGAGGACCGTTGCGTCGGCGCTGTAGACGGTGCCCTCGCACTTGACGAACGGCTTGGTGGTGTTAAGTCCGGTGATCGAGGTGGTGATCGTGCCTGCACCGGCGTCCGCGGTCACGGTCGCCGCACCGGTGATCGCTGCGGAACCGATGGCGGGGTTTGCGATCAGCGTGAGCGCGGAGAGTCCGGCGATGATGCCGGCGCCGGCCAGGCGCCGCTTGGTGGAAGAAGCCACGAGAGTTGTCCTTGTCGTTAGTCGCCGGGCCCCCGCACGCGGCGCATGTGATTCTTGCGTGCCAGCTCCGGATCACCCGGGGGTGAGCTCGGCTGAAGCACAAGAACGGTTAGCCTGCCCTCTGTGAGGGCTGCCTAAGTAGATGGTGTGAAGCTGCCTGGAGTCAACAGATGTGACAGGGGTCACCATGAGCCTGTGAGTACTTATCAACCGCCCACGGTTAATAAGTGCTCACAGGTGCCCCTCGACATCCAGCCAGGGGCGCGTCACCCACATCGGCACCCGGTCGTCGCAGAAGTGAGCGGCATTCGGATAAGACGCGCGCAAAGAGGACAGCTTCACCGCTTCGGTGTCAATAGTGTTGTGGCTCACACTCGAAGGGAATGTGATGCACAACGAATTCGATGCCGTCATCGTCGGTTCCGGAATCAACGGACTCGTCGCCGCGTCCATGTTGTCGCGATCTGGCTGGAAAGTGGCACTCCTGGAGAGTAATCCGGAGATCGGTGGGTTCGTCGGGAGCGGTGAGCGCACGGTGACCGGCTATGTGCACGACACCTTCTCTTCCTGGTACCCGCTGTTCGTGTCGGGCCCCGCGCACACGGCGCTCGGCGACGACCTGGCCCGTCACGGGCTGCGGTTCTGCAACACCGACGAGGCCGTGACCGCGAGCGTTGCCGACAGCGGCCGCGCTTCTCCGTGCAGTACCGAGAGAAGTTCGGCGAGACGCCATCGGCAACGCTCCGGCGATGACGGTGCCTGTTGCCCGTGCTCGACACCGCCACGGAATAGGAAGGTGCGATTACTCCTCCGCTCGAGGTCGACCTGTGTCGTCGTGGCAGGATAGTTCGGTGCCGAGGCGACTGGCGCAGAGCTCGTTGAGTTCTGAGATCACTCTGATCTCCAGCTCGGTGGGGCCGCGGAGAATTCTGAGCAGGCGCATGAAGTACTGCCTGGGGGAGAGTCCGAAGTTTACGTAGATATCCTCGTTGGAACCACCGCCGTAGTGTTGCCATTGGAGCGCGAAACCGAGGATTCGCGCCTTTTCGGTGGGTCGAACATTGCTGGTGTCTGGCATCTTGTGTGTCTCCTCCCTCAGATAAATCGATGCGGCAGGGCTGCTCCGCGATGTCGTACACTCACCGCGTCCGTGCTGACAGAGCATTCAGCAGCGATTCAGGGCTTTCAGCTGAGGGGAGGCGGGCGACATCTTCCACGATGCGGTGTGCGGCAGCTCGACCCATCACAGGGTCGACGAGCGAGTGGAATTTGGTGACGAGGGTGTCCCAGCGCCGATCCAAGTGACGTGCGGGCGTCGATCTGGACTCGATCGCGCAGAGCGACCACCTGCGGGTCGATCAGCGACACCGGCGAGAAGGCCTGTTCGCTGAGATCGCCCGTCACAAACGCCATGGCAGTAGTGAACCGCAGGCTGAACTTTCCCTCGAGCGGTGTGGAAGGCTCCCGGAGTCGGTCCGAGATCGACTGGGCGCAAAAAGGACTCATTTTCCTTGACGAGCTTGCGGGCACCGAGTCGTCACCGCCGGATCACGACGATGACAGCGCTACCGAACACCCGGTCGCTCTACATTCGTAATCCGGCTCGGGCTGGACGACTGCGGCCGGCGGCTATTCCGTTTCTGGTCAAGGGTTTCGGGGGCGGTTTGTCCAGCCACCGGTCGGGCGCGGCACCCAGCCTCCGGCACCGTGCGTGCCGCCGTCGACGTGGATAGTGCTGCCAGTGACGAACCGGGACAGGTCGGAGGCCAGAAACAGCGCGGCACCCGCGACGTCCTCGGGTTTACCGGGTCCGCCGAGCGGTGACCACAACGGCCACAGTGCGCGGTCCGGCTCGGGCACCAGGTTCCCATAAGGAACTTGTGCTGTCTCGATCAGGTCCGGTGCAACCGCGTTGACCCGGATTCCCGCTGGACCCACCTCGGCCGCGAGCGAGCGGGTGAATTGCATCAGGGCCGCCTTGTACGCGGAGTAGACGGTGTGCCCCGGAATTGCTCGGTGCGCCTCGACGGTGGTGAGGTTTACTACCGCTCCGCGCCCGCGCTCGGTCATCCCCGGAAGTAGTGCATGCGTGAGCCGCAGCGCATGGGCGAAGTTCACCTCATGTAGGCCGGCCCACTGCTCGGCGGTGTCGGTGGTGAATTCTTGGGGCGCGCGTACGAAGTGCCCGACGTTGTTGACCAGGATGTCCGGTCGGTGCTCGACCAGTGCTGGTTCTACCTGCGAAGAGCAGACGTCGGCCACGATCGCGTCCAGTCGCCCACCGGCGGCACCGTCGAAGTCGACGTCTCCGATGGGGTTCACGTCAGCGATGAGGACATGCGCGCCGTGGGCCGCGAAGCCGCGCGCGATTGCGGCTCCGATGCCGGCCACACCGCCGGTGACGACGGCACGCCGGCCGCGCAACAGTGCGCCTGGTGTGAAAGTGAGGGTCATGCTTGTCATCTCAGGACATGTCGGTGCCGCGATGCCCCTTTGCTCCCGGTCACCGGGAGGATTACACCGCTCCACACGGTCTTTCGGATTTCATCGAGCCCGTGGGCAATGCAAAAGCACGCCGGACTCCGTGCAACGTGAATTACGTTGACCGACGATGGTGAATCGGTGAAATGACGTTTGCCTTAACCCTACTGGCGAAATTACCCTCCGATCCGATCGGTTCGGGTGCCCATCGCCAGTCAGCTTCAAATCTGAAAGGAGCACCTGATGGCGAATCCGCCCCAAGTGCCGCCCGCACGCCTAGCGACACCCACCGAGAACCGCCTTTCCTCGCACGACGGATCCCTGCTCCGCAAGGTCGCATTGTCGAGCCTCCTGGGAACAACGATTGAGTATTATGACTTTCTCCTCTACAGCACCATGGCTGCCCTTGTATTCGGGCAACTGTTCTTTCCTGCCTCGAATCCGGCTGTCGGTACAGTTGCCGCATTCGGTACCCTCGCGGCCGGTTATGTCGCGAGACCGCTCGGCGGTGTGATATTCGGGCACTTCGGTGACAAGCTCGGCCGAAAGTCGATGCTGGTGATCACCATGACCACGATGGGTATTGCCAGTGTGCTGATCGGAATGCTGCCCACATACCAGGGGATAGGAATCCTCGCGCCGATCCTGCTTATCGTCCTTCGCGTTATTCAAGGCATCGCGGTGGGTGGGGAATGGGGAGGTGCGGCGCTCATGGTCGTCGAACACTCGGACGCGGACCGCCGCGGGCGGTGGGCCGGGATCATGCAACTCGGAACACCGTTCGGCTTTCTTCTGTCGACGGCAGCGATTGCGGCCGTGACCCTCCTCCCGGAATCCGCGCTCTTGACCTGGGGATGGCGAATTCCCTTCTTGTTGAGCGCAATCCTGATGGTGATCGGACTCTACGTCCGACTCCACGTGGTCGAGAGCCCCATTTTCGTCGAGGCATCAGCCAAACGAAAGGACCGGCGCAGTCCCGCCCTGGAGGTGCTCCGCCGTCCGAAGCAACTCGTCTTGGCGGTGGCCGCCGGCCTGGCTCCGTTTGCCCTGACCTCCCTGACAAGTACGCATGTTGTGGCTTACGCATCCGGAATTGGCTATGCGGTCTCCGATGTCATGGGTGCGCTTCTCGCAGTGGTCGCCATATCGATCGTCTTCATTCCCCTGTTCTCGACCCTCTCAGACCGGCTTGGTCGACGTCGAGTCATGATCTCCGGGGCCATCGGAACGGTGTTGTTCGCGTTTCCTCTGTATGCGATGATCAACACGAAATCCATGTTGGTCATGGTCGGCGCCTTGATGTTTGCGCAGCTCCTGCAGAATGCAATGTACGCGCCGCTGACGCCGCTGCTGTCCGAAATGTTTGCTACCCCTGTGCGCTACACAGGTGTTTCCATGGCTTACCAGACCGCAGCCCTTCTCGGTGCCGGATTTACTCCCCTGATCGCCAGCGGCCTGGTCGCGGCAACCGGGTCAAGTGTGCCGTTGAGCTTGATTGCCGCAACCACCGCTCTCGCCTCGATTGGAGCACTCGCACTCACTCCCGAGACCAATGGGCGTGATCTGAATCAGAATCTCGTACCGTAGTGTTACTGCAGCATCCATATCCAGGGACCAGCCACACGCCCCACCGATGACCACTGAGTGGGAATCCGAATAGAAGCACCGTGATCAACGGCTAGGTTGGGCGATGCACCCGGCCATCCACGCCGAGGCCCAGAAAACTCACACGCATACCCCGCTGCTCCCTCAGTCAGCAGCGCTGGGCGCGGGCGCGAACGCGAGAAGGGCGAACATGATGAAGGTTCTCATCGTCGGCGGCACCGGAATGATCGGCGCCTACGCCGCACTACATCTGCGTGAGCAGGGCAACGACGTCACCGTGGCAGCGCGTAACGCTCTCGGCGACGAGTCCCCGGTCCGAGACTTCCCGGCCCTGCTCGGTGACTACACCGAGCAGACCTTCACCGTCGAGCAGCTTTCCCCTTTCGACGCCATAGTCTTCGCCGCCGGCCAAGACGTGCGCCACATGAGCGGAGACGTTGATCAAGCGGCGTTCTGGGAGAAGACGCAGATCTCCGGCATTCCCCGCTTCGCTGCGCTCGCCAAGCGCGCCGGTGTACCGCGCTTCGTCCAGGTGGGCAGCTACTACCACCACCTGCGTCCAGACCTCGCCGAAACCGTCCCCTATATCGCGGCTCGGCGTGCTGCCGACGAGGGTGCTCGGGCGCTTGCCGACGCGTCGTTCAACGTCTCTACTCTCAATCCACCATCGATCCTCGGCGCCATCTCCGGAGTCTCCGCGCGGCGGTATGGGCGGATGATCGCGTGGGCAGCCGGTGACTTGCCCGACATCCCGGACTTCGCGCCGCCCGGGGGATCGAACTATATGTCGGCTGATTCTCTTGCACAGGCGATCTGGGGCGCACTTCAACACGCTGAACCGGGCAAGGCGTACCTCGTCGGCGACGAGAATCTGACCTTTCGCGAATACCTCCAGATGCTCGTCGACGCAGCGGGCGGTACACGCAGCATCGACGAACGGGACGAGGAGCACCCCCTGCTGCCCGACGCCCTGATCGTCCAGGGCCGGGGCAACACCATGCACTACGAGCCTGACGCAACCGAGACCGCGGTGCTCGGTTACACGCGAGCAGATTGCAGCCGTGCGATCGCGCAGATCGTGCACACCGCCCGTCGCGCTTCTGTATGAGACCGCACACAGCACAAGGGTCTCCCGCACACCCGCTCGATGGCCATCCGATCCGCAGGTCGACCAGCGGGCGTAGCGGTACACCCTTTGTCGTCACCCGAACGGACGGCGGGACGGGTTGTCCTACATCAGTTGTCCACAACGACCCGGAATTGCTGGAGTGAGGCATCGGTTGCGTCCGGAATGTTCATTCCCGCGTCCACACCGCTGCGCAGATAGTCGACGACGGCCTGATCGAGCCGCTCTCCCGGCACCACCGCAGGGATACCCGGCGGGTACGGAGTGATCTGCTCGGCTGCGATTCGGCCGGCCGCCTCACCGGCGTCGACCATCTCGGCCTTACCGAAGAACGCGTCCCGGGGCGACATCACCGATTCGAGCTGCAATTCTTCGGGTCCCGGCAACGAAATAGGCGGTGGTGGATCGAATGTGGTTGCGGCTCGAGCCACTTGGTCGAGCGCGGTGACCAGCCGGTCGGCGGTGTCGTCATCGTCGGCCATCGACATGGTCGCCATGATCCGGCGATGATCGTGCATGCCGAGGTCGAGGTGGCAGTTCTCGCGCACCCAGTCGGTGCACTGGAATCCGGACACACCGAGTTCGCTGACGTCGATGAGGATCTGCAGCCGGTCGAGGTCGTGCGACGCTTCCTCACCGAGTAGCCGGTCCTCGAGCACGGTCAGTCCGTCGATTTCGGCGATCCGTTCCCTGGTGCGGCCGGCGAGCGCGAGAGCACGGCCGAGAAGGTCCGCGCCGCGCTCTACCATCTGCCGCCGCCACCCGTCCATGGCCGAATACAGCATCACGTTCGGGCTCGTCGTCATCAGTAGGTCCGCGCAGGCGGACAGATGAGTGCCGTCGACGAGGTCACCCTGCACGTGATACACCGAGCCTTGCTCGAAGCCCGCCCCCATCTTGTGGATGCTCACCACGCACACATCGGCGCCGGCGTCCATCGCCCAGGTCGGTAGGTCGTCGTGGAAGGGGAGATGTGCACCCCAAGCCTCATCGACAATGAGCGGCTTGCCGCGCTCGTGGCACACCTGCGCGATAGCTCCGATGTCCGCACACGTGCCGTAGGGGCTGGGACTCACGATCAGGGCACCGGCCGCGTCGGGATACTTCTCCCACATGGCCCGCACCTGGTCCGGGGACGGAGGATGAGAGAAGTGCATCTCCTCATCCCAACGTGGGGTGATCCACCGGGGCGTCACACCGCTGAACACCAATCCCGCCACGATCGATTTGTGCGAATCACGTGAGACCAGCAACCCGCCGGGATCATTGCCCGCGACGGCCATCATCGCGGCCTTCACCGACAGCGAGCTGCCGCACGTCGAGAAGAAAGCCTGCTCCGCTCCTACCGCCTCCGCCATCAGCTGCTCGGCCTTGGACAGGTAACCATTACTCGACTTCCGGTCATCCAGACCGCCGGAAGCGAGCACGTCCGAGCGGAACGGATCGGCGCCGAGGACCTTCGTCACCCGCTCGTCCGCGCCCCGCCCCAGACGATGCCCCGGCGGGGAGAATCCGTATCGGTCGAGCCGATGATACTCCTCCAACGCATCCAACAACGGTGTCTGCGACTGATCCATACCGAGAGGTGTACCCGCACCGTCAAGTCCTGAACACCGACGCGTCGGATGCTCCTGCCAGACCCACCGGTCGCGTGGCCGGCGTACCGTGCGTCGTGGTCCCGACTTCGTGTACAACCGCAGTCGGTCAGTGACTTCGGGATCCCGTGGGGGCTGCATGCCTGAGTGCCGCCGTTCACCGCGCGGGCGGTCGAAAATGATCGAGAGGAGGTCCGATGACGGTCATCGATTGCGCCGGAAACGGGCGGGCACGCGGCCGCGCCCACGGCGAGCAGGCCCGCGACTCGGTACATGCTGCACTCGATCGGTGGCGAGTGGGTACGAGTGCTCGGAGTCGTCGGCACCTCGCTGCGACGGGGCTGCTTGCCACGGTGGAGGCCGCGGTTCCCGACCTGGCCGAGGAGATGCGCGGCATCGCGGAGGCGGCAGGGGTCCCGTTCGCGGAAGTCCTTGCCTACAACTTCATGGACGAACAGTGGTGGGTGCACCGGGAACACCTGGAACTCGGCTGCAGTGTCCTCGGAAAGGCCGGCACCGATGGCGTGCTTCTCGCCCAGAACATGGACTTGCCCGATTTCATGGACGGATCTCAGATCGTTCTGCGCATCCGTCCGGACGTAGGGCCCGCGGCACTCGTGCTCAGTTCGGCGGGAATGATCGGATTGACCGGAGTCAACGATGCCGGCGTCGGCGTCTGCGTCAACGCCCTCGGCATGTTGCGCCACAACTCCGCCGGGCTGCCGGTGGCCGCTGCGATTCGGGGTGCACTTGCTCATTCATCCCTCGACCAAGCGGTCGACTTCCTGCACCGCATCTCACATGCGAGCGGTCAGCACTACGCCGTGGGGGATGTGAACGGATTCCACGGTGTCGAGTGTTCGGCCGATGAGGTGGTGGTCAGTTGCCCCGCAGGCTCACCGCTCTTGCTGCACACCAATCACCCGCTGGCCAACGGCGACATCGATCCGGACGCCGCGCGAGAACTCGCGAGGGAAGGACGGATTGCCGATTCCGTGGCTCGCCTCGACTTCCTCCAGGCGAACACCAACAGGTCGTGTGATCACATCACCGCCGAAGTGCTTCTCGCCGACCGCACCGCACCCCTGTGCGTCACACCTCGGCAGGGACGCCGGACCCAGACGTTCGGGGCCGTCTCCTTCGAGCTCGGCACAACTCCGCCCACGGCACGCTTCTGCCTCGGTCTCCCGGACCAGCAACCCTGGATCGAACCCGGATGGCACGCGCCACCTTCGACCGACCACTCCGCATAGACCGCAGACACCACTGAGCGAAACGCCTCGGGTCGTCGGGGTCTGCGGCCGTGCAAGCGATGACCGGGTGTGAGGAATTCTGTGGGATGCGGCGTGTCGGTTAGGTCGTTCGACTTTCTGGTCCCAGAATTGCGGGCATGGCCGAGATTGTTGCTTCCCGCCGCCGAGGGCGGCCCAGTAAGGGAACCCGTGCTGTAGTCAAGGCGCTGGTGCCACCGGAGCTCAAAGAAGCAGCTGCCAGCGCCGCGAAGGCGCACGGCATGACTGCGAACGACTACATCGCGGGGCTGATCGCGGCCGACACCGGCCTGACCGAGTTAATGGCATCGATTCACGAGAAACGTTCCGCCACACGCCAATCTGTGGAACCGCGGAGGTCAGGCCCGTGACGGATCACCGGTCTGGGCAATCAGTGGCGGCCGGTTGCTCGTCGCGATAGTCACAGTAAGTCTGTCCTCGGCCAGAGACGGTCTCAGGACTGAAAAAACTCAACGCGACACGTACGCCGTCACGGATGAGTACTTTTACGTCACAATATTTTCACGAAGGGACAGGCCCATGACCCGCACCATCGCAGTGGTCAATCATAAAGGCGGCTCCACCAAAACCACGAGCACGGTCAACCTTGCCCAAGCCCTCGTCGAAGCCGGCTACACCGTCCGTGTCGTCGACCTCGACCCACAGTGCAACGCCACCACCTGGCTCGGCGCCACGCCCGAAGCCGTCGACAACGATGTCCTGTCGGTACTCATGCTGGTGTCGAGCATCGAAGACGCCACCACCATCACCGCGTCCGGTATCCACCTCGTTCCTGCCACCAAGGAACTCGATTCCGTCGGGCCTTACTTCCTCAAGAAGCCCGGTGCACACGGCATCCTGCGCAAAGCCCTCGCCGGCGCCCCCGACGTCGACTTCAACCTGATCGACTGCCCCGGAGACTTCGACCACCTGACCATCAGCGCACTCGTCGCCTGCACCGAAGTGCTCGCCGCTGTCATGACGGGGGCCATGGAACTCGAAGCGCTCATGCGGATCGAGAACTACATCACCCAGCAGGTCGAGCTGCTCAACCCCACTGCAAAGCTCAATCACATCCTGTGCGGCCGCGTCGAACTCGGACAGGTCATCGACCAGCAGGTCCTCGCCGCGCTCCGCGAGACCTATCCCGACCAGACGATGCGCACCATTATCCCGAAGTCCGTCCGTGTCAGCGAAAGTTACAGCGCCGAAGAACCCGTCGTCAGATGGGCACCGTCCTCGTCCGCAGCACGGGCCTACCGCGATGCCGCCCAAGAACTCGTCGAAAGGACCTCGTGATGAGCGCGACACGTAAGCCCGGACTCGCCAACAACCCCCTCGAACGCCGCCACCAGACCCCCGCAGGCGCTCACCCGGAGGGGACGTACTCGAGAACTCGTCGCATGGACGTGCTGACGAGCGTCGCACGTAAGCCGGGACTCGCCAACAACCCCCTCGAACGCCGCAAACCACGACTGCCGAATCTCGTCGAGCAGGGGGTGGACGTCGCAGGACCGGCCAACAATCCCTTCGAACGCCGCAGACGACGCTTGCCGAACCTCGTCGAACAGGGAGTGGGCGTCGCACAGGAAGCAGCCGCCACCGCCGAACCGGTGGCTCCTGGGGAGGAGAGGAAGACTCCCACACGGGTCTCCGCAGACAAGAAACAGGAATCCGTCTACATCAAGCGCGCCAAGGTCGAGGATGGCAAGAATGCCGTCGCCGCCATCGGCCACATCGCCGGCGCCCCCAACAGCTGGTCCAACCTCGTCGACGAAGCCCTCGCCCACTACCTGGCAGTTCTCGCACGCAAGTACAACAACGGCGAACCCTTCCCGCCGCGCAACGCCGAACTCGTCCGGGGGTAGTCCCGCCAATCGCGCCAGGCGGGAGAATCACGGAATGCTCTGCAGTGAACCGCTTTCCGTGAAGGAACCCTGGAGTCTCCGAAATGTGTAGGTCGGTCTCGAGCGCCTGCTCTATCGGCTGGCAGCGTTATGTTGCGGGTGGTCGTGGGGGGTCGCCGTCGGGCTGGAGCGGCGGCGACAGCGTGCGGGGGAGTAGGACGGACGCGGCGAGCCCGACACATCCGACGGCCGCGAGGACGATCATGGCGAGCGCGTACGAACGCTCGGGGGTGGTGGTGATCCCGGCGACGAGAACGGTGCCGGCGATTGCGGCGCCGAGGGAGGACCCGAGATTGGATACGCTGCGCGAGAGCCCGGAGATCTCGCCCTGTAGCTGCTCGGCGAAACTCGACTGCACGACGTTGACCGACGGGGTCAGCATGACACCGAGACCTAGCCCGATCAGTAGCAGTCCCGGCGCGAACGCCCAGACGTTCGGGGTGCCGCTCACCAGCGCCAACAGGACGGCGATGCCGCCGATCACGACGAGGAATCCGGCGAGGATCAGGGTGCGTTGCGCGCGGCGCTTCGCGAACCGTTCTGCAGCGAGGGAGGCGGCCAGCAGACCCGCCGTTTCCGCAGTGAAGATCACGCCCGTCTCGATCGCGTCGTAACCGCGCACGACCTGAAGGTAAGCCGCGACCACGAACGAGACGCCGGTGAGCAGCAGCCACTGGGTGTTCTGGGTGATCAGGCCCAGGTTGGAAGTGCGGTTGTGGAACAAGGCGCTCGACAGCAACGGTTCCGCGCCGGCGCGTTCCTTGGCGCGCACCGACCAGAAAAACCACACCAGCACGACGGCACCTGCAAGTATCAGAATGATCGTCAACCAGATATTGTTGTCCGCGGCAAGGATTCCGGTCACAACAAGGATGAGGCCGACCGCGGAGAGGGTTGCCCCGCCGACATCGAACGGACGGCTGCGGTCCGGCGGCAGCGGATCGGTGATGTTGCGGGCCAGCACCACGATGACCGCGACGACCAGCGCCTGGAACACGAACGCCGCCCGCCAGCTGAGCGCCGAGGTGATCAGACCACCGATCAGCGGCCCGGCAGCCGCACCGATGCCACCCATCGCACTGATCGCCCCGAAGGCGCGTGCTCGGGAGGTGACTTCGGTGAACAACAGGGTGGTGAGGATGTAGACCGGCGGGATCAGGAGCGCCGTGCCCACACCTTCGAGAATGGAGTTGCCGAGAATGAGCACACCCAGACCGGGGGCTGCCGCGCTCATGAGGGCACCGACACCGTAGACAACCAAGCCGACGGTGAAACAACGCTTGCGCCCGTATTTGTCGGTCAGCTTTCCGCCGGGAATCATCAGTGCCGCCATCACCAGTAGAAAGATGGTGATCGCGACCTGCACACCCTGCACGCTGGTGTCGAGGTCTTCGCTGATGTCGTTGATCATCACGTTCATGTTGGAGCCGGCGAAGCTGCAGATGAACTGGGCAAGCGCCAGCGGGATCAGCACCCGGCGCAGGGCGGCCGAGCGGTGAGCTGCCTGGTCTCGTGAGTCCATCTCGCACCTGCTTCGGGTCGCAGCGGTGTCGAACAACCGACGCACTCCACGAATCCGATACCGCGAACGGTCCGTCCGTGCGTGGGGATCTATTGCTCGATAACCCTACCTGCACGGAACTTGCCATGACCGGTTGTTGGCGGTGGTGCACCCCTGCCGCGAAGTGCCACCATTACCGGCCGGTTCGGAGGACAATGATTTCGCCGGAACACTTCACGCATCTGCCCGGGAAGGGAACGGTCATGTCCGAGAAATCTCTGGTCAGGCAAGGTGCGGGAACCGTAATGGGCGGGGCGGTGTTGCTCGTCACCGTCGGTGTCCTCGAAGTACTCCAGGGCCTGTCCGCGATCGCCAAGGACGAAGTGATCGTCAGCGGAACCGATTACACCTACCAATTCGACCTCACCTCGTGGGGATGGACGCACCTGGTGTTGGGGGCGATCGTCACCGCAGTCGGGATCGCCCTGTTCGCCGGTGCCGGCTGGGCGCGAGTGGGCGCCATCGTGATCTGCGCCGTGTCGATCCTCGTCAACTTCCTCTGGTTGCCCTACTACCCCATGTGGGCGATCACCATCATCGCCCTCAACGCCGTGGTGATCTGGGCCGTATCGGCCTGGCACCGTAATACCGTGCAGAACGGTCAAATCGCCAGATGACGTTCTTCGACGAGAGAACGGTGTGATCGATGACCGGAGGACCGAAGACCAGCAATTCGTCGGAGAAAGCAGCGGGCTCACAGCGCATGCTGGGACTACTGCTGGCGATGGCGATGTTCGTGCTTGTCGTGGACACGTCACTGATGAACGTGTCGATCTCCTCGGTGGTTCGCGACCTCGAGGCCACCGTCAGCGGCGTTCAGGCGGCGATTGCACTCGAGGCGCTGGTATCTGCGGCGTTCATCCTGATCGGCGGCAAGGTCGGCGATCTCATCGGACGCAAACGCGCCTATGTGTTGGGCCTGCTCGGCTATGCAATTGGTGCGTCGGCGATGGCACTCGCGCAGAGCCTCACCGCGATAATCATCTTCTGGGCAATACTCGGTGGCATCGGCGCATCACTCCTCCTGCCCGCCATGCAGTCCCTGATCCACGGTAACTTCGAAGGGGCCGCCCAAAAGAAGGTCTACGCCCTGGTCGGGGCGGCCGCTGCGATTGCCGCTGCCGTCGGACCGCTGCTCGGCGGATTCATCACCACCTATCTGTCTTGGCGCGTCGGGTTCATGCTCGAAGTCGTCATCATCGCCGTTGTGCTTTCCGGCGTTCGGCTCGTCCAGGATGTTCGGTACACCGGACCCCGGGTCATCGACATGGTGGGCGCGGCCCTCTCCGTCCTGGGCATGGGCGGTATCGTGCTGGGCATTTTGGTGTGGCAGGAGGGCGGCGAAGCCGTAGGTGCGCTACTGGCGCTCGGTGCAGTAGCGATGGCGGGGCTGGCGTACTGGCTCGTGCGGCGCAAACGTGGCGGTAAGCCGACACTGTTGGACCCTGATCTGTTTCGCTCCAAAGTCTTTCGCTTGGGTATCACCGGGCAGATGCTCCAGCAGATCGCCCTCGGTGGCACGATGATAGCGCTGCCGATCTACCTGCAGATGGTGCTCGAGTACAACGCGATGCAGGCGGGATTGTCTCTCGCACCCCTCTCCCTCAGCATGTTCGCAGTGGCGTTGCTCGCAGGCAAGAAGGCGGGCGATCGACGCCCGAGCAGCATCATCCGGTGGGGATTCGTGCTTCTGACGGTCGGGATCGCGGCGCTGATCCCGCTGGTGCCGCGTGCCGAGTTCGGCTGGGGCTTGGTGATTCCTTTGGTGATTGCCGGATCCGGATTGGGATTGCTGGTGTCACAACTCAACAACTACACACTCGCGCCGATCGAGGAGGAGCGGATCAGTGAAGCCGCCAGCGTCAATTCCGCGGCGGGATCGTTCGGGCTCTCGTTCGGGCTGGCGTTCGCGGGCGCCATCATGCTGGCAACGTTGTCCCTCACCTTCACCGCGATGGCGCAGTCGAGCAACGTGCTCCCGCCCGCAGAACAGCAACAGGTGGCGCGGGTGCTCGAGGACGACGCCGAGGTCATGAGCAACACCCAGCTGGAGCAGTTGCTCGTCGGCCAACCCCCCGAAATCCAGGAGGAGATCATCCGCATCAACACCGACGCGCGACCTCTTGCCCTGCAATTCGCCCTACTCATTCCTATTTTCGCGGGCCTGATCGGGGTGTTCAACTCGTTCCGCATGAGACGCATTCTGGACCTCGCACCGAAGAATTCCGGTGAAAGCCCACAGGAAGACTGACTCGCAGTCACAGGCGCCGGGATGGGACGTACGCCCTTCTCTGTGTTCTCGTCACCGGGTGCCGATCTCGTCGACTTCCCCTGCTTGCCCTACGACGCGCGATATTCTGAAAGCCTGACGCACAGTCGTCCGCTCTCGAACGTGCATCTATGAGGGGAGATCAGATGATCGTTCTCCTCACGCTCTGATGTGGGCTGCAACGGTGACGAATGAGGACGACGGTGGGATAGGGGATCGATCATGCGTATCGAAAATTACGGGCTGATCGGAGATTTGCAGACCGCGGCGCTCGTCGGCGACAACGGCGCCATCGACTGGCTCTGCCTGCCCCGCTTCGACTCCGCGTCGTGTTTCGCCGCTCTGGTCGGCGACGAACGGCACGGCCGGTGGACCCTTGCGCCGACCGGTGAAACGCGGGTCAGTGCCCGTCGTTACCGTGCTGGCACGCTGGTGCTCGAATCGGACTTCGAGACTGCTGATGGCATGGTGCGCATCATCGACTTCATGCCGCGCCGTGGCGACGGTCCACCGCGGGTGATGCGAATCGTGCAGGGTGTGCGTGGCCGGGTGCCGATGCGGATGGAACTGGTGATTCGCCCCGACTACGGATCCATCGCCCCGTGGGTGGAACCGGCTCCGGACGGGATCCGCGCTACCGCCGGACCGGACACCTTCCGCCTCAGCACACCCGTGCCGCTGCACATCGGCAAGGGCACCGTCGGGGCCGAGTTCGTCGTCACCGAGGGAGGTCGGGCACGTTTCACCCTGTGCTGGCACTCCTCCTTTGCACCGGCACCGATCATCGAGGACGCCGATTCGGCGCTGGCCCGTACCGAAGCGTGGTGGCGGGAGTGGAGTGGGCGTTGCACCTACTCGGGCCCCTACCGCGATGAGGTGCTGACCTCACTGATCGCCTTGAAGGCGATGACGTCGGAAAATACCGGCGGAATGGTCGCCGCGCCCACGACCTCACTGCCGGAGGATATCGGGGGCGTGCGGAACTGGGACTACCGCTATTGCTGGCTGCGTGACTCCGCGCTCGCCCTCGAGGCGCTGCTTGCTGCCGGATACACCGACGAGGCGCTCGCCTTCCGCGATTTCCTCACCCGCGTCGGTACCGGCGACCCGACGAACATTCAAATCATGTACGGAATCAGCGGGGAGCGGCGCCTGACCGAATTCGACCTCGACGGCTTCCCCGGCTACGAAGGCTCCGCACCGGTCCGGGTGGGCAACGCCGCCTCCGAACAGTTCCAGCTCGACGTCTACGGCGAGGTCGTCGCCATGCTGTACGCCGGTGCGCAACTCCTCGGCCGGATCGACCCCCAGCGTTGGCCACGGTGGCGCACCGTGGTCGAGTACATCGAAACGATCTGGCGCGAACCCGACGACGGCATCTGGGAGACCCGCGGGCCACGCCGACACTTCACCCATTCCAAGGTCATGGCCTGGGTGGTGTTCGACCGGGCCGTGCGCCTCGCCGAGGAATTCGAGCTCGATGCTCCCGTCGAACGTTGGGCGCAGGTGCGCGACGAGATTCATCGTGAGGTCTGCGAACACGGTTTCGATGCCAAACGCAACACCTTCACCCAGTTCTACGGGTCCGAGGAACTCGACGCCAGCGTGCTCACCATTCCTCTCGTCGGGTTTCTACCCGGCACCGACTCCCGCGTGAGCGGAACGATCGACGCGATCACCCGGGAACTCGGCCGCGACGGGTTCGTCTCGCGATACTCGACTGCACAGACCGACGACGGACTACCCGGCGACGAAGGACAATTCCTTGCCTGCTCGTTCTGGTTGGTCAGCGCACTGGCCCTCAACAAGCGCACCGACCAGGCGCGAGCATTGTTCGAGCGGCTCACCTCACTGTCCAACGACCTGGGCCTGCTGGCCGAGGAGTACGACGTCCGCCTGCAACGACAGGTCGGAAACTTCCCGCAGGCGTTCAGCCATCTCACCCTCATCGGCGCGGCCTATGCCATCGCCGGTGCTGTCGCCGACGCGTGACGGGAGATGCTGTCGAGCTGGACCGGTGCGGTCGGTTTATTCGTCGGCCGGATCGGCAGGGTTGTCGGCTCGGTTGCGGAATGCAGTCACGGCGGACTCGACAGTGGGATAGAAATGGGTCGAATCGAACCGGTCACCGACGCCGAACCGGATGAGCCGGTCCTTGATCGGTCCCTTCATTTCCGCGAAAGCCAGCCGGATCCCCTTGCTTTCCAGATAGGTGTCGAGGTCGACGAGTTCGTCGACGGCGGTGGTGTCGAGTCCGGTGATGGGTTCGGCGGCGACTATGACCCACTCGACCGGGGTCGGCGCCGTGGCCACGACCGAGCGCACGTACTCGTCGAAGATTTCGCCGTTCGCGAAGAAGAGGGGCGCGTCGAACCGCACCAGCACGAGTCCGGGGATGCGTTGCCCCTCGGGGTGGCGTTCGATGTCGTGGAAGCCGGGACGATCCACGGTCCGGACGAGCTCGGTTCGGTACGGCTGCCAAGCTTGCGCGATGACAGCGACGAAGGACAGTCCGATCGCGACGAGGATTCCCTGCAGAACCCCCACCAGGGCGACTCCGAGAAATGCGGCGATGGCGAGACCGAACTCGACTGTGCTCATGCGCCACATCCGGACCAGGCCGTCCACGTCCACCAGTGCAGTGGCGGCGACGATCACCACGGCACCGAGTGTCGCGTCGGGAAGGTAGGTGGTGACCCCGGGGGCGACGAGAACGAAGGCCAGCACGGCGAGTGCGCCGACGACGCACGCCAATTGGGTACGGGCACCGCTCTGTTCGGCCACCGGGGTCCGCGACCCGCTGGCGGAGATGGGGAACCCGCCGAAGAGTCCGCCCGCGATGTTGGCAACGCCGACCGCCTTCATCTCCGTGCTGCCGTTGACGTCGTCACCGCGCCGTGCGGCGAACGTGCGGGATAGCACCCCGGTGTCGGCGAACGCGATCAGCGCGATGCCGGCCGCGGGACCGACGAGCTGTCCCACGTCTCCCCAGTCGACACCGCCGAATGAGGGCAGTGGCAGGCCCGCGGGCAGGGCTCCGACCATCCCGATGTCGTCGGTGAGTCCGAGCGCAGCGGACAGGATGATCGCCCCGATCACGGCCACGAGGACGCCCGGGATGCGGGGCAGCCAGATGCGGAACCCGACGATGACGGCGAGGGAACCGATGCCCATCGCGGCGGCGACGGGGTCGATCTCTCCCCGGACCACGGACTGCCCGATCTCCCCGATCTCCCTGATCAGACCGGACGCGTCGACTGAAAACCCGAGGAGCTTGGGAAGCTGACCGACCACGACTATGAGCGCGATCGCGTTCAGGTAGCCGAGCCGGATGGGCTTCGACAGCAGCTCGGTCACGAAGCCGAGATGCAGGAACCCGCCGACGAGCAGGATCAACCCGACGAGAACCCCGAGGATTCCGGCGAGTGCGAGGGCACTTTCCGGGTCGTCGGCCACAGCGAGGGGCAACACTGCCGCGGCGATGAGTGGTGCCAGTGACGAGTCCGGGCCTAGGACGAGGATTTTCGACGGACCCACCAGCGCATAGGCCAGGAGCGGGATGATGGTGGCGTAGAGGCCGGCGTAGGCGGGCAACCCGGCGGCCTCCGCGTACCCCATCCCGGCGGGAATCAGCAGGGCGGTGAGGACGAGTCCGGCGATGATATCGGGGCGCAGCCACTCCCGGCGGTATGCCCGTGCGGTCGCGATGCCCGGTAGCTGCGCGAGGCTTCCTGCCCAGGTCATGACGCGAAGTCGGCGTGCGAGTTGCGGGACGACGGTGGCAACTCGCCGTTCAGCGGACGGAGAAGCCGGTGATGATTCTTGTCCTGCACCCGTGAGGCGGTCTCGCCGGCGTCCGGCCGGGGCAGGTCGACCCCGGACCCCTCGTGTTTCGAGTTAAAACCCACGGTGACTCCCCGGACCGCCGAATGTTCAGACCCGGTCCGGCTTCCAGGTCGAGACCGCCCAGATCACCACGATGTCGAGGGCGATGATGAGTACCGACCACCACGGGTAGTAGGGCAGCCACAGGAAATTGGCGAGAATCGAGATCGCTGCAATCACGATCGCCGTCACTCGCGCCCATCCCGCACCGGTGACCAATGCGAGACCTACCGCTGCAACGACCGCACCCAGCACGATGTGAATCCAGCCCCACGTGGTCAGGTCGAACTTGTAGACGTAGTCGACTCCCGCCACGAACACTTCGTTTTCGGCGACCGCGGCGATCCCCTGGCAGAACTGAATAATGCCCACGGTCACCATGATGATGGCCGCCCCGATCGAAGTGCCTGCTGCGACGCCCTGCTTGACCGACCTTGTCTCGGACATGACCGTCCCCTTCCTCTACCGAACCGGGCGGCCCGGTACGAACATTGTCCGCCGTTTCTACGCCGCTGTGGTGGTAAACCTGCAATCCCGGCAGACGGGTCGAAAATAATAGAGCGACGGATTATTCGGCGTTTGGCGGTCTGTCCCGCGGACAGTCAGTGATCAAAGCGATGCCACTGACCTGGATTCGGCGTTCTGTGGAGTGGCTGTTCGCGCGGGCCGGATGAGCAGTTCGAGTGCCGCGAGCGCAAGCAGGGCGCCGAGAACAATCCACAACACGACCAGTCCGGTGGGGTAGCGCCAGAACATCAGCAGCAGCGCGGCGACACCGATAACTGTGCATTGCAATGGAACTCGAAGCTGATGTGCCCATCGTTCGATCTCGTTCGGTGGACGGCCTCTGTCGGATCGGCGGGCGAAGTCGAGTGCCTGCCCGTAGCCGCGGCGCACGGTGGTGGCGGACGACGAGCCGCCGGTGAGGTAGGCGCCGAGGGCGATCACCAAGCCGAGGACTGCGACGGCGCGCAGACTCGTGCGCAGCGGTACCAGCACGGTGTCGATGACGGCTGTGGCCGCGTCGGGCGACAGAATGTCCGGTGGGACGCTGTCGAGGTAGATAGCGCGTCCGATGAGGATTGCGATCGCAAGGAGAAGCATTCCCACTGCGATCGACAGCCCGACGAGGGCGAGGGCGCGGAGCCGGCGGCCGGTGGGGGCGACGGCGACCGCGGCGGCAGCACATGCGATTCCCAGCCACGGCAGGATCGCCGACACTTTGTCGAGGGCGGCGACGGCCCGTTGCGCCTTCACCAGCTCCGGTGACTGGAACAGTACGAACTGCTTGTCGACGGACGGGATCTTGTCCGCGAACGCAAAGCCTCTCTCGTTCAGTGCCGCCTTCACCCTGTCGATGACGGTGCCGAGGGAGATGCTGACGGTGCCGCTCTGGTCGACTTCGACGGAGCTGAGGCCGTAATTCCCCGTCATCACCGCGACGAGCGTGTTGTGGGCAGACCGGTTCGCCTGGATCCAGAGGTCTTCGAATTGCTGGGACTGCACGAGTGAGCTGACGGTGTCGTGGACGAAGTTCCTTGCTTGACTGGTGAGCACGGGTGCGAGGCCGACGACGGCCTTGTCGAGCCGGGGGGCATTGGTGGCGAGGTTCGAGACGTCGGTCAGTGCGGTCAGGGCGTCTTTGGTCAGTCCCTCGACGTCGACTCGGGTGAAGATTTCGTCCGTGATCTGGTTGGTGATCTCGGCTTGGACAGCCGGATCTTCGCCCAGAGGTGCCACGGTGCTGACGTAGCGGTCGGTGTCGAGGATTTGGCTGCGAGTGAAACGTGCGGTTACCGAGGCGATTGCGAGGACGGCCACCAACACGAGCAGAATGGCGACGGCAGCCCAGCGCAGGCCGTGCCGGGGTGGCCGAGCCGTTCGTGGGGGAACGTCGGTGGTGGTGCCGGTGGTGTGTCCGCGCAGCGCCGCGACTTCCTCGCGTAGGCGGAGGAGTTCGGCGCGTTCGTCGTTGTCGAGTGAGCTACTGGCGGGAGTGCCGGTGCCGTCGGTCATCGCCGCTCAGATCTCGTCGGGGTTCCAGGTTGCGACCGCCCAGATCACGACGGCGTTCAGGGCGATGATGGTGATTGCCCACAGTGGGTAGTAGGGCAGCCACAGGAAGTTCACGAAGATTGAGAGAGCACACAGGATCATGGCACCCACTCGAGCCCACGTCGCCCCGGTGAAGAGCACGGCACCGACGGCCGCGACGATCACACCGAATATGAGATGGAACCATCCCCAGGTGGTGACGTCGAACTGGTAGGTGTACTCGATGCCGACAACAATGACATCGTCCTTGGCGATCGCGGAGATCCCCTGCAGGAACTCGAGCACACCGACCGTGACGAGCAGAACCGCCCCGCCCATCGACGTTCCCTTAGCCACGGCCTTCTTGACCAACGAGTCCTCGGACATCATCGTTCCCTTCCCGGGCGACGTGTGAAGTGGTCCCATTGGACTTCAGTGTCCTCCGATCCCGCAGACGGTGGCTGCATTTTCGCGGACCCACTCCGATCGGGCACGCGCGGCCGCAATCATCCGGCTCGAGACCGATTGCACCCGAAACGCTGACGTGAGGTCGGAGTGCGCGAGATCATGGGGGTGGAGGCACACGCTATGACAGAGCGAGACACTTTCCCGGATACGGGACACGTCGGCGTCGTCGATCAGCCGACGCGGGCGGATCGCCTCGAACACGGCGAAAAGGTTCGGCGCCGAATTCCGTTCGCTGCAATGGCCGAACATGCTCCGGCACGCGACCGGAACCCGATCGGCTTGCTCGAATCTCAGGCAGCGGAACGAGTTCCGGATCTGGTTCCCATCCGCTATGGGCGAATGGCGCAGTCACCGTTCGCGTTCTACCGCGGGGCGGCGCTGGTGATGGCCGACGACCTCTCCCGAGCCCAGTCCACCGGACTGCATACCCAGTTGTGCGGAGACGCGCACCTGAGCAACTTCGGACTCTTCGCCACACCCGAGCGCACACTCGCGTTCGATGTCAATGACTTCGACGAAACGTATCCCGGCCCGTTCGAATGGGACGTCAAGCGACTGGTTGCCAGCTTCGCCGTCGCTGGACGGAGCAACGCGTTCAGCGGTAAACAACGCAAACGAATCGCGCTCGCCTGCGCCGCGGAATATCGCGAAACCATGTCGTCCCAGGCGGAGCGCACTGAGCTGGAGGTGTGGTACTCCCACATCGACGCCGCTGCCCAGTTGGACGAGCTCCGCGACGTCCTGGACTCCTCGACTCGCAGACGCGTCCAGAAGACGATCGACAAGTCCCGGGGCCGCGACAGCGTGCAGGCACTGTCGAGACTGACGACCATGGTGGACGGGCGGCCGCGGATAGTGAGCACACCGCCCCTGGTTGTACCGATCGAAGAGATCTTCACCGGCACCGAAGCCCACGAGATCGACCGGGAGCTCAACCGACGACTGCGCGAGTACCGTGGCACCCTGCCGCCCGCCCGCCGCGTGCTGCTCGATCGATACGAGTACGTCCAAACCGCACGGAAGGTAGTCGGGGTGGGCAGTGTCGGCACCCGGGCCTGGATCGTCCTGTTGCGCGGCCAAGGCGGTGACCCACTATTCCTTCAGGCCAAGGAGGCGCAACGGTCGGTCCTCGAGAAGTACGTCGCCGGAGAGTCGTGTGCGAACAACGGCGAGCGCGTCGTGACCGGGCAGCAGCTGATGCAAGCGGCGAGTGACATCTTTCTCGGCTGGCAGCAAGGACCCGACGCCGCTGGTGTGATGCGGGACTTCTACGTGCGCCAGTTGCGTGACGGCAAGGGGTCGGCGGTCGTGGAAACCATGAAACCCGACCTCATGATGATGTACGGCCGATTGTGCGCCCGGGTGCTTGCGTATGCGCACGCACGCGCCGGCGACCGGTTCACCATCGCCGGGTACCTCGGTTCGGACGAGAAGTTCGATAAAGCGTTGGCCGCCTTCGCCGAGGCTTACGCCGACCAGAATGAACGCGATTTCGCGGTGTTGCGGAAGGCAATCGAGGACGGCCGCATCACCGCACACTCGGGGACATGATGGTGAGCGACAAAAGCTCCGCCGTACCCGCAACCGCCCACGCCGCGACCGGCTCCCGGCGCTGGTGGGCCCGGGCAGCGTTCGCATTCGCGTTCCTCGCCGCGGCGACTCCGCTGGTGTTCGCCGGTCTACTCGGCACCGTTGGGCTGCTCCTCGTCGGAGTCGGTGGGGTCGTCGTCACAGTCGCCGCCCTGTACTGGTTCATCGCCAGCCGCGGTCTCCTGCGCTGGGTGTCGCTGACAGTCGCGGTGCTGTCGCCGATCGTTGTGCTGATTCTGTTCACTCGCGCCGACCTGCTGGTCTTCGTGGTCGCCTCCGTTGTTCTCGCGTTCCTCTCGGTGCTCTGCGCCCGCGCGGCCCTGCGTGGACGGCCGTCGGACACTACAGTCCGAGAGGTGGCCGGCCCGCCGGCGCGGCATCCGGTGCTGATCATGAATCCGCGCTCCGGTGGGGGCAAGGTCGCGAAGTTCGACCTGCAACGCAAGGCCGAGGAACTGGGCGCCGAGGTGGTCCTGCTCGAAGGCCCAGGCGCCGTCGATGTCACCGACCTGGCCCGGCAGGCAGTCGAGCGTGGAGCCGACCTGCTCGGTGTCGCCGGTGGAGACGGGACGCAGGCACTCGTAGCGGGGATCGCGGCAGAGAACAACCTGCCCTTCCTGGTAATCAGCGCGGGGACCCGAAACCACTTCGCGATGGACCTCGGCCTCGACCGCACCGATCCGAGCCGGTGCCTCGACGCCCTAGTCGACGGCGTCGAGGTTGCGGTCGACCTCGGTCGGATCAACGGCCGCCCGTTCGTCAACAACGCCTCCTTCGGCGTCTACGCCGAGGTGGTCCGCAGCCCGGCGTATCGCGACGACAAGGCCGGCACCGTGCTGCAGATGCTGCCGGATCTGCTCGCCGGACAATCGGGAGCCCCACTCGTGACCCGGATCGGGGACGTCACGGTGCGAAACCCGC
Source organism: Rhodococcus sp. IEGM 27 (assembly GCF_033142305.1). Taxonomy (NCBI): domain Bacteria; kingdom Bacillati; phylum Actinomycetota; class Actinomycetes; order Mycobacteriales; family Nocardiaceae; genus Rhodococcus; species Rhodococcus sp. IEGM 27. The sequence goes on along the minus strand of NZ_JAWLSG010000004.1, from coordinate 566,060 downwards.
AAGCAGTGCTAGTGAGCAACAACCCTTACGGCACCAGCGATCTCGCCGGCCTGAACCGACGAGACCGACTGGACCGCGGGGTCCTCGGCGCTGTGACCGTCTCGGTCGCGAGCGCCCGCCAGGCTATCGCGCTGTTGCGACGCGCCAACGTGCGCGGATTGACCCAGCACACGACCACTGAGGTGATCGTCGAGTCGGACACACCCCAGACGCCGGTGGGCGTCGACGGCGAATCGCTCCTCCTGCCGACGCCGGTGCGTTGCACGATCGAGCCCGGCGCCCTCCGGGTCCGGGTTCCCCGTGACCGCCCGGGAGTGCGCCCCGCCGCACCCACCATCGACTGGGTCCGACTCCGCGAACTGGCGTGGCATCGGCAACCCGGCTGACACCTGTGGCACATGAGCCGAGGCCGATCGAGCGACTGGCGTGAAATGCGCGAATTTGGGGATGGCGTCCCCGGTGTGCGGCGCACACTGGAAAAGAACTTCGCAGTATCCGAGCCCGAGAGGTGACCGTCGTGACCGACAAGTCGATCCGCAGGCAGGAGATCGCGGCCGACACGATGATTGGTGCCGCGATCTTGCTGATCACCATCGGCGTCTTGCACATCGTTCAGGGGATCGCCGCGGTCGGCAACGACGCCGTCGTCACAGCCGGCCCCGAGTACACCTACGAGTTCGACCTGACCGTCTGGGGTTGGATCCATATCGTGCTCGGCTTGTTGGTCGCGCTGGTCGGCGGCGCCCTGTTCCGCGGTGGACTGTGGGCGCGCACGTTGACGGTCACGATCGCGGCAGCATCGATCGTCATCAACTTCCTGTGGTTGCCCCACTACCCGGCATGGGCGATTCTGATCATCGCCCTCGACACGGTCATGATCTGGGCGGTCATGACTGCAATTCCCGATTCCGACTGGCACTGATATGGGCACTCGACGTTCACTGCCGTACCGGTGGTGGTTTGCGCCGATCACCAAGCCGGGTTGCAGATCAGGTGGCGAGCTGGGCGGCGTCCTCGCGGGCACGTTGGGCAGCCAGTAGCTCGCGCCCGTAGAGCAGCCCGAAGGTGAAACCGTTTTCGCCTTCGGTGGTCCCTGCGCGGGCGCCGAGGGCGCGGAGCGTGCCGAGCGCCACCACGCTGTCCTGATGGTCGCCGAGAACCTGCTGAATCTTCTTGTACTCGGTCACCTTCTTCTTCCCCTTCTTCTTCCCGACTACGCCGCGGGTGAGCTCGGCGGCGTAGCGGGCGCGTTTCGCGGCCTTGCGGGCGCGGTGCAGTCCTTCGTCGTCTCCGTCGTCGAGAGCGGCGGTCAATCTTCTGTCGGCCTTGCGGCGAGCCTTCCTGGCGGCTTTCTTCAGTACCGTTGCCCCGGATCGGGCGTCGTCTGTCAGCGGGGGTGCGGTGCGCCACCGCGCCAGTTCGGCGAGTACCGCCCGGTACCGCTCGGTGTCGAGGGTCGCCGTGACCTCGGCCCGGTATCTGAGTTGTTCGGCGAGTAGGTCGCTCTCGATACGGGCCGTGACCGGACCGAGTACCTGCTCTTCGGGCAGGTCGGTCACTGCGGCGACGAACCGGGAGCGCTGGACCTCCCGGTCCCGGACCTCACCGAGCACTCCTGCGTACCAGGACAGTTCCTCGTCGAGACGCGCACCCGCGTCGGGGTCCAGGAGATTTTTGAAGACCCGCAGAGTGCTTCGGAAACGCCGGATAGCGACCCGGGTGGGATGGATCGGGTCCAGACCGCGGCGCAGTTGCACGTCGCCACCGACTATCTCCTGGACCTGGGTGTCGAGGTACGCCGTCAAGGATTCCCGAACCGGGTCCGCGCCGGAAGTGACTCTGCCTCCGGTGCCGTGAGGCGCAAGCGTCCGAGACAATTTCGATGAGTACTGCGAGGGTCGGGCACCGGCACGGGTCAGTCGCTTGCCGATCTTTCGGAGCAGGGTCCGATCGCCGGCAGCGCCCAGTTCGACCAGGACCTCGCGCCAGTTCGTGGCAATCGCCGCCTCCCCGGCGCAGGCACCGGCCGCGGTAGTCTTCACCGTGTCGTCGGAGAGTTCGGCGAGCAGGTTCCCGTCCGCATCGAGGATGCGGTGGCGGCGGCGGACGGTGGCTACCGTGGCGACCGGGTGCACAGGTTTTCCCAGCGCGAGCCCCGAGACCAGATTTGCCAACTCGTCGGGCACCGCGTCGTCTGTGATCAGCGGAAACCGAATCTCGTTGTGGGCTTTGTGATCGGGCACTTTCAGGCGCCATCCCCCGCCGAGGTCTCCGGACCTGCGGCGCAAGCTCACATGATGGGCGAGCAGATCCCGAGCCGCAGTGTCGAAATACTCACTGTGCAGGGTGACAGTATCCTTGTCGACCTGGCCGCCGGGTGGAACCACATCAGCGAAGTCCGGTACCGCGAAATCGGCGTCAGCGTCGTACTTGTCGTCCCGTTCTCGCTGTGCGGTCTTCATGAATCCAGACTTCCATACCACCAAGCCGTTAACCACGCATAGCGTCGATCACTTCGGGTGGTCGGTGCACGGGCGATCCGGCCCGTTCGTGCACCCGGCCGGATACCTCGCCGCGAGTCGGATCACCGTCGACGAAATCTGTTGTCTGTGCGCCCAATTCTTCCCCGATGAACCGTGAATGATGCGATGATGAGGCATGTGCCGCCATCGCTGGTCGGCTCTCACGCCACCCACGGATCGGGGCCTTCGCATACAGGCCCCGATGCCGATCGTCGCCGAGAAAGACCTGATCCTCGAGCTGTCCGCGGTCACCGCATTCGCGTCCGGGTTGCTGCTGCAACTCGCGATGAAGGTAACCGGGATCCGCGCCGACTTCGCCCGCTATGAAACCCGACCCCTGACCGACCCCCACGACTGGTCGGCGCGGTGGTCTTATCTCACCGTGCTGGTCAGCGCCGACGAACTCGACGGCCCTGCCGACCCGATCCATTCGAGCGAACCACCCACCGGCGAGTCCGGGCTGTACCGGACGACGCCGTGGTACTGGATCGGCGCCTACCCTCGCACCGGGTCGCTGACCGTCACCACCAGCTGGACCGAAATCGGACTCCGCCCAGCCTCGATTGTCGTCGCTCTCGGCCCCAGCCCCTTCACCACCGCCTCCGAATCCGGCGCGGGACGATAACTGCAGCAGTCGTTGCCGCATACTTGTCGGCATCCCGGGTGTCGATGCGCGCAAAAAAGGGAACTAGGCCGACCCGCGCCCACACTGAAATAGAAACCGTCGAAATGATATCGAAAAGTGTGTTCCCGCCAACCCGGCCGAGCAGGACAATTCTTCTCATGGACGACACTGAGGAACGCGACATCGACGTCGTCCGCACCCGACTGATTCAGCGGTTCCCGGACCTCGAGCCGGGCGTTGTCGAGGACCTGGTCGTGGCCACGCTCCACCGGTTCGACGGATGCCGCATCCGGGACTTCGTCCCTTTGCTGGTCGAACGAGCAGCCACACGCACGCTCGACGCCACGTACAGCCGTGCACCGATGCTTGCGGAACCCGCCCTCACAACCGAAGTTCTCGCCACCTCGCACCCCGATCCAGTTGCACGGCCGTTGACCAGCAGCGGGAGAGTGCGGGGTGTGTTCGCACGTCGTTCACCACGCCTGTCGTAGATCGTGACAAAGCGACGGCGAGGTCGCGGGGCTCGTTTATGGGAATTGCAATTCCGCCGCGAACGCACTACGCGGCGAAAGATAATTGTGGTACCGGTACATCGTAGCTCGGGAAGGGTCAGCCATGTCCGATCGCACCACCGGAAGCAATCCGGCGAGTTCTGAGTATCCCTCCGGCAAACAGGCTTTCGCCGCCGGCACGTCGATGGCGGCCGCCGTCATCATGGTCACCGTCGGCATCATCCAGTTCTTCCAAGGCATCGCGGCGGTCGCCGAGGACGAAGTATTCGTCAGCGGCATAAATTACGTCTACAAATTCGACCTCACGACGTGGGGCTGGATCCACATCATCCTCGGCGTCCTCGTCGCGATCGTCGGCCTCGCCCTATTCACGGGCGCCGGGTGGGCCCGAGTGTCGGCAATCATCGTCGCGGCCATCTCGATAGTGGCGAACTTCCTGTGGTTGCCCTACTACCCGGGTTGGTCACTGTTGATCATCGCTCTCGATATCGTCATCATCTGGGCTGTTTCGACGTGGAATCCGGAGAGAGAAGTAAGAGACGCGAACCTTCCCGGTACCGGCACTGCGACGCGGTGAATTGACCAGACTGATCAGATAACAAAACTCGGTCCGAATTATCGACTCTGGCGGTCGCGAGGGCTCGGGCGCGAGAGTTACACGCCGTGGATACCCGGTGAACCGAAGCCTGCGCTCGACTCGCCGAGTTCGTCACCGGGGTGTAACTCCACCGCAACCACCCCTTCCCGGACGGCGTGGTGGACGAACTCGGCGCCCGGACCGAAGAACAGCCGCGGGCGGACGGCGTCGAAGCCGATGGGCCACAGCGTGCCGTAGTGGATGGGTACAGCCAGGCCGGCCTGCACCAGACGTGCGACGACCGCGGCCCGTGGTGGATCGAGGTGACCCTTGCCGAGTGTCGGGCCCCAGCCCCCGACGGGTAGCAAGGCGAGATCTACCGGGCCGACATGGTCGGCGAGGTCCGGATACAGGTCGGTGTCACCGGCGAAGTAGGTTCGCCGATCTCCTTCGACGACATACCCGAGCGCCGGCGCGAGCTGCGGGCCGCGGCGCCAGCGCCGGCCGTCGTGTCGGGCGGGCACGGCGCGCACCGTTATTTTGCCTATCGCTATCTGTTCGCGGGGCCGCAGCGGTAGCAGGCGATCGGCGAACTCGCGCAACGCGGGCAGGCCGTCGACCGCTCGCCATGGCGCCACGATCGGAACGTCCGGATCGAGCAGCCGCAGTGACGGCAGGTGGGTGTGGTCGGCGTGCAGGTGTGAGAGCAGGACTGCATCCGGGTGGCGCACGTGAACTCCGCTCGGCGTGGGGCCTGTGCGGCGGCGCAGGTGGGCGACGCGGTCGGTCAGCACCGGATCGGTCAAGATGACCGTCCCGCGGTCCACGATCAATGCGCTGGCATGCCCGAGCCAGCGCAGACCGAAAGCTCTGTCGTCCGGCCCCGCCGTTGCGCTCATAACCCTTACGATTCCAGATGACGAAGGAGCTGTGATGCGCACAGTGAGCGGTGTGGTGCGAGTGTTCGTCGAGTTCCTTGTGCTCTGGGGGTCGTCAGCGCTCGCGATCATCGTGCTCGACCGCCTCCTCGGCGGGATTTCCCTCGACGGGTCGAGCTTCACTCCGATACCGACCCTGCCGGCTGCGCTGGTTCTCGCGTTGGTGTTCGGCGTACTCAGTGCCGCCCTGTGGCCGGTGATGATGTGGCTGATGTCGTGGATCGGTCCGGTGCTGCTGTTCGTCGGGGTGTTCCTCGCCGGCGGCGTGATCATGCTGTTGGCGCTGTACCTGGTACCGGTCGCGGTCGTGGACCAACCGCGCGATGCATTCGTCCTCGCAGCGCTGCTCTCGTTGTTCACCTCCGTAGTGTCGGGTGCGATCGCGTCTCGCTCCGATACCGCGTACCGAGTGATGCAGGTGCGGCGTCAGCGATTTCGGCTGCGGCGCAACGTCGTCCTCGGGAACGCGTCCCCGGGGCTGTTGTGCATCCAGATCGACGGCCTCGGTTACGACGTGCTGCGTCGCGCGATCGCCGATGGCGTCACGCCCGGACTGGCGAAGTTGGTGCGCCACACGCACAAGCTGCGTCCCTGGCACACCGATTGGAGCAGTCAGACGGGTGCCACCCAGCTGGGTGTGCTGCACGGTTCCAACCACAACGTGCCGGCGTTTCGTTGGTACGACAAGGCGACCGGGCACATTTCGGTATTCAGCAATCCGGCCGACAACGAGCGGCGCGAACTCGAAAGAACCGACATCCCCGGCCTGCTGGCACACGACGGATCGAGCCGCGGAAACCTGTTCACCGGCGGTGCGAACGACAACGTGCTGGTCGTGAGCCGCATGCGCGGCGCGCGCCTCGGCGGCGGTGCCGGCTACAGCGACTATTTCGCCGACCCGGCGAGTGCGCTGCGCACGTCGCTACGAATGTTCGGCGAGGTGCAGCGGGAAATACGCCAGGCACTACGGCAAAAGCGTAAGGACATTCAACCGCGGGTGCCGCGGGGTGGCGTTTATCCGTTCGTGCGGGCGTTCGCTACCGTGCTCGCCACCGACGTTTCCGTCGCCGCAGTGGTCGGCGATCTGATCAAGGGACGCAGCGTCGTCTACGTCGACCTGATCGGCTACGACGAGGTATCGCACCACTCCGGCATCTCCCGGCCCGAGACCCTCGCGGTGCTGTCCAAACTCGACGACATCGTCGAGATGCTGCTCGCCGTCGTGGAACAGGCCGACCGGCCCTACCGCGTCGTCGTGCTGTCCGATCACGGGCAGAGCCAGGGCGCGACCTTTCTGCAACGCTACGGGGAAACACTGGGGCAGTTGGTCATCCGGCTTGGTGCGCAGCGAGAACCGACTGCGGTCAAGCATCACTGGTACGAGCGCGAACCCGACGTCTCCGCACAACCCGGGGCCGAGGGTCGGGGCTACGCCGCGGCGAGCGTGCACGCATCGACGGCCGGCGAGGAAGCGCACGCTCCTGCCGGCGAGCCGATCGTGCTCGGCTCGGGCAACCTCGGTCTCATCTACTTCCCGGACTTGCCCGGACGAGCCGACGTCAACGCCATCGAAGACGCCCACCCCGGCCTGCTCACCGGTCTGCGGGAACATCCCGGAATCGGTTTCCTGCTGGTCGCTGCCCCCGGCGGGTCCGTCGTTTTCGGGCCTCGAGGTCAGGTCGACGTCGCAACAGGGGAGGTCACAGGGGAGAACCCGCTCGCGGTGATGGGCCCTGACGCGCTGGAGAAGGTGCGCCGCACCGACAACTTCGACAACGTTGCCGACATCATGGTCGGCGGTGCCTACTGGCCCGACACCGACGAGGTCGCGGCGTTCGAGGAGCAGGTCGGCTCGCACGGCGGCATGGGAGGACCGCAAAGCACTCCGTTTCTCATCTATCCAGCAGACCTGCCCGCACCGCCCGACCCGCTGCACGGCGCCGAGGCCGTGCACAAGGTGCTCGTTGGATGGCGGGATCTCTCCCTCGAGGGCGGGCAGCAGACACTCACAGGCGAGGTCGTGCTCTAGCGCCGCCGTCCCCGGCAGGGTGATACTGAGATGACGCCCCGCGCGGCTGTCGCTGCCGTCTTCAGAAGAGAGGTCTCGCAGTGAATGACACCGATATCGACGAACTCGGGCCCATCGACTACCTCGTCGTGGAGTTCCCCAGTGATCGGCAACCCGACGGATCGGCGCTACCTCACCTGATCGACCTGGTCGAGCGAAACATCATCCGGGTGTACGATCTCGTCTTCGTCCGTAAGGAAACCGACGGATCGACATCCGGTATCGAGATCGAGGATCTCGGATTCGAGGGCGGCGTGGACGTGACGCTGTTCGCCGAGGCGGCGACGGGCCTGGTCGACCCAACGGACCTCGAGGAGGCGGCCGCCGTACTACAGCCAGGTTGTTCCGGCGCGATCCTGGTGTACGAGAATCGCTGGGCCGCACCGTTCGCCTCGGCACTGCGGCGCGAGGGCGCCCAGCTCGTCGCGTCCGGGCGCATCCCCGTCCAAGGCATTCTGGCAGCGCTCGACGCGCTCGACGACACCGCACGCTGACGCACCGAGTACTGAAAGAGCTGAGGAAATATCATGCCAGGACTTTTGCGCGGGATGGCGCGGACCGCCGTCGTGGCGGGCACCGCGACCGCAGTCTCCAACCGGGTATCGCGACGGCAGGGACAGCGGTGGGCGGCGAACCAGCCTGCACCACAGCAGGAAGCGGCGCCACTTCCTCCGTCGAACCAGCCCTCACCGCCCTCCGGTGGCATGGATCGCATTGCCGCCCTGAAGCAACTCGGTGAACTCCGCGATCAGGGAGTTCTCACCGAGGAGGAGTTCAACACCGAGAAGGCCAAAATCCTGGCCTCCTGACCGCAACCGTGAGTGGACGGAGCTCCGAAAATGGAAGGCTTTTGGGAATTCTTCTGGTTCATCTTCGTCTGTTTCGCCTTCGCGGCGTACCTGACGGTGCTGTTCTCGATCATCACCGATCTATTCCGCGACCATGAGACTTCGGGGTGGGTGAAGGCGATCTGGATTTTCTTTCTCTTCATCATTCCCTTCCTGTCGGCGCTGATCTACCTGATCGTCAGGAGTGACGGCATGGCGAAGCGATCGATGGCCGCTGCCCAGCATGTCAAGCAGGCCCAGGATTCCTACATCCGGGACGTCGCGGGGCAGTCTCCTGCCCAGCAGATCGCGGATGCGAAGGCGTTGCTCGACTCCGGGACGATCACCGACGCCGAGTTCCAGGCGATCAAGGCGAAGACACTGGCGTAGATTCGGTGGGTGGCGCCAGTATCACGGGCATGTCCGTGATAGTGATTTCTCGGTCGATTCGATAGGCCCCGACCCTTGCAAGACGGAGAATGGTAACCAGCGGACGAGGTCACCCGAGGGTCCGCCCGTCATGGAGAGGACGCGACGAGCCATGGCGACCGATGTGATCGACAGTGCACCCGGACGCGACACCGGCGCGTCCCGGCCGCCCCGGCGTCGACGCTGGCTTCCCGACAGGTACGCATTCGGCGGACTGGTAATCACAGTGCTGTTCGTGTGGCTGTCGTTGACGCCGACGCTTCTGCCCCGGGGGCCGTTCTTCCAGGGACTGGTCACCGGTGTGTCGGCTGCAATCGGTTACGCCGTCGGTTTTCTCGGCTCCAAGTTCGTGCGCTACCTCGTGGGGCGCGAGGCATCGGACCCTGTGAAGACGATGGTTCGCCGGACGGCGGCGGTTATCGGTCTCGTCGGGACCGCAGTGATGCTGGTGTGGTTCGCGAGCTGGCAGGACCAACTGCGAGAAATCATGAGCGCCGCGCCCTTCCCGTGGTGGGGCTATCTCGCCATGGGGGTCGTGGCGTTGCTGGTGTACGTCGGGTTGGTAGCCACAGCGCGGGTACTGCTGAGGGCCGTGCGGTGGGTCGAACGCAAGATCAGCCGTGTGGTACCCCGGCGAATCTCGGCGACCGTGATCGGAGTACTGGTGGTGGCGCTGGTTTTCGCACTGATCAACGGGGCTGCCGTACGTGCGATCATGTCGGGCCTCAACTCCTCGTTCGCCGCCGTCAACCAGGAGACCAAGGCCGGTGACGAGCCACCCACGTCACCGCTGCGTTCGGGTGGACCGGAGTCGTTGGTGACGTGGGATTCACTGGGACGGCAGGGCCGCTCCTTCATTTCGCGAGGCCCCTCCGTAGATGACCTGTCCGCGTTCAATGGCGGTCGAGCCGCGGTGGAGCCGATTCGAACCTACGCGGGCCTCGCCAGTGGCGGCGATTCGATCCGCGAAAACGCACAGGTGGCAGCGGACGAACTCGAACGCGCCGGTGGGTTCGATCGTGCGGTGGTGGGCGTGGCGACCACCACCGGCACCGGGTGGATCAATGAAAGTCTCGTCTCCTCGCTGGAGTACATGTACAACGGTGACACCGCGATGGTCGGGCTGCAGTACTCGTATCTGCCGAGTTGGCTGTCGTTCCTCGTCGACAAGGAACGCGCCCACCAAGCCGGAGAGGCCTTGTTCGACGCCGTATACGACAAATGGAAGAAGTTGCCGCCAGAGTCTCGTCCGAAGCTGGTCGTGATGGGGGAGAGCCTGGGCTCCTTCGGCGGCGAAAGCGCATTCGGCAACGTCGACGACGTAGAGGCCCGCACCGACGGTGTGCTATTCACGGGACCGCCGAATGCGAACGAGATCTGGACCGACGTCACCACGAACCGCGATCCGGGCTCGCCCGAATGGCTTCCGGTCTACGAGCAAGGAGAGACCGTGCGCTTCGGAGCGCGGGCGGCGGAGGATCTGCCGCGTCCCGATGCCCCGTGGGGGCAGCCGCGGATGGTCTATCTGCAGCACCCGTCGGACCCGATCGTCTGGTGGTCGCCGGAGTTGCTACTGCGCGAGCCGGACTGGCTGAAGGAGGAGCGCGGCTACGACGTTCTCGACAGCACGCAGTGGTTCCCGTTCGTGACGTTCTTCCAGGTCGCCGCGGACATGGCGGTATCCACAGGCGTCCCTGACGGACACGGACATTCCTACGTCGTCGATATCGCCGATGCGTGGAGTGCGATATTGCCGCCCGACGGCTGGACTTCGGCGGACAACGAGCGCCTGCGGACCGAGCTCGCCGAGATGGGTGCCGACGGTTGACCCGAGTCCCGGCTCGACAGCTAGCGTTCCGCGAGGAATGACGTCACAGTGGGTGCGAGTTCGACTGCCCTGGTGAGGATGTCGACGTGGCCCCCGGCATGCACCTGCACAGTCGCGTGCGGCAGGAGCGCATCCATGATGCGAGCGTTGAGGACGGGAATGATCGGGTCGTCGGTGCCCGCGACGATGAGTGTGTGTTGCCGGATTAAGGGCAGCACCGGAAGGCTGCTCCACGTCGCCCCCGCGAGAAGCTGGTGGATGTAGCCGATCCGAGACCCTGAATGGTTCTGTATCCGAAAAATCCGCGCAATGTCGGCACCGCCCCGTCGTGCGGTGCCGCCGTACAGGTCGCCGGCGATGGCCGCCGCGTAGCCGGTATCGGTGAAACGCCTCGGTGTCAGCATCTTCGCGAGGACCCGAGGATGGCCGGGAACCATCAGGGCACCGGTCCCGGTGGCGACGAGGACGAGGCGGCGGCAGCGCCGCGGATTCTGCAAGGCGAACTGCTGGGCGAGCGCGCCACCCCAGGACAGGCCGAGAACGTCGACGACACCGCAGCCGATCTTGGTGAGAAGCCGGCCGAGACCGCACGCGAGTGCGGGAAGTCCGTACGGCACAGGTGATGCCGGTGAACCGCCGGTGCCGGGGACGTCGAAACGGATGACCGTCGTACACGGATCGAGCGCGGCGACCAGTGGGTCGAGCACTTCCAGGCTCGCTCCGATCCCGTTGCACAGGACGAGCGGCACACCGGTGCCCCGGCGGACCCGTACCCTGATCCGCCACCCGCCGACCGTCACGACGCTGTCCTCGAATCGGTCGCTTCTGCAGAATATGTCGGTCACGGTCACGTGTAGAGGACCACGACGTCCGCGACACAGACCGGGCGGGTCCCGCCGTCGACCTGGTAGGTCAATCCGAAGACCGCCTCGACACCAGCCGGTTTCCGTTGCGCCGCGGCCACGGACACCGTGACGCGCAGCGCCGAACCGACGGGCACCGGCGCCGGGAACCGCACTTTGTTCAGGCCGTAATTGAGGGCGGCGTGCACCCCGTCGACGGTGAGAACTTCGGCGAGGACACTCGGGGCCAGTGACAGCGTGAGATAGCCGTGCGCGATGGTGCTGCCGAAGGGACCACAGGCAGCGCGTTCCGGATCGGTGTGGATCCACTGGTGGTCCCCGGTCGCGTCGGCGAACAGATTCACCTGATCCTGGGCGATTTTCAGCGTGCCGGTGGTTCCGATGGTCTGTCCGACCAGACCGAGGAGATCGGTGGGGTGGGCAAGGTTCATGGTCATGGTGTGCCTCAGACGTGTCATGCGGGTCAGCTGTGGTGGACGTAGGTGCCGGGGGCGGGCCCGAGCGGGGGGAACTGCCGGGCGCCGAGGCCGCCGGGGGCGTCGATGTCGGGTCCGCTGCGCTCGGCGAGCCACCGGGCGTAGTCGGGCCACCACGAGTCCGGTGCGGTCTCCGCCGCGGCCAGCCACTCGTCCGGAGTCTCCGGGGTGGGCTGCCCGAATCGGAAGGACGCTCGCGGGTTGCCCGGCGGGTTCACGAGCGAGGCGATGTGACCGTTCGACGACAGCACGAACCGGGAGTCCTTGCTGCCGAGCAGGCGGGCGCTCCGGTACGTGGACTGCCACGGGCAGAGGTGGTCGGCGGAGCCGCCGACGACGTACGCGTCGGCGGTCACGGTGGCCAGGTCGACGGGTGTGCCGAGCATGGTCGCCGCGCCCGGCGTCGTCAGCGCGTTGCGCAGTCCGAGCAGGACGAGGTCACGGTGCAGTGCCGCCGCCATGCGGGTGGTGTCCGAGTTCCAGAACAGCACGTCGAAGGCGGCGGGAGCCCGGCCCTGCACGTAGTTGTTCACCCAGTACCGCCAGACCAGGTCGGTCGGACGCAGCCAGGCGAACATCTCGGCGAGGGTTCGGCCGTCGAGATATCCTTTGGCGGCCGAGTCGCGGATCGCGGCTGCGGCGGCGCGCTCGCTCAAGACGGCCGCCGCCGTACCGGCCTGGGTCTGGTCGAGGACGGTGACGGCCAGGGTGAGGCCGGCGACGCGGTCGCCCTCGCCGATATCGGTGAGATGTGCCGCGATCATCGCCGCGAGAATCCCACCCGAGCAGGTGCCTAAGATATGTGCGCTGTCGGCCCCGGTGATGCACTGCACCGTGTCGAGCGCCTCCACGATCGCCCCGCCGTACGTGTCGGCATCCCAGTCCCGGTGCCGGGCGTGGGGGTTGCGCCAGGAGATCGCGAAGACCTGCTGCCCCTGCTGCAGGAGGTACTCGATCAGGCTGCGGCCCGGTGCGATGTCGAGGATGTAGTACTTGTTGATGACGGGCGGGACGATCAACAGCGGTGTGGCGTGCACCTTTTCCGTCTGCGGCGTGTAGTGGATCAGTTCGAAGGTGCGGGTCTGCAGGACGACGGCGCCCTTCGTTGTAGCCACGTCCTCCCCGACGGCGAACGCGTCGGGTTCGACCATTGCAGGCACACGAGGTTTCGACAGCACGTCACGTACGAGCGCGCGGACGCCGCGTGCCGCACTGAGACCGCCGGTGTCCACCATTGCCTTCCAGCCCAGCGGGCTGAGAAGTGGATTGTTGGTGGGAGACAGGCCTTCGACGAGGTTGTCGAGAACGAACCGCATCCGCTCGTGGTCACGCCAGTCGAGTTCGGCGTCGTCGAGCAGGGCGGCGGCGGTGTGCGATGTCGCGAGGTACGCCTGCATCGCCCGGCGCAGGGCCGGATTCTGCTGCCAGGCGGCGTCGCCGAAGCGCTTGTCCGCCTTCGCGGGAGATCGGTCCGAGGTGCCGGCGGCAATGGCGCCGAGTTCGCGGACGAGGGCTCCGCCGCGCCGGGCGACAGTACGCGGGCGGCCGGCGAGGCTTCGCCCGAGGCGGGTCCACGAGCTGTCGGGGAGCATGCGGGCGGCGACACCGCGCGTTCCGCTGGTGAGGAGAAGGTCGAGGGGAGCGGTGAGCTCGTCGGGGACGGTCGGGAGGGGAGTGTTGCTCACGCTGGTGCTTTCGGTATCAGAGTGCGGCCGGGGCGCGGCCGAGTTCGCGTTTGAGGATCTTGCCGGTGGCGGTCATCGGAAGGGTGGCGACGAATTCGACGGTGCGCGGGTACTTGTAGCTCGCCATCTGCTGCTTGGCCCAGGCGATCAACTCGTCCTCGGTGACCTGTGCGCCGGGCTCGAGGATGACGTACGCCTTGATCTCCTCGCCGTGGCTGTCGTCGGGGACGCCGACGACGGCGGCGAGGGAGATGGCGTCGTGGCCGAGGAGGACTTCTTCGATTTCGCGGGGGTACACGTTGAATCCGCCGCGCACGATCAGGTCCTTGGCTCGGTCGACGATGTAGTAGAAGCCGTCGTCATCGACGCGGGCGAGATCACCGGTCCGGAACCAGCCGTCACGCAGCACTTCCGCGGTGGCGTCCGGACGGTTGTAGTACCCCTTCATGATGTTGTGGCCACGCAACGCGATCTCGCCGATCCGGTCGGCGCCGGTGACGGTGTTCCAGTCCTTGTCGACGAGCCGGGCCTCGATGCCCCACACGGGGACGCCGATCGATCCGGGCCGGGGCTCGCTGCCGGGGTCGCTGAAAGTCGCGAGCGGCGACGTCTCGGACAATCCGTATCCCTCGAGGATCTGCACCCCGAAGCGTTCGGCGAACCGGGTGAGGATCTCCACCGGCAGTGCGGCGCCGCCGGAGATCGCGAGACGCATGTTGGCGGCGATACGATCGATGTCGGCGGGGTGTTCGTCGAGGGCACCGAGCAGACCCCAGTACATCGTGGGCACGCCAGCGAAGACGGTGATGTTCTCCCGTTCGATGAGGTCGAGTGCGGCGGCGGCCTCGAACCGGGGTAGCAGCACGAGGGTCGCCCCTACCGCGATCCCGGCATTGAGGGTGACGGTCTGGCCGAACGAGTGGAACAGCGGCAGCGTCACCAGGTACCGGTCGTGGGTGGCTGGTGTGCTGTCGAAGAGCCGGTTGGCGGTCAGCGCGTTCAGCACCATGTTGGAGTGGGTGAGCTCGGCGCCCTTCGGCTTTCCGGTGGTCCCGCTGGTGTAGAGGATGACGGCGGTGTCGACGGGCTCGCGCGGCACGGTGTCGCACTGGGTGGCGTGATCGGCGACGGCATCCGCGAGCGTTCCGATACCGTCGATCGTGGCGGGGGCGGTCGGGTCGGCGGCGATGCGGAACATGGTGCGGCAGTCGGGACTCTGCGTGAACGCCGAGCGCCCGTACTCGCCCATCGGCAGGTCGGGGGTGCCGTCGTAGCAGAAGTACGCCTTGGCCTTGGAATCTGCGAGATGGTAAGCGATCTCGCGGTCCTTGAGCAACACGTTGAGTGGCACGACCACGGCGCCGGCCTTGAGGATCCCGTAGTAGACGACGGGGAACTGGGGGATGTTGGGGCAGGAGAGGGCGACCGTGTCGCCGGGTTCGATGCCCTCCGCCACCAGCAGGTTCGCGACCTGATTCGACCGGGCATCGAGGTCGGCGTAGGTCATCCGCTCGTCACCGAGAATCAGGGCGTCACGGTCGCCGAACCGGCGGGCGGAGTCTTCGAGGAGTACGCAGAGGTTGAGCACGGGAGACTTTCTCGTGGTGGGACGGGGGAGAATCGCTACGACAGGGGAGCAGCGGTGGCGGTGCGGACCAGGTCTTCGGTGACCCCGGGTGCGCACTCGCGCAACACGAGACCGGAACCGGTGACGTCGATGACGGCCAGGTCGGTGATGATCCGGTGTACGACTCGGCGGCCGGTGAGCGGCAGGGTGCAGCGTTCGACGATCTTCGGGGCACCGGACTTGTCGCAGTGCTCCATGACCACGATGACCTTGCGGGCACCGTGCACGAGATCCATTGCGCCACCCATGCCCTTGACCATCTTCCCGGGAACCATCCAGTTTGCGAGGTCGCCGGCCGCGGACACCTGCATACCGCCGAGGACGGCGGTGTCGATGTGGGCGCCGCGGATCATCCCGAAGCTGAGCGCCGAATCGAAGAACGACGCGCCCGCGTTGACGGTGACCGTTTCCTTGCCGGCGTTGATCAGATCCGCGTCGACGGCCTCCTCCTCCGGGTAGGGACCGGTGCCGAGGACCCCGTTCTCGCTGTGCAGCGTCACCTCGACCCCGGCGGGGAGGAAGCTCGGGATCAGGGTGGGTAGCCCGATACCGAGGTTGACGTACTCGCCCGGCGACAGTTCCTCGGCGGCACGGGCAGCCATGCCCTCGCGTGTCCAGCCGATCGTCTCGACGGTGGTGGTCATGTCAGTCCTTCCTCGCGGCGACGGTGCGCTTCTCGATCTGCTTGTCCTGAATCCCGGTGTGGACGATCCGGTCGACGAAAATTCCCGGCAGGTGCACCCGCGCCGGGTCGAGGACCCCGGGCTCGACGAGCTGCTCGACCTGGGCGATACAGATGCGGCCGGCCATAGCGGCGAGCGGATTGAAGTTGGCCGCTGCCTTGGCGAAGACGAGGTTGCCCTCGGCGTCGCCGATGCGGGCGTGGACGAGTGCGAAGTCGGCCGTGATCGACTCCTCCAGCACGTACTGGCGGCCGGCGAACTCGCGGACCTCCTTCGGCGGAGACGCGACTGCCACCGATCCATCGGCAGCGTACCGCCACGGCAGCCCGCCGTCGGATACTGGCGTTCCGACCCCGGCAGGGGTGAAGAACGCGGGGATCCCAGCACCGCCTGCCCGCAGCTTCTCGGCCAGGGTTCCCTGCGGCGTCAGTTCGACTTCGAGCTCACCGGACAGGTACTGGCGCGCAAATTCCTTGTTCTCCCCGACGTATGACGCGGTGACGCGTCGAATGCGCTTGCGGGCGAGCAGGATACCGAGTCCGTGACTGTCGACACCGCAGTTGTTGGAGAACACCTCCAGGTCGGTGGCGTCACCGGCGGCGATCGCGGCGATCAGCTCGTCGGGAATGCCGCACAACCCGAACCCACCGACCGCCAGCGACGCACCGGACCCGATGTCCGCGACGGCGTCGGCGGCCGAACCGTAGACCTTGCGCGTCATCGGGCATCTGCGTTCGCGAGACCGGGGACGACCGTACTCTCGATGAGGTCTCGGAGCAGTTCCTCGGCGTACGGCCAGTACCCGTAGCCTGCGGCCGGATTGAGGTGGCCGACGGCACCCAGGTCGACGAGCTTGCTGCCCCACGACTCGGCCATCCCGGCGACCCGACGGAATCGGGCCATCGGATCGTTCGTGCTGGCGGCGACGACGCTGGGGAACGGCAGTCGGCCCCGGGGGACGGGATCCCAGCCACCCTGCTCGAGTTCGCCGGGGGTGGGATACCCCGCGGGCAGTGGTTCCTCGAGGTCCGGTGGGGTGGCGAGCAGGGCGCCCTGGATCGGGCGGGTGGACTGCTGGGCCCAGTGGACGGTGATCGCCACTCCCGCACTGTGGGCGACCAGCACGACCGGGCCGTCGATGTCGGCGAGGACGGCGTCGAGTGCGGCGACCCTGGCCGCGAGGCTGAGCTTGTCCTGTTCGAGCGGCGGCACCGTCCGCACGGTGTCGAGTCGCTCGGCGAGCAGCGTCTGCCAGTGGTCGGCGACGTGGTCGCGCAGTCCCGGCACGATCACCACGGTCGGTGTAGTGGAGGTGGAGGTGGTCACGGTCGACTCCAGTTCTTCGGAGGTGGATCAGGCGGGCACGGCGGTGAGGGCGGCGAGTTTGCGGCGTCCGGCGGGATAGGCGCGCTTGCCGAGGACGAGGGCAATGATCGCGACGATGTAGATCAGGGGAGCGATTTGCAAGGCGGTGACGAGTCCGAAACGGTCGGCCAGCACCCCTACGACGAAGGGTCCCAGGGCCAGTCCGAGGAGGTTGTTGGCCAGGGTGAGCGTGCCGAAGGCGGAGGCGCGCACCGACGAGTGCGTGAGGTTCGCGACCATCGCAGCGATGGGGCCGGACGAGCCGGCGGAGAAGAAGGCACCGATGCCGATCAGCACCAATTGGAGGGTCCCCGTGGGCAGCTGGAATCCGGCGCCGAGGAAGACGAGGGAGATCACTCCGAAGACCACCGCGGTGGTCCATTTCCGAGCAGGGTCGTTGCGGCTCACGCGGTCGGTGATGATGCCGCACACCACCATCCCGCTGCCGACGAGGAGAACGAAGATCGACGCCATCGCACCGGCCTTGTCGAGTGCGAGGCCGTAGGACCGATTGAAGAAGCTCGGCAGCCACGCGAGCAGGACACCTGCGGTGAACATCTGGAGACCGCCACCGATGTAGGCGAATACGACGGCGGGAGTGGTGAAGAGGCTCGAGATCGGAGCTCGGAATCCGGTGGGACCAGGTGCGTCGGCCGGGTCGTCGTCGGCCGCATGCTGCGCCAGCTTCCGTTCGGAGACGAGAGCCCGGAAGAGCGCGACGAGCATGAGCCCGAAGACGGCCATCGCAGCGAACGACCAACGCCAGCCGAGGTTGACGGCGATCACGCCACCGAGTGCGACGCCGATCACGGACCCGAACGATCCGCCACCCATGAAGGCGCCGCTGAGCGTGGAGTGCACCCGAGGGGCGAACACGCTGAGGACCACGGCGATGCCGACGCTGCCGTAGGCGGCCTCGCCCACACCGACCAGGAACCGGGCTCCGAGCATCTGCTCGTAGCTGCTTGCCACCGCACAGAGCAGTGTGGCGATGCTCCAGAGCACGGCCATCAGGACCAGGCTCTTCACCCGGCCCCACCGGTCGGCCAGCAGCGACAGCGGGAGCGTCAGCAGGCCGACCATCAGTGCGACGATGCTGCTGAGCGACGCCAACTGTGAATCGGTCAGCGTCCATTCAGTTTTGAGGAGCGGGAAGACGGCACTGAGGACCTGACGGGACATGTAGTCCGACAGCAACAGACCGAAGGTGAGTGCGAAGACGATCCACGGATAGAACCGGGACCGGGAGGCCGGGGCGGTGTTCCCGGGGGTTGTCTTCGGGGTGGTGGTGTTCAGGGCTGTGATGGCAGGCAGTCCCATGAGGCCTCCTATGGCCGTCAGGAGTGATATAGGGGTGGGGGGAGAGAGCGAGCAGCGGGCTACCCGCTCTCTCCCCGATCGTGACCGAGATCCCCGGCGCCGGAACTCAGGCGTGGTGGGTGAAGCCCACCTGGCCGCGGCGGCGGTTCGGTGCATAGCCGAGCTTGGCGAGGGTCTCGTCGGCATCGGCGTAGGTCTGACCGATTCGGTAGATGTCGCGGGCCTCCTTGCCGGTAGCAACCTCGCGGCCCAGTTCACCGGCGACGCGGACCAACTGCTCGACCTGCTGGACAGAGGTCATCTTCTCGCCCCTGCGTCCCCAGAGGGTGTCCTCGTTACCGCAACGGGGGTGCAGGCCCATCGCGATCGCCATCGCGTTAACCGGCAACACGCTGCGCATCAGGGTCTCGAGGGTCAGGCAGGCGCCATCCGGGACTCGCTGGATGAAGTTCATGATGTTGTACGGGTTGGGGCCGTCGAAGCCGCCGCCGATGCCGACCCAGGTCAGGTTGAGCGGACCGGTGTAGATCCCGCGCCGGATGAGCCGCTCGACGGTCTCGAGCTGGGGGATGCTCGAGAGCTGGAAGTGCGGCTGAATTCCGGCCGTCTGCAGGCGACGCAGATGCTCCTCGACCCACGCCGGGCCTGCCGGGACCGTCATCTCCCGGTACGCCTCGGCGAGCTCGGGCCGCTCCATCGAGGTGCCGGCGATGTCGTCGGCGGTCATGAGTTCCATGATGTTCATCTGCGAGGTGTTGATCGCGATCGTCACCTGGTCGGGTGCGGGATCGAGGTCGGCCAGCATGTGCCGGGTGTCGTCCGAGAGCCACTTCGCGTCCGCGCCTTCGCCTTCGGGTGCGAAGGAGATCGATCCGCCGACCTGTAGGATCATGTCCGGCACCGCCTGGCGCAGTCCGGCGAGCAACTCGTTGAACTTCGAGAGCCGCTTGGAGCCCTTGCCGTCGAGTTCGCGGACGTGGATGTGCAGGACGGTGGCGCCGGCCTCGTAGCAGTCCACAGCTTTTTGGACGTGCTCGTCCATCGTCAGCGGCAGGTCTTCGCGGAAGTCGTCCGGCTCCCACTCGGGACCGTACGGGGCACAGGTGATGACCAGCTTCTCCTGAGTCTCGGGGAAGAGGGCGTCGTCGTGGAAGTGCATGGGTGTTCTCCGTTCGAAATCAGTCGGATGAGAAGGGGAGAGAAGGTTTCAGAAGGGCCGGTCGCCGATGATCCCGGCACGTTCCATCTTGCGGACGGCGGGCCAGTAGTCCTGGACCGCGTAGTGCTGGGTGGACCGGTTATCCCAGATCGCGACGCTGTTCGGGGTCCATCGCCACCGCACCTGGTACTCGGGGATCGCGGCCTGGCTGATCAGGTAGTTGAGCAGATTGCTGCTGCCGGGTGCGTAGTCGATGCCGTACCGGATGTTCTCGGGGGTGTGGTAGTTGACGAAGTGGGTCGCGAAAGCGTTGACGAACAAAATCTTTTCACCGGTCTCGGGGTGCGTGCGCACCACGGGGTGCTCAGCGTCCGGGAACCGCTGGTGCAATGCGTGCCGCTGTTCCGTTGGCTGTGCGGCGCCGAACGACGCCTCGATGCTGTGCCGGGCACGGAGTCCGTCGATCTGCTTCTTCACCGCGTCCGGGAGTTTCGCGTAGGCCTCGGCCATGTTCACCCAGATGGTGTCGCCGCCGACCGGGGGCGTCTCCACGCAGCGGAGAACACAACCCATGGGCGGGTTCTCCCGCCAGGTGGCGTCGCAGTGAAAAGCGTTCTCGTAGTGCTCGGCCGGGCTGTCGAGGTCCTTGTAGATCTGCACGAGCCCGGGATGATCCGGGTCGCTGCCCGCGACGGGGTGATCTTCGAGCGGACCGAACCGTTCGGCGAGCGCCACGTGCTCACCGCGGGTGATGTCCTGGTCGCGGAGGAAGAGGACTTTGTATTCGGAAAGCAGTTCCCGAAGTTCGGCGAACAGTGCGTCGTCGCGGGAGGCGTCGCCGAGGTTCACGTCGAACAGTTCGGCGCCGAGGGAACACGTCATCGGTGCCAGCCGGAAGGAACCGGACGGGGAGAGGATCGTGTGCCTTTCGGGTGAATGCGTCAGTTGCGCAGTGTCGTTCATGGTGGTGTCTCCGTCGTGGTGAAAGGTGTTGCGCTCAGAGGCGGAACACGGAGGAGCCGATGCTGCGGCCGGACTCGAGATCCCGGTGTGCCTGGACCGCGTCCTCTAGTCCGTAGCTCTGATTGATCTCGATCCGGATTCGTCCCGCCTCGACGTGGTCGAAGAGTTCACCGGCGAGTTCGGCGCGCTCGGCAGGGTCGGCGATGTAGTCGGCGAGCGCGGGGCGGGTGACGAACAGCGAACCCTTGACTGCCAACTGCATCGCGTTGATCGGGGGAATCGGTCCGGAGGCCGTTCCGAAGCACACCAGCAGGCCGCGCCGGGCGAGGCAGTCGAGCGAGGTCTGAAACGTGGACTCACCGATGCTGTCGTACACAACCGGGACGCCGGCGCCGCCGGTAATCTCTCGAACCCGCTCGGCGACGTTCTCGCGGGTGTAGACGATCACGTGCTCACACCCGTGGGCGCGTGCGATCGTCGCCTTCTCGTCGGTGGAGACCGTGCCGATCACGTTGACGCCCAGCAGCTTCGCCCACTGCGTGAAGATCAGACCCACGCCCCCGGCGGCCGCGTGCAGCAGCACGGTGTCGCCCGCCTTCAGCGGATGAATGCGGCGCAGCAGGTACGCCGTGGTCAGACCCCGCATCGTCATCGCCGCCGCGGTGTCGAAGCGGATAGCCCGCGGCAGCGGGATCAGCGGTGCGGCCGGCATAACGCGTTCGGTGCTGTAGGCGCCGAGGGGGCTGCCCGTGTAGGTGACGCGGTCGCCGACCTGCACGTGGGTAACCCCGGAACCGACCTCTTCGACGACGCCGGCCGCCTCCACACCCATGCCCGCGGGCAGTTCGGCTGGGTAGAGGCCGGTGCGGAAGTAGGTGTCAGCGAAGTTCAGTCCGACGGCCTCGTGCCGGATACGGACGCCGTGGGGGCCGGGTTTTCCCACCTCGACGTTCTCCCACTTCATGACCTCCGGAGCACCGTGCTCGTAGAACCGAACTGCTTGTGCCACAATGTTTCTCCTCTTCGATGTGCTGATCGGTGCGGTGCCGCGGCCGGACGATCGCGGCCGTTTGGCGGGGATGATCCGGTGTGGCCGATCACCTCTCCGCACCGCTTCTATGATGCACCTAACAGTACGGCTACATTGAGCCGTGCGCTTATCCTGACGGGACAGTCGGCCTATCATTCTGGGACAGGCAATCGGAGGTGGCATGAAACCCCTTGCTCGCTACGCGTCGCTGAACGGCTACCTGGAGCTGTGCCGGTCGCTCGGGATCGATCCGGCGCCGTTGATGAGATCCGCGGGTCTCGATCCGTCCGGTCTGGCACTTCAGGACCGGTGGGTCCCGGCCGCGGCGATCGCGCGCCTCCTCGAGCAGTCGGTAGAGAAGTCCGGGCGCGAAGACTTCGGGGTGCGCCTTGCCGAACGCAGACAGTTCTCCAACCTCGGCCCGCTCAGTCTCGTCGTCCGCGAGGAACCCGACGTCCGCAGCGCACTGCGCGTGCTCACCCGGTACGCACACACGTACAACGAGGCGTTGCGGACGCGGATGTCCGAGGTGAACGGCCTGGTGACCCTCCGCATCGAACTCGATCTCGGCGAGGCACTCGAGACTCGGCAGTCCATCGAACTCGCGGTCGGCGTGCTGCACCGGTTGCTGCGCGACTTCCTCGGCGGCGGCTGGAGACCACTCACGGTGTGTTTTCCGCACACGGCGCCGGCGGACACGGCAACGCATCGGAGATTGTTCGGTCCGGTCGTGACGTTCGAAAACGAGTTCGCCGGGATCGTCATCGAGGCGACCGACCTGGACGCGCCGAACAAGATGTCCGACCCGCTCCTGCGCCCCTACACGCAGCAGTTGCTGGACTCCTGGGAACCGGTGGACGACGTGACGATCGTGAGTCGGGTCCGCGAGCTGATCGAACTGCTGCTCCCCACCGGCCGCTGTTCCGTCGAGCAGGTGGCCCGCAGTCTGGGTGTGGATCGGAGAACCGTGCACCGCAGGCTCGCGGAGAGTGGGGAGTCGTTCTCGACGGTCCTCGACAGCACCCGCGCCGAGCTCGCCGAACGGATGGTGGCGAACCCTCGGCTGAGTCTCACCGAGATCGCGGATGTGCTCGCTTTCTCGGCGCCGAGCAACTTCTCACGATGGTTCCGCGGCCACTTCGGGGTCAGCCCCAGCCGTTGGCGGGAGCAGCGAACGGGTGAGCGCGGTTAGCCCATGCCTTCCGGGCTCGGGCAGGTGAAGGGGCGTCCGTTGATGGTGCCCAGCTCGACGCGCACCACAGGAGAGCCAGCTGTCGAAGAGGATTTCCCGGTTCCGGCCCCGCGGCCGGCGGCGAGTGCTTGGATTGAGGTATGTGCCGGTGGATGGCCTACTCGGGTGAACCGATCCTCGCGGAGGACCTGTTGTTCCGCCCTAAACACTCGCTGATCGATCAGAGTCTGCACTCACGCCTCGGGGCGACGACCACCAATGGTGACGGATTCGGTGTCGGCTGGTACGGCGAAGGCAGTGAGCCGGCGGTGTACAAGAGCATCGAACCGGCCTGGAACGACAGCAACCTGCGGGAGATCGCCGGGCAAGTGCGAACGGGAATGTTACTTGCTCACGTGCGGGCCTCGACCGGAACACCGGTGCAGCGCAGCAACTGTCACCCCTTCCGGCACGGGCGATGGTTGTGGGTACACAACGGCGCCCTGCGGGGTTTCCACGAGGTCAGACGCGACCTGGTGATGGCCGTCGACCCGGCCATGTTCCTCGACATCGAGGGTTCGACGGACTCCGAAACGTTGTTTTTCCTCGCCCTGACATTCGGCCTCGCCGACGATCCCTTCGGCGCGGTTGCCCGCGCGGTCGGCTTCGTCGAAGACGTCGGCCGTGCACACGGTGTCGACCATCCGGTGCAGATGACCGTCGCCACCACCGAGGGTGAATCGCTGTGGGTTTTCCGGTACTCGAGTGAACGGCAGTCGAGGTCGCTGTTCTTCTCCACCGAGATCGCGAAGCTGCGCACCCTGCACCCCGAAGTCGAGGTCCTGCACGAACTAGGTGGGGAGACTCGTTTCGTGGTCTCCGAACCCCTCCGCGACCTCGAAGGCGCGTGGAACGAGGTGCCCGAGTCCTCCGCCGGGGTCGTTCGACCCGGGCAGGACGAAATCCGCCCATTCGAGCCGATTTCACCCGGCTGAGTGCAGGGCCTCTTTCTGCGAGAATGGACTGCCGCACCGACATCGAAGGAGTCACCATGACTGAACCGATCTTCGACAAGTCGGAGCAGCTGAAACAAGTCGAACAGGGAATCCTTCCTGGTGAGCAAATCATCGCCGTCTACGACTGCATCGGCGCGGGTACCGGTTTCCTCGGGATGACGAACCTGCGTGTCGTGATCCAGGACAGGAGCTTCGTCGGGAAACGCACCGCGATCACGTCCATCCCCTACAAGTACATCCGGTCGATCTCATTCCTCAGCAACAAGTCGTGGGCCGGCCAATTCTTCTCCTCCAGCAGCATCGCCCTCGCGGTCGCCGGGACCACATACGAAGCCGACTTCCGCGGCGTCGACAAGGCCCACCACGTGCACACGGTGATCCTCGGAAACATCACGTGATGTAGCGGAAACTGTATGTTCTTCGACCTCGCAAGGTGACGTGCCTTGCGACCGGGATCAACGCACCCGGAGCACGTCGCGCAGGGCTTGCGCTATGCGACGTCGCCGTGGTCGGTGATCGTCGCGTCGGCCTGGAGGTTGAAAACCTTTCGCGCGTGAAGGTGGTACTGGTGCGGAGGGGTCGCCTTCCGTAGGAGTTGTTCGGTTCTATCGAGTTCGGGAGTGTGTTGGGCGCCGTTGCGTCCCATGCCGCCGTAGGGGTCGTTCTGGTCGCCGAGCGCGGCGACGTTGTCGCGGGCGATGCGTGAGGCCAGCGGGTAGGCGACGCCCACGGCCAGGTCATTCTTGGTGTGGGTGATGACGACCGGCCCGTTGACACGGCGCTCGCCGAGGACGGTACGGAACGCGCCGTCGTGCTGTCCGTCGAATCGTTGTGCCAGGCCGTTGTGGGAGGGAAGGATAGGCGGCTGCAACTTGGCAACTAGGGCGGTGTCGGGCGCGCCTCTGACGGCGGCGGAAACACTTGGTGTCGCGTCACCTGTGTGCTCCGGCGGCGAGGGGGAACTCGGCGCCGGAGCCCGGCGGTGGTCACATCCAGGGCATGTCGGGGTCGAGCGAATGAGAGATCACGCCGTCGTCGGGTTCGAGGGGGTAGTTCGCGGCGTGGTACGTGGCGCTGGATGATCCGAAGAGGTCGACGCCTCCCGGCTGGGTGAGTGAGGTGCCCGGCTCATAGAGTTCGACCTGCTCGGGGACGTCCTCGTCGGGGGCATCGCAGGCGACCATGGGCCACGCGTTGGCGCATCCGATGCGGTCGCGCACCTGGAAGGTGTGCGGGAAATTCGGTCCGGCGGCATCGGTGGGTACTGCTGCGGCGGTGGCACTCTGGGCCAGCACGGCACCGAATGCGAGGGCGACGCCGGCTGCGGCTGCGGCTGCGGTGCGTGTTGTGGTCGAGGACATTCTGTGGCTCCTGAAGTTCGGGGTTTTGGTGTTCTCGGACGACTACTAGTTTTCGCCGGAAGCCGGCGTTCGATAACTCCCCGGAGGGGGGTGGTCGGTGACCCGGAGGGGGAAAGAAAGTACCCCTGGGAGGGGTTCCGCGGAGACCGCACAATGTCTGTTTCGGCTCGGCAGGCGGATTCGATCCGGACGGGAGCGGAGACGCCGATTGGCTCAAGGACGACTTCTGCTTCGGGCTCGACCGCATGCTCGATGGCATAGACCGGTTGGTGGAGCAAACCAACGCCGGATGACGCCGCCGCGGAGTTCGCTTCGGACCGTGACCGAGGCCGGTACCGGGGCGGACGCGCAACTGATGGGAGCTACCCGGGCGGCATCGGCCGGAACCTCTGAACGTAGGAATTCCAATTCCAGGTGGATAGGAAGGCTTGTGCCGCTTCGTATCCGTTCCGGTGGAGAGCCTCGACGTCTTCCTGGTGAATGTCGAAGTCGAGAGCCCCCACATCGGTGGAGTCCACCCGAATTGCACGGGCACTCACCCACGGCTGGTTCAGGTACGCCTGATCGCGACCCACGAGCATGGTGCTGAGAACGCTCTCGAACAGGTGCGGTGGTCCGAGAAGGCGCAGGAGTCTGAGAGCGGGGATGACGTCATCGTTTCCGGCCGGCAGATTGGGCAGGACGGTGACCCCGAAGGTGGGCCATCGCGGCAACTGTCCATCGGTCCGATCCAGAGAATCGATCGGGAAGTTCGAGAGCACTCCGCCGTCGACCAGCGTCGAGGTCATTCCGGCGGCACTGGTCAACGAGACAGGACGGAAGAAGAACGGGATTGCCATGGACGCCCGTACCGCGTCGGCTACGGACTGTGCGTTGGGGTCGAGGCCGTAGACCCGTTCGAAGTCCCAAGGCAGTCGCACCAGTTGCCCGGTCGTCACGTCGGTGACGGTGACCACCAGCCTGTACCGCTGGTTCGGGGGCAGGGTGTCGTCGTCGATCTGCAGATCGTGGAAGGTCGAGACACCGAGGCGCTCGAGCGTGTCCTTGATCCACTGGTGGACACGATCGCCCCGGTAGAGTCCGGTGCCCCGCAGCAGCGCCCACGATTGCCCGACGATCGGGATGTTCTCGAGGAGGCCAGGATCGAGAAACTCTCGATAGTTGAGATGGGTGAGCCTCTTCAGCTGTTCGCCGGTCACAGGTTCCCCGCTGGCGGTGACGGCCGCGAGGATGGCACCCACCACCGCGCCCGCCGAGGTACCGGACACGCGATGAATCGTGTAACCGGCATCGATGAGCGCAGAGGCGGCGCCGACCAACCCGATTCCCTTGACGCCGCCACCTGCTAGGACGAGGTCGGCTTCTTTGCTGTCCCCTGACGCGGTCACATCCATCTACCCCCTGGCCGCTTGTAGATCCGTCCCGGTCGCACCTGACGCGGACGCTGGTGACCGCGCTGGTGCCGCCGGAGTGGCAAAATTAAGCTCTGTTGCTATCGTCCTCGCTCCGTCGCCGGGGAAGGGCGGATTCGAGAGTTTCCGTACATGGCCTCCGGATCTTCCGGTCCACCAGTATCACCGGACAGGCCGACACTCACATCGTCCGGTGTCTGGCACGTCTGCAAGCGCACTCGCACAGTCGCATCATCGTGGAATCTCACCAAGACGGCAGAATCGTCCGTCTCACTTCCTGTAATCGCCTGTCGCTGAGAGCGTCCAGCCGAGCTGGTCGAGAGTCCATTGCGCCTTCGCGGGGTTGCGCAACATCGACGTACTCGTTCGGTGCCGCGGACCCGTACCCCATCAGGCGCTCAATCGCGAGTCTTCTGTTCAGTTTCCGGCCTGAGCGTGCGCTCGACGGGCCGCCTCGATGAGCGCTTCTGCGGCACTTTCGGCGCGCTTCGATTCGGTACGGCTGGTCGGCCTATCCGCGTAACCGGACCGTGTCTTCAGGTCAAGTAGCACGCTGAGGTGTTTCGCCGTGGCCGGGTCGACGGACCGGAGCAGCGTGACGGCATCCTTGTGGTCCTCGCCCTGCGCATGCTCACCCAGTCGCGCGCAGCAGATGACGTCCGAGGCTGCGATGCCCGCGTGCACCCACAGCGTCACGACCGCATCATCGACACCCTCCGGCTCGTCGGCGAAGTCGCGACCGATCTCGGCCAGGTGAAAGAACTGTTCGGCTTTTCTCAGCCGCCCGCGGCGGACTGCCTGGTCGCACGGCCGCGTCCGCCCCACTACCGATTACCTTGACGCAGCAACCGGGTGAAACCAGCCCGCGAACCGGCCACCGTCAGCCCCTCTTTCGCCACATCTCGCAAGACTGGCTCCTCCGTGCCGCGGCCGGCGATCTCACTCTGCATGAACTGGAGATCTCGCGCGTCGTTGCCGGTCCATCTGATCACCTCGGCCATCAGCTCTGCCACCTGTTCATCCCACTCCTCGTCTGCGACGGCATCCGGCCGGACAAGGAAGATGTCGATGTCGCTGTCGATCGACATCGTTCCGCGTGCAGCGGAGCCGAACACGGCGGCATACACCGGGGGAATCTCCCAGCTGGCCAACCGCGCCTCCAACCTGCGCAGGAATTCCCCTGACAAACCGGCGAGACCGATGACATGAGGGAAGGCCAAGTGCTCACGATTGAGCTGATACACGAACGCGTTACCCACCCTGGAAGACAGTACGGTGCCCTGCTTGCTCAATCGTTGCAACACCTTTCGTATCCCCTCTTCCGAATGGCGCGGCAGCACCCGGTGCAGCTGGCCGGTCGTGAAAGTCGCCTCGGACGCGGCTGCCAGCGCAGCGAGCACATCACCGTCGAGCGTGGGCGTCACTGTCTGTAGCGGGCGGCTCAGATCCATAGTTCCGTTTCCCTAACGACTCGCGCGAACGTACTATTGTACGTCTACCCGTACTATAGTACGGGATCGCCCCGGGGTGGAATGTTGGTGTCACTCGTCGAACCACGCACTCCGCAGAGCGAGATCGAGCGCGACCGCTCTAGAGATCAGACGGGCGAACCTATTAGGCATCTATCCGCCACTCACGAGCAGTACGCGTTCTGTCCGCTTTGCGCCGTAAATCGGCCGTCGACGAAGATCGCCGGGGCCCGGGGGCATGTCAGGTTAGCGTCAAAAACGTTGTGTACGACTTCGGGTGCCTCGATTTCAGGTGTTGGCGGATGAGCAATGAGACGTGATAGCGGAGTCATGGCCGTGTCATCCAACGATCGCGGCCTGGTCGACTTAGGCTCAGATGATGGTGCGCGCAGCCGACTTCATCAAGCAGGTGGTCTCCTCGACGCTCTACCGCCCGGACGGGGCAGTGGAAACGACCCGAGATCCGGCGGTCTGGACCCTGGCTCACCGCGGATACAGCGGGTCTGGTCGCCTCGACGTGTGGGCCTACCGAACACAGGCCGACGCACTTCGAGCGGGTGCCGTCCTGGCGATGGAAGCCGGTATGGACGAAGACCCTCAATGTGCAGAACTGTTTGCGGCAGGCCGCTGGTCGGAAGTGATGGAGCGGTATGAAGAGCTGAGCCCAGAAGGTCATCTGTTGCGAGTTCAGGCCGCGTTCCTGCAACTGGACGACGGTAAAATTGATAACGGCTGACCACCAGAACCCGCGCATCCGGAGGGTACGACCGTGATCATTGGTCTGCGCCCGCAGCCGCAAGGCCAGGATCGCCGTAGCCCTCGACGGAGAACTCCTAGACGCCCTCCTTGGCTGGCTCGGTTCCACCCGGCAAGACTGGTGTACCTGGCAGCCACACGCTTCCTCCGGCACCACACCGACATCGAGACCCGGATGCTCGACGAGATGTAGCGAGCCCCCGATAACCGGCAGAAACTGATCTCCAGACATGCCCGTCGCGAGCGTAGGCGCCGAACAGGCCACGGCGATGGGGCTTGACTGCGAGGATGGTGCGTGGGTCGGGGCCCGCACCACCGGAGGATTCCATGTCTCGGTTTCTGCGGCTGACTCTGACCGCGTCCACGGTGGCCGCCGCCTTGTCCCTGACCGCGGCGCCCGCACATGCAGCACGCACCACCTGTTCCGAGTGGATGCGCACTGCAGTACTTCGTGATCGGTGCCATGTCTAAGTGTGATCCCGGGACTGTGAACACTCATCAGGTGGATTTACATTGCCGGCTACTCGGTCCGTTCCCCTCTATGCACTTGTCGCACCGTGAAGTTCGCTCTGGCTGATGTGATCCGCCTGATCCTCGGCCTGGCCCCGCGCAATCCCACAGCACGTCGTCGACGGTCCCCAGCTCGCGAGATGCAGGGCCGCCTTCGTGTCGCATCGATTGTGGTCAGTGGGCTGGAGTGGTGCGATTCGTGTCGAGAACTCTTCGTGTCTGGGTGACGAGTCGGTCGAGCCACGCATCGGTGCCGACCGCCCGGCGGAGGGGTTCGTTGGGCAGTTCGACGCTCACGGGGAGGTCGGGGGGCAGTGTCGACCAGATGTCGGTGAGGTTGATGCCCCCGGTGCCGGGCACGAGCCGTTCCTCCCGCGCGTGGCGGACGAGTTCGGCGTCGTTGGTCGGTGCAGGCACCGAACCGTCGCACATCTGCGCGTAATGCAGCCACTCGCGTGGGATCGCCGCCAGGTCGCCGAGGGTCGTCGTAGAACGGGCGGCATGCAGAGCGTCGATCAGTACGCTTCGCGCCGGCCCATCGGCCTGCGACACGATCTCGACCGCGGTGGTCGCGTCGGGCACAGCCGTCCACGGCATGAACTCGAGGCTCGCGACGATGCCGTACTGCCCGCACAGTTCCGCCAGCCGGGCATAGGAGTCGGTGAGCCGGGCCCGGTCGCGGTCGTCGCCGCCGACGAGCACGGCCTTCGCGCCGAGGCGTGCGCCCGCCTCGAGCAGCGGAACGTACGACTTCGGGTCGAAATCGACTCCCAGTCGGACGATTTCGAGATCGAACACCTCGATCGGCGAATCGTCGAGGCGACGGATCAGTGCATCGAGGGCGGCGTCGTCCTCGTGCAGAGGGTAGGCGGTGGTGCCGGGCGCGGCGGGCAGCAGCCGGATCCCGATGGTGTCGAAGCCGTGCTTCTCCGCGAGGTCCACCTGCTGCAGCGGCGCGGTGTCGAGCACGGTGAGTGCGGCGAGTCCGAGTGGGGCGGTCATCGCAGATCTCCTGTCGGCGAGGCGAGGTGGCGACCGGTGAGGTAGCCGAAGGTCATGGCTGGGCCGAGGTTGATACCGCCGGACGGGTAGTGGCCCCCCATGACGCTGGACTGGTCGACCCCGACGGCGAACAGCCCGTCGATCGGCTGGTCTTCGTCGTTCAGTACCCGGGACATGCTGTCGGTGACCAGACCGGCGAACGTACCGAAGCTGCCGGGCACCACCTTGACCGCGTAGAACGGGCCTTCTTCGAGCGGTGCGAGGGAGGGGTTGGGCCACGGGTTGTCGGGGTCGCCGGAGCCGACGGTGAAGGGTGTGGTGCCGCGGCCGAACTCGGGGTCGATGCCGTCGCGGGCGCCCTCGTTGAACGCTGCGACCGTCTTCTCCAGGCCGTCGGGGTCGACGCCGATCTTCTCGGCCAGCTCGCGCACCGTGCGGCCGCGGGTGAGGTAGCCGGATTTCAGGTACGGCCACGTCGGGATCGGCAGCGGCTTGGCCATGCCGAGCGGGAAGTACCGCAGGTACCGCTGGTCGGCGATCAACCAGGAGCAGACCTCGTCGCCGTCGGGGACCTTTTCGACCATCGCGAGGGTGTAGTCGTGGTAGCCGAGGGCCTCGTTGACGAAGCGGCGGCCGTCGGCGAGAACGCCGATGACGCCGGGCTTTCCGCGGTCGAGGATGTGCGGGAACACACCCTCTTTGCCGTTGCGGTACCGGATGATCGACACCGGGCAGTACGCCACCGGGGACGCGACCGAGCGGTCGAGTCGGCCGCCGACCGATTCGCCGAGGGTGATGCCGTCGCCGGTGGTCGTGGGCGGGGTGAGGGTCCAGTGTTCACGGCCCGTGGGTGTGCGGGGAAAAAGCTCGCGGCGCCGGTCGACGTCGCGACTGAAGCCGCCTGTCGCGAGGACGACTCCGCGGCGGGCGGACACGGAGTAGGCACCGTCCGGGCCCTCCAGCCGGACACCGGTGACGGTGCCCGCGGAGTCGGTGGTCAGCGCGGTGGCCGCCGTGCTTACGCGGATCTCGACGCCGGCGTCGAGCGCGGACCGCAGCAGCCGGCCGACGAGCGCGGTGCCGTTGACGAGTTGCTGGCCGCGGCGTGTGGTGGCGAGGTCGAGCAGGTGCGTGGACACCCTGCGGGCGCAGTGCGCGAACGCCTTCGCCGAACGGGTCGAGTGCAGGAAGGCCTGGAGGTCCGGGCCGGCCATGATGCCCATGCCGAGGAATGACGTCTCGTAGAGCTGGCGACGCAGGAGCGCCGCGACGTCGGGGCCGAGTTTCCGGAGGCTCACCGGCTTCGGCCCGACGGAGCGGTGCCCCGTGCCTGCACCCGGTGTGTCGCCGTGGATGTCGGCGATCTTCGCGCCCGGAACGAACTGTAGCGCCGTCTTCTTCTCGAAGAACTCCACCATCTCGGGTGCGCCGTCGAGCAGGGCGTCGACCTTGGCGGCGTCGAAGTTCTCGCCGAGTCGGTGCTCGAGATAGGTGCGCGGCAGCGAGCGGTCCTCGTTCACGCCGTCCGCCTGCGCGAACAGGTTCCGCGGCGCCCACATCCAGCCGCCGGACCATGCGGTCGCGCCGCCGCACGTGTCCGCCTTCTCGACGACGAGGACGGAGGCGCCCCCGTCGGCTGCGGCGACGGCGGCGGACAGACCGCCCGCTCCGGAGCCGATGACGACGACGTCATAGGTGGCGATGGTGTGTTCGGGGGTCATAGCGTCTCCTGAGCGGATGTTGTTGCGAAAGTCGGTGCGGGCGTGAGGTCGACGACCCGGCCGGTGCGCGAGGACTCGTAGATCGCCGCGATGATCGCCAGCGAGGCGCGCGCGTCGCGTCCGGTGACGGCAGGGTCGCGACCGGTCAGGACGGCGTCCGCGAAGTCCTGCACCTGGAGTGTGTGGAAGTCGGCGAGTCCGGCGTTGACTTCGGTGACGTCGAGATTGGCGCGGACGCCGGGCGTGAACGGGGCGCGGAACTCGACTTCGCCGGGGACCGTCCAGATCTCGTTGACACCCTCACGGCCCTCCGGGAACTCGAGAACGCTCGCGATCGCACCGGTCTGCCCGATCACGGTGACCCGGTTGCCGAGGTTGTGGTTGGCGCCGGTGGTCGCGGTGACGGTAGCCGTGCCGCCCGACGCGAACGAGACGACGGCGGACGCGCTGTCCTCGGTCTCGATGTGGTCGCCGTGTGTGTGGGTGCGGATGACGCCGCTCACCGACACAGCCTCACCCATGAACCATTGGAGCATGTCGATCTGATGCACGGCCTGTGTCATGAGGACTCCGCCGCCGTCGGTGTCCCACCGTCCGCGCCACTCGTCGGCGGAGTAGTAGGTCGACGGGCGGTGGAGAAGCACCGACGCCTCGCCGAGCACCGGAATACCGATGCGGCCGTCGTCGATGGCCGTCCTGATGCGCTGCGCGGCCGGCCAGAACCGGCGCTGGAACAGCACACCGAACGTGATGCCCGCGAGCTCGGCGGCCGCGATCATCCGGTCGGCCGCGGCGACGTCGACCGCGATCGGCTTCTCGCACAGCACGTGGATCCCGGCCTCGGCAGCCGCGACGACCACCTCCTCGTGCACCGGATGCGGGGTGCAGACGGTGCACGCGTCGAGGCGGAGTGCGATCAGGTCCTCCACCGAATCGACGGCCCGCGCGATGCCGTGCGCGGATGCGAACTCGTGGGCGCGGTCGATGTCGGGGTCGCAGCAGCCGACCAGCTCGACGCCGGGCACCTGCTGCAAGGCCCGGGCGTGGTTGCCGGCAATCTTGCCGCAGCCGACGATGCCGATACGGAGGGCCATCAGTAGTGCTCCTCGGTTTCGACGTCCCGGGCCGCGGACTCGCCGCGGTCGAGACGGTTCAGGGCGGCCACGTCGTCGGTGGTGAGCCGCACGCCGAGGGCGGCCAGGTTCTCGGCCTGGCGCGCACGATTCGCGGATCTCGCGACCGGCACGACACGCTGCGCGAAGTGCCAGGCCAGGACCACCTGTGCGGGGGTGCCGTCGAGACGCCGGGCGATGTCGGTGACCACAGGCGAGTCGAGCACCTCGCCGCGGCCCAGCGGGCTCCACGACTGCGTGAACACGCCGAGTTCGTCGTTCACGCGCCGGACGGGTAGCCGGGCGAGCGACGGGTCCATCTGGATCTGGTTGACTGCCGGCGTTTCCCCGGTCTCGGTGACGACGCGTCGCAGGTGCGTCTCCAGGAAATTGGAGACGCCGACGTAGCGGACGAGGCCGGCGTCGCGGCACGCGAGCATCGCCTCGAACGCCGCCACGTACCTGTCGTGGCGTGGCAGCGGCCAGTGGATGAGGAACAGGTCGAGCCGATCGAGTCCCAGATTCTTCAGGCTGCGCTCGACCGCGCCGCGGATGTCGCCCGACACGTGATCGCTCCCACGCAGTTTCGTGGTGACGAACAGGTCCTCGCGGGGCAGACCGCACTCCGCGAGCGCCACACCTACTGCCTCTTCGTTGTCGTAGATCGTGGCGGTGTCGATAAGCCGGTAGCCGGCCTCGATACCGGACAGGACGGCCCGTGTGGCGTCCGGACCGGTCAGTGGCCAGGTCCCGAGACCGAGGGGCGGCATGTCGATCATGCGCTGACCTCCTCGCGAGCATCCGCGGCCGCGGTGATCTTCGCGGCGACGTCGGCTGCGGTGACGAGAGCGGCGTGGATGGAGCCGCCGTCGCCACTCGCGTCACCGACCGTGTGAACGCCGAGTCGCGGTGCCAACGCCCGCACTGCGGCGAGCAGGTCGGTGCGCGGCTCGACGCCGTGTGAGATCAGCAGTTCGCCGGGAGCGTCCACCACCCGTTCGTCTCCGGCGGTCGAGATCACCACCCGGTCTTTCTCGATCCGTGTCACGATCGACGACAGGTGGGTGGTGAGGTTCGCACTCTCCGCGAGCCGCGGCAGCAGCACGATCTTTCCACGCCGGCCGACGTCGTGGGCGATCGTCTCCTGCGGGCCGATCATGACCACTTTCGTGCCGTGCTGGAGCAGGTCGTCGGCGACCGCGGCCGCTTCCCGGTCGGCGCCGAAGATCGTGATCGCCGCGGGTGCGGGGTCTCCGGATTGCAGGAACTCGCGGACGTCGCGGATCCTCCGGGTGTCGTCCCCGGGGACGTCGACCTCGGGTCCGCGGCCGCCCGTCGCGAGCACGACGGCGTCGAAGTCCAGGCCGGCCAGTGCGGCGGCATCGACCCGGGTGCCGGTGTGGCAGGTGATGTCGAGGTCGGCGATCTCGGCGACGTACCAGTCGACGATCCGTGAGTACTCGGGGTACTCGTGCAGTCGCGAGGCCAACGCGAAATCTCCACCGAGACTGCCGCGTTCGTCGTAAAGGTCGACACGGTGCCCGGCGAGCGCGAGGTCGCGGGCGGCCGCCATCCCAGACGGCCCGCCGCCGACGACGGCGACACGCACCGCCGCGGCCGCCGGTTTCGCCGGCTGCTCGAGTTCTCGGCCCACCCACGGATTGACCGAGCACGGAACGGGTCCGGCGGCGAGGCTGTCGATGCAGTAGTTGCAGGCGATGCAGGGCCGGTACCGGCCGCCGTCCAGGGCGCGGTTCGGGAAGTCCGGGTCGGCGTGCAGGGTGCGGGCCATGCTGACGAAGTCGGCCTGCCCGGATTCGATGATCTGCGCCGCGACCTCGGGTGAGCTGATCCGGCCTGCGACTCCGACGGGGAGGTCGAAGTCCCGCGTGTACTGCTCGGAGAACGGGGCGAGGAGCCCGCGCGGCCACTCGCCGGGTTGGATGATCCACTGCCCGGATTCGTAGTTGCCGGCGGAGACGTCGAGGAAGTCGAGCCGGTCGGTGTCGATCGCGTCGATCCGGGCGCGAGTCGTCTCCGCGTCGAGACCGCCGTGGGCGGCCTCGAACGCCGAGAACCGCAGTCCGAGAGCGATACCCGGCGCCATCGCTCGCACCGCGTCGATCACCTTGTTGACGAACAGTGCCGGATCGGCCCACTCGTCGTCGCGGTGGTTGTACGCCGGCGAGAGAAACTGGTGGATGAGGTAGCCGTGGCCGCCGTGCAGCGAAATCACATCGATCCCGGCCTGTTGACAGCGCGCGGCGGCCTCGCCGAAGCATTCGATGATGTGCTCGATGTCGTCGCCGTCGAGTTGCTCGGGCATTTCGCCGCCGACCACCGCGCACGGGATCGGTGACGGTGCGACGGGGACGAATCCGCTGACGGAACCCTGCGCGGTGCGGCCGCCGTGATTGAGTTCGACGCCGACGAGCGCGCCCTGCGCATGGATCGCCTCGGCCATCTTCGCGATGCCCGGGATGCGCTCGTCGACGTCCACACCCATCTGCCGGATACGGCCCTTGCCGTCGGCCCGCACGTAGCTGGCCTCGGTGAAGACGAGAGCTGCGCCGCCCGCCGCACGGCGCTCGAGGTACGCGATGTACTCGTCGGTCATGGTGCCGTCGACCTCGCAGTAGTTGCGCTCCATCGGCGCCGACACGAAGCGGTTGCGGAGTCGCACGTTACCCAGGTCGAGTGGTGCGGCGAACGGACGCGCGGTCATCGGGACTCCTCGAGAACGGTCGGGGCGCACTGATCGGTGAGTAGTTCGCCGAGGTGACGTCGCATGCGGTCGGGGTCGGGCGTGATGCCGGTGAGGAGGGCGAACGTGTCGGCCGCCTGAGCGACGAGCATCTGACCGCCGTCGAGCACATCACAGCCGAGAGCGGTTGCTGCCGCGACGAGTTCGGTTTGCAGCGGGCGGTAGACGATGTCGGCGACCCACAATCCGGGATGGAGCGCGTCGGTGTCGAACGGCGTTCCAGGATGTCCGACCATGCCGATCGGGGAGGCGTTGACGACGCCGTCGCAGTGTTCCAGGTTCGCTTCTATCGCGTCGAGGGAAATGGCCGTGACCCGCGTCTGCGGGAAGCCCGCCGCGAGGCGCGCGCAGACATCCGCCGCACGGGCCGGGTCGAGGTCGGCGACCCGCAGGTCCGTCACTCCGGCGGCGGCGAGCGCGTAGGCGACGGCCGAACCGGCACCGCCCGCACCGGCGAGGACGACGCGGCCGAGCCTGGCCTCGGGCAGTCCCCGGCGCAGCGCCGCGAGGAATCCGCTGTGGTCGGTGTTGTGACCGATCAACCGCCCGTCACGAACGACGACGGTGTTGACGGCACCGAGAAGTCGCGCGTTGCCGGACAATTCGTCGAGGGAGTCGATGATCACCTGCTTGCACGGATGGGTGACGTTGAGTCCGGTGCAACCCGCTGCGACGGCCTGCCGCAGCGCCTCGCCGGAACGGTCGACGGGAATGCCCTCCGCCGCGACGTCGATCAGGTCGTATCGGTAGTCGGTCAGGCCGACGGCGGCGGCCTCGTGTTCGTGCAGCGCCGGCGACAGGGACGTGGCGATCCCTGCCCCGACGAGGCGGATCCGGTGTCGGGTGGATAGGGGGTGCATGAAAATCTCCTGCAGTGGTGAACGTCCGGTCAGGCGTCGGTGCGGACGAGCGCCTGGTGCCGCGTGCCGGCCGTTGTCGTGCCGGGTTCGCCGAGCTGCTCGGTGGGTGTGCGGTACGTCTCGGGACCGGTGAGCGCGGCGACCGACGACAGCAGCGCGAAGCCCATGCACATCCAGGCGACTGGGGCCCAGTTCGCGGTGTCACCCGCCGACAGCCACTGCGCGATGGCCGGGGTGAAGCCGGCGACCAACAGTCCCAGCATGAGACTTACGGCCATTCCGGTGTACCGGACCTTGGCGGGGAACTGCTCGGGGAAGTACGCCGGGTACACGCCGTTGGGCATTGCGTAGAACAGGCCGATCAGAACGATGCCGGCCGCGAACACCATTGGCGCGCTGCCCGTTCCGATCGCGTGAAAGAACACGAACACCATGCCCGCGGCACCGACGGCGCCCGTCACGAACACCGGTTTGCGGCCGATCCGGTCGGCGAGCATTCCGAACAGCGGCTGGGTGAGGACCGCGACGAAGTTGGCGACGGCGATGGCCCACAGCATCGTGGAGCGTTCGAGCCCGGCGACCTGCACCGCATACGCCAACGCGAACACGTTGACGATGGTGTTGATCATCGCAAACGTCGCGCTGAGGCTGATGCGGATCACAGTGCGCCAGTGCGAGCGAAACATCTCGACCACGGGGATGCCCGCCGTGTCGTCGTGTTCCTTCAGCTCTTCGAAGACCTCGGGCTCGTCGAGCTTGCGACGCAGCCAAACCGCAACGCCCGTCACGAAGATGCTGAGCAGGAAGGGCACACGCCAA
Source organism: Rhodococcus sp. IEGM 27 (assembly GCF_033142305.1). Classification (NCBI taxonomy): domain Bacteria; kingdom Bacillati; phylum Actinomycetota; class Actinomycetes; order Mycobacteriales; family Nocardiaceae; genus Rhodococcus; species Rhodococcus sp. IEGM 27. Next base: position 528,590 of record NZ_JAWLSG010000004.1, on the reverse strand, counting down.
CCCCACGAATAGAGCGCGTCGTCCGGCAGCGCGGCCACGGGAATGAACACCAGGCTCGAGATCACGATGCCGAACATGATGCCGCTCATGGTGAACGAGGTGTAAAACGAGCGACGGTTGTCCGGTGCGTGCTCGAGCGTCAACGCGGAGGATCCCGGTGATTCGCCGCCTGCCGACAGGCCCTGCAGCAATCGCAGAAACACCAGGATGATGGGTGCGGCGATGCCGATCTGGTCGTATGTGGGCAGGCAGCCGACGACCACTGTCGCGATACCCATGAGCAGGAGGCACGCCAGCAGCGAATTCTTGCGCCCGTATCGATCCCCGAGATGTCCCCACAGCACTGCGCCGAGCGGACGCGCGATATATGCGACACCGAGCGTGCCGATCGACAGCAGGGTCGCCGTGGCTCCTCCGCCCGGGAAGAAGATCCGCGGGAAGACCAGCGCGGCCGCGGACCCGTAGATGAAGAAGTCGTAGTACTCCAGCGTGCTGCCGAGGAACCCCGAGACGGCGGCCCGGCGGGCGTTCTCGTTCGGTTGTCCCCCGGTGTCACGAGTAGACGTGCTTGCCATGGTGTTCCTTTCGTCCCAGGGGTCCGGTGCGCCGTGAAGCGCTTCTTCGGAGGTGATCCACCTCACACGAAGTTCCGGACCGTGACGAGCGTGTCATGGCGGACTATGCGCAGTCCAGCGCAAAAAAAGTCTTAGATATAGATCGAAAATGTCCTAATCGGGGGTAGGGAGAATGTCCTCCGACACCGCGAGGGCCACCCGGAGCGCGTCGGATACCCGACGCGGTGACCAGGCCAGTCCGTGGTTCATGTAGATCGGCTCGCCGGTGAGCGGCACGAACACCGTGCCCGGGGGCGTGAGCGCTGCAATGCCCGACGTCATGAGCGCCACGCCGACACCCGTCGCCACCAGCATCAGGATCATGTACGGGTCGGTGATCTCCTGCACCACGCGGGGACGGAATCCCGCATCGACACAGGCTCGCATCGCGACCTCCTGCAACGCCGAGCCGGCCGACAGCGGTGTCGTGACGAACCCGTCCTCGGCCAGGTCGCGCAAGTTGATCTCCGACTCCGACGCGAGCGGGTGGTCCGCCGGGAGCACCGCCCCGAATGGCTCGCGGCGGATCAATCGGGTCGACACCGAGGCAGTCTCGACGGGAAGTCCGACGAACGCGAGATCGAGTGCGCCACTATCTAATTGAGAGAGAGCTTCACGAGTCATAATGCGCCCGACGAGGGTGAGTTCGATGTCGGGATAACGCTGCCGGAGCGCGCGGGTGAGCGGGGGCAGGGACAGGTGATTGAGCACGCCCGTGAAGCCGATCTTGATCCGGCCGTACACGCCCCCGGCGGATGCTCGGGTGGCTTGCCGCGCGATGTCGACACTCTCGAGAATGCGGTAGGCGTGCGGCAGAAACGCATGGCCGGCCGACGTCAGCGCGACACTGCGGGTGCTTCGCTCGAATAGCGGCACGCCGATGTCCTTCTCGAGTTTGCGTACCGTCTGACTCAGCGGCGACTGGGCCATCTGGAGTCGCGCGGCAGCCCTGCCGAAATGCAGTTCTTCGGCGACGGCGACGAACGCCTGCAGCCAGCGAATCTCCATCGGTTTCCCTTCGACGAGTTGGACAAGAGTGGTCCAGGCCATATATTCCAATTCATACACAGTGCGTAACCAATCATTCTGATTTCGCACATAGAAAAAGACTAATGCGCACACAGTCGCGAGGAGAAACCCATGGCCACCTATCCCGAGGGCGCGAGGGCGCTCGTCACCGGCGGCGCGAGCGGAATCGGCGCGGCGTGCGCGAAACGCCTCGCCGGCGCCGGGGTTCGCGTCGTCACCGCCGACGTCGCAGCCGGGGCCGACGAGTGCCTCGACGTCACCGACGCCGACGCCGTCGAGAAGCTCGCCGCCCGGCTCGGCCGCGTCGACATCCTCGTCAACAGCGCCGGCGTCGTGGGACCGTCCGCCCCTCTGGTCGACGTCGACCTCGAGGACTGGCGCCGCACGTTCCGCATCAACGTCGACGGGACGTTCCTCCTCTGCCGCGCGTTCGTTCCGGTCATGGCCGACGCCGGCTGGGGCCGGGTTGTGAATCTGGCGAGCATCGCCGCGAAGGATGGTAATCCCAACCAGAGCGCCTACTCGGCGTCGAAGGCCGCCGTGATCGCGCTGACGAAATCACTCGGCAAGGAGGTCGCGAAGACCGGTGTCCTGGCCAACGTGGTGGCACCCGCCGCGGTGGAGAGCCCGATGAATGCCGGCACCGACCCGGCAATTCTCGCGCGGTCGCGGAGCCTGACCCCCATGGCCCGGATGGGACGGCCCGAGGAGATCGCCGAACTCGTCGCATGGTTGTGTTCGGAGGCGCTCAGCTTCTCGACCGGCGCCGTCTACGACGCCAGCGGTGGCCGGGCGTCGTACTGAGGGGATGCTTGCAGGGTCGTGCGGACCGTCTCGATCGCATACTTGCCCACAGAAAACAGCTTGCCTTCTCTGAGGATTCGAGATCTGCCGTCGACGCGCATCGCCGCCTTCCCGGCGCTACGTGGGAGGCGAAGCCGACCATGCACCGACCCGTCCGCTGAGGGCGGGCAGCCCGTACCACCCAGTCCGCGGGTGTTGGAGTCCCTGGTGACGGAAAGCATCAGCGCGAGCGCAACCCTCGCCGCGGGCGGTGTCTACGACGATCATTTCTACCGGCCCACCGTGCTCGCACAGACACCGTTGACTGCCCCTGCATTCCAAGACGAGGTCTTCGGCCCGCCCGGCGGCCCCAGCGGCCGCGTGCACCTCGGTCGAGGTAGTCGTGGCGATCGCCAACAGCTCCGATTACGGACTGTCATTGAGCATCCTGACAGCCGATGCCATGAAAGGTCTCGAACTCGCGCAGCGGATCTCGGCCGGATTGGTGCACATCAACGACCAGACCGTCGGTGACGAGGCAGTCGTCCCGTTCGGCGGCGTCGGGTCCTCCGGTAACGGCGGTCGGGTCGGCGGCATCGGCGCCAATCTCGATGCTCCCACCGAAACACAGTGGGTCACCGCGCAAAGCACGATGCCGGTGTAGCCCGTCTGACGAACCCAGCGGGGACTGTCCGGTAATTGGTTGATCTGAGTGGAGGTACTGGCTACAGCCTTGGCTGCAGTGTCCAGGTACGGAATCGCTCTGACCAGGCCTTTTGGTGGAGCCGATGACGGGAATCGAACCCGCGTATTCAGCTTGGGAAGCTGATGTTCTGCCATTGAACTACATCGGCGCGCATGATATTGGGCGCCCGTAGGCAGGCCCAACACCCTGCGGGGCAAACATTAGCAGATGATGTCGGTCTCGCTGGAGGCGCACACGCCGATGCTCAGACGAGTGGTCGGCCGGACTTGATTCGCCACCGCAGGTCGCGCATGAGCAGGTTGTAGGGGAGTTCGCGCAGGGCGTTGGGCAGGCGGCGGCTGACGGCGCCGATGGTCCGGAGGATGCGGTCGAAACGTCGCTGGTCCTTCTCGCTCCAGGTCAGCTGCATTTCGTCGCGGAAGTGTTGGGGGAGGAAGCCTCTGGTGAAGAACAGGTTCATCGGGCCGAAGAGGCGCGAGATGATTGTGGGCAGAAATTCGAGTCGTGCGATGGAGAGGACGTGTTCACGGATGGTGTCGTCGATCGACACGTTGGCCAGCGAACGGTTCCAGTACTCCTCGAAGGCGGCGCGGTCGGCTGGCCACATCTCCGGTGGGACCTGCAGGGTGGTGCCGAAAGTGGCGCCTTCCTTGTAGAAGTACGCCGACGCCTCCGGGGAGAGGTCGCCGTGCAGGGCCCGGGTGACGTCCTCGAATCCGCGGTAAATGCAGGCGGCCACCCAGAGCTGCAGTTCGGGGTCGAAAGCGTCGTACTGGACCGGACTGTCTGCGGTGGACCGCACCTTGGCGTGGGCGCGGTCGACGCCTCGACGGAAGACGGCTTTCTCCTCGTCGGTGCCCCGTGCGGCGACCACGAGGTAGGTCAGCGTGGTGCGGGATCGTTTGATCGGATGCCGGAAGAGCTGCCCGCTCTCGACTCGACTCTCGTACACGCCGTACCCGACTCCGGGATGTGCCAACTGCATGATGATGTTGGCGGCGCCCGCCAGTAGGCCGGCACCGTCCATGACCTGGTCGAGGCGGTCGGGTGCGTCGAGTGACGTCGACATAGTTGCTCCTGTTATCCATCCACGGGACGTGATCTGAATACGACCGTACTCACATATATGTTCGCCGTCCAGAGTTCGGTGGAAAGATGGTCGCCATGGTTACGGCACCGTCAGGTTCGACAGGTGGTCGCATGTATGGCGGTCAGGAGGGCGATGCGCGCCGCGCCGAGCGTCGTGCGCAGCTGATCGAGGCCGGACTCGACCTACTCGGCAGCGACGACGGCGACCACACGCTGTCGGTACGCGGAGTCTGTAAGCGGGCCGGACTGGCCACTCGCTACTTCTACGAAAGCTTCACCGACCGCGACGCGCTGATCGTCGCCGTCTACGACCATGTCGTGCAACGCATCGCCACCAGCACGTTGGAAGCTGTGTCGACGGCGGGGCCCGGCGAACGCGAGATCGTCGAAGCAGGCGTGCGCAACATCGTCCGGGCGGTCGCCGAAGATCCCCGGCACGGCCGTCTCATGTTCTCGGTGGCGCAGTCGAGTGAGGTGCTGGCGCAGCGACGGCTCGACAGTTCGCGCCTGTTCGCCGGCCTCGTGACCAAGCAGACCGTCGGGTTCTACGAGGTGGCGGAGAGTCCCCGTCTCGACCTCGCCGCGCATTTCATGGTCGGGGGCCTGGCACAGACACTGACGGCCTGGTTGAACGGCACCGTGACACTGCCCGAGGAAGACCTCGTGAACACCTGCACCGATCTGCTGCTCTCGATGGCAATCCACACCCGCTGACCCGTTAACCTCTACCTGTGCTTCTCTCCGACCGCGATCTCCGTGCCGAAGTTTCCGCTGGACGTCTGGGCATCGACCCGTTCGATCCCTCGATGGTTCAGCCTTCGAGCGTGGACGTGCGCCTCGACAGCTTGTTCCGGGTGTTCAACAACACCCGCTACACCCATATCGACCCAGCTCAGCGGCAGGATGAACTGACCACGCTGGTCGAACCGGCAGAGGGAGAGCCTTTCGTTCTGCATCCCGGCGAGTTCGTTCTCGGCTCCACGCTCGAGGTGTGTTCGCTGCCCGACGACCTTGCCGGGCGACTCGAGGGCAAGTCGTCACTCGGTCGCCTGGGTCTGCTCACACATTCGACCGCCGGGTTCATCGATCCCGGGTTCAACGGTCACATCACCTTGGAGCTGTCCAATGTGGCGAACCTGCCCATCACGCTCTGGCCGGGAATGAAGATCGGGCAGCTGTGCCTTCTGCGGTTGTCGAGCGCGGCGGAGCACCCGTATGGCAGCTCGGCCGCGGGCTCCAAGTATCAGGGGCAGCGGGGCCCGACCCCGTCCAAGGCGTACCTGAACTTCGCGCAGGACTGAGCGCTCGCGGACCTCACGCCCGCGCGTTCCATTCAGCGATCACCGAGTGCACTCCGATCGAGTCGATCGTCGATCGGAGTGACCCCTCGACGGCCGTCCGGCTTTCGAGATTCCGACGGCCGATGTCGGACGCACTCGGTGACTCGGCAACGCCGATCAAAATTTCCGGAAACATGGTGCGGCTGCCCTCGATGAGAAGAGCCTCCTCGTCGACTGCTCGCACGGTGACGGGCGCACTGCCGGTGACGTTGCCGACGAGGAGCGCAAGGTAACTCGTATCGGTGTACTCGTCGCGGACGACGATCAATCGTGCGTCGTTGTCGCCCAATCGTATCGACTGGTCGAGTATCCATGGAGCCGAGCATGTTTCACGGTACGCGGCGCGGTCGGCTGGCCGCTCCGTGTCACTGGAGATTCGCTCAGGCAGAGTGTTCATGACCATCTCCTGCACCTCGGAAGTCCCTCTGTGGGGTCCTGAGCCCAGTCTGCCGAATGTACCCAGTCCAATCATGGGTAGTGGACTACCTGTTCTCTGTGTATGGGTGCCAGACGAGGTCGTAATGAGACCGTACATTCGTTATGAATTGCAGCGGAGGGGCTGAGAACGAGGGCGTCGACAAACTAGACTTCGAGAATGAGTCAGAGGTGGCCCCTGATTCGAAGACAAGCCGAGTTCGACGTCATCACCGCGTCGCTGAAGGCCCGGTCCGAGTGTTGCGGGGTGGTCCTTACCGGCGATCCCGGCGTGGGGAAAACCACCCTCGCCCGGTTCGCGACCGAATCACTGCCCGGCGAGGTGCGCTGGGTTGCCGGGACGGAATCCGCCCGAAGCATCCCGCTCGGCGTTTTTGCTCACCTGGTGGGTGCGTCGACCTCCCGGGATCCGGTCACGCTACTTTCCACGGCACGGCAGGCCCTCATTCACGACGGCGACACCAACCAGGACATGGTGATCGGTGTCGACGACGCCCACCTGCTCGATCAGCTCTCGGCAACATTCCTGCACCAATTGGCCCTCGATCGGGTGGTCAATATCGTCGCGACCGTCCGGAGCGGTGAGACCGTGCCCGACGCGATCACGTCGCTGTGGAAGGACGGGCACCTTCTCCGGCTCGAGTTGATGCCGTTCACGCGGGAGCAGAGCATCGAACTGGTCGAGTCCGTGTTGGACGGCCCGCTCGAGGGGCTGAGTGCCGACATGATCTGGGAGGCGTCGGGGGGCAACGCCCTGTTTGTCCGGCATCTCGTCGAGGGTGCTCTGGAAGCGGGGACACTCCGCCGGTCCGGCGGAGTGTGGCAGCTGCGGGGGCGCGCCGCGATCACCTCCGAGCTCGCGTCGCTGCTGGAAACCAGGATCGAGAAAATTCCGCCCGATGTGCTGCAAGCTCTTCAACTGCTGACCTTCTGCGAGCCGCTCGATCTCGATGTTCTGTGTGCTCTCGCCGGGGAGAACGCAGTGGAAGAGGCGGAACGACGCGGCTTGGTCAGGATCGCCGAGGAGCGACACCATCTCGATGTGCGCTACACCCATCCGCTCTTCGCCGAGGTGATTCGCCGACGGGTCGGTCGTGCGGCAGGACGCCGGTTACGCGGGAAGCTGGTGCAAGAGCTCAGTAATGGTCCGGTGACGGGTGCGGCACATCGGATACGTCTCGCCGAGCTTGCACTCGACAGCGACCGCTCCGTGGACCCGGCACTGCTCGCGTCGGCGGCTGCGGATGCCATCGGGCTGGCCAATGTCCCGCTCGGTGAACGTCTGGCACGTGCAGCGTTCGAAGAAACCGGTGATTTCGGGGCGGCCGACCTCCTTGCCCGGGCATTGCTGTGGCAGGGGCACGCGGCCGAAGCCGAGGCACTGTTGCTCGCATTTTCCCCCGACTCGTTGACTCAAGCACAGTTGGTGCGCTGGGGGACATCACGTATCGCGAACCTCTTCTGGGCACTCGGCGATTCGGAGAAGGCGGACGACGTGCTCGCAGTGCTACGCGAGCGCGTCACCCAACCGAGTCTTCTTCCGGTCGTCGAGGGAATCGGATCTGTGTGCGCGGTCTTCGAGAATCGACCGCAGGAAGCGGTGGACGCCGCGTGCGTTGTTCTCGCCTCGGAGCGGCCGTGGGCGGTCGAATGGGCGTTCTTCGGCGGGGGACTGGCGCTGGCGTTGATGGGACGCGGCGACGAGGTTCCCGCGTTGGCGGCGCGGAGCGCGGCCGTTGCCGAACAGATCGATGGATTGCTGCGCTTTCCCGCCGGGCACGGCGAAATTCTGGCTTTAACCATGACCGGGCAGTTCGATAGGGCGCAGCGCCGAGCCGAACAGTACCTCGCCTTCGCGTCGAGTGGCCGCTACCTGGCATGGGGACTGGCAAATATCCTGGTCGGGACGGTGGAACTCGTCCGGGGACGGTTCACCGCCGCGGCTCAGCGTCTCGAACAGGCGATCGCAGCACTCGACGTGGGCGATACCGCCGACGCGGTGTCCTGGAGCGTCCCCGCCTACATTGCTCTGGGGCAGACGTACGCCGTGCTCGGCCGCATCCACGAGGGGCAGCGCGTCATCTCGGAGGCGCGAGCCCGCAGTGGACGGCACGTGGCAGTGTTCGGCCCCCAACTCGAACTGTCTGCCGCGTGGCTCGCCGCGGCACAGGGTGAGACTTCGCAGGCCATCGCGCTCGCACGGTCCGCCGCTGAAACAGCGGCCGCTGCAGGACAGTTCGGTGTCGAGGCGGCCGCACTGCACCTCGCCACTCGATTCGGTGACCATTCCACTGCTCCACGACTGGCGGCGCTCGCCGAACAGTGCGACGGCGAACTCGTCCGAATCGCGGCAGCACAAGCATCCTCGTCAGCATCCGCCGACGGACCGGGGCTGGCGGCGGCAGCGGACAGATTTCGAACGGTCGGTGCACTTCCCGATGCCGCCGATGCCTATGCGCAGGCCGCGATCGCCTTCCACCGCGCGGGCGTCAAACGTTCCTCGGTCGAGTGCGCCGCCACGGCCGCAGCACTGGCGGACGAATGCGACCGGATGTTGTCTCCCGCTCTCGCGGAGGCTGCACATCCACTTCCGCTCACGATTCGGGAACGTGAGATCGCATCGATGGTTGCGGCAGGATTATCGAACCGGCACATCGCCGATCGTCTCTTTCTGTCGGTCCGAACTGTCGAGGGACACATCTACCACGCGTGCATCAAACTAGGTGTCGAGGACCGTAACGGGCTCGCCCAATTGATGAACCTCACCACACGACCAACTAAAAACGAGTAGTCGGCTACTCGTGTGCTCCTTCGCAGACCTGAGAACACTGGGGTCGGAACGGACCGTTGCCGGTGTTCGGTGTGGAGGCCGCCATGAAAGACGTCGTTGTGTTGATACCAGGGATCACGGGATCAGTTCTGGCACGGGACGGCAAGGACGTGTGGGCGTCGACTCCGGGGGCTGCACTGCGGGGAGTGCTCTCGCTCGGCAACAACATCAAGCGGTTGCAGCTCGACGGGGACGATCCAGAGGTCGACGATCTCGGTGACGGCGTGGTAGCGACCCGGGTGATGCCGGACTTCCATGTGCTACCGGGCTTGGATTGGAAGATCGACGGCTACACCAAGTTCCGCGTTGATCTGGTGCGCCGGTTCGGGGTGGTACCGGGCGAAAACTACTTCGAGCTTCCGTATGACTGGCGGCGTGACAATCGGGTGGCAGCCCGCAAGCTGGCGCGGCAAGCTCACGGATGGTTGACGCGCTGGCGGGAGAAGTCGGGCAATTCCGATGCACAGTTGATCCTCGTGGGTCACTCCATGGGTGGCATCGTTGCCCGCCTCTACCTCGAATTGCTCGAGGGGTGGAAGGACACCCGGACACTCATCACGTTCGGCACGCCGTACTCCGGGTCGATCAACGCGCTCGAGTTCCTCGTCAACGGCTTCCGCAAAGGATGGGGCCCGTTCACCGTCGATCTCGGCAACCTCATCGGTTCCTTCACCTCCGCCTATCAGCTGCTGCCGTCCTATCGATGTCTCGAAGGCCCGAATGCGTCGTGGTCGAACCTGGACGACAAGATGGACGACTGGACGGGGACCGGGCTGGACGCCGCCCGCATGAAGGACGCGGTGACGCTGCACCGGCAGCTGCGCACTCAGGTGCAGGAGCGACTCGAAGCAGACAGGGACGGGGGCTACGACATCCGTCCCATCATCGGCGACTTCCAGCGCACACACTGGGCTGCCCGGTTGATGGACGGAAAGATCGTATCGCTGTCCGTGCGCGGACCGGGCGAAAGCGGCGGCGACGGCACAGTGCCGAAGTTGTCGGCGACCCCACCCGAACTCATGAAGGGGTGGAAGAACGCCGCCTTCTTCAGCCAGAAACATGCCTCGCTGCAGAACGACGACCCGGTGCTCGACCACGTCGGCGGGGTATTGAACATTGCGGTGATCACCCCGCCGAACGTATTTCCTGCGGTGAGCGAATCGGTGTCGCTCGAAGTCGACGACGTGACGACCGCCGAACCACTGGTGATCCGCGCGCGGACCGACGACCCTGGCGCCGAACTCGTCGCACACGTCGAGCCGACCGTCGGCGGGCCGGTCCGGGAGCATCGGCTCTCGACTTCAGTCGACGGTTGGCAGCAGGCGACTGTCGAGGACCTCGCAGCTCAGGACTACCGCATCACGGTCGGTGCCCCGGGAGTGCACCCCGTCACGGACCTGGTGAGCGTTGTCGACTTGGATGAGGTAGCACGGACAGCGGATATGTAGGAGCTGAAAGGCATGATCCCGCTATCGAGGCGCGGTTTCGAAGAGCTGGAAATCAGCGTCCTCGAAGCCGGGGACCACATGTGGCTCTCGGCGAGATCCCCGCAGGGTTCGGTATTCGCGGTGAAACGACCCCTACCCGAGTGGAAGCTACCCCGCGATGTCACCGGCAGGCCGGTGGATGAACCGGGTGAATGGCTCACCGATGCCGTCCGGCACGCTCGCCCGGACGCCGGCCCTGAAGCGCTCGAGGTGGGCAGGGTGCTGACGGACCTGGTGTTCGGTGTGCCGGAGATCGGCACGCTTCTGCAGCAGACACGTGGCACGGCAGGGACCGCGGGGAACCAGTTGCTCATTCGGGTACTCGCGGCGCCGAGCCGGATCGCCGCATGGCCGTGGGAGTTGTTGCTCGATCCTCAGCGCCCGGACAGGTTCCTGTCCATGGCGAGGGACGTCCACGTGGTGCGGTCGGGACGATCGCGCACATACCCGATCCGGCAAGCGCCGATCGATCCACCACTCAATCTGTTGCTGGTCATGTCGAGTCCCCTTCGGTCGGGCCCGGACGAGTCCGAGGCACCGTTCGACCTCTATGCAGAAAAACGCAGTCTGCTGACGGAGTTGCAGCCGATGGTCGATCGAGGCCTGTTGCGTGTGGTGGTGGAGGATCGCCCCTCGGTCGAGCGTCTGCGGACTCGGATGGGGATGCAACGCCGCGGCTTTCATCTGTTCCACTACCTCGGGCATGCCAATCCCCACGGACTCAAGCTGGAACGCCGCAACGGTCGTGGAACGCTTCTGCCGAGCCAAGATTTCGCCCTTTTGCTGCAACAGCTTCCGGATCTTCGACTCGCGGTTTTCGCGGGATGTGAGACGGCACGCGCGCCGGGTGTCTCGGCGGCGGACGAAACGTGGCCGGGCCAGCTGTCTTCGGCGGACTACTGTGTGCGGGATGCCTGTCCGATGGTAATCGGGATGCAAGCCGTGTTGCCCTTCGGGACGGAGCGACTGTTCACCCGCTTCTTCTATCAGGGACTTACCGCCGGGCAATCCGTAGCCGAAGCACTGCGTTTGGCGCGTCTCGCAATCAACGGCGACGAGAACAGCGGTGATCCTCTGCTGAACTGGGCCGTGCCCTGTCTGTTCGTCGGCGGAAGCGATCCCGGTGCGGTCATCGACCCGGACGCGAAGGCCCGGCCGAGGCCCGCACCGCGCAAGGTCAGTCGCCACCTGGGCGTACGTCAAGGTGAACTGCGCTTCATCTCCCGGCTCACCGAGTTGCGTGAGGCCGTGGACGTGTTGTCCGGAAATACATCGGCGCGGCTTCTGCAGGTGGTCGGCATGCCGGCCACCGGGAAGACCTCACTTCTCGACAGGGTGCTCGAAGAACTCGATCCGGACATCGCGCAGCTTTTCATCAGCGCCAAACGTCTGCTCGCGGAACCCGACCCGGTCCGCGAACTGGCCTGCCTCGTCAAGGAACTGATCGACGGCAAAGGTCTTCGCGCGGTGCCTGCGGGTCGGTTCAGCGCCGACGACTGGTGGGAACGGTTGATCGGGGATCTCGGGGCCGTGCCGGCCGCGATTGTGATCGACGATGCGGACTTGCTCGCAAGCGAGTCCGCCGGAGCATCTGACCTCTTGAACGCACTCGTCACCCTCACCGGACGACGCGGCCGCGCAAGGTTGTCGGTGGCCACCACGAACGATCTCGATCAACTGACGCAGTCGCTGCGACCGTCCGAAGTGCGCACGATCCGCCTCGAGGCACTCTCCTGGCCCGAGGTGTGGCAATGGATCCGCCGCAATCTGCCGACACTCACTCGATTCTCCGAGACGGAACTGTCGAAACTGTACGGCCAACTGCGCCATCTCGAATTGTGGGAACAGCTGGCCGATCTGGTTGGCCAGAGCAATTCGTTCGATGCGGACGATCTGCCGGCCCTGGTCAAGCAAGTCGCGGTTCCACCCGGCAAGGTTTCTACGGCAGCGGCGATCGGCAGCGACTTCTTCGGGACGTCGACCGAACTCGAAGCCGACGTAGGACGACTGTCACACGCGACTCCGGTGAAGCGCCCATTGCAGCTGGCGGTCGCCGGGCCGTTCACTGCCCGGCGCCGTCAGGAGGTCGCCGTCGCACTCACTCAGTGCGCCATCAACCATGGAGTACCAGGGCGGGTCGTCGCCGGCGAAACAGGAGTTGATGAATCTGCACTTGCCGAACTGCTTTCACACGAGTTGGCGTTTACGGACGGTGCGCCGTCGGAGCGCGAAGTCTATCTGTGGTTGGAAGAGGCGGGGCGAGCCGGCGCCGACATCATCGTCCTCGACTACGGGAACGCGGAGCCGACCGACACCCAGAACACGATCATCGCCGATCTGGTCGGAGAGGGTCGACTGGTGATCGCAGCAGGTGATCACTCGGACGAGCCCAGCTTCCCTGCGTGGAGCATCGACGCACTTGCGGTCGGTGCGGTCGAGGACGACGGCACCCTCACCCACGAGACGCCGTACTTCTCCCGAGAGGGCAAGCCGGATATCTTCGCGCCGAGAACAATCTCCGGGACCACCTGCGAACAGATTGTCGATGAACCGGAAATGGAGGGGACGACCTTCGCCGCGCTGTACGTGGCTGTCGCTGCCATGCTGGTGTGGGCAACCGACCGGAATCTGACGGCCTACGAGGTCCGTGCGCTGCTACTGGATACGGCATCCGCGATACCGGCGGGGCGTGGTGAGTCCGCGAAGCGGCTGGACATGGAAGCTGCACTGGACCGAGCCCGCCGCAGGCTCATCGTCGGCGCGCTGGGAACGGAGGCGCTCGAACTCGGGCAACTACTCGCCGAAACGCCGATCCGCCCAGAATTGGCGGTACCGATCCTCGACGCCCTCGTGGCCGAGGGCGGTGCCGTCCGCAAGGTGGTCCGCAACGGTGTCGAGCAATTCGAGCGCAGCGATTCCGCGGTCACGCCGAAGTACGAGTAGCGGACTACTCATGACTGCCATACCTGACGGGGCAAGGCTGGTAGCAACCGGCCAGTACTACCCGAGGAAAAATGATGACCACCGTCAACAGCATGGGAAGCAGTCGAGTTCGACTCGATTCGCCCGCAACGACATTCGCGAGCGAGAAACAGCGGCAGACCGAAGCGGCCGAGCACCGCGCACGGGAGAGGGCCTCGCAGAGACGCGAGCATGTGGACGCGCTCGCCGGTCCCGGTGGAATCGCTGCCGTCGAGAGTCTCGAGCGAATCGCCACACGCCTGGATCGGCTCACCCGCTATTACACGGGCGAGGATGTACCGCAGGAGACCCCCACCGCAGCGTCGGGTGTCCTCGTGGAGGAGGCACTCGACCGGGTAAGCGAGTGGGTGGATAATGACGCGTCGGCCGATCAGGTGCTAGAGAAAATCATCAACACCTCCGATTTCGTGGGAGTGCGCTATCTCGATGCCGGGGTGGCGGCTGCACGGTCGATCGGAAGGGTGCACATCCGCGATGTTCGGGGAAAACTGCAGGGCTACGGGACAGGCTTTCTCGTTTCGCCGACCTTGCTTCTGACGAATCACCATGTGCTGCCGAGCGCCGATACGGCACGCAGTAGCGTGATCGAGTTCGATTATCAGGACGGTATCGACGGTAACCCGCTTCCGGTGCAGGTCTTCCCGTTGGATCCGGGCCGGTTCTTCCTCGCCGATCGGGAGCGCGACTTCGCCTTGGTGGCGGTTCGGGCACCTGCGCGGGTTCTCGCCCAGTTCGGATTCAACCGGCTGTTCGAAGCCGAGGGCAAGGCTGTCATCGGAGAGTTCGTGACCATCGTGCAGCATCCGCGCGGAGACAAGAAGCAAATTGCCCTGCGGGAGAATCGTATCGTCGATATTCCCGAACGATTCCTGCACTATGCGGCGGACACCGAACCGGGCTCCTCGGGCTCGCCGGTGTTCAACGACCAGTGGGAAGTGGTTGCGCTCCACCACGCGAGCGTACGAGCACCGCAGCACACCGAGTTCGGCGGGATCCTCAACGAGGGGGTGCGGATCAGTCGGATCCTGAAGTTCGTCGCCGACCAGGACATGCCGCGTGACTGGCGCGCTCTCGTCGACGAGATCGTCGGCGCGCAGCAGGAATTAGCGACTTCCTCTTCATCGCTCCGGCTGGACGTAGTGTCCAGGGAGGAAATCATCGTGCGCGTTCCGTTGGAGATTACTGTCCGCCTCGGTTCCGCCGAACCTCGCAGGGCCGTCGGCGGTGAACCGATGGACTCCGAGGCTATTTCGATCGACCCCGACTACAGCAACCGCCGTGGTTACGACCCGGGGTTCCTGCGAGTTCATCTACCCTTGCCGGTGCCCGGCCCGCAAGTGGCTTCGATTGCGTCCGAAGAGCTCCGTTACCACCACTTCAGCGTAGTCATGCACACAGAGCGGGCTCTTGCGCTGTTCACGGCTGTGAACATCGACGGCAAGCAGTCACAGAACCCGAAGCGGGACCGTGACCGCTGGATACTCGACCCTCGGCTCCCGGCACACCAACAGACCGGTGAGCGTGTGTACGAGGACAACCCGCTCGACCGAGGGCACCTCGTGCGCCGACTGGACCCCGCCTGGGGCCCGAATGCGAAAGCAGCGAACGACGACACGTTCCACTTTACGAACTGCACTCCGCAGCACCATGACTTCAACGCGGGCAAGACGCTGTGGCTCGGACTCGAAGATTACGTGCTGAAGAACGCCGACAACGCCGATCTTGCCGTGAGCGTCCTGACGGGTCCGGTGCTCGCCGCCGACGACCCCCGCTACCGTGGGGTGGCGCTTCCGCGTCAGTTCTGGAAGACCGTGGCGATGGCCAAACGAGACGGCGGCCTCTCGGTGACCGGCTACCTGCTCACGCAGGCGGCACTGCTGGACGAGTTCACGGAAGGGGAGGAGTCGTTCTCCTACGGCGCGTATCGAACGTTTCAGGTTCCGGTGCGGAGGATCGCCCAGTTGACCGGGCTCGACCTCGACGCCTACGTGGCGGCCGATCCACTCGAACAGGTCGAGGGCACCACTCTGCCCCGCGAATTGATCCGCCCCCAGGACCTCATCCTCTGACGTCGACGACAACTGGCTCGAGAATCGAGTACCGGACTACTCACGACGAACCCACGCGGCAGGGGAGAGGATCGAACTATTCAGCGCAGTGGGGTGATTGGTCCGACATGGAGCACCCCGGCGTTGTCGCGGACCACAGTTCCATCTCACTGGTGAGGAAATCATGAATCGCTACCATCCGTTGGCCCCCGGAACCTACACCGGCGTGAGCAGCGGCTACCGAACTCCGGACCGGCCGGATCATCGCGGCGTCGATATCGCGGCGAACAACGGCACGCCCATCTATGCACCGACAGACGGCACCATCGCTCATGTGGGAATCGACGACGACCCTCAGGGCTACGGCTCCTGGCTGGTGATCGACTCCCAGACTCAATGGGGTTTGGATTTCACGTTCGGCCACACGCCCCCATCGTCGTTCATCAACCCACACACTGGGCAACAGTGGAAGTTCGGCGATCCAGTGCACGCGGGTGAGCAGATAGCCGTGGTCGGCTCGGAGGGTGGTTCGAGCGGCCCTCATCTGCATTTCGAGACATTCGGTGCGCCGGGCCGCTTCGGCGGACCCGATCTGGATCCCGACTCGACATGGCTGAAGGAGGCCAAAGATCCGCGTGAGGCGCCGAAGGACAACGGACACACCTCGTTGGTAGGCAAGCTCCTGGTCGACTTCTCCGCTGGTGTCCCCACAGCTGCTCAGATCCAGTCGGGCGGATTCGCCGGTGCCATTCGTTACATCTCCGACCCGAGGGCGGAATGGATGCTCGGCAAACCGCTGCGGAGGGAGGAGGCCGACGCCCTGCGCGCACGCGGTATGGTCGTCGTCTCCAACTTCCAATTCGGTAAGTCCGACTGGCTCGGTGGAGCGGAGCAGGGTCGACGGGACGCCGAGCGGGGCATACAGATTCACCGTGAGGCCGGTGGCCCCGAGACGGCGGCAATCTATGTGTCGGTTGACGCGTCGCCCAGCGAGGAACAGTGGAATACGCTGGTTCGCCCGTACCTGCTCGCGTGGCAGGAACGGCTCGGCAAGACCAGGATGGGTGTCTACTGCAACTACCCGACCATCGAGTGGGCGCTCCGCGACGGCGTCGGCACCTACTTCTGGATGCACAATTGGGGCAGCAACGGTCGTGTACACCCCGCGGCGCACCTGCACCAATTCGAGATCGACAAGCAGAAGGTGGGAGGCGTCGGCATCGACCGGAACCGTATCCTCAAAGAGCGATTCGGCCAGTGGGACGGTGTCGCCGCGGACATTCCGACCCCGGTCGTCGAACCAGTGCAACCGCAGCCGGTCACGTCGCCCACTGGATACCCGATCGCGTGGTACGGAGGCCCGGGGTATGACACCGGTCACGGTGCATATCTGCGTATCTATCTGCACACCACCGAGAACCAGGACTGGGTGGCCCGTGCCGAGAATGTCGCCAACTACCAGGCCGGAGCGCAGAACGGCAGCTACCACTACCTGATCGACGATCACCACATCATCAACACCGTCAGCACCAAGAACACCGCTTGGGGCGTGCTCAGCGACAACCGTGTCAGCGTCCAGATCGCGATGGTGGGCACTTCGGGAAACACTGAAACCTGGAGTGGCGCCAATCCGAACCGCGAGGAACGGCCCAAGTCGCGCGAGCAGTGGCTCGCTCACACGAAGATGCTCGACATGGTGGCTTTCGTCATCGCCAAGGTCGCCACGGAGTACGACATTCCGATCGAGCGCGTCGACATCGGCGGGGTGGGCCACAATCGCAAGGGAGTGAGCAGCCACAACAACTACACGTACGGCTCGCGCGTTCTCAAAGGTTTCAAGGATGGGACGCACTGGGACGTCCCCGACACCTTTCCCTATGACGTCGTGCTGACCGCGGCGAAGCGGTACGCGGGACTCCCCGACGATCCCGATCGCTTTCCGCTACCGCCCGGTCACTACTGGGGGCCGCTGGACGGGCCCACCGAATCGTGGTCGAACACCTTCGGCAACGAACCGCAGTCCTCGAAAGACGGCCTGAAGCGCTGGCAGCAGACCATCGGTATTCCCGGCACCAGCATTTTCGACAAGGCCACCCAAGATGTAGCGACGCGAATGCAGCAGCTGTGGGGATGGCCGGTCACCGGGAACGTCTATGAGGGTGAATGGAACGAAGTCATCCATAACGGGTGGCGGTTGCCGGCACCGGAACCACCCCGGCCGGCGGTTCCGATCGAGGCCGGGCCCAAGGTGCACCACTCCAAGAAGATCAAGGAGGTGACGGGTCCGGGGCTGACCGACAGGTTCGGCATGGCCGCAACCGATCTCGGCGTGATGGCACGCACGCCGTCGGGACGACTACTGGCAATATTCGGCGACACCTTCCGCGGACCCCGAGTAGGTGAAGGTGACTGGCGTTCGCCGGTAGCGCTGTTCTCCGACACCAAGAAGCTCGACGAGGGAATCGTGTGGAGTGAGGCCGCCGGCGGCGACCCCCGCTATGCGCGACAGCTCTGGGACTACCAACACGACAATCCGTTCTTCTCGACAGTTCTCCCGTCCGACGTCGTCACCATCGGTGACACGATGTACCTGCATGCCATGGTCAACAAGGGCCTCGGCAACGTCGTCTGGACCGAAATCTGGAAGTCGACCGACGACGGACACACCTGGCAGCACACCGGGGCGAAATTCGATGCGGGGATCCACCGCGGGCTTGCCCAGCTCTGGACGTGGGATGCTCCCGGGGACGGATGGGTCTACGTGTTCTCCACCGGCTTCCAGCGTGACAAACCCCTGATCCTCAGGCGTGTGCGCGAGGACAGGATCACCGACCGGAATGCGTACGAGGGGTGGGGTTGGAAGGACGGCGCGTGGCGCTGGGGCAACGAGCCGACCCCGGTGCTGGAGAGAGCGCACTCAGCCGCCAAGTTCGGTGAAATGTGTCTGCGGGCAATCCAGGGTAAGTGGGTACTGGTCACGTTCGACAGCTCCGACGCGGGCGGCTACGACATCGACGTGCGCGTGTTCTCGGAGATCACGGACAACCTCTACGAGGCACACAAGAGCACGCCCTTGCGCGGGGTCGGCTGGGGACAGGAGGGAGACGACGCCGTGGCACAGCTCTACGGTCCGTCGATCGTCCCCGGTTCGAAGTTGGACGGTGGGTTCCATATCTTCGTGAGTCAGTGGAAGACGGAGGGCCCCGACAAGGGATGGCCGTACAGGGTGCTGCAGTTCAAGATCCCCGTGTCGAGCCCCGGGTTCCGTGACGACGGGGGCGTCAACCCCCACGACGGCCGGTAACGGGTTGCCTCCCGATCTGCGGATCGGGAGGCAACCCACCTCCTTCCCCCGCGCTTCTGCCACACCTAGACTGAGTTTCATGGTCCTGACGTGGCCATCCATCCCGCGGGGGTCCGAGATCAGCGCCCTCGCGCGGGATTCGACGCGCGGTATCGTCATCGTCGGCGCGGCTGGGGTGGGAAAGACCACCTTGGCGCAGAAGATCGTGTGCGAACGTGACTGCGAGGCAGTCTGGGTCGTCGGGACGGACTCGTTACGTGGCGTCCCGCTGGGTGCATTCGCTCCGGTGGTGAATATCGGTGCGGCACCCGATCCGGACATCGCACTCACGAGCGCTGTAATCGCACTCCAAGGATTCACGACAACCCTCGTCGTCGACGATGCGGACCGGCTCGATCCGCTGTCCACCACTCTGCTCCGAGGTCTGATCGACGATGGCGGTGTTCGACTCGTGGTGACGCTCGGCGGCGGTGGCCCAAGCCCGACCACCGCGTTTCTCGCCGACGGCGTCCTGCATCGAGTCGAACTCGACGCGTTCACTCGTGTCGAAGCGGTGCGGGTGATCGAAACTGCTCTCGGCGGGCCGATGGACGACGTCGGCGCGCAATGGTTGTGGAATATGTCGGAGGGAAACCCGCTCTACCTACGGCATCTCGTCGAAGGATCATGGAAGTCCGGCCTGTTCGAGCGGTCCGACGGCGTGTGGAGATTGCGATCGCGGCCCATTGTCAGCACTGAGCTGGCATCGCTGCTCGGGTCGCGGTTACGGAACGTGCCTCCCGACGTGCTCGACGTCCTCCGGCTGGTGGCTCTGGAAGAGGGCATCGACGTCGACGTCCTCCAGCGCGTTACGTCACCTGACGCCGTCGCTGCCGCACACTGCAGCGGACTTCTGCGGTTTCGCTCCGAGGGCCTGGGCTGCGTCACGACACTCAGCCATCCGATCCTGGGGGAGGTGCTGCGTGAGCAGACGGGCGTGCTGGCCGCCCGCGTACTGCGAGGACGGATTGTTCGCGCCCACCTTGCAAGTGAATTGCCGGGCGACACGTTGCGGCTGGCGACGCTCGCGCTCGACAGTGACGCCGAGATCGATGTCGCTCGAACGATCGAGGCGGCCGAATCCGCGCTCGACCTGTGTGAGTATGCGCTCGCCGAGCGCCTCGCCCAGGCGGCCCTGTCCCGAGGGGGCGGAATCAGAGCGGCCATGGTCGCGGCGCGGGCGATGACGTGGCAAGGACGGGTGAACGATGCCGACACGCTGCTCGCCGCCGTTAGTCCTGCGGAGATGTCCAAAGCCGAATCGCTCACGTGGGGGATGTGGCGTGCCACGGCCTTGTTTTTCGCCGACCGCGAGGCCGCCGCGCGGGAGAAACTGGCCGACATGCGTGCTCGCGTGACGGGCCGCCACGGACGGGATGTTGTCACATCCGTGGAGTTGACCTTCGACTTCTTCGCCAATGACGTGCCGCGATCGCTCGAGTTGACTCGAGCCCTCTTCGGGCCCGAAGGAGGTACACCGTCGGCTTTGGCGCTGGCAGCGTCCACCGGTGGCGCAGCGCTGGCACGGGCGGGCCGCACAGATCAGGTCCCGGGTGTCACCACGTGTGGTGCGGAGGCGGCGAAGGCGGTGGGATTCATGCTCGGGCACACGCAGATCGGTGTTGCCGAGGTGTTCGCCGCCACCGTATCAGGACAGCTCGACACCCTCGATTCGGTGCTTGAACGCTACGTGACGACCCGCCCGGGCAGATCGAACTGGGTGGTCGACATGTACATTCGCGGTCTTGCTCATCTCGCAGTGGGTCGAGCGGCCGACGCAGAGGATCAGTTCCGGCGCGGTCGGGCCGCGGCGATGGGCGGGGGACCCCCGATCTGGCTGACGTTGAGCCTAATCGGTTTGTGCCAAGCTCTGGGCATGCAGGAGCGGACCGATGATGCCACTGAAGCACTTGCTGCTGCGGAGTCGTCGTTCGGTGTCCACATGGCGTCGTTCGAACCCGACCTGTTGCTCGCACGCGCGTGGATGCTGGCGGCGCGTGGCGAGCAACGTGAGGCAATCGCGGCTGCGCGCAAGGCGGCGAGGCTGGCTCACGCCGGGTCGATGTTCGGTGTCGAGACGGTGGCGTTGCACACCTCGGTTCGATTCGGAGACCGATCTGCCACGGGCCGACTGCGGGCACTGACCCATTCGGTGGATGGTCCCTTGGTGCGCGTGGCTGCGGCTCAGGCGCACAGCTTCGGTGTGCGGGATGGTCATGGATTAGACCGCGTAGCAGCGAATCTCGAAAGGATGCATGCCTACCTGCTCGCAGCTGATGCGGCCGCGCAGGCTGCAATCGTGCATCGGCGGCATGGTGACGATGCCAGTCGACAGTTGTCGACGGCAGCAGCCCGTAGACTCGCCGGCCTGTGCCCAGGTGCGAGGACACCCGCGTTGCGTGCACTTGATAGTCCTTCGTGGCTGACACCTCGCGAAGTCGGCATCGCCTCGCTCGTCGTGATCGGTATGACCAACCGGGAGATCGCTCAACGATTGACCTTGTCGGTACGCACCGTCGAAGGTCACGTGTATCGGATGTCCACAAAACTCGGCGTCGACAATCGGAAATCGCTGGTGAGCAGACTCATGATCGGCCCCGACGCCTAGCGGCAGGTCCCCATCGCGACAGTCTCGGCCATCTCTTCGCGATCGCGCACATCGAGTTTCATCAGCACGTGGTAGACGTGTCCTTCGACCGTGCGTGCCGAAACCCCTAGTCGGTGAGCGATTTCCTTATTCGTGAGCTCGCCGGCTGCAAGTGCAGCGACGGCCCTTTCGCGGGGTGTCAGCGGGAACGGGGCCGCCGAGGCGAATATTGCGGGGGTCCAGGCGTCGTCACACTTCTGCGCCAGTGCGTAGGCCCGCGTGGATGCGCGAAGTTCGTCACGGCGATTACCGACATGACGGTATGCCCCCGCAGCGTGGGCGTACGCGTCCGCAGCCAGAAGATAGGCACCCAGGGATTCGAATTTCCTGGCAGCAGCAAGCAATCCATCACCGTCAGAGTCGGCGAGTGCGGACGCGTGGTCCACCATCGGACCGATCAGCAGCCCGTCGACGGCAGTCGAGAGTGCGCGCAGCTGAACGACCGAAGCGCTGTCCCCGAACCGGACGGCCGTATGCGCTGCCTCCGCGGCAACGGCGAGAAGGCCCGCCTCCTCGGCGTCGGCGGCAGCACGACGTGCCAAACCGATCGCGCGGCCGAGGTTACCGGAAGCGGCCGAGATCCAGGCTCGCGAGATCACAACGTCGGATCGGTAGAGATGTCGGTGTTCGCCCAACGACGTCTCGGCCTGCTCGAGCGCGCCAACTGCCTCCTGGGTCTGTCCCGAGACAGCGAGGACTCGGGCCAGGAGAAGGTGGGTGACGACCCGCCGTTCGGGACTGGATGTGTCGAGGACCGCTGCGGCTTCTGACAACCTCTTGTGTGCGTCACCGATTCGTCCCCGGGTCAAGCTGAGTTTCCCGACCAGCGAGCTGATGCCGAACCATGCGGCATCGTGGTGTCGCGCCAGCTCTAGGTAGCGGTCGGCAGCCAGTTCTGCCTCTGTGAATCGACCTGTGTAGATGAGCGCCGTGATATGCCCGTGGCCGATGGAGAACCGCAGCACAGCTGTGTCGGGTTGAGTGAGGTGGAGCGATTCATCGGCCAGGGAGGCCGCCTCGTCTCCGTGCCCCATCATCGCGAGACCCATGCAGCTCGCGCTCGCCGCCCACATTTTCGCGGCTGAGGGAGCGTTCGGAGCGTGGCGAACCCGAGCTGCGGCCTTCGTTGCGGCGACTACCCGGCCGGCCGAAACGTCGATGGCCGCGCGCGCCGCCTCTACACAGTGGCGTCCTGCTGGACTGGTGACATGTGCGTAGGCAGTTCTCAGGATCCTGTATGCGCTGGGGAGCGCGTCGAGGTTCCAGAACAGGTTTCCCGCCCTCAGCACTGCCCACCGGGTGTAGTCGGATTCCGGCCTGTTCACCGGATCGAGTGAGGCCAGGACTTGTTCCGCCTCGCCGCCTCGGTCCGTCCACGCCAGTGCGCCTGCGCGAAGGAGCTGAGCCCGAAAGCCGGCGCCCTCGGCCGAGGCCGCACGCGCGAGTTCTTCTGCGCTGGCGAAGGAGCAGAGCGCAGTCGCATCCGCGGCAGCCGCGGTGAGTGACTGCGGACTTCGATGATGGTCGGTACCGATGGAGAGTGCAGCAGCCCGAATTCGCGTGAGCGGCTCCCTGGCGTCCGCGCCGAGTAGCGTCGCGAGTTCTCCACGGATGCGGCGTGCCTCCGCACCATCCACCTGCTGTCGCACAACCTCCCCGAGGAAGGGCTGAGCCAGCCGAGCCACAACAATCCCGCCTTCTGTGCCGAAACGGACCAATCCGGTGCATTCGACCGCCAGCATCGACTCTGTGCTGGTCAGCGCCTCGAGAACTGCCACGTCTAGAGGTTCACCGAAGGCTACTACCGCCAGAGCCCGCTCGGCCGCCGCCGGTACTGCTGCACACAGGTGACGCAGATGCAGTGCGCATTCCTCGGTGATGGTCGGCTCGCCGCGCAGCTGCCAGATTCCGTTGCAGCAAATCAGGCGGCCGTCGGCCAACGAACCCTCCACCAGGTGACGGAGAAAGCGGGGATTTCCCTCCGATGCCGCCGCGATCCGCACCGAAGTCTTGCTGTCCACAGGGCCCCCGAGTGCGGCGACCAGGACAGTATCGATCTCGTCGAGGTTGAAGCAGCCCAGGGTGACTCGGGAGAATCCGCGGTCCTTCCAGAGTGCCGAAATCGCCTCGGGTACCGGATTTCCGGTCTGAAGTGTGATCACCAATGAGAGGGTGTGCGTGGTGGCAATTTGGTTCAGAATGTCGGCGGATAGCGGGTCGAGCAGGTGGGCATCATCCACCACGACGGTCCCGTCCCTATTTCCATCTGTGACCGTCCGGCAGATTTTCGACAAGGTCACTGCCACATCCCAGGCGTCGGGGCTGTCGATCACACGAGAGAAGGCCCCGAACGGAGTGCTACTCGTGGTCGCGTTGCCGGCCAGCCAGGTTGTCGGGCCGACACAAGACTTCAGGAATTCCGACAGAAGTGTCGTCTTTCCCGCGCCCGAGACGCCGTCGACGATCACTCCCCAGGGGCCGGTGGCGCAGCCTGTGGCCTCGGCGATCGCTTGTGCCTCCGCGCGCCTCTCGATCACCGGCCACGGCTGGTGCATACCAACGAGCCTAGTCGGTTTGTTTCAAGTCTGAAACTGTGCCGACCTCGGTGGAAGCCAAATCCGACGCAGCTAACTCACGTGAAAGTGATGGCGAGAAACGCGGAGATGTAGGCAAGCCCGAAGAGAATCGGGATCCACTGCTCGATATGGGACAGGGGCCAGTACCGGGACCGGTCGTTCCCCTCACCCAAGGCCCACCATTCAGCACGCCAGAACGGCGAGGCCGGGAGGCGTTCCTCGAGGGCGCCGACGACCTGATATTTCGCGCTGTTCAGGAGGCGGTAACTCCGAACCAGATAGAACCAGGCGAAACACTGACCGAGCACCGCGATCAGCGGAATCACCAGCCACCACGTCCTGTCCGGAAGTGGGATTTTTCCGAAGGCGGCGACGAGGGCGAAGATGCCGGTGTTGAGGCTCAGGAAAAACGAGTTCGTCAAGCCTCGTCGGGCGCTGACCCGGTCGGCCATCTCTACGTAGATCCGGTATTGATCGAGCACCGCGCTTTCATAAGGGATGGCTCGGCCATGAGGTCCCGTCTTGTCTTGCGGGTCGTTCCAGAGTCGGTGGCACAGCTCGGATCGGTGACCGTCGGCTTGCATCGTCTACCTCCTACCGGCATCGGCCGGATTGTGCGTGCCATCAGTTCCCGGGTGGGGTGTCGTCGGCGGGAATCGGAAGTCCGGGGCAGAGTTCGACATAGTCGATGTCGGGGGAAACCCACTCGCGCCACTGCCGGTGGCTCATATTCATCGTGAGCTTGCCGCATAAAGTGGCTGTCCAATCTGCAGGTGTAATGGCCCATTGCCAGATCTGGCCGTCGACACCGCCGGAGACCACAGACCCTCCGTCCGGGCTGAATGCCACACTGCGCACCGCATCCGTATGTCCACTCATGGGCGGGCCGATCGGCATGCCGGTGTCCGCATCCCACAGCCGTACCGAGCGGTCATAACCGGCGTAGGCGATGCGGCGGCTGTCCGGGGCGAAGGCCACGCTCGCAAGCGGACCCGCCTGCCCGTTCAGAGGTTCGCCGACCGGTTGCCGCGTCTCGGGGTCCCACAGCCGGATGGTGCCGTCGAGACCGCTGGAGACTATGCGCTGCCCATCCGGCGCGAATGCCACGGTCGTGACCTCACCCTGGTGTCCGGTCATCGGTTCGCCGATGGGTTGGCGAGTGTCGGGGTTCCACAGTCGGATGGTGCCGTCGCTGCCGCCAGAGGCGATGCGCCGCCCGTCCGGGGCAAACGCGACGCTCACCACTGCATCCCGGTGTCCCGTCATCGGTTCGCCGATGGGTTGGCGGGTGTCGGCGTCCCACAGTCGGATGGTGCCGTCGCTGCCGCCGGAGGCGATGCGCAGCCCGTTCGGCGCGAACGCCACGCTGAATACGTGGCCCTGGTGTCCGGTCATCGGTTCGCCGATGGGTTGGCGGGTATCCGCATCCCACAGTTGCACGGTGCCCGACTGGGCAGTCGTGCCGTCTGACGCTGGGGCGAAAGTGCCAGAGACGATGCGCCGCCCGTCCGGGGAAAACGACACGCTCATCACCACGCCTTGTTCGGCCGTCAGCTCGCCGATCGGCGAACCGGTATCCGCGTCCCACAACTTCAGGGTGCCGTCAGCACCGGCGGAGACGAAGCGCCGCCCGTCTGGGGCGAACGCGACGCTCATAACACTGCCTTGGCCGGCCGAACCGATTTCGACATCCCACACCCGCACCGTGCCTTCGTCGCCACCACCGGAGATGACCCGTTGGCCGTCAGGGCTGAATGTCACAAACAAGACCCAACTTTCGTGTCCCGTCAAAGGTTCGCCTATGGGTTCTTTGGTATCGGCGTCCCACAGCCGTACGGTGCCGTCGGCGCCGCCTGAGACGATCCGTGCCCCGTCGGGAGCGAAGGCCACACTCGCTACTGCACCCGCGTGTCCGGTCATGGGCTCCCCAATGGGTGCTTCGATGTCGGCATTCCACAGCCGTACGGTGCCGTCGGCACCACCTGAGACGATGCGCTGACCGTCTTGGGCGAACGCCACGCTCACGACCATGCCGTCATGCTCGGTCATGGGTGCGCCGATGGGTGCTCCGGTGTCTGCATCCCACACCCGGACGGCGCCGTGGACGGGTCCGCCGGAACCGACAACGAGTCGGCGCCCGTCCGGGGCGAATGCCACACTCACGACCATGCCGTCATGCTCGGTCATGGGTGCGCCGATGGGTGCTCCGGTATTCGCGTCCCATACCTGAACTGCACCGCGATTGACTAAACCGCTCGAAGTCACCTCACTCGAGCCAATGACGATCCGCCTTCCGTCCGGACTGAACTCCACGCTCGACACCTCGCCCAGGGCCACGGTCATCGGTGTGCCGAGTGGTGCTCCGGTGTCCGCATCCCACACCCGCACCGTGGTGGCACCGCCGGACGCGATGCGCCGCCCGTCCGGACTGAACCTCACAATGACCACCTCGCCCTGGTTTCCGGTCATGGGCGCGTCGATCGGCTTGCCGGTATCGGCTTCCCACAGCCGTACGGTGCCGTCGACACCGCCGGTGACGATGCGGCGCTCGTCCGACGAGAGCGCAATGTCCTTCACACCCGCTGCTGTGGTCTCGGCGATGTCGAGTAGTTCCTTCCGTGCGAGCACGGCGTCGAGCAAGGCAGCCTGCTCTGGTTCGGCGCCGATCGACTGCGCGGCCAATATCTGTTTCAGCGCGCGTGCGTCGCCACCGGGTCGGGCGCCGGCGAGCATGGACTGGGCTTCCGATACCAGCCGCACGGCAATCGCCTGGTTCCGCTGACGTATCGACTCCTGCCGTTGCACGAATGCGAGCGTCGCCGCGGCGACCGCGAGGACAGTCAACAGGACCAGACCGGTGATGGCGGCTCGCCGTAGGCGCCGGAAGCGTCGTTGTTCGCGTAGATCCTCACCGGCAAGTTCGTACTTGGGCTTGCCGTGGATGGGAGCGGCCAGATCGGTAATCTTTTCCCGGAACATCGGTGACGCGGGATCCCACGGCGCGTCCTCGGTGACGTCGACGTAGAAGGGCTCGGCGGCGAGAATCCCCGGCTGGGTCAAGACCGGCAGGGCAACATCCGACCGGTCCGGGTCGAACCGTCCGGATGCCTCGTCCCAGATCAGATGCCCGTCGGTAACGACGAACAGCAGCCGGTCCGGTCCATGCCGCTCGAGCCAGTGGGTGACCTCCTTGTTCACCCAGCCCGACGCGACCGAATGGGGCGACAGCACCACGATCAGGTACCGGGCGCGGCCCATCTCCTCGGTTACCCTGCCCCACAGGTCGGGACTGGCGATCAGATCGGTGGCATCGCGGAATACCCGCAAGGCATGCAGCTGTCCCATTCGACGGCCGATGCGGTGGAGACCCTTCTGGATGCCGGCGGCGACCGGTCGATCATCGTGGGCGTAGGAGATGAAGGCGTCGTATTCGAACCGCTCTTCTTCCCCGCGGGTCTGCCGCTGCCGCGGAGCCTGCGCAGCCTGAGCACACATGGGTGATTCCTCCGCTCTCGAGCCGGTGCCGAGTCACGTGGACGGGACTATTTTGAGCCTGGCGTAAACGAGCCCGGATATCGCGAGTAGTCGACTACTCGGCTTTTCGCGGAGTGCTTGCCGCTGGTGAGTTTCGCCAGGTTGTGACCCAGCAGGATCTGGATCGGCGCAGTTGCGGTGCCCTGAATCCACAGTGGGGAGCGAGCACCGACCGCATTCATCCTCGGCGGCGTTTGGCGCGGGCGGCGAATTTGTCGAGGACGCGGACGACGTCCTTGGCTTGCCAGATCCGGTTGCGTCGTCCGTCGGTGATTTGGGTGAGTATTCCGGCGTCACTTCGTCTGGATCGTGGATCGATCGCGATGGCCGCCACGGAGCGAACGCTGCGGACAAGGCACGGTCCAACCCCGCGACCCGGACGGACTCGCGCAGCAGCAGCGCTCCCGACGACGAGATCAACGACTCGCGGCCGCGGTCGAGAACCAGACTCGGATAGGGGTTGGTGAAACTCCGCGGAAATAGGCGTCGCCCAGACGATGAAGCGCCTATGTGACGCTGATCTCTCAACAGGAGAGAGTCGATTAGGCCTGCTAAGTTTCCCTGTATGCGGAGTGAGCGCTCCGGTTGTTGTAGGGAGAATCTATGGAAACCGCTTCACGGCGGGCGCATTATCAGCTGACGTTTGCGGTTCTGACTGTTGGGGTCGGTGCCTTTGCCCTGCTGCAGTCACTGGTGATGCCGGTGTTGCCGACCCTCGAGTCGGCGCTGGGTACGACACAGGCCGACATCACGTGGGTGTTGACTGCCTACCTGTTGTCGGCGTCGATCTTCACTCCGGTGATGGGACGCCTCGGTGACATGCACGGCAAGAAGCGTGTGTTCGTGGTTGCCCTTGTTGCGCTGGCGGTGGGGTCTGTGCTGGCGGCCCTGGCCACGTCGCTGTCGGTGATGATCGCGGCTCGGGTGATACAGGGGATCGGTGGCGGGGTGTTGCCGTTGGCGTTCGGGATCATCCGTGACGAGTTCCCGGAGGAGAAGGTGGTGGGAGCGGTTGGCATGATCGCCGCGCTCACTGCTGTCGGCGCCGGTCTCGGCATCGTCCTTGCTGGTCCGATAGTAACCGTGCTGGGTTACCACTGGCTGTTCTGGATTCCGCTGATCATGGTCGTGCTGGCGGGGGTGGCCGCGCAGATCCTGGTCCCCGAATCCCGTGTTCGCACTGCCGGGAAGATCAACTGGCTCACCGCACTGCTGCTGTCGGGGTGGCTGGTCGCGTTGTTGCTCGGGGTGAGTCAGGCACCCGCGTGGGGTTGGGGTTCTCCGATCGTCATCGGGCTGCTGGTGGCTGCCGCGGTCATCGTGGCGGTCTGGGTGACGGTGGAATCGCGGTCGGCCAATCCGCTGATCGACATGAAGATGATGCGGATCCGCAGCGTGTGGGCCGCCAACCTGTTGGCGCTGTTGATGGGGGTCGGCATGTACGCCGCGTTCGGCTTCCTCCCGCAATTTCTGCAGACACCCACGTCGGCCGGATACGGCTTCGGTGCCTCGGTCACCGAGTCGGGTCTGATGCTGCTGCCGGTGAGCGTGGGCATGTTCGCGCTCGGACTCGCCTCCGGCCGCCTGGCGGCGCGACTGGGTTCGAAAAACCTGCTGATCGCCGGGTCGATCGTCAGTGCGGCCGGGTACTTCGTGGTGGCGTTTCAGCACGACACCGAAGTGGACATCTACCTCGCCATGTCGTTGGTCGGTATCGGTTTCGGCCTGGCCTTCTCAGCGATGTCGAATGTTGTCGTCGCCGCGGTGCCACCGGAACAGACCGGTGTCGCGAGCGGCATGAACGCGAACATCCGCACAATCGGCGGCGCACTGGGGGCGGCCTGCATGGCCACCGTTGTCACCGCCGGGGCGTCCTCGTCGGGGGTTCCGCAGGAATCCGGCTACACAAACGGATTCCTCATGCTGGGTGTGGCAGTTGGTCTCGGTGCCGTCGCGGCCCTGTTCATCCCGGCAATGCAGCGGAACACGACCACCAATCTCGAGCAGTCGCCCGGGTTGCGACACCCGGAGCTCGCGATGGTCGCGGGAGGCACGCTGGTGGGCGACGAATCCGAATGAGGTCCGATGTGAGCGTTCAGGAGACCGGCAAGGCGCTGCGCCGCGACGCCGCGGAGAACCGACAACGGCTCCTCGATGCGGCGGCGACCGTGTTCAGTGCGCGCGGCCTCGATGTCGGTGTCGACGAGATCGCCCGGGTTGCCGGCGTCGGCGTCGGCACCCTCTATCGCCGGTTCCCCACCAAGGATGCGTTGATCAGTGAACTGGTTCGTCAGGTGCTCGAGGACTTCGTCGCCCTGGCCCGGGAGGCCAGTTCCGCGCCGGAGGGCGAGGGTCTGGAGCAGCTGCTCTACGGCAGCGGTGCCATTCTGGCGTCGAACCGCGGATGCCTGTCGCGTATGTGGAACGACGACGAGACCACAGTTCTCAAGAATGAATATCGTCGGATCCTGATCGAGTTGCTGGCGCAGGCCAAGCGGCACGGGCGCATCCGCGAGGATGCCACGGACGCGGACCTGGAGTTGATCCTGTGGTCGCTACGCGGTGTCGTCGCGACGACCCGCGGCGTCACCGACACGGGGTGGCGGAGAATCCTGGCCGTGATGGTCGCCGGATTGCGGCCCGGCGCAGAGACACTCGAAGTGCCGCCGATGGACTCCGAGCACGTCGCGCACATCAAGGAACTGCTCGATACTCGATAACGGCTGCGTCCGGTCCCGGCCGGGGTGCGCGGCGAAATCTTTTGTCGCAACGAATGCGAGGTGAATCACTGTTCTTCGCGTGGTGCACCATGGTGGAAAATTCTCGACTCGACGATGTTGGTGAGGAAGTTTGATGAATCCCGTAGTCACACAACCCGAATTCCGTGGTGCCGGTGTCACCCTTGCCGCCGACCGGTGGGATCCACCGACGGCTGATGCCGGTGGATCAGGCGTCGACAGGAAGGGCTTGGTCCTGTTGTTGCACGGCGGCGGGCAGACCCGGCATTCCTGGCGGAACACCGGGCGCAGCCTCGCGGCGGACGGGTGGTCCGCGATCGCGGTGGACGCACGTGGGCATGGAGACAGCCAATGGGCGCCGGACGGGGACTACGGCATCGATGCGCTGGTCGCCGACCTGACCTCGATCATCGGCGAGCTGGGGGAGAAGCCGGTACTCGTCGGTGCCTCGATGGGCGGGATGACGTCGTTGATCGGGCAAGGCGAGAACCCGGATCTCGCGCGCGGTCTGGTTCTGGTCGATATCGCACCGAAGGTGGAAACGGCCGGCACCGCGGAAATCATGGACTTCATGCGCAGCGGCCTCGATGGATTCGGCAGCCTCGACGACGCCGCAGCGGCGATCGCGGCGTATACACCGAACCGGGTTCGCAAGCCCAACCCGCAAGGGTTGCGCAAGAACCTTCGCCTGCGTGATGGTCGCTGGTATTGGCACTGGGATCCGGCGTTCCTACGCCAGGGTGACGAACCCACTCGCCAAGCCGACTCGATCGTGCGCTACGAACGCGCCCGGGATGCCGCCGCCGCGATCACCGTGCCCACGATGCTCGTGCGTGGCAAGCAATCCAATGTCGTCAGTGAAGAAGGCGCCAAGGAACTACTCGAGCTGATCCCGACCGCCACACTGATCGACGTTGCCGGGGCCGGTCATATGGTTGCCGGCGACGACAATGATGTCTTCAGTGGGGGATTGAAGGAATTTCTCGACGAGGACGTTGCCGCATCGCGTCACTGATAGAAAATGCAGCGGCCACGGTGGGGATTTAAGGTGCGCCAGCACGGTCCGCTGCACAAGAGTCGGGGGCGTCGTCAGGACTGTTCGGTTCACGAACTCGCGCGGCGTTGGGGCACGCCCACAACGCGGTACCTGTGGCACACAGCCCAGCGTGGCAATTGGGTGGTGTGTTCGTGCGAGTGCGTCGAGTTGCCAGTCACCGGCGGAGTGAGCACCCACCGCATTCATCCTCGGCGGCGTTTGGCGCGGGCGGCGAATTCGTCGAGGACGCGGACGACGTCCTTGGCTTGCCAGATCCGGTTGCGTCGTCCGTCGGTGATTTGGGTGAGTATTCCGGCGTCGACCAGGCGGTCGATCGCGATTTGCGCGTTGGCGCCGGTGACCCCCAGCGTGGAAGTGACGAGCTTGCTGTCGACGACCGGTTGGCGCAGGAGGAGGTCGGCGAGGCGGTGTACCGCCGCGTCTCGTCGCGCCGTCACCCGGGTGCGCCAGTCGGCTCGAACCGATTCCAGGTCCCGGACGAGGGTGCGGCCGTTGGCGACGGCGGCGAACGATGCTTCCGCGATCGACTGCACGATCGGCTCGAGGTTGCCCGACCGGTACTCGCCGAGGGCGTGGAAATAGGTGGCGGTGTCGTGCAGCAGGCCGGCGGACACCGGTACGGCGACGCTGCGGGTGAGCTGCCCGCCGCGCAGCATCGCCTGGATCAGGGCGCGACCGACGCGCCCGTTGCCGTCAGGGAACGGGTGGATGGTTTCGAACTGTGCGTGTGCGACCGCTATTTGGGCGACCACGGGTACGTCGACCCGGTTGGCGAAGGCGATCAGGTCGTCGATCAGTTCGGGAACGCGGTCGTGATGTGGGGGGACGAATTGTGCGGTGTGTGGTCCGAGGCTTCCGCCGCCGATCCAGACCTGCTGTTGCCGCCATCGGCCGGCGGTGTTCGGATCGCCGTGTTCGAGCAGTGCCCGGTGCATTTGCAGGATCGCGTCGGCGTCGATGCGGTCGGACAACTCCAATGCGGCCTGCATGGCCCGGACGTTTCCGACGATCAGGCGGGCGTTGCGGGAGGTGTGCTCGCCGAGTTCGGCCAGCGCGATCTGGCGTGCCCCGCTGGTGAGGTTCTCGATCTCCGAGCTCGATGCACTCTCGGTGCGCAGCAGAATGGATGCGAACGGAGCGGTGATGTGGCCGACCTCGGCGTCGAAGCGGGTGAGTTCGGTCGCCGCTTCCTCCGTCAGCGCCTGCAGTTCGCCGGTCAGTGAGATGGTCCGGTTCGCGATGAATGGCGGTACCGCCGCGCGGTAGGGGCCGGCGGTGAGGCGACGTTCGCGTCGAGATCCGTAGTCGCCGGTGGTGCTGACCCAGGGATGGTCCTCGTCGGCGACGGGCGGCCATCGCTGTCCGTCATCAACCGATGTCATACCCGGACCATACTATTGGTTACCAATTTATCCAATGGTATGGGTGGTGTACGCGGTGAGAAACGGATCATGATGAACAGGCGTAAACCGCTGGGTGTTCGCCAGGTTGTGACCCAGCGGGATCAGAGCGTCCTTGCTAGCGTGACCGCGTGAGAGCTCGTGAGGAATCAGCTGTGCCGCTCGAGCGGTGCACGGCCGGCCTCACGCGGTACGACGAGTACGCGGTAACCATTCCGGCATCCGGTGACCGCGCGCTCGTCCTGGTGCCGCAGGGAGTGGCACCGTCTGCAGCCGTCTACTACCTTCACGGACGCACGGCCGATGAAACGTCGATCGATGAACGGGCCGGCGTACGCGACGGTCTGCTCGACGGCGGGTTTCTCGTCGTCAGCCCCTACCTGCACGGCGATCTGTGGGGAAACCGAGATGCCCAGGACGCGTTGGGTGCCCTCCACGACTGGGTGTCGTGCCGGTGGCCGCTCTCGCGCCGGTTCCTGATCGGCGAGTCGATGGGCGCCACCACCGCCGCCAACGCGATCCGCCTGCGGGAAATGCAGTGGGAGGGAGCTGTATTGGTCGCTCCGTCATTGTCGATGCGAGCGGTCTGGGAGCGGGGAGAGCACGGCCGCGTCACCCTCGCGGCTGCGTACGGGCTGTCGGCCGACGGGCACGACCTGGAGTCGAAGACTGAAGCATGGGATGTCGTCCGCCACGAGCCGGACGCCTATGCGGGCGTGCCGATCCGCGTGTACGCGTCGCCGGAGGATGCGGTGGCGAACATCGCCGAAGTGACCGGGCCGTGGGTGCAACGGCTGCGCGCCGCGTCGATGGCCGCGGAGTTGATCGTCGTGGGCGGCGAACACGTGTCGCCCGACCACTTCCGCGTCGACGACATCGTGGCCTTCTTCACGAATCAGTCGTGAGCATGCGATAGCGCTATGACCGTTGGCCGATCCCAGGCGGCTAGGTCGCGAGTCCGAACACCTCAGCTTCGACCAACGCGGTCAACGCTGCTTCGCCGACCGGCTCTGTGGGTTGCATCGGAACGACCGCGACCCGCGGGTGCGCGACCACATCGATTTCCGATTGCTCCGCCGCAGCCCGCCGCCGGAGCAGGTCGGACATCGGTTGTGCGGCGGCAAGGGAGTTGTTGATTATCCACGCCCACGGCGTGATTCCTGCGCGTTGCAGGTCGGCTTGCAAGTCTTCGGCCTCGAGCCGCGGGACGGTTTCGGCGAGGGTAACCAGCAGGATCTTCGTCTCCTCCGGGTTTTGCAGCCGCATCAAGGGAGTCGTGAAATTCGTGCTGTCACCCATCTGGCGGGCGATCTCCCGGTGGTAGGACCCGGTGGCGTCGAGGAGTAGCAGGGTGTGCCCGGTGGGGGCGGTGTCGACGACGACGAACTTGCGGCGAGATTCGTGGATGACCCGGGAGAATGCTTGGAAGACGGCGACTTCCTCGGTGCACGGGGAGGCTAGGTCCTCGGCGAGGGTGGCGCGGCCCTGCTCGTCGAGGGCGGCGCCTTTGGTGGCCAGCACTCGATCCCGATACTGCGCGGTGGCCTCGGACGGATCGATCCGAGACACCTCGAGGCCCGCGAGGTGTCCGTCGAGGGTGTCGGTCAGATGGGCAGCCGGATCGGTGGTGGTCAGGTGCACCTCATGTCCTCGCTGCGCCAGGGCGACAGCGATCGCGGCGGCGAGGGTGGTCTTGCCGACCCCGCCCTTGCCCATGCACATGATCAGCCCGTGATCGGCTTCAGCGAGTTCGTCGATGAGGGCGGACAGCGGCGCCTGCGGCACCGATGTTGCTTCTGCTGCGATGGCCTGCGGTGTGGCCGCGGGGTTCGCCGTGAACAGGCTCTCGAGTGCGCTGATGCCGACCATGTTGGTGGGCTTGAGCTGGACCTGATCGGACGGCAGAGCGCACAGCTCACGGGGAAGATCATCGAGGGCGGCCTGTTCGCGCCGGTAGATCGCTGCAGAGAGCTCGTCCCCGTTCTCGGGAGCGGGGAGGACACCGTTGATCACGACGTACTGGTGGATTAGCCCGATGTCGGCGAGTTCGGTATGGGTGCGGGCGATTTCGGCGAGCGGGGACCGCTGCGCCCGGGCGACCAGAACCAGCCGGGTGCGCTGCGGGTCGGCGAGGGCGGCGACCGCGTCCGCGTAGATGCTGCGTTGCTTTTCGAGCCCGGACATCGGGCCCAGGCAGGAGGCATCGCCTTTTCCGTCGTTCAGGAAGTCGGTCCACGATCCGGGCAGTTGCAGAAGCCGGATGGTGTGCCCGGTGGGTGCAGTGTCGAAGAGCACGTGGTCGAAGTCGGCGACGGCGTCGTGGTCGGTGAGCAGGGCGGTGAACTCGTTGAACGAAGCGATCTCGGTGGTGCACGAACCCGACAGCTGCTCGGTGATCGACGCCAATTCCTTCTCCGGCAACAACCCCCGCACGGGTCCGATGATGCGTTCGCGGTAGGCGTCGGCGGCCTGCTCGGGGTCGATCTCGAGCGCGGACAATCCGGGCACGGTGAGAACCTCGGTGATGGTGTTGCCGATAGTCAGCCCGGACACTTGCCCGACATTCGACGCCGGGTCGGTGCTCACCAACAGGACCTTGCGTCCGGCGCGGGCGAGGTGAATCGCGGCGGCGCAGGCGATGGAGGTCTTTCCGACCCCGCCCTTACCGGTGAAGAACAGGAAGCGGGGCGGGGTGTCGAGAAACTTCATAACAGGCAGAGCCTTTCAGCAGCAGCTGGTGCTGTCGTCCTCTGGGGCGCAGCAGGATCCGGCGTCGGTGAGCCCGAGCATGGCAATCCCGGCCGGTGCCGCAGAAGGGCTTTCAGTGTCGAGCCCGGCCCACTTGGCGAGTTGGATGCGGTCGGGGTAACGGCCGGTCTGCGCGGTGACCCCGTCGACGAGCACCAGCGGTAGACCCTCGGATCCGGAAACCTGCAGGAACGCCTTCACCGGTTCCCGCTCGGCGAATGCGAGGGGTTCGCTGGCGAGGTTGAACCGGGCGATGTCTCCGCCCTGGGAGCGGACCCAGTCCATGTCGGCGGAGAAGGTGACCAACGCCTGGTCGACGTCGTCGCCGCAGACGCCGGTATTGCAGCACAGGGCGGGTTCGAAAATTTCGATGGTGCTCACGAGCAGGTTCTCCTCGGGTATCAGGGCCGGGTGGTACGGAGTTGGGCGGCGAGCTGATCGACGCGGGCGGCAATGTCGTCGCGGATCAGGTGCATCCGCTCGATCCCGTCGATGCCGCGGTCGGCCGGCTCATCTGTGTCCCAGTTCTCGAACCGGGTCCCGTCCACGGGGGCGACGTGGGCTTCGCGGCCGAGGGTGACCACCACATCGACGTCTCGAACCACCTGCGGATCAACGGATCTCGGCGTTTCGCCCGTGATGTCGACACCGACCTCGAGCAGGGACTGCGCGGACAGGGCGTTGACGGCGGTGCCGGGTTTGGTTCCGGCGGAGTACACGTCGACGCCGTTGCCGGTGACTTTTCGCATCAGCCCGGCTGCCATCTGGGATTTGCCGCCGTTCTTCACGCACACGAACAACACGGAGGGTTTCGTCATCGGTCTGTCCCCGTCTCAGGCGGTGGCGGGAACGAGTTCGGCGATCAGCGCCTCGACCCGGGAGCGGATGTCGTCGCGGATCGGACGGACCGCCTCGACGCCCTTGCCGGCCGGGTCCTCGAGGGCCCAGTCGCGGTAGCTGACCCCGGGGAAGACGGGGCAGGCGTCGCCGCAGCCCATGGTGATGACCACGTCGGAGGTGTGGACGGCGTCGGGGGTGAGGATCTTCGGGGACTGGCCGGAGATGTCGATGCCGATCTCGGCCATCGCCTCCACGGCGGCGGAGTTGATAGTCTCGGCCGGGGCGGATCCGGCGGAGCGGACCTCGATCCGATCGCCGGCGAGGTGGGCGAGGAATCCGGCGGCCATCTGGGAGCGGCCGGCGTTGTGGACGCAGACGAACAACACGCTGGGTCGGGAAGCCATGCGAAATGCCTTTCGGAGGTAGGTGTCGATCAGGAGTCGTGATTGTCGAGCGTCACGGCCGGCGTGGGCGTGCGCTGCTCGGCGAATCTCCCACGCAGAGCGAGCGAGACGTACACGAGTCCGACGAGGACGGGCACCTCGATCAGTGGGCCGACGACACCGGCGAGGGCTTGGCCGGAGGTGGCGCCGTAGGTGGCGATGGCGACGGCGATGGCGAGTTCGAAGTTGTTGCCCGCTGCGGTGAACGCCAGGGTGGTGGTGCGCTCGTACCCGAGACCCATTGCGGCGCCGAGGAGGTAGCCACCACCCCACATGATGGCGAAGTAGGCGAGTAGCGGGATCGCGATGCGGACGACGTCGAGCGGCTGGGACGTGATCTGCTCGCCCTGCAGGGCGAAGAGGATGACGATGGTGAACAGCAGCCCGTAGAGCGCCCACGGCCCGATGCGGGGGATGAACTTGGACTCGTACCAGGTGCGGCCCTTTGCCTTTTCGCCGTAGCGGCGGGTGAGGTAGCCGGCGAGCAGCGGGATGCCGAGGAAGATGAGCACCGACTTCGCGATCTGCCACGGCGAGGTGTCGATGGTGGTTTGCTCGAGGCCGAGCCAACCGGGCAGGACCGAAAGGTAGAACCAGCCGAGGACGGCGAACATGATCACCTGGAACACCGAGTTGATCGCCACCAGCACGGCGGCGGCCTCGCGGTCACCGCAGGCGAGGTCGTTCCAGATGATCACCATCGCGATGCAGCGGGCCAGCCCGACGATGATCAGGCCGGTGCGGTACTCGGGCAGATCCGGCAGCAGCAGCCAGGCCAGGGCGAACATCAACGCCGGGCCGAGTACCCAGTTCAGTACGAGGGACCCGACGAGGAGTTTGCGGTCGCCGGTGACGGTGTCGAGACGGTCGTAGCGGACCTTCGCCAGCACCGGGTACATCATGATCAGCAGACCGAGGGCGATCGGCAGGGAAATTCCGTCGACCTCCACCGCGGACAAGGCATCACCCAGACCGGGGATCATCCTGCCCAGCAGCAGCCCGGCCACCATGGCGACGCCGATCCACACCGGCAGGTACCGGTCGAGGGTAGACAGTTTTCCGACGACGGCCGGGTGGTGTTCGGTGGTGGTTGCCTCGCTCATGCCGGCACCTCCGCCGCGCACGTCTCGGACGGTACGACGGGTCCACCTTCGGTGAGCAGCACCGCGGACAGCTGCTGCAACGCGGACGGAACCACCCAGTAGTAGACCCAGGTGCCGCGGCGTTCGCAGTCCAGCAGTCCCGCCGACCGGAGCACCTTCAGGTGATGGGAAATCGTCGGCTGCGACAGGTCGAACGTTTCGGAGATGTCGCACACGCACGCCTCCCCACCTGCATGAGAGGCCACGAGGCTGAGCAGGCGCAGGCGGACCGGGTCACCGAGGGCCTTGAACATTCGGGCCAGATCGCCGGCCCAGTCCTCGGTCAACGGTTCGCGTACCAGCGGTGAGCAACACGCACCACTCTCCGGCAGTTCCTGATTCGACATAGGTCGATATTGACAGACGTCGAATCAGTCCACAAATGAACAGTCGATGAATGGGCTTGGGTACATGCTTTTCTGGATACAGAATAAGATGTATCGTTTGGGTGTGGACACTCTGATGCACGGTGATGCACTTGCCCGTTTCGGGTACGCGCTCTCGGATTCGACACGCACGCAGATCCTGCTGCGTCTGCGGACAGCGCCGGGCTATCCGTCCGAGTTGGCCGAGCAGATCGGGGTGTCGCGGCAGATCCTGTCGAATCATCTGGCGTGCCTGCGAGGCTGTGGACTGGTGGTCGCCGTCCCCGAAGGGCGACGGGCTCGCTACGAACTGGCGGATCCTCGTATCGGGCGTGCGCTCGACGACTTGATCGGTCTGGTCCTGGCCGTCGATCCGTCCCATTGCCCGACAGCGGATGCGGAAGGGTGCTGCTGATGGCTTCCGATCTCGGTACACCGGGGATGCGGCCACCCAGTCTCTCGGCGGATCGTCGCCAGTTGCTCTCGCGCCGGATTCGGTGGTTGGTGGCCGCGACGATTACTTACAACGTGCTCGAGGCGGTCATCGCGCTCACCGAGGGCACTCGGGTGTCGTCTGCCGCGCTGATCGGATTCGGGCTGGACTCCGTGATCGAGGTGTCCTCGGCGGTCGCCGTGGCCTGGCAGTTCGCGGGCAAAGATCCCGAAGCGCGCGAGAAGATCGCGCTGCGGATCATCGCTTTCTCTTTCTTCGGACTCGCGCTGTATGTGAGCGTCGACGCTCTCCGGTCACTGATGGGGCTGGGCGAAGCGCAACATTCGATTGTCGGAATCGGTTTGGCTGCTGTGAGTTTGGCGGTCATGCCGGTGCTGTCCTGGGCGCAACGGCGAGCCGGACGTGAACTCGGCTCCCTCTCGGCGGTCGCGGACTCCAAGCAAACCCTGCTGTGCACCTACCTGTCCGCCGTCCTCTTGGTCGGCCTGCTGGTCAACAGCCTGTTCGGCTGGTCCTGGGCGGATCCGATCGCCGCGCTGGTGATCGCGGTGATCGCCGTCAAGGAAGGGCTCAACGCCTGGAAGGGCGAGAGCTGCTGCGCCGCACCGGTCAATCCCACCCCCGATACCGCAGCGCACGACTCCGAGTGTTGCGGCGAGTGAACTGAGGCGCTCGAATCCGCGCCGCCGTGGCGTAATCCCGGCTCAGGCCGGTGCGGGAGAGGTATCGGTGGCCGCGGGCAGCAGACGCGGCACCAACCGGACGTAGATCACCATGCCGACGACCTCGACGAGGGTCTGGGTGACCACGACCACCGCGGCGACCGCGAGATGGTCGGGCAGGGCCAGCGCGAGGGGCAGCACGACCAGGGAGTTGCGGGTCGCTCCGCTGAACACCACGGCCCGCCCGGCCGGCGGGTCCAACCGACACAACCGGGCGACCAGCAGTCCCGCGAACGCCATCACCACCAGGAACGCCACGTAGAAGGGGACCACCGCGGCCACATCGGCAACCTGGCCCTCGAGCTTCGGCACCTGGGAGGCGACCACCACCAGCAGGGTGGCCGCCATCAGCGGCACCATCAGTGCGGTCGCCGCCGCCGATGCGCTCCGCCCCGATTGCGTACGCGCCGACCAGAACTGGGTGGCCCACGCCAGCGCGAGGGGGATGACGATCAAGACGATGAACGCGGTGACGAACGGTCCGACGTCGACGATATCGGACAGGTCCGAACCGAGAAACAGCACGAGAAACACCGGGAGCAGCAGAATCTGGGTGAGCAGCAGCAGCGGGGTCGCCGCGAGGAGACGGCGGCTGCTGCCGCCGGCCAGCCCGGAGAAGACGATCACGTAGTCCACGCACGGGCACAGCAACACCAGCAGCACACCGATCCGCACCGCCTGGTCGGCGGGCAGGAAGGTGAACATCGCGGCGACGACGAGCGGGACGAGCAGGAAGTTGGCCGCCAAAATGGCCGCCAGGAACCGGCCGTCACGCAGTGACTGCAGCAGTTCGGCGGCCGGCACCTGCAGGAACGTCACGAACAGCAGCGCGCCGAGGACCGGGTTGATCGCGTGCTCGAGGCCAGGGCCCGCTGCCGGTGCGGCCCAGCCGATCCCGGCGCCGGCGACCATCGCCGTGAGGTAGATCGCCACCTGGTGCTGTTCCATTCGCGCGACCACACCCTGTGGCTGTGCCACTGCTCGTCTCCCTCGTCGGTTCTTTTTGCCTACGCCCAAGGCGCGGTCATTGTCGCGCACTTGGGTCGGCGACCGGTCATCGCCGGCCGGTCACCGTCATGCCCTTACTCCGAACAACTCGGTCACCACCGGCTCGGCCGCCTCGGGGGCGCGCACACTCGACACCGGGGCGCCGCGGACACCGTTCAGGTCGTCGTTGCGCTGCGGCGTTCGAGGAAGACGGTGTCGCGCCACACACCGTCGAGTTGGGCGATGCGTTCGCGGACGCCGACGGTGCGGAATCCGGCGGAGTGGTGCAGGGCGATGCTCGCTCGGTTTTCCGGGAAGATCGATGTCTGCAGCGTCCAGATTCCGGCGCCGTCGGCGGCGATGACCTGGGTGCGCAGCAGGGTCTTGCCGACGCCGCGCCCGCGCATGCCGTCGGCGACGTAGATCGAGTTTTCGGCGACGCCTCGGTAGCAGTCCCGTCCGGACGTCGGGCTCAGCGTGGCCCAGCCGGCCACCGTGCCGTCGATCTCGGCGACCCACCGATGATCGGGGAGCCACTGTGCGTCCAGGGATTCCCGGGTGGGCACTTCGGTGGTGAAGGTGGCGGTGCGAGTGGCGATGCCCTCGCCGTAGATCCGGCGCACGTCGTTCCAGTCCTCGTCTGTCATGGGGCGGACGGTTATATCGCCGGGTAGGTCGTCCGGGCAGCACGGACGCGAGGTCAGCACGCCCATGACCGCGTCCGCGGCGTGTGGCAGCCCGGTGCAGCAGGAGGGGTTGACCGTGACGACGGTGCTTGTGCGGCTTTTGTTCACGGTGACGAAGCCGACGTCCGCGAGCTTGCGGACGTGATGCGAGACGGTGGGCTGTCCTATGTCGAGGGCGTCGGCGAGCTCGCCGACCGTGATCCCGGCAGGCCGGGATGCGACCTGGTGTAGCAGCCGGACCCGGGTGGGGTCGGCCAGGCAGGCGAACCAGCCGGCGTAGGTGACCGCATCTTCGGTCGCCAGCGCATCTTTCGGGTGGGTGGTCGGGGCGGCCGGCATCTCCACGGAACTCATGAACTTCACTATATCGATATACATCGATGGTTGAATTCATCGACGAGCATCGATACTCTCCGAAATCGGTAGATCGATGAACGTCGATGAAAGGATTTCGAGATGAGTGCTTTGCCTGTGGTCGTAGTGGGTGCAGGGCCGGTCGGCCTCGCCGCCGCCGCCGAATTGCGTGAGCGCGGCCTGACTCCGCTGGTCTTCGAGCGTGGCCCGGTCGCCGGTGCTGCCGTCACCGAGTGGAACCATGTGCGATTGTTCTCCCGTTGGGGGGAGTTGATCGACCCCGCCGCTCGCCGACTGCTCGAGGCGGCCGGCTGGGCAGCCCCGGACGATGACGCATATCCGACCGGCCAGGACTGGGCCGAGAACTATCTGCAGCCGCTGGCATCCGCGCTCGACGACGTGGTGCAGCTGGGCACCGAGGTGACCGGGGTGGCCCGCCGCGGCCGGGACCGGGTGGTCGACGCCGGCCGCGACACCGAACCACTGTCGGTGCACCTTCGCCGCGCCGACGGCACCGAGGACCGCATCATCGCTCAGGCGGTCATCGACGCCTCTGGAACCTGGGGCACCCCGAACCCGCTCGGCGGCGAAGGCCTGCCGGCACTCGGCGAGAAGGCTGCCGCCGACCGGATCGAGTACCGGGTCCCGAACCTTGCCGACGCTGCAGTGCGAGCAAGGTATGCGGGCAAACACACCGTCATCGCCGGCAGTGGCCACTCCGCGCTGACCGCGATCGTCGCGTTGGCCAGTCTGGAGAAGCAGGCCCCGGGCACCCGCATCAGCTGGGTGTTGCGCCGCGGTGACGTCGGCTCCACGTTCGGCGGCGGCGAGGACGACCAGCTACCCGCCCGCGGCGCCCTCGGCCTGCGTGCCAAGGCGGCCGTCGATGCCGGATTGTTGCAGGTGGTTCCCGGGTTCCGCACCGCGACAGTCGAACCCGCCGGTGAGCAGGTGGCGTTGATCTCCGACGCCGGGGCTCGCATCGAGAACGTCGACCGGGTGGTGGTGCTCACCGGGTTCCGGCCGGACCTGTCCTGGCTGTCGGAGATCCGACTCGGGCTGGATCCCGTGCTGCAGGCCCCGACCCAGTTGGCGCCGTTAATCGACCCGAACGTGCACTCCTGTGGCACCGTCTATCCGCACGGGGTCGCCGAACTGTCACATCCCGAGCCGCATGTGTTCCTGGCCGGGATGAAGAGCTACGGCCGTGCCCCGACCTTCCTGGCAATGACGGGGTACGAGCAAGTCCGCAGTATCGCCGCCGCCCTGAGCGGGGATCACGACGCCGCGGTCCGAGTCGAGCTGACCCTGCCCGAGACCGGGGTGTGCGGGGGCGCCGGGGTGTTCGACGAACCCGAACCCGCCACCGTGGGTGGCCGCGGCGCCGCACCGACTCCGCAGCTGGTCGCTCTGTCTGCCCGTCCGAACGGATAGTCCGTGACCGAGAGCGCGTCGGGTCGAGCGGAAACGTGCAGCTGAGGGGCCCCTAGGTTGACGCCCCGCCATCCACGATCGGTCAACCGAACCGGGAAGGCCGGTGAGCGTCCGCGATCCCCGACAATGATGTAGCTATCAGCTACGCTTGTAGCAAACAGCTACACCACATGGGGAGCGAAGCGATGCAAAGCAGTGCGGACAAGGTCACCCGCCTGGCAGCCGACCTGGTAGCCAGCGCCATGGCCGAGGGAGAACGGCAGCACCGCACAGGACGCCAGCAACTCGAACACTGGGCCCGGGTGGGGCGTGCGGTCTCGAGCCGGCAGACCGCGGCTCGCCGCCGAGTAGAAGACGCTCTCGCCGGCCGGTTGCCGATCGGTGAACTCGGCACCGAGGAAGGCACGGTGTTCAACGCCGAGATCAACGCGGCGATCGAGGAACAACTGGCCACCGCCCATTACGGCACCGCGCTCGCGGCCCAGGGAATCACCACCGTCGCGCTGTCCGAGGACGGTCAGATCGTCGAGTACCGTCCCGACGGCACACACGCAGTCCTGCCCGAGTGAAACGTCTCGACCTGGTGGTCGGCTGCAACGGCGCCGGCAAGTCCACCTTCGTGGCGCTCACCCTCTCTCCCCTGCTCCCGGCCCACCCGTTCGTCAATGCCGACGAGATCGCCAAACAACGATGGCCGGAGAATCCGGCTGCCCACTCCTACGACGCGGCAGAGATCGCCGCGAAGACCCGGACGCACCTCCTGGCCCTGGGGAAATCGTTCATCGCCGAGACGGTGTTCTCCCATCCGTCGAAGCTGGAGCTGATCGAC
Source organism: Rhodococcus sp. IEGM 27 (assembly GCF_033142305.1). Lineage (NCBI taxonomy): Bacteria > Bacillati > Actinomycetota > Actinomycetes > Mycobacteriales > Nocardiaceae > Rhodococcus > Rhodococcus sp. IEGM 27. Next base: position 484,948 of record NZ_JAWLSG010000004.1, on the reverse strand, counting down.
GAAGCGCGCACACACGAGTACACCGTCGTCTTGCACGTGGTGATGATTCCCGAGGAGTTAGCGGTCCAGCGTGTGCGCTACCGGGTGCGAGCCGGCGGGCACGATGTGCCCGAAGACAAGATCCGCCAGCGATACCGAAGACTGTGGGGTCTCGTCGCTCAGGCATTCCCACGTTGCGATCATGCGACCGTGTACGACAACAGCTCGATCACAGGCCCGCGCATCGTCGCACAGTTCACCGACGGACACCTCGTCGGCGAAGCCACCTGGCCTGCATGGACACCCGCAGAACTGACCTCGCACACGAGCCGAAGTGACCAACTATAGGCGCAGCAATAGCCTGGCGGATCCTGTTGCGTCCAACTCTCGGTTGCTTCGTCTGAGGAAGCGGACTTCCACCCACCACCGGGTGGGAGCGCATTCTCCGCGAGAGGACCCTTCCGATGACCACCCACTTGTCCGCCCATCCCGACGCCGGTCACGCCGGGTGTGTGCGATGACCGCCCCCGCTGTCCTCGTCGAGGACCTGCATGTCGCCTACGGCAAAACCTGGGCCCTCGACGGAGTCGACGTCGCTGCCGCGGCCGGGACCACCCTCGGGGTACTCGGCCACAACGGCGCCGGTAAGACCACCTTGATCCGTACTCTGACCACCCTGGTGCGCCCCACCATCGGCCGGGTGGAGGTCGAGGGTCTGGACGTCGTCGCCGACGCTACCGAGGTGCGCCGCCGGATCGGGGTGACGGGCCAATACGCCGGACTCGACGAATTCCTCACCGCCAGAGAGAATCTGGAGCTGATCGGCCGCCTGACCGGGTTGCGCCGCACCGCCGCCCGCGCACGGGCCGACGCGCTCATCGACCGACTCGGGTTGCACGAGTACGCGACTCGGCGGATCGGGGAACTTTCCGGTGGCTCCCGCCGTCGGGTCGACCTGGCCGTCAGCCTCGTCGGATCCCCGTCGGTGCTGTTCCTGGACGAACCGACCACCGGTCTCGACCCGATTGCCCGCGCCGGCCTGTGGGACGTCGTCGACGAGCTGACCATCAGCGGCACCACCGTCGTGCTCACCACCCAGTATCTGGAGGAAGCCGACCGACTCGCGGACCACATCGTGGTCCTGAGCCGGGGTCGCGTCGCCGCCCGCGGCACCCCGGCCGAGCTGAAACGGATCGTCGGCGGCAAGGTCCTGACCGCGACCGTCCCCGCCCACCAACTCGGCAGCCTGCCGTTCATCCCGGACACCGATCACCGTCTCGACGACGGCAGAGTTCGGGTGTCGGTCACCGTCGACGACGCGCCGGCCGCGGCCGAACTGGTCGCACACCTGCACCGAGGCGGCGTCGAGGTCACCGACCTGGACGTCACGTCCCCGAGCCTCGACGACGTCTTCACCCACCTCGCCCACACCGGAGCTCACCGATGACCACCATTCGCACCACCACGACGGGGCGGTTCCCGATCGGGGACCAGCTCGCCGCCCTCACCGTCCGCAACCTGCGCACCAGCGCCCGCGTTCCGCAGCTGCTGATGTTCTCGTTGACCATGCCGATGGCGATGCTCGTCCTGTTCAGCCAGGTCTTCCGCAGCGTCGCCGCCGGGCCGGGCTTTCCACCCGGGGTCAGCTACATCGTTTTCCTCACCCCGGCCATGCTCGCCGTGTCCACCGTGATGGCCGGCACGAATGCCGGAGTGTCTGCGGCGATCGATCACACCAACGGCCTGCACGATCGCTTCGCGGCCCTGCCGGTGCGCGCGGCGTTGCCGGGGGTGGCCCGCACCGTCAACGAGGCGGTCTTCACTCTCGCCCGGGCCGCGCTGCTCGGGATCGCCGCGGTCGCTTTGGGATTCGAGTTCTACGGCACCGCGCTCGATGCCGCCGCCGCGGTCGTCGTGCTGGTGGTGCTGGCCGGGGCGATGAGCGCCTTGTTCGGGCTCATCGGGGACCGGCTCCGCCGCCCGGATGTGGTGCAGTTCGCCGGAATGATGGTGATGATGCCGCTGATGTTCATCTCGAGTGCCTTCGCGCCGATCGAGACGATGCCCGGCTGGATGCAGGCTATGGCGACGGTCAATCCAGTCGCGCACGCCACCGACGCGCTGCGCGGGCACGTGCTCGGCGCCGCGACCATCGGTGACACCGCCGCAGCCCTGGTCGCGGCGATCGGGTTGTGGGCGGTGGTCACCGCCGTCCCGATTCTCACCCGCCTGGTTCGGTCAGCGCGCGCCCGCTGAACGAAGACTTACCTGCCCCGCCCTTTCCCTTCCGCAGGGAAAGGGCGGGGCAGGTTCGTCATGTGCACTGCTGGTCCGGAGCCGGGCACTCTTCTGGCCCCCACCCTGCGAGAGGGTAGGGGCAAGTCCGGGGGTGCTGGAATCAGCGGATACGCCCGAGCAGGGCGACGACAGCGCTCATGCGGCGGCGCCGAGCAGATGCAGTTCCTCCGCCACGATCAGATCGACCTCTTCACTGGTCAGACCCGAAAACAAATGTGTAGTCAGCATCGCTCTCACCTCCTCACGCGCTTCAACTGGTACGTCGAAGCGGAGAACCCGTCATCGACATCGACACCCATACAGACGAGGAACCTGGCTTTCGGACGCACGATGCGTCCGAAGGCGATGACCGTCGTCCGTACCTGAAAGATGACTCAGAGGGTCGTCACCGCGCCGTCAGGCGAGGATGCTGGAGACGGAGAGGAACCGGAACATCATGAGCGAGGACACTTCCACCACGACGACATCCCAGGCGCCGGCTGATCTGGACCAGCTCTGGCGCCGCTTCTCGAGCGATCTGCGGGCCTTCATCGCCCGCCGAGTCTCGCGTCCCGAGGACGCCGACGACATTCTGTCGATCGTGTTTCTGCGGATGGCCAAGAGTCTGGACAATTTACGGGAGCAGGACCGCCTCCTCGGATGGATGTATGCCATCACCCGTAACGCGATTACCGACTACTACCGGTCGGCGCCTCATCGGCGGGAACTCGCCGTCGACGCCGTCCCGGACAACCCACTCGCCGGCGAACCCGATCCCGACGAGGCGGCGGCGAAAGAGCTCGCCTCGTGCCTGGTGCCGATGCTCTCCGGGCTGCCCGCCGAGCAGGCTGCGGCGGTGAAGATGGTCGACCTCGACGCCCGAACCCATGCCGCTGCGGCCAGCGAGGCGGGAATTTCGGTGTCCGGGATGAAGTCCCGGGTCCAGCGCGGCCGTGCAACTCTTCAAGCTCGGCTGCACGCTTGTTGTCAGATCAGCCAGGACCGCACCGGTCACGTACACGACTACCAGCCGCGCGGCGGAGCCTGCGCCTGCGGAACCACGCCACCGGACGATCAGTAGGCCTGGCAATCCAGTGGGTCAACTCCGGTCATCCGCGCATCACCACGCACAGACAGCGGTGCGGTGCGAGCCCACTTTCGCTCACACCGCACCGCCGTGTCGACTGGTCGAGAGCTATTGGCAGCCGCATCCGCCACCGGCCGTCGCCGCCGGACCACAGCACGTCGACTTCTCGCTCTGATCGCAGCAGGTGGTCTGCCGTTCGGTGCTGCAGCACGTCGGTGCGGCAGCCTGGGATGGTGCGTCCGTCCGATCCGTCGTCGGGGTCTCGAACTCGTTGGTGCCCGTCATGGTGACTCCTTGATCCGTAGGGATGGGTACCAGATCAGACGGAGCAGGACGAGAAAGGACGCAACGCTGCCACGACGGTGGCGTCGGACGGGTGCGCTACTTCGCGGTGTCCAGGCGGAAGATGTTGGTGAAGAAATCCTTGATGGCCTGAATCTTCTCGTTGGTCAATTCGATGGCGTGGCGACGTGATTCTTCGAGTGCAGTAGACATGGGAAATTCCTTTCACAAGACGGGCACGGTCTGACGATCGACATTGTGCAGTTCGTCGGTGACATCCAGATGACGAGACGATGGCATCGGTGTAGATTCGTCGGCTCACCAATCGGCAAGCGTCCGAGTGAGTTCGGGGCGCCTGGTCGGCTACATTGGCCCGATGACGACGAGCAGCCCAGGTAGCCGGGTCGAGATCACTTACTGCACGCAGTGCCAGTGGTTGTTACGCGCAGCATGGATGGCGCAGGAACTTCTCGGCACCTTCGGACAAGACCTCGGCGAAGTCGCGCTCGTACCCGGCACGGGCGGAATCTTCCGTATCGCCGTGGACGGTGAACTCATCTGGGACCGCAAGGAGAAAAGCGGATTCCCCGAGATCACCGTCCTGAAGCAACTGGTCCGTGACCGGGTGGCTCCCGACCGCCACCTCGGGCACAGCGACCGCGCCGAAACCTGACCGGTCAGATTCCCAGCGACTCCTCGAGGACGCGCAACTCGTGGCCGAGCCGGGCCGGAATCGACTTCAGGTCGGGCACCGCGCTGCGGCAACCGGTGACTCCGAAGGAGATGGTGTCGTCGTTGCTCGTGCAGGTGATGTTCAGCGCCTGACCGTCCACCGGAATGGACAGCGGGTAAATGGCGTCGAGCCGTGCACCGTTCCAGTACAGCGGGGAGCTGGGCCCGGGAACGTTCGAGATGATGAGGTTGAACGGCGGACGCAGCCGCGAGTTGTGCCCGAAGAGCATGCTCGCACCGACCGGCGCCGCACCGACAGCGCTCATCGCCAGGATCTGGGTGGCGCTCATCGACTCCAGCGCCTCTTTGCCTTCGCACATGCTGGTGCGAATCGTGTCCAACCGATCCGCGGCATCCGGCTGGTGCGTGCCGAGGTTGCACATGAGGACACCGATGTTGTTCCCCGTCGCCGCCTGGCGTTGGTTCTGCAGGGACACCGGCACCATCGCGACCAGGGGTTCCGCCGGGAGCGCGTCGTGATCCTCGAGGTAGCTGCGCAGCGCACCCGATGACATCGCGAGGACGACGTCGTTGATGGTGGAGTCGGACAGTTTCGCCACCAGGCGCAGGCGTTCGAGCGGCCACGACTGGGCAGCGAACTGGCGTGCACCGGTGATCGGAACGTTGAAGGGAGTTCTCGGAGCGGACAGGGCGAGCGGACCACCCTTGTCCCGGAACGCCCGAGTGATCGTTCCGGCGAGTGCGGGAACGAGTCCGGCAACGTCTCCGGCGGTGTCGCGCGCGGTGCGCAGCGTGGCGCCGGCAAGGTTGGAGAGGCTGAATCCGCCCGAAGACTGCGCGCGGGGCGGTCGTGTGTGTGCCCGCTCCCACGGAGCGGGCATATCGCGCTCCTCGGAGTCTTCACTGAGCGCGTTGCGCAGCATCTTCATCGCGGTGACGCCGTCGGCCACCGAGTGATGGATCTTGGTGTAGACAGCGAAGCGTCCGTCGCTCAAGCCCTCGATGAGGTGCATCTCCCACAACGGCCGGCTCCGGTCGAGGAGCGATTCGTGCAACCTCGAGCACAGCGCCATCAACTCGGCCTCGGTGCCCGGAGCGGGCAGGGCGTCGTGGCGGATGTGGTGCTCGAGGTCGAGTTCGTCGACCGTCTCCCAGCTCCACTGACCGAACGAGGACAGGGACCGGCGGGCACGCTTGGCCAGTTTCGGGGCAATTGTCCCGGTGCTTTCGGCGAGCGCGCGGTCGAGCATGGCGCGGATGTCGTGCGTGTCGGCACCCTCCGGCGGCTGGAAGATTTCGACACCGCCGACATGCATTGGATGCTCGCGAGACTCGCCGAGGAGGAACATCGAGTCGAGAGGTGACATGGGGAGCGGCATCTATTGCCCTTTCCATCCCGGGGACGGTTTCCCGGATCGCGGGAGGTTTCGTCTCTGGTTTGAGGTGACGGCGGGGACGGTGGCCACCCTTGTCGGGCGCCACCACTAAATAACTAATCGATATGGGACGGGTCACGAATCAGTGACGCTGGTATTTGTACCAGGTTTTCGGTGAGCCATGCCACTAGACAAGCGTCCAACTCCAGGTGGCTGCGCGGGGTATGTGACACCCACGTGAACACGCGAAAATTGTGCACTCAGTGCGGAATTCGATTGAGTGTGCCCTGGCTAGAGTCGAAAGTCCCATATCAGCGACAATCGCGGCATGGACAAGCAGTGGGCGGTAGTGAAACACGTGTCGTTCGAGGGGCCGGGATTGGTTGGGGCCCTTTTGAAGAACCGCGGGATTTCTTACGTCGAGTACCCGATGTATCGCGCCTTCGAACTTCCCGCCGCCGCCGACATCGGCGGTCTCGTGGTGATGGGCGGTCCGATGGGTGCGTTGGACGATGTTACCCACCCGCAACTTCCGCGAGAGCGAGAATTCATCCGGGATTCAGTCGCCGCCGGGCTCCCGGTGCTCGGAATTTGCCTCGGCGCCCAACTTCTCGCCGCTGCCTTCGGCGGTGAAGTTCGGACCGGTCCGGTCCCGGAGCACGGTGCCGGACTGGTGACGGTGACCGACGAGGGCGCCCGCGATCCCGTGTTCGGTTCGGCCGGAAGTCAGTTTGCCGTCGTTCACTGGCACAACGACACCTTCGATCTTCCGGAGGGGGCGACACGGCTCGCGAGTAGTGACGCCTACGAGAACCAGGCCTTCAGGCTCGGTCGCCGCGCATACGGGTTGCAGTTCCATGTGGAGCTGACGCGCGAGCACCTATCGGTGATGCAGAACCACATGCCCGCGGGCACGGCACCGTCCGGAGAGCATATGGACGAAGTGGCTGCCGTCGGGCGAGTGGTGATCGGCGCGTTCCTGGACCTCGCCGAGAGCTGAGAAGAAACACTTTCCGGTCACCGATGAGTTTCGAGGACGACGGCAGTCTGTATCGATGACCTTCCGCTGGGGAAGGACTTCGAGAAGGAGATTGCGATGTCCCGGATGCTCTTCGTCAACCTGCCGATCAAGAATCTCGACGCCACCAAGAAGTTCTTCGGTGATCTCGGGTTCGAGTTCAATGCCACTTTCAGCGACGATTCGTGCGCCGCGATGGTGATCAACGAATCCACGTCGGTGATGTTGCTCGTCGAGCCGAAGTTCCGGGACTTCATCGAGGTCGACATCTGCGACACCTCGAAAGCGGTCGAGGCCCTCTTGTGCATCTCGGCCGAAAGCCGCGAGGAGGTCGACGCCCTGGTGGACAAGGCCCTCGCCGCAGGCGGAAGTGCATGGGGCAAGTTGCAGGACGAGGGCTTCATGTACGGCCGGGCGTTCCGCGACCTCGACGGTCACGTCTGGGAGGTCATGTGGATGGATCCGACGGCCGTACCCGCGTAAGGATCAGGTCGGTGGAGTCTGCGGCAGCCCGAACTTCTCGAACAGGTCGAGATCGAAGAAGCAGACGACGTGCGCGACTCCACCGGCCGTGACGTCGAGGACGTGGAGCTGGAACGGCCGGTGCACGCCGTCCTCGCCTCGCATGTAGAGGCCGAAGGCGGGCTGGCCGTTCGCCCACGAGGGGAGCAGGCGCATGTCGCCGGCGCGTTGCGCCGGACAGTTGTTGCTGATGAGCCGGCCGATGTTCTCACCACCGAGGTACCAGCCGTCGAAGGGCGGCATCTCCCACACGGCGTCCTTGGTGAAGATCTCCACGATCGCCTCGACGTCGTAGTTCTCGAAGGCCGTGACGTACCGCTCGAGGAGGGCCTTTTCCTCCGGGGATTCCGGTTCGACGAGGGTGTCGGTGGTGGGCATGGCCAGTTCGAGCTGCGCGCGGGCCCGTTGCAGCAGGCTGTTGACCGCGGGAGTTGTGCTGTCGAGAGCCGCGGCGACCTCGGACGCCTTCCACTGCAGCACGTCGCGCAGAACCAGGACGGCGCGCTGGCGGGGAGGCAGGTGCTGCAGGGCGGCGATGAACGCCAGCCGCACCGATTCGCGGGAGGTGACGATGTTCGCGGGGTCGCTTGCGTCGTCGTACACGGTATCGGGAATCGGCTCGAGCCAGGGCACCTCGTGCCGTTGTACCAGCTCGGCAGTGGGATCCGAATCGGGCGCACCCAGCCCGCTGGGCAGGGGTCGCATGGACCGGCTCTGCAAGGCCGTCAAGCAGGTGTTGGTGGCGATCCGGTAGAGCCAGGTGCGCAGCGACGACTGCTGCTTGTAGCCCCCGTACCCGCGCCACGCGCGGATGAACGTCTCCTGCATCTGGTCTTCGGCATCGTGGAGTGAGCCCATCATGCGGTAGCAATGGGCCAGTAACTCACGTCGATAAGGGTCGGCGAGGGCGAGGAAATCCTCGTCGAGCGACTGCGCGGCCGTCATAGTGGGCAGCTTACTGCTGCCCACCGACGAGTGTCGGCACTCGCGCGCACCGACCCGATGTTCAGCCCCAGTTCACCATCGGCTCTCCCGTCTCGAGGAGTGTCTTCAGTCCGCTCAGGACCTCGTTCCAGCCACCACCGGCGCCTTCCGGTTCGTGCTCGCCCGCGACCATCCGTGCCATCTGCGGGGCGTTGGTGAGATCATGCGTCACAGTCAATTTCGTGACTCCGGGTCGACTCGACGGCGCAATGTCGTAGGTGAGAGTGGTGAATCCTTCGATGTTGTCGGGGTCCATCAGCATGCGCCACGTCTGGACGAGCTTCTTCGGCGGATCGCACTCGAGCACCTCACCGTCGACGACGACGTCGGGCACCCCGGGGTGGGCCTTCATCTCTTCACTGGCGCGCGACTCGTACTTGCCTCCGGGCCGGAGGTCGTAATGCACGTGTCCGCCGTACCCGTACCTCTCCGACCACTCCGGCTTGGTGACGGCCTCCCAGATCGCCTCGGGCGTTGCCTTGATGTACACGGCATAAACCTGCACGAGTTCAGTCATTTCTCTTCCTCCAGTTCGGCTTTCAGCTGAGCGAGCGCCGCGGCATGGTGCTCGGTGTACTTGTCGATCCACCTCTGGTGGATCAGCTGGATCGGCACGGGGTTGAGATAATGCAGCTTTTCCCGGCCGGCACGACGCGTGACCACCAGGCCCGCGTCTTCGAGTACGCGCAGATGCTTCATGACCCCGAACCGGGTCATCTCGACCTGTGACTCGAGTTCGGTCAGCGTCTGACCGTCATGGGCGAACAATCGATCGAGAATCAGGCGGCGCGTCGGATCGGCCAGCGCCTTGAAGACGTGATCGTCGTCCATGGCTCCACGATAGGTGACCATTTGGTCACATGTCAACGAATTCGCGTCCAGTTCACCTCGGTGACACGGTGCGACGCCGAAGTCGGACATGTTCGCTCCCTAGCGTCCGGATGTCCCGTTGGCATGCATGGAGGTAACAGACAGTGACCACAGCACCACTCAATCGCCGCGGCTTCCTCGGCCGGACCGCGCTGACCGGCTTGGGCGTGGCGCTCGCCGGTAGTGTCGAGGCCTTCGTCCGACCTGCTGTGGCGTCCGCGGTGCCCGGTCGGGCGATCGGCTACGGGCCGCTGATTCCCGACCCGAACAGAATTCTCGCGCTCCCGGCCGGCTTCTCGTACACGGTGGTGTCCCGATCGGGCGACACCAGGTTGGACAGCGGTGAGTCCGTGCCCAGCGACTTCGACGCCAACGGAGTGTTCGCCCGGCAAGGTGGGGGATCCACTGTGGTCAGCAACCACGAGATCGGCAAGGACGAGCCGTTCGGCGTGCCCGCAGTCGAGGGGCTCACCTACGACACGGGTGCGCGCGGCGGTACCACCACCACAACGGTGGACGCGGAAGGGAAGTGGCTGGGTCAGTACGTGAGTGTGGCGGGGACGGTGAATAACTGCGCCGGCGGGATCACGCCGTGGGGCACATGGCTGACCTGCGAGGAAACCGAGGCCCGCGCAGGAACGGGCGGATTTCTCCTCGACCACGGGTACGTCTTCGAGGTCGATCCGGCCGGACAGGACGCCAACCGGGGCAAAAGCCCGGTGCCCTACAAATTCCTGGGCCGGTACGCACACGAGGCAGTCGCCGTCGATCCGGCGACCAATGCCATTTACCTGACCGAGGATGCCTCCGGTCCGAACGGCCTGTACTACCGGTGGACGCCGCCGCAGGGTTTCCGCGGGGGACCCGGCGCGCTCCGCGGACTGGCGCAGTCGTCGGGCGGGGATACCGCAGGCGCACTACAGGCCATGGCGTGCTTCCAGGACGGTGTCCACGTACGCGACCTGTCGCAGGCGACGGAACCCGGTGTCCGGTACGCGGTGCAGTGGGTGGACGTGCCCGACCGTGACGCCAAGAGCACCCCGGTGCGCAAGCAGTTCACCGACGACCAGGTGACGCGCAGCCGAAAGTTGGAGGGGCAGTGGTGGGGTGACGGTGGCGCCTACTTCGTCGCCAGCTTCGCGCGTACCGGCGACGGCAGTGCCGCCGAGCACGACGGCCAGGTCTGGTTCTACGACCCGGCAACGGAGACCATCACGCTGAAGACGTTGTTCGGCGTCAACCCGGACCCGGCCGTGGACACCGGAAACTACGACGGCCCCGACAACATCACCGTGTCACCGCACGGCGGTGTCATCCTCGCCGAGGACGGCGACGGCATCAGCCATCTGGTGGGGGTCACGGCGGAGGGCGAGCCGTTTGCGCTTGCCCGTAATGAATTGAACGACAGCGAGTTCTGCGGTCCGGCGTTCAGCGCGGACGGGAAGACGCTGTTCGCGAGCATTCAGTCGCCCGGGCTGCTTCTGGCGATCCGTGGTCCGTGGCGCCGCCCCGTGCTGTGAGCACTTGTTAACAGCGGGGTGTTAACAAGTACTCACAGGGGGTCATTCAGCGGAGGAGAACGCCGTTGCCGGTGTCCGTGACCGGGGTGCCGCCGAGCACGCCGGCCACCTGGTCTTCGCTGAGTCCGAGGTCGCGCAGGCGATCCCAGACCGCATCGAATTCGATGAGCTTGGCGTTGAGATCGTTTCGGAGGCGGTTCACCTCGTCACGAATCTTTTCGGCCTCGTCGATTGCTTCGAGGGTCTGCTCGGGCTGAGGCAGGAGCAGGGAAAGGAGCCGGTCACGAGCGTCCGCGCTGAGGCCTGCGAACGGTTGCTGGTCGGCGGGCGCCTCGTGCCTGCCTCCGCGGGAATCGGCGGACGGGATCGGCGTGGTATCCGACTCCGATGCCCGGTCGGCCGCCATGGCGTAGTCCGGTTCCTGCACCGGATCCTGGTCGCTCGACAGGTCGATGGTGCGACGCAGCGGGCGGTTGGGCAGCAGGATGACGGCGAGCAGGGTGACGAGGGCGACGAGTGCGGCGATGAGGAAGATCCGGCCGGTCGCGTCTCCGTATGCAGCACGAATGACGCTCTGCACGGGTGCGGGCATGGACGTGAGGTCCAGGCTGCCGCCACCGCTGCTCGACCCGGCCGGGATGCCGAGCTTGGCGAATCCGTCGGCAGAGAGGTCCGAGACCCGTGTCGCCAGGACCGAACCGAGAACCGAGACGCCGATGGCGCCACCGAAGGTTCGGAAGAAGGCGACCGAACTCGAGGCCGCACCGATGTTCTGGACGCTGACAGTGTTCTGCACGGCGAGCACCAGGTTCTGCATCAGCATGCCCATGCCCAGACCAATGATGGCAATGTAGAGGCTGACGAGGGTCAGGCTCGTCTCGTGATCGAGGGTGCTCAGCAGCCCGAAACCGATGATCATCAATACGGCGCCGCCGACGACGAACGACTTCCACTTCCCGAACCGGGTGATGAGCTGCCCGGAGCCGACCGTGCCGATGAGCATCCCGGCGACCATCGGAATGGTGAGGACGCCGGCCATCGTGGGGGTGTAGCCCCGCGAGGTCTGGAAGTACTGCCCGAGGAAGGTGGTGGAACCGAACATTCCGACACCGACGGCGACGGACGCGATGATCGCGAGGCCGGTGGTCCGCTCGGTGACGATCTTCAGCGGAATGATGGGAGCCTTCGCCTTGGCTTCGACCAGGACGGTTGCCACGAGGAGGAGCACACCGGTGCCGACGTACAGCGCCGTCTCGCGGGAGAACCACTCGTAGTAGCCGGCCTTACCTGCGAACGACACCCAGATGAGCAGGATGGACACGCCCGCGGTGAGCAGCAGCGCTCCGAGCCAGTCGATAGAGACGTCGTCCTTCTTCTCCGTCGGGAGGTGCAGTGTGCGCTGCAGCAGGAACAGTGCGACGACGGCGAGCGGGACGCAGACGAAGAACGTCCAGCGCCAGCCGAGGGGGCTGTCGACGATGACTCCGCCGAGGATCGGGCCGCCCGACATCGAGACCGCCATGACGGCACCCATGTAGCCGGAGTACCGGCCGCGCTCGCGGGGCGAGACGATGGTGCCGATGATGGCGACGACGAGCGCGGTCAGACCGCCCATGCCGACGCCCTGGATGACCCGTGCGGTCAGCAGTAGCGGCACGTTGTGCGCGAATCCGGCGATCACCGAACCGATGACGAAGATGACGATCGCGCTCTGGACCAGGACCTTCTTGTTGAACAGGTCGGAGAGCTTGCCCCAAATGGGCGTCGAGGCGGCGTTGGCCAGCAACGCGCTGGTGATGACCCAGGCGTACGCGGTCTGCGTCCCTTTCAGGTCACCGATGATCGTCGGCAGGGCGGTGGAGACGATAGTGGTGCTCAGCAACGCCGTGAAGAGGGCTGCGAGCAGGCCGGTGAGGGCTTCGAGAATCTGACGGTGGCTCATGGCCTGCGGTTCGCCGACCGGCGTGCGGATATCTGTTTCGGTCATACGCTTTGTGTTCCAATCGGGTTCGAGCTCGAGACGATCCGGTGCTCGGCATCGAAGAGTGTTTCCTTCAGATGCCGGATCGAGTCGAGGGCCGTGGCTGCCTCGGTTTCGTTCCATCCGGTCAGCATTTTTTGCATGCGTGCGGCGCGTCGTGTCCGTACGTGTTTCACGTACGCCGAGCCGTCGTCCGACACGCGTATTCGGAAGGCACGTCCGTCCGCAGGGTCCGGATGCCGGGTGACGTACCCGGCGTCGACCAGATCGGTGATCTGGCGACTGAGGGAAGACTGACTGACGCACATTTCCGTGGCCAGTTCGTTCTGCCGGCATTCACCCCTCCCGGCCAGGACGAGGAGAACTCCTGTCAGGGCGCGGGGGAGGTGGTCGTCGGCTTCCGACGCCAGGGCATCACGAAGCACCCGACCGAAGAGGAACACCTCGTCGATCAGAGCTTCGGTCGTGCCGAGCGAAACGGACGACACGGAAGACGCGGATGGCGTGGACATGGCAACAACCCCTGAGGACGAGTTACTTTCTGCATGCAACTATATACATCGTTACCCCAAGCAAGTAACTGATTTCGCTGTCTTTCGCGTCACAGAGCGTTGGACGAGGTGTTTCTGTGTCTCGTGGCCGATGACATTTCGAGACGGACGACCTCAACCTGATGCCACTTCTTCAGCGCACCTTTGCCCCCACCAGCTGCCTGTCCCGTGGTTCCACGTTGGTTTTGAGTAGCTGACGGCGGGATCCCGACCGTTCGGAGATGTCCCGTTTGACGGCCCGAAAGCAAAATCATCACCGGACGGGGCTATCGGGTTCGTGCTGGTCAGCGAGTTTCGGTCAGGGGGCGCCTTTCGGGACGTACCGGTCAGCGGTCCGTTACCGGAGATGACCACGTCGCGAATCTGTTTCGAGGGGCGACCAGGGATTAAGGCGCTGAATTGTGGTTGCCGGTGTCAGTGAGCCCGTACAGAAGTGAGTCGACGAGACGTTCGGAAAGAGCCGGGTCGAGCCGTTCTCGGGTGAGCACGACCTTGAAATGCAGGGGGGCGACGAGCATTTCCACCGCGAGGCGGGGGTCGGTGGTGTCTGGTAGTTCGCCGCGGTCGATTGCCCGGGTGATGATCTCACCGGAGTGTGCATAGCGGGTGTCCCAGTACCTCTTTCGCGCATCGCTGGCCGCCGTGTCGTCGCCGGCTGCGGCGAGCGCTCGATCGAAGGCGTTGCCCTGGGGGGTGCTCAGGTATGCCGTCAGCGAGGTGAGGTAGGCGGTCAGGTCCTCGCGCAGCGATCCGGTGTCGGGGACCGGGAGCAGTTCTTCGGCTTCCTCGAGCAACGCATCGATCATCAGGTTCTCGCGGGTGCCCCAGCGGCGGTAGATCGAGGTTTCGTGCACGCCGGCTCGGGTCGAGACGTCGGCCACGGTCAACCCGTCCATGCCGTGCGCGTGCAGCAGCTCGAGGGCGGCATCGAGTACTGCGCGACGGACCCGCGCGGATCGGCCGCCGGGACGAGGCCGGGTACGGGGTTCGGTCATGACCCACACTTTAACGCAAGACTCTTGCGTTAATGCTGTGACGCGGCGCATACTCACTAATGCAAGCAACTTGCTTTTAGGAGGCCGTGATGTGTTCACCGCAATCGATCCATTCCCACATCGGGTGCGCCGTGCGCTACGCGCGGTGCGTCACCGGGCACCTGGCATGACCGCGCCTGTCGGTGACCAGATCGCCGAACGCAGCGAGACAACGAACGGGATGCAAATCGACTGGGACGTGCCCGTGCCCCTGTCGGACGGCGTCGTACTGCGGGCGGATGTGTTCCGCCCAGATGACGACGGCGTGTACCCGGTGCTGATGACCCTCGGTCCGTACGGCAAGGGTCTCGCGTTCCAGGAGGGTTTCGCCCCGATGTGGCAACGCCTGGCCGCTGCGTATCCCGACGCGCTGGCCGGCTCGACCAACGCCTATCAGGTGTGGGAAACGGTCGATCCGGAGAAGTGGGTTCCGGACGGATACATCTGCATCCGGGTCGACTCCCGCGGCGCCGGCCGTTCCGCCGGGCTGCTGGACATGCTCGGTGAGCAGGAGGCCCGTGACTACTACGAGGCGATCGAGTGGGCCGCCACCCGAACCTGGTCGAACGGTCGGGTCGGCCTGCTCGGGATCTCGTATTATGCCGCCAACCAGTGGCTGGTCGCGGCGCTGCGGCCGCCGCACCTGACGGCGATCTGCCCGTGGGAGGGATTCACCGACTTCTACCGCGACCTCAATCGGCACGGTGGCATCTTGAGTCGGTTCGGGCAGGTCTGGCAGGACCACCAGATCTTCACCGTCCAACACGGGGTGGGTGAGCGCGGCCGGTGCAACCCCAACACCGGCGAACTCGTCGCCGGCCCCCCGACACTGAGCGAGGACGAACTCGCCGCGAACCGGGTCGAAACGATCGGCGAAGGCAAACGCCGAGAGCTGCTCGACGAGTTCAGTCGGGTCCGCACCCCGGACCTGACCCGCATCGACGTGCCGGTGCTGTCCGCCGCGAACTGGGCGCACCACCTGCATACCCGCGGCAACTTCGATGGCTATGCCCAGGTGTCGTCACCGCAGAAATGGCTCGAAGTGCACGGTCGCGAGCACTACGCCGAGTTCTACACCGACTACGGTGTCTCGCTGCAGAAGCGGTTCTTCGGCCACTTCCTCAAAGACGAAGCTACGGGCTGGGACCAGCAACCCCCGGTGCGGCTGAACGTGCGCCACGTCGACGGATCCTTCGAGGGTCGCGACGAACAGGAGTGGCCGCTGGCCCGGACCCGGTGGACCCGCTTCCACCTCGACGCCGATTCCCGGGCGTTGAGCACCACCGAGCCGAGCGCCGACCACACGATCGAGTTCCCGGCGCTGGGACCGGGGGTGGACTTCTGGACCGAGCCGCTGACCGAACCGTTGGAGATCACCGGACCGGCCTCCGCCCGGGTGCGCCTCGCGTCCTCGACCACCGATGCCGACCTCTTCGTCACCCTGCGCGTGCAAGACCCCGACGGAAACGAGGTTTCGCTGGTGTCCGCCATCGACGAACACGGTGTGCTCGCGGTGGGATGGTTGCGTGCCTCTCACCGTGAACTCGACGAGCAGCGCAGCGTGCCCCACCAGCCGCGGCATCCGCACACCCGCACCCTGCCGCTGATCCCCGGTCAGGCCGTCGACCTCGACGTCGAGATCTGGCCCACCTCCCTCGTCGTCCCGCCCGGCTACCGGCTCGGGGTTACCCTGTCGGGCCGCGACTTCCAGATGCCCGGCGACGGACCGTGGCCGGTGATCTACGGCATCGAGCAACGCGGAAACGGGGTCTTCGTGCACGACGACCCGGACGATCGCCCCGCCGGGATCTTCGACGGGATAACCACCCTGCACACCGGCCCGGACTCGGGAACCTCACTGCTGCTGCCCGTGATACCCGCTCAGGTATGAGCCGATTGCGTCGAGTCGCGCCGGTTCGGCCGTCCAGCAAGGCTCGTGCATCCGACTTCTCCTCCGCCCCAACCAACTAGGAACGCACAATGCGACGAATAGTCGACCTGTCCGTGTCATTGCAGGCAGGCATCGCCTCCGACCCACCCGGTCATCTGCCCGAGATCGACTACCTCGACCACCAACACACCCGTAAGGACCTGCTGCAGTTCTTTCCCGGCGCTCGGGTCGACGACCTGCCCGACGGGGAAGGGTGGGCCATCGAACGCGTCCGGCTGTCAACCCACAACGGCACCCACCTCGACGCCCCCTACCACTACGCGACCACCATGGACGACGGCCAACCGGCCATCACCATCGACGAGGTCCCGCTCGAGTGGTGCTTCGGGCGCGGCGTCAAACTCGACTTCCGGCACTTCGACGACGGCTACGTCGTCACCGCCGCGGACATCGACCGCGAACTGGACCGGATCGGACACACCCTGACCCCGTTCGACATCGTCCTGGTCAACACGAGCGCCGGCGCCCGGTACGGCCACGACGACTACGTGAACAGCGGCTGCGGCATGGGCCGCGAGGCGACACTGCACCTGCTCCGTCAGGGTGTGCGGGTCACCGGCACCGATGCCTGGAGCTGGGATGCGCCCTTCGTCCATACCGCCCGCCGGTACGCCGAAACCGGTGACGCCGGCATCATCTGGGAGGGCCACCGCGCCGGACGGGAAATCGGGTACTGCCACATCGAGAAGCTCGGCAATCTCGAATCGATCCCGTCCTCTGGTTTCCAGGTGGCGTGCTTCCCGGTGAAGATCCACCAGGCCTCGGCCGGATGGACCCGCGCAGTGGCGATCTTCGACGAGGAGCAGGCATGAGAATCGGTTCCCTGGTCGTCGACGGTGTCCAGCGCTACGGCATCGTCGACGGTGACCACATCACCCTGCTGGCGGAGTCCGCCGACGTCTTCGGCGTGCTCGCCGCCGGCGACCCGAAGGCGGCCCTGACCGGTCACCGGCTGCCCTGGGATCCGACCACCGAACTGGCGGTGCCGGTTCCGGTCGGAAGCATCCGTGACTTCATCACCTTCGAACAGCACACGGCAGGCTCGCTGCGCGCGGTCACCGGGGCGGACGCGATCCCGGACGCCTGGTACGAGGCACCCGCCTTCTACTTCACCAACCCGCATGCGGCGATCGGCTCGGGCGCCACGGTGCCGATGCCGCCGGGTTGCGAGGTACTCGACTTCGAGCTGGAAGTCGCGGTGGTGATCGGCGAAGCCGGCTACAACCTCTCCGTGGATGAAGCCTTCGATCACGTTGCCGGGTTCACCATCCTCAACGATTGGTCGGCCCGCGACCTACAGGGCCGAGAGATGCGCGTCGGGCTC
This sequence comes from Rhodococcus sp. IEGM 27, assembly GCF_033142305.1. Classification (NCBI taxonomy): domain Bacteria; kingdom Bacillati; phylum Actinomycetota; class Actinomycetes; order Mycobacteriales; family Nocardiaceae; genus Rhodococcus; species Rhodococcus sp. IEGM 27. Next base: position 467,499 of record NZ_JAWLSG010000004.1, on the reverse strand, counting down.
GGACCGGCCAAGGGCAAGGACACCGCCACCACCCTCGGGCCGGTGCTGGTCACCGTGGACGAGTTCGTCGACCACGAGGTCGATGGTCGCTTCGACCTCGACATGGATGTCTTCGTCAACGGCACCCGCATCGGCGGCGACACCCTGGCGAACATGGCATGGACCTTCGCCGAGTTGATCTCCTACGCCAGCCGCGGCACCTGGGTGCGGCCCGGTGACGTGCTCGGTTCCGGAACCTGCGGTGCTGGCTGTCTCGCCGAACTATGGGGATGGCGCGGCGAACAGCATCCACCACCCCTGCGCATCGGGGACACCGTCACCATGACCGTGGAAGGGATCGGCACGATCCACAACACCGTGGTCGACGGCCCACCCCTACACACAGTTCCACCGGCCCGCCGGAAAGTGACCCGCTCAACTGACGCCTAGTTGAGGATCGCGCCGCTCAGGGATCCGCTAACGGAACGGGACCGAAGAGCCGCCGGCATGCGCACCACTTCGTCCCGGTGCTGGTTCCTGAATCGGGATAGCTGCTCTCGCCGACGAGGTGGATTGGGCCGGTGACATCATCGTCAAGTGAGACTGACAATTTTTCGAGAGCGCTCAGCGGCGTCTGTGGTCTTGGTTTTCACTGGGCTCGGCGCGCTGCTTAGTGTGCTCGGACTCTTTGCATGGCGGCACGCGACTCCCCTGGGTAGGCCCGTCGACGTGGGCATTCCACCGCCACCACCGCCGCCCATGGATGACGGCAAGATCGGCTACATGTACATCATCGATGGCTATGCCTATATCGATGGACCTCACTGGTTCCCGGCAACTGCCTGGTTCCTCTTAGCCGGAACCGCAGTAGCGCTCACTATCTCGGCGTTGCTGGTTCGAACGGGCTGGAGGCTCGTCCATGGCGCATCGGGAGAGCCGGGGGAACGGTGGCCGATCGTTACCGCCCTATTAGCATTCGGCGGGCTCTTCGGCCTCGCGGTATCGATCGCTGGTCGAGTCGCCCAGCCGCGGGCCTACTCAGTCGTTCAGGCAGAGCCGCGTGACCCTGAAAATCCCTATCCCGACTCGAACTTCATTCACTACGACGTGGGTCCGACCTGGGTGACGTTCACCGGCGTGGGTGCCGCCGCCAGCCTCATAGTGGGAAGCGTGCTACTTCTAGCCAATCTACGAGCCGCGCACACTGACGGCGGCGCGCAGGAGTCAGCGTCCTAGGTCGTTCCGATCGGCTATCGTGTACCGGGAAGTTGAGGCCACCGCGTATCGGTCAGTCCTACTCAAGCTCCGGGTGCCGCCGCAGCAATTCATGTTCCACTCGGCGGAGCGAGGTGATTTTCGCGGTCACGTCGTCGAGCCGCCGCTTTTCCTTCTCCAACCGGCCCTCGAGCTCTCTTACATCAAGCAGTAGCTGGTCTCGCTCAACCGATAGTCGGGTGATCTGATCGGCGGCGGGGTTGCTGCTCATCAACCTACGGTAAGTGGAACGCCGCCAGGTCTTGGCGATCTGTCATCGTTGTGAGACCCGCGAGTCGAACGGTGACCGGTCATCGATCCGCTTGCGGAACGGGACCGGAACAGCCGCCGGCGTGCGCTGGGGCGCGACTTCGTCCCGGTGCCGGTTCCGTTTGCGGAACGTCATTGGCGGCTGGCTGAATCCGTGTTGATGTAACGCGTGTGCCTGTTCCCTGCTCCTGGCGCCGCGCGCTGGAGGCACAGGCGTGCGTCGGGAATGACCTCGCGTTATCCCAGAGCCGCCCTTGACGTGAGCGTCCGCGTCGGCTTGATTTGCTTCATGCAGTTCGCCGCGCCAGCCGAGCACTATGACCGCTTCATGGGGCGCTACGCGCCGTCACTGGCAGCAGTGTTCGCCGATGCCGCCGGCGTGACGTCGGATCAGCGAGTCTGTGACGTGGGCTGCGGGCCGGGCGGCCTCACACGGGAACTCGTCGCACGGGTAGGTGCGACGAACGTCGCGGCAATCGACCCGGCACCACAATTCACGGCGGCGTGCCGCGAGCGCAATCCGGGTGTCGACGTCCGCGAGGGCGTGGCCGAACAGCTGCCCTGGGCGAACGCAGAATTCGATATCACGCTCTCCTCGCTGGTGCTCGGCTTCATGAGCGATGCCGAGCAAGGCGTGCGGGAGATGGCACGCGTCACGCGGCCGGGCGGCACCGTTGCTGCCTGCATGTGGGACACCGCGACAGGCGGTATGACGATGCTCCGGGTGTTCTGGACCGCGGTGTGCCAGTTCGACGCCGGCGTGGAGGGCGAGTCCCAGATGGCGGGTACCGCCGAAGGCGACATCGCGGAACGGTTTCGCCGAGCCGACCTGACGAACGTGGTCGGCGGCCAACTCACCGCCCGTGCGGACTACGTCGACTTCGACGACTTCTGGCAGCCATTCACATTTGCGGTGGGCCCCGCCGGCCAGTACCTGCAGTCCCTGTCCGGTGAGCGACGGGCGAGTGTGCGCGAGGCGTGCCGGGCAGCCCTCCCTCCCGGGCCCTTCTCTCTGGATGCCCGCGCCTGGTACGCGCGTGCGACAGTCCCCATCGAGGCCGTTTCCCCTGAATGAGTCGATCGTCGAGGAGCGGCCGGGGCGTGTCTCGTCAGCGCGCTAGCGAACGCACGCCGACAGGTGGACTTCGCCTGCTGGCCCATTCGGACCGGTGATTGCACCTGTCACCCATCGACTAACGCTCATCGCCGTCGTGGTCCTGCTCTGACACACGGTCGGATGCCAGCTCAGTCCAAGCTGGAGCGGCGTGGGTTCGGACAAACTGGCGAAATCGAGATCCTCAATCCACCCAACATGCCGTGCCCCCGGTACCACCGGCGAAGGTCCCGTTTGGGTGAACTTGTCGTTCAGTACCGGGAGTAGTGCTGTCCAGTCGCCTGTTCACCAGCGCAGATGCACTTTCGGTCGAGCTTTCGGTCCGAGGTCACGGCGCAAAACCGAATACCGAGCGCATCGTGGGAATCCGGGCTGTGCGGACATGCCGTGCAGGACAGCGTCGATTCCATTGCCAGTGCAGGGCTAGGTGACTCGGAAACTGCTAGAGAGTTCGACACATCGGTCGGGTTCGACGCCATGGCGGCGCTCCAGTTCTCGGCCCTTTTGACTTAGGACCGGTTTGGGCGCCGAGGACGACATGGCTTGACCGCGCATGTTCGAATGGCCCTCGACATCCACGAGGCTACACTTCCCGCCGCACTTTTAGCTCCGCGGGTGAACGACCCTCACACAGCAGAGGTGTCAGCGCACGAACCGTGATGCGGGGCCGCGTCGACGGTTCACAACGTCCCGACGACCCCTTTCGACCCTCGGCGATCCTGTCGCAATTGCACTCGAACGAGTCCTCGATGCTTCGTTGCGGAATCTGCGCCGTAAGCGGATCGCTGACCGGCTAGTGGTCTAGTGCTTCGGGCCGCGCAACGGCTACGGGCGACCGCTGACGCTTGGAACGGGCGACTTTCGCACGCGACTGGATAAGGGACTGCCTATCTAGCTTGTCGGCGGATCGACCATGCGTAGAAGGACGTCGACGGTTGCTCGGTTCTCGAGCTCCGTGTTCGGGTGGGTGAGCATGCTCTCGATGACGAACACGATCACGCGAGTCATCGGCTCGATGTCGGCATCGGACACGCCCAACAGGGTGAGATTAGACGCGAGCCACCCTTCCCATGTCGAATGGAAAGCGTTGTGCCAGTCGTCTATTTCAGGTGACTGAGCCTTGCGCACATGAACGGTGTCGACCAGTCGGTGGTATCCGGTGAGCTCCCGGACCGCCCAGAGAATGCGGTCTCCGAGCGGCAGCTCACCCAGGGCGGTGAAGCGGATGAGGGTCTGGGCGTGAACGTCGTCAAGCACACCGATCAGCAACTGGTCCTTGTCTCGGAAGTACCAGTAGATGGTGTTCGCGGTCACCCCAGCCGCGGCCGCGATCTTGCCCATCGTCGTGTTGTCGTAACCGTCGTCGACGAACAACCTGGTCGCAGCCGTGACGATCTCGGCCCGCTTCTCGGTTCGGTCGACGGGCGCGCGGTTCCGGGGCATGCGGAAACTTTAGCTTGATTGCCGATCAAGACACTGCTACCGTCCCCTTGAATGTCAATCAAGAACGCTGGGACCGCGCGGCGGATGCCACCGGAACAGCCCTCACCGAGAAACGAGAGTCGCGCCATGCACACCGGGGACGATGCCACATACTCGCGCACTGACGAATGGTTCGAATCCGAGGGCGTGCGCTGCGCGGTAACGGTGTTCCGTCCCGCTGCCGCCACGACCGACACGCCCGCCGTGGTGATGGCTCACGGCTTCGGCACACCCCGCGCTTTGCGCCTTTATGCGTACGCGGACGTTTTCGCCCGTGCCGGGTACACGGTCCTCGTCTTCGACTATCGGCACTTCGGTGAAAGCGAAGGCGAGCCGCGCCAGCTTCTCGATATTCCCAAGCAGCACCAGGACTACCGCAACGCCATTGCCTACGCCCGATCGCTGGACGGGGTAGATGCGCGGCGCATCGTCGGCTGGGGCACCTCGTTCGCGGGCGGTCACGTGCTCACCCTGGCGGGAACGGGCGAGGACTTCGCGGCCGTCATCGCGCAGGTCCCACACGTCAGTGGTCCTGCGGCCGTGCGCGCAACCGGCCTGCGCAACACGCTGCGCGTTCTGCCGTCCGCCGTCATCGACCAGACGCGGGCTTTACTGAAGCGATCACCGCGCTACATCGACTCCATAGGTCGACCGGGAGATACGGCCGTGATGACCTCGCCCGACGCGATGGACGGGCGCGACCGGCTCCTTGCTGAATCCGGCCTGAAGGATGGCGACTACCTCGAGACCGTGGCCGCACGCATTCTTCTGAAGATCGGTCTGTACTCCCCCGGCCGCACCGCGGGTGCGATTTCGTGCCCCACACTGGTTCAGATCATGGCCGACGACGCGGTCACCCCGGCCTCGGTCGCGCAGAAGACGGCATCAAGGATCCCGCACGCGACCGTCCACGTGCACCGCGGTGGCCACTTCGACCCCTACGTCGAACCGATGTTCCCGATCGTGATCGACGAGCAGCTGTCGTTCCTGAAGACAGCAGTGCCGCTGACGCCCTGAAAGTGGCAACCCCTCCCGAGAAGGCCGAATGCCGGGGACACCCGGACATACGACAAGAGCGAGGCGTCTCACCGTTGAGCGTCTCTGGCACGACCGTTATCGGGAGCTGGTCACATGAGACACCACAAGGGGATCCTTCTCCGGAGCTCAGACTCGTACCCAGTGATCGTCGCATCGTCGCCACAAGGCTGGCTCGTCTTCGACGTGAGCGACGTCGTTGTTCAGCCACCACGTTGCGTCCGGGTTCCAACCGGCCAGGACAGTTGCACCCTCGTTGTTCGCCAATGGGATTGCGAGACCGGGTGTGGTCAGGTAGCCGTGCAAAGTCAGGTGCACAGCGTCGTAGTCGTCGGCCACCGCAACCCAGTCAGGAATGAACCAGTCGTGATACTCGCCGGTGGTGTCGAACCAATCGGAGCGCTTGGACTCGGGCACGAACAGGGGATACGCGTCGACCAAACGCGCCCAGTCCGTCGGATTCGTGATCTCGTATACCCGCGGTGTTGTACTACGGACCGAGACCGGCCAGACCCGCGCTTCGTCCCCGCCGAACGAGTCCTCCTCCAGGAGCAATTCCAGTGCGCCCACGTCATCCCGCGCCCGGCTGGTTTCCAAGGCGGCACTGGGTAACGGTGTCGACCACCATTCACCACCGATGGCATTGTCCGGACGCTCCGCGCGCCAAGTACGAAACCGTGCTTCGCCCGCGAGGACGTGGTCACGCCAGTGATCGAGGCCGACGGCAGCACTGCGGTACGGCAGCGTCGATTCCGGCCACTCCTCGTTCGAAGGCAGATGGCCAACCATCCGCTGGTTGTCGAGATCGAGCGGATCCGCCCACCACCGGGTATGCGGGGAGTCCAGAACGGCGGCAGCTACCGGATGTAAAGCCGCCACGGTGTCCGGTCTGGCGAACATGACGTCCTGCTCGTCCGGCGGTTGCCAGTACCGTGCCCAGTCGGTCGCGAACGCGAGAGCGTTGAGTAGGTCCAGTTCGGACAGCCGCGAGATGGCTCGAGCGTCGACTGCCTGGATGACCTCGAGCACGTCTGCAGGCGCTCGTGGACGGGCGGCTCGCTGGTCCGTACGGCACATGTACGCGACGTTCGCGCAAAAGAATCGCCCGCGTGGTGACGCGAGAACGAGAGTGACCAGGTCCATCAGTGAACGCTATCGAACCCACCCCGCAAGTGGATCCGATTGAGGTAGCGTGCCAGCGCACGTTCGGCGGCGACCCGCCCTCGTCTCGAAAGTGGATCGATGAGCGGGCACAGATCGGCAATCGAAAAGTGAGAGGCACCGATATGGTTCGGTGGTGGCCGAAATTGCCAGCCGGCGCCGCACCCAACCACCGCCGCCTCACATCGTCTACGAAGCCCTCACCGACCCTGACCGTGACCCCGTTCGTCGGTGGCTGATCCTGCACAACGACGAACAACGTCCCACGATCACAGAAGCGGTCGAACCGAACCTCGTCGTATGGACTTCGATCTGGCCGTGGCGTCCGGACGCACGGATCCGCTTCGACATCGTTGGCCCACCCCACGGCAGCACCACTCTGTCCTGGACGTTGATCGTCGACAACCCGGTCCCGGACGTGGAGACGACCGTCCGCATGCGCAAGCGAGTGAACGAACTCATCAACGCGAACCTGCGCTTCACGTTCGGGCAATAGTCAGCCGATCGGGATTGAGGACCGTTTACCGATCCCTCACCGGTTGTCGATCCGCTCTCGGCACGAGCGCCGACCCGTGCGGATGCGCGCTGGGCGCCGATCTCGTCCCGGTACAGGTTCGCCTATCGGAGCACCGGATGACGATGGGCTACTACCTCAGTGCGCGTGGCCGCCTCCTCCGGGGACCAGTAGCGACCTTCGAGGACAGCCACAACCTGAATGCTTCGGCCGTCGCCGCCTGCACAGTCGTCCCACGGGCGGCTACTTCGATCTTCATCTGCTGCAGCAAGTCTGGGTCCAAGCGGGCAGCGAACTGCACACGCGTCGTAGAATCCGCAGACGTTGGAGCGGACTTGGATGAAGTCTTCGGCACGAGCGAGCGGGTGGCATGCTCGATGAAGTAGCCGACCTGTTTGTGGAACTCGCGGGTGTGCTCGTCCTTCAGGTCGAACTCGTACTCGACACCGTTGACCGCGAAGGTGATCTTCTCACCTTCTTCGCCGAACACTGTCCAGTCGATATCGTCGACGAGTTCGACAACTACCTTGCGCGCCACAGTTCTCCCGATGCCTCATGGACGTCTTGATACAGCCACAGTATTGGGAGCTGCGCGAAAACGGGTTGACCGCTGAGGGACGTGTCCGAACGGGAATGGGTGGTGAACTGCACGAATGATCGCCTGCGAAGCAGACCGATGCAGCTATAAATTCCAGGTGACTGGCGGAGATGCAGTGGTCAAGTCCCAGGGCGTGGTGTACGACGGTCGTCGCGTGACTCCTCGTGGGGTTATGCGGTCAGAGCCGCCGGCGTCGCCTCCTCGGTAGGTTCGGGTGTTGCGTGGGTGCCGCGGGAGCGGGCGAGCACGTCGAGGCCGAGATAGCGGCGGGCTTCGATCCACTCGTCGTGCTGCTCGGCGAGGACGGCTCCGACGAGCCGGATGAGGGCGGTGCGATCGGGGAATATCCCGACGACATCGGTTCTGCGGCGGATCTCCTTGTTCAGCCTCTCCTGGGGATTGTCGAACCAGATCTGCCGCCAGATCTGTTTCGGGAAGGCCGTGAAGGCGAGGAGGTCGGCCCGCGCGGAGTCGAGATGATCGGCTACCTTTGGCAGCTTCTCCGACAAGGCGTCGATCCCCCGATCATATTGAGCACGAACAGAATCGGCGTCCGGCTGGTCGTAAACGGAGTGCAGGAGCGCACGCACCCAGGGCCACGAATTCTTCGGCGTCTGGGACATGAGATTGGTCGAATAATGCGTCCGGCACCGTTGCCAAGCGGCCCCGGGCAGGGAGGCGCCGATCGGCGACACGAGGCCGGCGTGGGCGTCGGAGGTCACCAACCGCACCTCGGACAGGCCGCGGGCGACCAGCGACCGGAAGAACGCCAACCAACCGGCCCCGTCCTCGGCGGAGGTCACCTCGATTCCCAGGATTTCCCGGTAACCCTCGGCGTTCACTCCGACCGCGACCAGGGCGTGCACGTTCACCACCCGCCCGTTCTCCCGGACTGGGTGTCGAGGTCCTTCGCCATCACCGACACCTGGGATTTCGACAGTGAGGTGATACCGAGCGAGTCGACCAGTTTCGCATCCGTGGATCGAGACGCCGAGCAGGTACGCCCCCAAGCACTTCGTGCAGGGAGGCACCCCCGGTGGCCACCACCGACGTCAGGGCGCGTTCGGCACGCTTGCGGCTGCAGCAACCAGTCCGGAAAGTACGAGCCGGACCGCAGCTTCGGGATCGCCACGTCGAGAGTCCCGGCGCGGGTGGGGGTACCTCCCTGCACGAAGTGCTTGGGGGAGCGAAATCCCGGTGGCGATAGCCGTTCCGGGAGTTGGTGCGGTTCTCCGAGCGCTCACCGAAACCGGCGCCGCACAGGCTGTCGGACTCGGCGCCCATCAGCGCATCGATGAACGTGGACAACAAACTCCGCAGCAGGTCAGGGCTGGCGTCGGTTTGGCGATCGGTCAAGAACTGGTGCAGGTCGATATCGTGGGCACTGGTCATCGCGTGGTCCAACACCCGAGTGACTTTGGTCGGTCTCTCGAAGAGTCACGCGATGGCCGCCTTCTTGGGCTACGACACGCCGTTCCGATGCGCATCCGGTTCGTACACCATCATCGTGGACGCAACCCTCCACCTCGGCAGTGTCGGCTGAGGCCACCGCATGGAGATCTCGGTGTTGTTGCAGGTCACGCTATCGAATAAGCAGGTTTAGGTTGCTGGCTACGCTGGGGGTATGGAGCACTACGTTCGCAAGGAACCTATTCCGTACGGGTCTGCGGCTGCCCCGGTTCGTTCGGGAAATCGGTTCTGGAGGACCCTCCAGGGATTGGGGATCACGCTTCGAGGGTTGATGCAGGACCGGAAGCCGAGTCCTTACTCGTCACTTTCTCCTCGACGCATGGACGGCTCGCATACCGACATCTTTCCCTTCAACAGCAGTGGTGGAGGAGCAGGCGGCGGCGGGGCCGGTTGATACTCGAAACCGTCGGTTGATGTGCCACTGGTGCCCGCTTCAGGGGCTGCCGTCACTGTCCTGCACTTCAGATCCGATGCCGTCGCCGGCGGGCGGCGATGCGTTCTGAAGTAGGCGGTAGGTAGCAGCACCGCTTTTGACTTCGTCGGAGGTGACGGAACCAGTGTCTCCGAAGATGACCACTCTGTCGCCCGGGGCAACACGATTCGCTCCGATGGTGCACTCGCCGGATTCGGCCGATGCCAGGTTGGCTTCGCCGGTGACGGTCACCGTGGCGGCGGAGGTTTCCGGCACGTCGGTTGTGGTCGAGCAGCTCGTCAGGATCAGTACTCCGGCAGCTGCCGTGGCCGCGCCCGCGATCTGACCCAGTCTCTGCCTCATATGCAGTCACGATAGACAGTCTGAGTTGTGGTCGTGGTTGGACTCCGAAAGGAGATGCAGGGAAGATAGTTTGACCTCCATCTGGAGTTCCAATTGGCGATCGGTGACGGTCACCGACGAACGCCGGCGTCCGCACGGTGCCGTCCAGCGAAATTGTCTCGCCCATGCTGCTGCTTGGGTGACACACTCACCTCATGGGCGCGGTCGGCGATGTCGCAGTGTCGGTGCTCCAAGAGGCAGGCGTGACACTTGCTGCTGGACTCACCGATTCCGAGATTGATTCTGTTCATGCCTGTTTCGCCTGTGTTCATCTGGATCTGTTGAAGACTGCGTTGCCCCTCTGGGAAAGGTGTCCGGACTGGCGTGAGGGCGACGACGCTGAGCTGCAGCGCATGCTGGCCTGGCCGGTCGAAAGCTTCGTGTGGGACGTGCTCCACCAGCCCGATGCCTCGTGCACGCCGCGTGGGGTGTGCTAGGGCTTCCGGCGGCGGGGGTTCGCGGAGCGGGGTGGATTCGCGCGGAGGTGATCTGCGGCTCGACCGAGGATACGCGCGAGCTCGTCCACGTCTTGGTTGGACAGAGCCGAGAAGAGCAGGCGGTGAAGAGCTTCGATGTGCCCGGGGAATACCGTCGTCAGGACGGCGCGGCCGGCGTTGGTGATGGCGACGTCGATGCTGCGCTCGTCCTCGGGTGAGGGTGTGCGGGTGACGAGCCCGCGTTGTTCGAGTTGTTGCGCTTGGTACGTCAGTCCGCTGCGGCTGTAGACCACCCCGTCGGCGAGGTCTGTCATGCTCTGTCGCCCGTCGGGCGCGTCGCCCAGGCGGGCCAGGAGCTGGAACTGTACGTAGCTCAGGTCGCCGGCATCGCGGAGCTGCTTTTCCACGGCATGGCGAAGCAGACTGCTCACCTCCGTGAAGGCGAAATACGCCTCGAGCTGTGTCTCTGAGAGTGCTGGGGGTGTGTCGGTCATGTGCCACATCATATGTTGCTTCGAGTTCGAAGCAGTGCTACGTTCGTTCTATTGCTTCAAATTCGAAGCAAATGGCGAAAGGGAAAACCATGAAGGCAGTGAGGTTTCACGAGGTGGGCGGACCCGACGTGCTCCGGTACGAGGAGATCGAGACACCGGAGCCGGCGACCGGACAGGTCCGGTTGCGTGTTGCAGCATCCGCATTCAATGCCGCCGACAATGGCATGCGGGCCGGGTTTCTGCCGATCCCAGTGGTGCTGCCGCACGTGCCGGGTTACGACGTCTCCGGCGTCGTCGATGCGATCGGTGACGGTGTCGACGAGGTCGCTGTGGGCGATGCGATTATCGGATTCCTGCCCATGGAGCGCGACGGTGGCGCTGCGGAGTACGTCATCGCCCCGGCCGACGCTGTTGTGGCTGCCCCGAAGAGTATCCCGCTCGTCGATGCCGCGGCTCTGCCCTCGGTGGCACTGACTGCGTGGCAGGCGCTCTTCGACGCCGGCCGGCTCGAAGCGGGGCAGCGGCTGCTCATCGTCGGCGCAGGCGGCGTCGTCGGCAAGTATGCGATCCAGCTCGCGAAACGGGCCGGCGTCTACGTCGTCGCGACCGCGAGCCCGCGCAGCATCGACGCAGTGCGCGCAGCCGGCGCCGACGAGATCATCGACCACACCGGTACCGACCTGCGTAGCGCCGTCGAGGGTCAGGTCGATGTGCTGCTGAACCTGGCCCCGATCGAGCCCGAGGACTTCGCCTCGCTGGTCGCGCTCGTGCGCGATGGCGGCGCAGTGGTCAGCACCACCGCGTTCATGGCCACTCCGGGTGACGACGATCGTGGGGTGCGTGCAGCCACCGTCTTCGTGCTGCAGAACCGTGAACGACTGACCGAGCTGGTTTCCCTCGTTGACGACGGCGAGCTCGTCGTGGAAGTCACGCGGCGAATTCCCCTCACTGAGCTGGCCGCACTTCACGCCCAAGCCAGCACGGACCGTGTTCCGGGCAAGGTGGTCGTTCTTGCCGAGTGAAGCCCCGCGAGGAGCATCGTGACCCTTGCGAACGACGCCACAGGTGTCTGTTGTTGCGGGCCGTTGTCAAGCACGTCTTCGACAAATTGAGCATTTGTGTAGTCAGTTGTCAATAACGAGGGTGCCCTTCTCGGCTGTGGAGGAGAAGGTGATCGAACCGGTACGGAGGGCGCCGGGAACGTGGAACTCAGACGCCACTCGGGTGAGAAGTTGTTCGGCCACGCCGCGAACTTTGACGTTCGCTTCCTGGGAAGATGAGGTGAGGACGTCGAAGGCTCGAGCAAGTTCGGGACCGGGGACCGCGGGGCTCGAGGACGAGTTGCGGTAGGGGCGGCCTCGGAAGGTCGACCACGCCGCGACTGTGACCGCGACGTTGGCTCCGCCGCCGAGGAATCTCGGGGTGACGCACTGGAGCAGCCGGTTGCTCGCCGACCGATTGAAGATCAGTAACACCACGGTCGCGGCGGCATGGCGCGAGTACGGTGTCAAGCCTTGGCGCAGTGCGACGTTCAAGTTCTCTACCGACCCGGAGTTGGGCGCCAGGGTCACCGACATCGTCGGGCTGTACTTGAATCCGCCGGACAACGCGATCGTGCTGTGCGTGGACGAGAAGTCGCAGATCCAGGCCCTGGACCGGACGGCACCGATGCTGCCGATGAGGATCGTTTCGGTCGAGAAACGTACCCACGACTATGTCCGACACGGCACCTCGACCCTGTTTGCAGCCCTGGACATCGCTACCGGAAAGGTCACCGGGCTGTGCAAACCGAGGCATCGTCATCAGGAGTTCCTCGTCTTCCTCGAGCACCTCGCCCGCGCCTACCCGGAGCGGGAGCTGTATCTGGTGATGGACAACTACGCCACTCACAAGAAGGTCGAAGTCCGGGCCTGGCTGGCCGAACATCCCCGTATTCATGCGCATTTCACGCCCACCTCGGCATCTTGGATGAACCTGGTGGAGGTGTAGTTCGGGATCATCGAACGTCTGGCCATCCACCGCGGAACCTTCGGTTCCGTCAAGGATCTGACCACCAAGATCCGCGCCTTCATCAACGGATGGAACACCCGATGCGCGCCGTTCGTCTGGACCAGGACTGCCGACCAAGTCCTTACCAAGGCAAACCGTCAAGAGACTTCAACAACAAGCCACTAGTATGTTCGGGATATCAATACGTTCCGATGTGCACCGGTATAGATGCTTTTCTATGCATTTCAGGGGACGCTAGGCGAGGGGCGCCCCGCAGGCGGAATCAACCAGCGGGACGGTCACTGCGGATTGATCGTCGCCACCGCACCGCTGCTGGTCTGGGGACTCGTCGTGGTCCCGACATCGATCTGATCAAAACGATCGTCAGATTCCGCCTCAACAGGTCGCCTTTGCCACGCCGCGTACGAGCACCCAGCTCGGCGGCGAGACATGGCAATGGTCAATGAAAGGCTCCACGCAATAACGGCGACGACTGACGGCCGAGACCGAGGGTCTTTACGGTCATGAGACAGCGATGTCAGCGATGCCGCTTCGTCTTCGGGCCCGTCGGACCGTGACGTGGCGAGGACGTCACAAGCGACCGCACCCAGGACTCCGTCCTGTCGATTGCAGAGTGGGGTCGCGGAGCGGACAGCGAATCGCGGCTCTGGCGTCGAATGTCGGTGCCGCAGGTTAGCCTCGAGTTGGTACCCGACAGCTGAGGAGCAGCGATGAGCGCGGTCACGACGAATCAACCACTCGGCACCCCCACCTGGATCGATCTGGGCATTCCCGACCTCGACCGGGCGATGACCTTCTACGGTTCGGTCTTCGGCTGGGAATTCGACGTGGGTCCCGAGGAGTACGGGCGGTACACGATGTGTCTGCTCGGCGGCAAGAAGGTCGCCGCGCTGATGCCGAATCCCGACGAGAACGCCGCCGCGTTCTGGTGGAACGTCTACCTGGCGACCGACGATCTCGAGGCGACTCTCGCTCGCTCCGCGGACGCGGGCGGCACGCTGCTGATGGAGCCCATGGACATCGCCGACCAGGGTCGGATGGCGATGGTGCGGGATCCGTCGGGTGCGCAGTTCGGCTTGTGGCAGGGGCGGGCCCACGTCGGCTGCGAGTTGGTGAACGAGCCGAACACGTTGTTGCGCAACGACTTGGTGACACCGAATCCCGGCCCGGCGCGGGACTTCTACTCGGCGGTGTTCGACTTCACGCTGGACGGGAACGACGACCTGCCCGGAGTGGATTTCACCTTTCTGCGCAGACCCGATGGGCACGAGGTCGGTGGCATCGTGGGCGACCCGGCCGCCTCGGAGTCCTCCTGGGGCACCCTCTTCCAGGTTGCCGATGCGCACGCGGCCGTTGCCGCCGCCCGGGCCCACGGGGGCACTGCGGAGGACCCGACGGACATGCCGTACGGGCGGACCGCGGATGTCACCGATCCGTTCGGGGCGACGTTCACGGTGGGTTCCCCGCTGCCGGGTGGGCAGGGGTAGCGGGGTCTCGGGGAGGTAGTTATCCGGTTCGGGAAGTGCGGGCGCCGGTCGGTCGCGTCCGAGTGAGGCAAGGGACGTGCCGGTCTGTCGGTGTGTTCTCGAGGTGAAGTGGGGCTCCCGGGGTTGCGGCAGTCGATGACAACATCGATCTGACGTGCAAATCCCGTGATGGAATGTCCCTTTCCCGGTCTGGGTAAAAGTCGGCCGGATAGTCCTTGCATGCGTCGGAGGCTGCATCCCGGCCGCGCGGTGACGGGATACGCCCCTCCGCCTGAGGTGACCTCAGAGGCTGGCTACGCAGTCAGGTCGATGATGATCTTGCCTGGTTGGCCGTGGGAGAACGAGTCCACGAAGGCGGCCGGCAGCTGTTCGAATCCGGGCAATACGGATTGCACGGCCTCCAGCTGTCCGGATTTGTGGAGTTTGCCGAGCGTGGCTTCAACTTCTGCTGCGCGGTCCATGTAGTCGAGCACGATGAATCCTTGTGTGAGGATTCTCTTGGTGAGAAGTTGCCCGAAATTGTGTGGTCCGGCGGGTCTTTCGGTCAGGTTGTAGCCGTCGATCAGGCCACACAATGCGATGTGTGCGTGGTTGTTGAGTCGGGTGATCGATGCGTCGAACATCGGGCCTCCCGAGTTTTCGAAGAGGCGGTCGATGCCGTCCGTTGTTGCCGCCTCGAGCTGGTCCTTCCAATCAGGGGCCTTGCGGTCGATGACGGCGTCGGCGCCGAGTCGGGCGACCATCGAGCACTTCTCGGCGCCTCCTGCGATGCCGACAACGCGTGCGCCCGTCTGCTTCGCGAGCTGGACGGCCACGCTGCCGACTGCGCCAGAGGCGCCGGAGATCAAGACGGTGTGTCCTGGTTCCGGCCGCAGGATGTCGCATACTCCGGCCCACGCGGTCAGGCCCGTCATCCCGAGAATGCCGAGGTAGTGCTCCAAGGGGACGTCCTCGCGTGAGGTGATGCGGTCCCAGTCAGTGCCGGGCGAGTTGACGATCTGGCGCCGTTGCCAGCCGACGAAGCCACGAACGATGTCGCCTGCGGTGAAGTTGCTGTTGCGTGAGGCGCTCACGCGGGCAAGACCGAAAGCGCGAACCGGCTCTCCGATTGCCACTGGCGGAAGATAACTCGGTCGGTCGTCGAGCCATCCCCTGATGGCCGGATCGATCGAGATGAAGAGGGTTTCGAGTGCGACGTCGCCGGCCTGGAGTTCGGGCAGGGCGACGTCCTCAACGCGGAAGTCCTCCAAGCTCACCTGCCCGTGGGGGCGCTGCGCCAGGACGATCTGTTGTGATGAATTCACGGTGTGCTACTCCTTCGTCACCGACGACGGTAGAAGTCATGACACGGCGAAACTTGGCCCTATGCGCACGGGGTTCGACGAGCACGCACAGCGCGCATTTTAATGTTGGATGCGTGTGCGCCTGATGAAAGCAGATGCGCGCAAACAGCCAAGACGTGACGTCCGCCACTTCGTAGTGTCGGTGAGACATGGGCTGCGCGCCGAGGAGCCCTCCTGGAAGATCCGGAGTCAGGAATGAATGACATACGCGCCGACCGACCTCTCGAGATTGCGGTCACGATCGATGACTTCGTCCTGTGGGACGGCGTTCCCATGCCGGACGAGACCACTCCCACCGACATCACGCGGTCTGTGGCGAAAACGCTGAACGACTACGGACTTACGGGGACCTACGGCTTCTCTCACACATACCGGCTCGAGAACGAGCCGGAGCAAATGGAGGCCTTCGAGGCGTGGGCCGAAGCGGGCCATCACCTGGGTAACCACACTCACCAGCATGCTCCACTGCGCTGGATGTCCGATGCGGCATTCCGATGCGATTTTGAGACGGCCGAGAAGTACATCGGTCATCTGATCGACGCTGCACCGTCGAAGTACTTCCGGTACCCCATGGACATGTCATCAGGATCCGAACGGCGTCGAGGAGAAGTCGAGACGTACATCGCAGATCTCGGCTACCGCACTGCCCCGATCACGAGTTGGTTCAGTGATTTCGCGTTCATCATGCCGTACTTCCGCGCGGTGACCCTTGGCGACAAGGCCGTGCAGAAGCAGGTACGCGACCTGCACGTGTCGACCGCGGTTGACATGCTCTACAAGCACGCGGATACCGCGCGTACCTTGTTCGGTGCCGACGCGCCCCTCATCTGGCTCGTACACGGCACCACGATCTCTCGTGACACCCTCGCTCCGATCCTCGAGGCCTTCCTCGAGCGTGGCGTGGAATTTGTCACCCTCGATGAGGCGATGAAGCATCCGGTGAACTTCGGGAAGCCGCCGTGTAATGAGAGCTTTACCAACCAGCTACAAAGGTTCGCGCTTGCTGCGGGCTTGCCGAAACCTGAACTCGACGTCGAGCGGCTAGCCGAGATCCTGAACCTCGCATCCATTCCCGGCCTCGACACGATGGCGACTTACGAAGAGCGCATGTTCAAGCCGCTGGCGAAGCGGGTGGGAGCGAAGTACGACTGGGATTGGTCCTGAGTCGGCAATCCACCTTCACAACGTCATCATCTGAAAGCAGGATCATGCTCAACCTGGCCACCATGCTTGCCGACACCGCTCGACGCACTCCCAGCAGAACCGCTGTCATCGAAGGTGACCGAACCCTCACCTTCGGTGAGATCGATGCGGCTGCGAACAGTGTCGCCCATCTTCTCCTTTCACGGGGGTTGCGCCCAGGCGACCGCGTCGCCCTGACGATCGCGAATGTTGTCGAGTTCCCGATCGTCTACTTCGGCATCCTCAAGGCCGGTGGAGCCGTCGTGCCGCTCAACACGATGCTCAAGCGGGAGGAGGTTGCCTACCACCTCCGTGACTCGGGCGCGACTGCCTACTTCTGTACCGTGCAGGGGCTCGACGACGAGGCGTGGCGCGGATTCCAGGACGTTGAATCCTGCGAGTATTTGGTCACCCTTGGTTCCGCAATGCTCGATGAGCCGGACGTGGGAACAACCTTGGCTGACGCATTGGCCGAACACCCGGCGGAAGACGTCCTGCTGGTGACCGAGGCAACGGACACGGCGGTGGTCCTGTACACGAGCGGGACGACCGGCAAGCCGAAGGGGGCGGAGCTCACCCACGCCAACATGGTCCTCAACGCCATCGGGCACAACCAACTGCTCGACGCCCGAGCCGACGACGTACATCTGGTCACTCTTCCGCTCTTCCACTCGTTCGCACAGACCGTACAGCTGAACGCCGGCTTCGCAATGGGTGCCACCCTGGTCCTGCTGCCACGATTCGACGCAGCTGAGGCCCTGGCGTTGATGACACAGCACGGGGTAACGGTCTTCGCCGGTGTCCCGACGATGTACTGGGCCCTGCTCAACAAGGCCTCTGACGGAATAGATGTCGATCTGGCCGGTCTCCTGCGAATCGCGCTTTCCGGCGCAGCTGCCATGCCCGTCGATGTGCTGGAGCGGTTCAGGGATGTCTTCGGTGTCGGGATCCGGGAGGGCTACGGACTCTCCGAAACCAGTCCGACTGTCACGTTCAACCCGCTCGACCAACCGAACCGGTCGGGATCGATCGGCAAACCGATCTGGGGAGTAGAGGTGAAGCTCATCGACGATCACTGGAACGAGGTTCCGGCCGGTGAGCCAGGAGAACTCGCCGTACGTGGATACAACGTGATGAAGGGATACCTGGGGCGGCCCGAGGCGACCAAGGATGTGATCCGCGACGGCTGGTTCCGCACGGGCGATATCGCAACCCGGGACGAGGACGGCTACTACTTCATCGTCGACCGCGCCAAGGACTTGATCGTGCGGGGAGGCTTCAACGTCTACCCGCGTGAGCTCGAAGAGGTGATCATCGGCCATCCAGAGGTCAGCCTCGTGGCCGTCGTCGGAATCCCCGACGAGCGAATCGGTGAGGAAGTGAAAGCCTTCGTCATCCGCGAGCCCGGATCGGAGTTGAAGGAGGAAGACCTGATCGGCTGGTCACGGGAACGGTTGGCCGCTTACAAGTACCCGCGCCTGGTGGAATTCAGGGACACCTTGCCGATGAACGCGACAGGAAAGCTCCTCAAGCGGGCTCTGCGATGATCACGCCGTTGGCGTGGGCGCCGGCGCGCGCTAGCGTCGACTGTGGCACGAGTCGTAATTTCGGCATACCGGTGTGAGTAGGTGTTGTGAGCTTGTATTCCGTCGATACGTTGCGCAGCAACGAGCACGACCAGCGCGAGCGCGGTGATTGGTGGCGCGATCAGGTCTCGTCGATCCACTGTCCGATGGCCTTTTCCCTTGCGGACAGCTACCAGGGAACCCTTCAGCATCAACATTCGGACACGTACCAGCTAATTCGCTGGTGGGGGGAAGCGGAGGTCCTCTCCCGGACGGCAGCCGACATCCGTCGACATCCACATGGCGCCTACGAACTGCTCATGCCGGTCCGGGGTGAAGTGATCCTCGAGCAGGATCGTCGTGAAGCCACGATCACACCGGCGGTCATGGCCCTCACATCGCTGGACACCGCGACTGTTCTGCGCCATGGTGATGGCTTCTCCTCGGTTGCATTCGTGATTCCACGTGACCGGATCGAGGCGCGGGTGCCGACATTGCCGCAACCCGGCACCGTCCTCGATGCAACATCGGGATTGGGACGCATCGTTGTCGACGTGGTCCGTAGTCTGCGGAGGGAGCGGCACGAGCTCACCGGCAGTCAGTTCGACGCGATCGCCGACCGAATCGTCGATCTCGTGGCGCTCGCCTACAACGCAGACACGGCCGCCGCATCCGTCGATGTTCAGGAAGGGTTGGTCACCGCCATCCGGCGCTTTGTTCGAGAGAACGCACACGATCCGAACCTCACAGGAGCCGTGGTCGCCACGCGCCTCGGCTGGTCGCTCCGGCACGTTCAGGCCCAATTGCAGCGGATCGGGACAACACCGTCGGACCTCATCCGAGAGGAGCGTTTGGCGTTGGCCCGGTTGCGTCTTCAGGACCGTGGCTGGAGCCACCAGAGCGTGACTCAGGTGGCATACTCCTCAGGATTCGGCGACCTCAGCACCTTCAGTAATGCGTACCGGCGGGCCTTCGGTGAGCGCCCGTCCGACACCCGTGCTGCGGCATCCGAAAACGGCTGAACCAGCAGACCCGCGTGTCGGCTCAGGCTCGACGACGGGCCTGCCCCGCGAGTCTGCTCATGCCTTGCGCGCGGTGCAAGCGGAATGCGCTGCGCCCCAAGCGATAATGCCAATGCGGTCCTAGCGTCGATAGCATGAATAGTGCAACGACCTCCGAAGTGCGACCGGGATTCGACTCCCTCTTCTCCGTCGCCGGGAGGACCGCCGTCGTAACCGGTGGCTCACGAGGGATCGGCGCCATGATCGCCCGCGGCCTGGCACTGGGCGGTGCCCACGTAGTCATCACCAGCCGAAAGGAAGAACAGTGCCGCGCGACGGCCGAAGCCATCAATGCTGAGGCAGACGCTGCCGGAATGGCAGGACGCTGCACCCCCGTCGCCAGCGACCTGTCGTCGGCCGAAGGGATGACCAATCTGGTCGACTGGCTCGGCGAGCACCTGACAAGCGTCGACATCCTGGTGAACAATGCCGGGGTCACCTGGGGTGCGCCACTTGAAGAGTTTCCCCTCATCGGGTGGACGAAGGTGCTCAACACCAACCTTGTCGCTCCGTTCTACCTCATCACGGGCACGCTTCCGCTTCTGCGCAATGCAGCCCGTCCCGACCGGCCCGCTCGTGTCATCAACATCGGCAGCGTGGAGGCCTTGGCAACGCCGAGCTGGGAGAACTACTCCTACAGTGCGAGCAAAGCCGGGCTGCACATGCTCACCCGCCATCTGGCCAAGCAACTGGCGTCCGACGGCATCACCGTCAACGCCATCGCCCCCGGCCCGATCCTGACGGACATGCTCGGACACGTCGCGGCGGATCCAGAGGTCGAGTCCGAGCTCCTCGAGCGCGTCCCGCTGGGCCGCTACGGACAAACTGACGACCTGATCGGCGCGGTCCGGTTCCTGGCCTCCCGTGCTGGCTCTTATCTCACCGGCACCATCATTCCGCTCGACGGCGGGATCTCCGGCTGCGCCGGCTGAAAGTGAACCTCCGCCTGCACCGTCTTCCACACACAGCAATCACCGATTCGAGGAACAACCGATGCCTGAAGCCGTTATCGCCGCCACCGCCGTTCACCGATCGGGAAACGATCGCGGGGTCATTGACGGACATTCGGCCCGATGACCTCACCGTCCAGATGGCCAATATCACTCCACTTGCGCGCATCGTCAACGTGTAGGCCCCAAGCCCGCACCGAGCGCTTCTCAGCGCCAACGTCACCGGTGGGGCCGTCGCAGGAGGTCGAACCTGGGCAGACTTGCGCGAAGCTCGGCCTCGAAACCATGTGCGTAGCGGAGGGCAGGGCATGGCCCTGCTCCTCGAACGGCTCTCCTGATCCGAAGTCACATCTAATCCCTGGAAGGAAACCCATTTCGTGAGCGCATCGCTTCATCCCGAACGCCGTCGCACCGCCATCGTCACCGGTGCCGCACGGGGAATCGGCGCCGCTGTCGCACAGCGGCTCGCAGCAGACGGCCACGCTGTCGCCGTCCTCGACCTCGACGAAGCCGCCGCCCAGAACGTGGTCGACACGATCACCCAGGCAGGGGGCACCGCGCTTGCTGTCGGCGCAGACGTCTCCAACGGAACTGCTGTCGAAAAAGCAGTGGACAAGATCACGGCAGCGCTTGGGGCACCGGTCGTTCTGGTCAACAACGCGGGCATCACCCGCGACAATCTTTTGTTCAAGATGTCGGCCACCGACTGGGATACCGTGATGAACGTCCACTTACGTGGCTCGTTCCTGATGACGAGAGAGGTCCAGGGACACATGACTCAGGCTGGTTTCGGAAGAATCATCAACCTCTCGAGCGTGTCGGCGCTCGGAAACCGCGGTCAAGCAAACTACGCCGCAGCCAAGGCCGGGCTGCAAGGTTTCACCAAGACTCTCGCCCTCGAACTCGGCAAGTTCGGCGTTACCGCCAACGCGGTTGCTCCCGGTTTCATCGAGACCGAGATGACCGCCGCGACGGCAGCCCGAATGGGAATGAAATTCGACGAACTCAAGAAGAGGGCGGCTGCTGACATCCCCGTCGGCCGAGTGGGGATCCCCGGCGACATCGCACACGCGATCTCATTCCTTGCCAGTGAGGGAGCCGGATTCGTCTCCGGGCAGGTTCTCTACGTCACCGGAGGGCCCAAGATATGAAGACGCTTAACGGAATCCACGAACTGCACGCGGTCGCGAACACCCGGGTCGGCCACTCGTCATGGCACACCGTCACCCAGGAGAAAATCGACGCATTTGCTGACGCGACGGGTGACCACCAGTGGATCCACGTCGATCCCTCACAGGCTGCTGACGGACCCTTCGGCGCCACCATCGCCCACGGGCATCTGCTGACCTCGATGATCCCGATGCTTGTATGGGAGGTCTACATCGTCGACGGCGTCCGGATGGGAATCAACTACGGGTCGAACAAGGTTCGATTCCCAGCACCCGTACCCGTCGGCTCACGGATTCGGGCTGCGGTTGACATAGCGAACGTTGAAACCGTTCCCTCGGGCGTCCAGGTTGTCACGGCCGTCACGATCGAACGCGAGAATGCGGACAAGCCGGTTTGTATTGCAGAGATTGTCAGCATCTACGTACCGAATTAACGTCGCAAACTTGGGAATCCCACCGGATAGATTGCACGATGACAAATGATTGAAGGGGCTGCACTCGTTCAGCGGGGCTCCGCGCTGCGGCGACCACGTCGCGGCGGAAACTCTTCGGGGAACGGCTTCGGGGATCGCGAAAGACTTCGGGATCTCCGTGCCGACCCTGCACAACTGGGTCAAAAATGGCCTCGGTGAGGAGGAAAGTGGGGAGTGAGGCTCCGGTGAAGACGTCGCCGAAGGAGATCGTGAGTGGGCGTTCAGAGAGGGGAACGAGGTGTCGTCCGCGGCCCAGCAGACCCCGATGCCGCTCTGAGAGCGACGCTGCGCGAATACGCCCGCACGCACCCGCTGCATGGTTTCCGTCGCGCCTGGGCGCACCTGAGGCACGACCAGGCCGCCGTGGTGAACAAGAAAAAGGTCCACCGGCTGTGGAAGGAGGAAGGCCTTCAGGTTTGGATTCATCATCCACGCACACGGTCCGGTGTCAGCTCGTGCCCGCAGATCGAAACCGACGCCCCGCATGTGGTGTGTGCTGTGGACTTCCAGTTCGACTCCACCATCGACGGCAAGCCCATCAAGATCGCCTCGAGGATCGACGAACACACGAGGCAGTCGCTGCTGAACATCGTGGAGCGTTCAATCACGGCGCAGCGGTTGACCGACGAGCTGGACAAGGCATTCGCGATGTGGGCGGAGCGCCGCTGGTGCTTCGAATGGACAACGGACCGGAGTTCATTTCCACTGTGCTGCAGCAGTTCTGCAGTGATCGGGTAGGAATTTCGTACATTCCGCCGGGGACGCCGTGGAACAACGGGCACATCGAATCGGGGGGTACCTCCCTGGACAAAGTCCTTGGGGGATCAATAATCGTCTACGGAAGGAATGCCTGAACCGGAATCACTGGACAAGCCTGCTGGAAGCTCGGGTGGTGATCGAGGACTTCACCGGCGACCACAACCATAGGCACAGGCCCTCGTCGCTGGGCTACCTGACGCCGGCCTGGGGTCCCTCCCGCTTGCGGGGGCGTACGCTGCCCACTGCACCCACACCCACCAACCGGTGGACGGGTGCGAGATCGACTGAACTTACACAATCGCGACTCTAGGACGCCGTGGTCCGACTATCGGGGACCTGCCAGTGGCAGTGCGGCCCGGTTGCGGCGGCTCGAACACATCCGCCGGTGCGGTGCACATCTGCAGCCGGCGCATCTGGGCCCGGACGTACGCGATCTCCTGGACCATCTCGCGGAAGCTGATCGTCAACCTGCCCCCGTGAAGGAGTCGGAGCAGTGCGATGACGGCGTGGAGCATGAGCGTTAGCATGTGTGCCTCCTAACGGCCAGTCTGCGCAGCACTCGGTTCGCCTACCGAACGCGAACACACATCAGGGCACGCCGGGATATCGAAGAGTTTTGTTCCGCGGCGATCGAAAGGTCAGAATTCGACCTTCAGTATCGGGCTGGTCGGCTTGGCCTGGCAACCGAGGATGTAGCCGTCGGCGACATCGTCGGGGTCGAGGGCGTCGGTAACGCCGGGATCAACGGTCCCCTCCACGAGAGTGCAGGCACACGAGCCGCATTCGCCTTCGCGGCAGGAGTACGGGGCATCGATCCCGGCGTTGACCATGACGTCGATCAGGGTGGCATCGGCCGGCCAGGCGAGGGTGTGGGTGTCGCCGTCGAGGGTGACGTCCACGGTCGAGGACTGGGTGTCGTCGGTGCCGGAGATCTGCTTGATCGGCGTGAAGGGGTCGCCGTCGAGGGAGCGGAATTCCTCGATGTGGATCCGGTGCCGGTCGTAGCCGATGCTGGTCATCGTTTCCTTGACCATGGCCATGAAGGGTGCTGGCCCGCAGACGAAGACGGTGCCGTCCTGGCCGCCCTCGGCGAACCCCTTCAGGCTGTCCGGGGTGGGTAATCCGGCCTCGTTTTCGAGCCGGTGTTCGATGGTGAGTCGATCCGGGTGCTTCTTGGCGAGATCGGCAAGTTCGGCGTCGAAGATGATCGACTCACGGTCCCGGTTGGCGTAGTACAGCGATACGGTTCCGGTCGCGGATGCCAGGACGGTCTTGAGGATCGACATCACCGGGGTGATGCCGCTCCCGGCGGCGAAGAGCCGGAAGTCGCCGTCGAGGCTGTGCGGGGTAAACGTGCCCGACGGCGGCAGAACGTGGACGTCGTCCCCGGCAGTGATGTGGTCGCACAGCCAGTTCGAGCCGTAGCCGTCGGCGGTGCGTTTGACGGTCACCTTGATGCGGTCGTCGGTGGCGGGGGAGCTGGCGATGGAGTAGCAGCGTGCCACCGAGCCGGTGCGTTCGCTGGGGATCCGGATGGTGAGGAATTGTCCGGGCCGGTAGGCGAATCGGTCGGCGAGGTCCTGGGGGACGTCGATGACGAGGGAGGCGGCGGCGGGTGTTTCGGCGATGACGTCGGCGACGCGGACGGTGTAGCCGAGGGAATCGGAGGCGACGGAGGTCATGGGTGCATCTTTCGTTGCAGCTCAGAATGGGAGAACGAGATCGAGTCGGCGCCGGGGGAACCGGCGCCCATGCAATCAGCGCTCGGCGGACGGCGCGGCCGGGGGCAGCGCCCGGAACCAGACCTCACCGAGGGAGCGGCCGAGTTCGTCGATACGTTCACGTTTGGGCGTCGAGGCGGGCAGGCCCACGTGCACGTAGGCCATCTGCTCGGTCATGCAGCCGAGGGACTCGGCGAGCAGATCGAGGTTGGTGTCCCCGATCTCCCCGCGGTCGTGCAGTTTCTGCAGCCAGCGGCGAGTGCGTGCGATGAAGTCTGCGCGAAGTTGCAGCCACAACTGCTGAAATCCCTCGTTGGCGCTGGCGGCGGCGGCTTCACGCAGCAACCGCAGGATGTGCCGGTGCCGGGAGTAGGCGTGCAGGTAGGTGATGTTGACCTCGATCAGCGCTTCGAGTTCCCCGCTGGTGGTCGCCTTGCGGCTGGTGGCTTCGGAGAGCTCCTGCAGGCCGGTGTGCATGGCGGCGAGGAATACGTCGTCGAGGTCGGTGAAGTGCCGGTAGAAGTTCCCCTGCGCGGTCTTGGCGCGGTGGGTGATGTCC
Source organism: Rhodococcus sp. IEGM 27 (assembly GCF_033142305.1). Taxonomy (NCBI): domain Bacteria; kingdom Bacillati; phylum Actinomycetota; class Actinomycetes; order Mycobacteriales; family Nocardiaceae; genus Rhodococcus; species Rhodococcus sp. IEGM 27. The sequence continues at coordinate 442,598 of NZ_JAWLSG010000004.1, read as the reverse complement.
GAGACCCGGGTGCGGGTGTAGCCGTATTCGCTGAAGCATTCGATGGCGGCCTGCACGATGCGTTCGCGGGTGAGTTCCCCGCGCTTGTTGGGACGCTTGGGGGCAGCCGCGCCGGGTTCGACGAGGCCGACGTGGGTGTAGACGTCGTCGAGGGTGCGCGGGGTGGCCGGATGTGGTGTGGTCATCCGTGCCTCCTCTCCGACGCCCTCGTTTGCGAACACGATATCACTAAAACCATTTGTCGCATCGTGCTGACCTCACGTTATGCCCGTTCCAGGTGCGCCGAGCGCAGGGAGGCGAGCGGGTGATTTGCCGGGACGGTGTCGGGCAGGAAGCCGAGCAGTGCGGTGAGGTATTCGTCGACGGCGGCCTGGTCCGGGGTGTGCAGGGCGTCGCCCTCGTACACCGATCCGGTGGCGCCGTCGACGGTGACGGTGAGCCCGGTCAGCTTCGCGACCGCGCCAGCTCCGGCGCCGACCACACACGGCAATCCGATCTCCCGGCACACCAGCGCCGCATGCGAGGTGGCGCCGCCGAGTTCGGTGACGACCGCCACCGATTCGAACATCGCGGGCACATCGTCCGGGGCGGTGGAGGGACGCACCAGCACGACCGGGGTTCCGGCCGCGGCGAGGTCGAGGGCCTGGTCGATGTCGCTGACAGCCTGGCCGACGGCGACACCGGGGCCGGCGCCGAGGCCGGTGGCCAGCACTGTCCGGTCGGCGTGCACGGCGTGGGTCGTCGCCAGGCTGGTGGCCTGTTCGGCCGAGATTCGGGTGACCGCCTCGTCGGCGGTGATGAGGCCCTCGCGGACCAGGTCGACGGCGATCCGGACCGCCGCGCGCGGGGAACGCTTCCCGGCCCGGCACTGCAGCACGTACAACCGTCCGCTTTCGACGGTGAATTCGATGTCGACCAGATCGTGGTGCTCGCGTTCGAGAACGTCGGCGATGCGCTCGAGTTCCGGGTAGACCTCCGGCAGGATCTCACCGATGGTGACGAGGGGGTGCGGGGTCTTCTCCCCGGACACGACGTCCTCGCCCTGGGCCTTTGCGAGCCATTCGCCATAAAGCGTGTTGTCGCCTGTAGCGGGGTCCCGGCTGAACATCACTCCGGTGCCGGACTGTTCGTCGCGGTTGCCGAACACCATCGCCTGCACGGTCACCGCGGTGCCGGCGCCGGCGCCGAGGTTGTGCCGGGCCCGGTAGGCCTTGACCCGCTCGTTGGTCCAGGAGTCGAAGACGGCGCCGATCGCCGCGCGCAGTTGCTCGAACGGATCACTCGGTGGCTGCGCGTCCGGGTTATCGGCGACGATGGCGGCGTAACTGTGGCAGAAGCGTTCCCAGGTGTCGGTCGCCCACTGCTGGTCACCGGTCTCGGTGGCGAGTGCCTCACACAGCTCGGGGGTGAGGCCGAGGTTGAGGACGGTGTCCATCATGCCGGGCATGGACTGCGCTGCGCCGGAGCGGACCGAGACGAGCAGCGGGGAGGGTCCGGCACCGAAGCGGCGGCCGGTTTCGGTCTCGATCCCGCGCAGGTGCTCGAGGACCTGCTGCCAGATTTCGTCGGGCAGGGAGCGACCGTTGTCGTGGTAGATCGCACAGACACCGGTGGGCAGGACGAAGGCCGGAGGCACCGGCAGTCCCATGGCCCGCATCTTGTTGACGCTGTACGCCTTGCCGCCGAGTATTTCCCGGGTGCCGGTGCGGGTGCCGTCGAGGGAGATCACGTGCTCTGTGGGGGTAGGGGAGTTCATAGCGAGAGTCCTTCGAAAACTAGGGATTTGGCGGCCGCGCGGGTGGCGAACAGGCCACCTTCGACCGGGATGTCGATGCCGTTGAGCCAGGACGCGGCGGGGGAGAGGGCGAACGCGACGACAGCGGCGATCTCGTGGGGGTAGCCGTGTCGGCCGACGGCGTTGTGGGAACGGGCCATCGCGTCAGCGCCCATGCTGGCCTCGAAGTCGACGAGGATCGGTGTCTCGACCGGGCCGGGGCTGACCGAAAGGGCCCGGATGCGGCGTCCGGTGAGTTTCGCCGACAGCAGCTGTGTCCAGTCGATAAGGGCGCGTTTGGAGGTGTCGTAGGCGGCGGGGCCCTTGACCGGGTGGTCCCGAAGCCAGGTGTTCAGGTCGGCGTGGTCGCGAACCTGCAGCAGTGCGTCGATCGACTCCGGCGTCTCGGTGTTGCGGTGCGCGGCGACGGAGGCGACGTTGACGATCGCCGATCCTTCTGCCATCCGCGGCAGTAACAGCTCGGTGAGCAGGCGCGGCCCGAGCAGGTTGACCGCCAACACGGTCTTGGCGGCGGCGGTGCCCGGGACACCGGCGACATTCGCCAGCCCGGTGATCTCGTCAGGCAGGGCCGCGACGGCGTCGGCGATGGAGCCGGGATCGGCGAGGTCACACAACAGGGTGCGTACCGATCCGATCGGGCAGTCGCGCCGGTCGAGGGCGTAGACCGCGATACCGGCTGCACTCAACTGGTCGGCGAGGGCGAGACCGATTCCCGAGGCGCCACCGGTGACGACGACGTTTCCGTTGAAAGTGGTGTTGGTCATGACATTACCGCCGTCACGTCGGTGAACTCCTCGATGCCGAGGTGGCCGAGTTCGCGGCCGTAGCCTGAATCCTTGACGCCACCGAAGGGGACTGTGGGCCGGTTGCGGGTGCGGACGCCGTTGATCTTGACCTGGCCGACGTCGAGGCGGCCGGCGAGCGCGCGGGCGCGGTCGACGTCGGCGGACCAGACCTCGGCGGACAGCCCGTACGCGCAGTCGTTGGCGATCCGTGCCGCGTCGTCGACGTCGGTGTAGGTCTGCACCGCGATGACCGGGCCGAAGATCTCCTCGCGGATCGCGCGGGCGTCCTCGGGCAGGCCGGTGACGATGGTGGGGTCGACGAAGAAGCCGGTCGGGGACACCTCGGACGGTTTACCGGTGCCGGTGATCAAATGCCCGCCCGCGGTGACGGCGTCACCGATGTAGTCGAGGACCCGGTCGCGCTGTCGCGCCGACGCGAGCGGACCCTGCCGGGTTCGGGGATCGGCGGGATTACCGAGAATGTGCTGCGCGACCGCCGCTTTCAGTATGTCGGTGGCGTCCGCGGCGCGCGCCTGGGGCAGCAGCAGCCGGGTGGTGGCGTTGCACGCCTGCCCGGAGTTGACCAGACCGGAGGCGACGACCCCGGTGAGCGCGGTCTCGAGGTCCGCGTCCGGTAGCACCACCGCGGGCGACTTTCCGCCGAGTTCGAGGGTACAGCGCGTCAATGTCTGCGCCGCGAGGGATGCGACCGTGCGGCCGGCGACGACGCTGCCGGTGAAGGAGACGTGCGCGAGCTGCGGATGCGCGACGAGGGCGGACCCGGTGACCGCACCGGTGCCGGTGACGACATTGAACACCCCGGGCGGGCAGCCCGCCTCGAGGAACAGCGCGGCGAGGGCGTTCGCGTCGTACGGCGTCATCTCCGACGCCTTGAGCACCACCGTCGATCCGGCCGCCAGCGCGGCGGAGACCTTGGCGACGATCTGGTGGACCGGCATGTTCCACGGGGTGACCGCGGCGATGACCCCGCTGCCCCGGCGCACCAGGGTCGCACCGTCGATGTCCTGCGACCACGGGAAGTTGCCCGCGGTCCGGGCGGTGGCCCGCAGCACATCCGCGGGAAGCTGCGCCTGGGTGACCTGTGCGAGGGAGATCGGCATCCCCATCTCGCGGCTGACGATGCCCGCGACGGCGTCGGCGTCCCGGGTGAGCAGATCCGCGGTCCGGTCGAGCAGTGCGGCGCGTTCGGCGACGTCGGTCGCCCGCCATGCCGGATGGGCGGCCGCCGCTGATCGGACGGCGGCGTCGATGACCTGCGCCCCGGCGTCGACGACCTCGCCGATCACCGTTTCGGTGTACGGGTCGATCACCTCGAGCACCGGCCCGTCCGGCACGAACCAGTCGCCGTCGATCAGACATCCGGCTCGGTCGAACGAGTCAGCCATGGCGCTGCTCCAATCGCACGGGAAGGGTTTTGATGCCGCGGAAAAAGTTGCTTTGCAACCGTTTCGGGGTGTCGACGACGGTGAGGTCGATGCCGCGCTCGATGAGTTTGGTGAAGAACAGTTTCGCCTCCAGGCGGGCGAGGTTGGCGCCGAGACAGGCATGATCACCCCACCCGAAACCGAGGTGCTCGTTCGGGAATCGGTCGGCGCGGAAGGTATTCGGGTCCTCGAAGACCCGTTCGTCCCGGTTCGCCGAGCAGAACCACATGACCACCTTGTCGCCGGCCTTGATGGTCTTGCCGTGCATTTCCACATCTCGGGTGGCGGTGCGCCGCATCGACAGCACCGGCGAAATGTAGCGCACCATTTCCTCGACCGCGGTGCGGATCTTGCCCGGATTCTCGCGCAGCATGTCCCACCACTGGGGGTTCTCGTGCAGGGCAAGGACACCGCCGGAGAGCAGGTTCCGGGTGGTTTCGTTGCCGGCGACCATCAGGATCAGGTAGTAGGCGTCGAGGTAACCGCGGGCCAGGGGGACGCCGTCGAGTTCGGCGGCGGTCAGCACGCTGATCAGGTCGTCGGCCGGGCAGGCGCGCCGCTCGGTCTCGAGGCCCCGGAAGTAGGTGAACACCTCGTCACGGGCACGCACCGCGGTTTCGGGGCCCTCGGAGTAGTCGGGATCCTCCGAGGCCATCTGGTTGGTCCAGCGCAGCAGATTGGGGCAGTCCTCGAGCGGGGCGCCGAGCAGGCGGCCGATCATCACCAGCGGAAGCTGAGCGGAGATGTTCGCGACCAGGTCGATCGGCCCGGCACCGACGGACTGATCGAGCAGCTCGTCGATCACCGCCTCGATGTCCGGAGTCAGCGTCTTCACCTTGGCCGGGCGCACGTGCGGGGTGACAATCTTGCGCAGCGGCCCGTGCTCGGGCGGGTCGACGTGATGGATGCTGCGGGCGCCTTCGCCCTCGGCGCGGCGGCTCGCGATCTGGGTACCTTCGGTGACGGTGAAGGTCTCGTGGTCCGAAGCGACGGCTTTGACGTCGGCGTATCGGGTCACCGACCAGAATCCCGGCCCGTTCGGTTCCTCGTTCCAGTGCAGAGGGTCCTCTTCACGCAGCTGCGCGAAGACCTCATCCGCGTAGCCGGATTCGAAGGCCCTCAGGTCCATCAGGTCGATACCACTGCTGGTGGTCATTGGATGTCTCCCGTCACGGTCACGTCCGTTTGTGACATGAGTGTCACTAAATCACAGATCCGTCAATTTGAAAATACCCCTTGTAAGATGAGTCGATTCACTTGTAGCCTGACCTTGATAGTGACGAAACATTCACAAAAAGAGGCCCTGTGTACCCACCCGCAATCGCCACCGAGCACCCGGACTCCCTCGCCTTCGTGATGGCCGGCTCCGGTTCCTCGCTGACCTACCGTCAGCTCGACGAGCAGTCCAACCAACTCGCCCACCTGCTACGCGCTCACGGCGTGACGGCCGGCGACTCCATCGTCCTGGTGATGGAGAACCGGATCGAGTGGCCGGTGGTGGTCGCCGCCGGAATGCGCGCGGGCCTGTACGTCACCCCGGTGAACTGGCACCTGACCCCCGCCGAGCTCGCCGCGCTTTTGACCGAAGCGGCGCCGGCCGCGGTGGTCACCAGCGGCTCGTTGGCCGAAGCCGTCGCCGCCGCCCTTCCGGACGGGCCCACCGCGCTCAATCTGTGCACCGATCCCGCACCCGGATTCGAACACCTCGCCGCCGCGATCGCGAACCAGCCGGCCACGCCCATCGCCGACGAACGGTTCGGTGCCCGCGTCCTCTACAGCGGTGGCACCACCGGCCGGCCCAAGGCATTCCGGCAGAAACTGCTCGACATCCACCCCGCCGAGGCCCCGACCCGCCACGCGGGCCTGGTAGAGAAACTGGGCATCGACTCGAACACGGTGCTGCTCTCGCCCGCCCCGAACTACCACGCCGCACCATTCACCTTCCAGCTGATGACAATGGCCGCCGGCGGCACGGTGGTGTGCATGGAACGGTTCGACGCCGCCGCCGCCATGACGGCGATCGCCACCTACGCAGTCACCCACTCCCAGTGGGTGCCCACAATGCTGCTGCGGATCCTCGCCCTGCCCGACCGGGACGCCATCACCCTCTCCACGGCGCACACCACCGCCGTCACCTCCGGCGCGCCGTGCCCTATCGAGGTCAAAGACCAGATCAACGCGTGGTGGGGGCCGATCCTGCACGAGTACTACGGCGCCTCCGAGGGCTACGGGCACACCTACATCTCCGCGACCGAATCCGCCGACCACCCCGGCTCGGTCGGCCGCCCCCTGGGCGGCACCCGCGTGCACATCACCGACGACGACGGAAACCCGCTGCCGGCAGGGGAGATCGGCAAGGTGTGGTTCGAGCCGCCCACCGCCTCCGCCTACGTCAACGCCGCTGACAACACCACCGATACCTGGAAGAGCATGGGCGATCGGGGCTATCTCGACGAGGACGGCTTTCTCTACCTTGCCGGACGGGAGAGCTTCATGATCATCTCCGGTGGAGTCAACATCTACCCCGAGGAGATCGAGGCCGCTCTGGTGCGTCACCCGGACGTCGTCGACGCCGCCGTCTTCGGCATCCCCGACCCCGAATTCGGGGAACAGGTCAAGGCGATGGTGGAGCTGCGCGAGGGTGTGGCGGCCGATGAAGCCACCGCTTCGAACCTCATCGATCACTGCCGTGCCAGCCTGGCCAGCTTCAAAGCCCCCCGGTCGGTCGACTTCGTGGACCGCTTACCGCGCCTGCCCACGGGCAAACTCAACAAAAAGGCCCTCCGCTCGCCGTATCTGGCGAGCTCGTGACCGACCTCCATCCCACCGATCGATCCGAACAGGAGCCAGATATGGTTCACACCCAGAACGACCAGCTCACCTTCGACGTCCTGCATTCACTGCGAGTGAAGGGGCTTGCAGGCGACGCGGTGCTCAGCGCCCTCTCGGGCGTGCCCGTCGAGGACCTGCCCGCCATCCTCGACCCGCTCGTCGAGCAGGGGCTGGTGGTACGCCGGGAAGGACGGATGCCGGGATCAATGCTGACCCCCGCCGGCAAGACCGAACATCTGCGGCTGCTCGAACAAGATCCGGCCACCACCGGCGCGGCCGACGCGCTGAAAGCCTTCTACGAACGCTTCCTGCCCATCAACTCCGACTTCAAGAAGATCTGCCAACGCTGGCAGATGCGCAGCGACGACACCCCCAACGATCACAACGACCCGGCCTACGACGGCGAGGTCGTCGACCAGCTGGCCCGGACCGACAAACAGCTCCGGGTGCCGCTACAAGAACTGGCGAACACACTGCCGCGGTTCGGCCGGTACATGCCCCGCCTCTCCGCCGCCCTCGACCGGGTCCGCGCCGGCGACAATGCCTCGTTTGCGCGGCCGATGTACGACAGCTACCACGACATCTGGATGGAACTGCACGAAGACCTCATCCTCAGCACCGGCCGCACCCGAGGCGCCGCCGACGAAGGCTGACACCAGCGCAACAAGAAACGGCGGTCCGGTCGATGACCGGACCGCCTCTTCTTGTGGAGCGAATGATGCTGTTGCACTACAGAAGAACAAGGAAGAAGGTTCGATCGACCACAGCATGGCGTGGTCGGTCGAACACTGGGTGCGCGCGTTCTAGGACTCGGTGACCGCGGCCGGGAGGGGCAGGCACCCCTCGACATGCGCCGCGACGTCGGAACCCTCAGAAGTGGCCTCCACGGCCGTGATCGCGCTGATCGACACGTAACCATCACGCACGAGGGCCGAGTCGGTGCCGGTGCCGAGTCGTTCGGTATTGGCGAAGCGCAGCAGCCGCACCACCTCCGAGGTCTTGTCGAAGGTCAGGCCGAGAAGTCCGCGCGGTGCCAGCGGCGCCATCCGCACGCCCTTGACGTCGCTGACGTCGAGATCGGGCACGTTGATGTTCAGCACGGTCCGCCGGGGACTGTGGGCGAGCATCCACCGTGCTGCCGACACCGCGATCCGGCTGGCGGTATCGAATCGGTGATCCGGTGGAAACCCGCAGCTGACGGCGAGACCGCGGACACCGAGGGTCGACGCGGTTAACGCAGCGGCCACCGTGCTCGAATTCAGGATCATCCGGCCGGTGTTCGGACCAGGATTGATGCCACTGACGACCAGGTCCGGCGGGGCGCCGAACACTCCGGCGCAAGCCGCGAACACCGCAAACGCGGGCGGGGCGTCGTAACTGATCGCCTGCACTCCCGGCAGATGCGCGAACCGGCGTTCCACGTACGAGATCTCCGCCTCGTGCTCGAGGGTGCCCAGTGACGAGCCACTACCGCTGCGTTCGTCGCGTGGTGCGGCGATCGTGATCTCGTAACCGTCGTCTGCCAGGGCAGTGGCCACCGCATGCAGGCCGGGGGCATCGATGCCGTCGTCGTTGGTGACCAAAATGCGCATCTGAGCGCTCTCCTTCCACGCCGACCTCCACAAACAGACGCCAGCTCAACCTCGTATCCAAGGATTGTGACTTAGGGTTCACACTTTTGTCTACCGTTGACTCCGTCGGAAAGTTGTGAGACTCGGGACTGGTACCCCTCTGGCTACCTCGATCGGAGAAGGTCGCATTCTGAATGTCCCGTGCATTTCAGGGTCACGCAGCAGAAAGTGAGGGAGTGGGACCTTCTCCGGTTTGTCCCACGGATCGACACGAAGGTTGGCTGGAGGGTTGACAGAGTGACGCCACTCACATAAGAATGTGAATTCACAGTCGCTAACACGGGTGGTGACGTGCACATCGTTCCGGCAAGAGACCGGTATACCCCACACTTTCTGTCTGGAAGAAGGCATCACATGGCTGAGTGGCCAATCAACGACACTGTGTCGAAGGTGTTTCCTCTGTACTCCCGCGCGAACGTCGGCGAGATCTTCCCCGATCCGATCAGCCCGTTGAACGCGTCGGCAGGGTTCCAGCACAATCTCGAACCGGGTTGGCGGGATGCCTTCGTCGCCTGCAAGGTTTGGGATCACGACCTCTACGACGCGAACGTCGAGAAGAACATCCTCCCGGCCTTCGGCAGCTACCTGTACATCAACATGTCGCTGATGCGGCTGTTCGGCGTCCGGGTGCCGGGAATGTCTCCCGAAGCGGTCGATCTGCAGTACTTCGGCGACATGCCCGGCATTCCCAGCTATGAGAGTGAGAAGCGGGACTTCGACGAGAACCCGGACTTCGCTGCCCGCGCCGGTTCCTGGCTGGTCGAGGAGGTCATCGGGGCCACCGGTCTGCCCGAGTACGACGCCGACCGCCAGGACGTGCTGCGCATCCGCGCCGACCGGCCCGACATGAGCACACTGACCGATCAGCAGCTGCGCGAGCGCATTACCTCCTTCGATTACATCCTGCGGCCGCTGTTCAAGCGCCACATCGAGGCCAGCCTGAAGTCCGGTGTCGGCCTGGGTGCGGTCGCCCAGATCGCGGCGGCGGTCGGCCGCCCCGAGCTCGCCCTGACCCTGGTCGGCGGCATCGGTGACGTCGACTCCACCGGACCCTCCAAGCGGATGTGGACCCTCAGCCGCGCCGCCCAGGATTCCGCTGTCGCCGCCGTGTTCGACGAGGGTGTCACCGGTCTCTACGACCGCCTGGCAGCGAGCACCGAGCCCTCTGTCGTTCAGTTCCGCGCCGATCTCGACGCCTTCCTGTCGGACTGGGATTTCCGCGGTCCGGCCGAATGGGAAATCCGCGCCCAGACCTGGGGTGTGAAACCGGAACTGGCACTGGGCACCATCGACCGCATGCGGCAAGTCGGTGAAAACGAGGCACCCGAAGGTAAGGGCACCATCCGGGGTGAGGAACGCGAAGCGGCGGCAGCCCTGGTCCGCGAGCTTCTCGCCGGTGATCCCGAGACTCTCGCCCAGTTCGAGGCGACCCTGTCCGCGGCCGCGCTGTGGTTGCGCGGCCGTGAACGCGCCCGCACCACCGCAGCCATGGTGATCCATGAAATTCGGCTTCCGGCACGCGAACTCGGTCGTCGCGGGGTCGAGGCGGGAGCGCTCGACAGTATCGAGCAAATCTTTATGCTCTTCGCCGACGAGCTGGACGCCTACATCGCGAACCCGGCAGCATTCACCTACACCCTCCGCGAGCGGGAGAAGAGCTACATCAGCCTCTTCGACGTCAAGCCGCCGTTCGTGGTGTCCGAGGAAGTGCCGCCGCTCGAGAACTGGGAGCTGCGTAGCGGCGCCGCCGGCGCCATGCTGACCACGGGCGAGTCGATCGTCGGTGTCTCCGGCTGCACCGGTACCGCCCGAGGTGTGGCCCGGGTGCTGACCAGTCCGGACGACCCGTCGGCTCTCGAACCGGGCGAGATCCTCATCGCACCGATCACCGACCCGTCCTGGACTCCGCTGTTCGTCGCCGCCTCCGCGGTGGTCGTCGACGTCGGAGCCCCGTTCTCGCACGCAGCTATCGTCAGCCGCGAGATCGGTATCCCGTGCATCGTCTCGGCCACCGATGCGACCAAGCGGATTCCCAACGGTGCTTTGGTCGAGGTCGACGGCACCACCGGCATCGTCACCGTGATCGACACCCCCTGAGCTAGTTCCTGTAATACACCGGGAGCCGGGTGGTTCCGCGGCGGCGACAGCCCGCGGAACCACCGGCCCGACCACTCGTGCCCCTCGCGCGGCGCACCCCGCACTACCCGGTCCCGCGCACCGCGGTCGACCTTCTCGTGCCACCGGCGGATTTCGTCCACGCGCCCACACTGCTGCGGCGCGGGCCCGCACCTCCGTCACGCGCGGGTCCCTCACTCCGCACACCGCGTCTGTTCCGACACTTCCGTGACACCCAACCTTTGGCAAGGAGTTCTCCCGTGCCGAGGGGCGTTCCTCGAAAATGCTTTTCGTAGTCGGCCTGCTACTCGTCGCGGCCGCGGCCGCGATCCGCTTCCTGCTCGTCCCCAGCGCCACGAAACTGCCCACCGACCTCGACAGCACCGCTCAGTACACCGGCACCGCCGACCTGCTCAACGCACAGGCGTTGGAAAGCGGCGACATCGCCAACGCCGTTGCCCGCGACGTGCCCGTCACGATCGATCGCCACATCTACGTCTCGAGCAGCACCGGCGACACCGCCGTCACGCACGACGACACCACCTTGAACACCCCGAGCGGGGCCATCCCCAACGATCACACCTACGCTCTCGACCGCACCACCCTCGACAGTGCACCGGCCCCGTCCGGCGAAGCCGTCGAAGACCACGCCGGTCTGACGATCTCCTTGCCCCTGCACCCCGCGGCCTCCTCCGACTTCCAGTTCTACGACACTGCCACCCGTACCACCGTCCCGTTGACCTACGTCGACAGCGGTACGGTCTCCGGACGCGACGTGCACAACTACACCGTCGACGCCCAGGGCCCGCTCGCCGACCCCACCGTGGCCGCCAGCCTGCCACCGGCACTGCCGAAGTCGCTGCTGACCAACATCCTGCCGCTGCTGCCGGCGAACACCGCCGCCGAGATCGGTGGCGCCCAGGACACCCTGGCTGACCCGGTACCACTGAACTACACAGCCGAGACCGCCATCACCCTGGCCGCCGACACCGTCACCGGCGCACCCCTCGACGCCACCCTGAACCAGAAGGTCATCGCGAACCTCGACCTCAGCGGACGCACTGTCAGCTTGATGCCCGTGCTAGCCATCGACACCGAACTGACCGATGCCTCCGTCGCCGCCAGCGCAGCAGCCTCCGCCAAGGCCAGCTCCCAACTGACGATGATCGGCACTTACGCGCCGCTGTCGTTGCTCCTACTGGGTGCGGTGTGCATCGGGGTGGCCTGGATTCGCCGCCACTCGAAGCGCACGTCCGTAACCAGTTCCCGGCTCGACGAAGACGAAGTGGCACCGCTCGGCTGAGCGCAATTCCGCGGTAGGGGCGCGTCGCGGCATCCGCCCGACGCGCCCCACCGCCCTTGTTCGGAAAGGCCATCATGCACGCCAACGACCTCACCGCAGCGGGGGTGCAAGCCCGGCTACACGCAGCGAATCAACTGCCCACTGGCACCTCGATCACCGCGATCGACGTTCACCCGGTGGGTACCGGGCACGTTGCCGACAGCTACCGGATCACTCCGACCTACACCGACGCCGGGGGAGGGCCGTCGAGCATCGTCACCAAGGTCACCGCGGACGGCCCGCAAAGCCGCGCCGCCGGCCGCAGCGAATTGAACTACGTGCGCGAAGTCCAGCACGCCCGCGACTGCAACGCCGCCGGCGAACTGGACCTCGAACCTAAGCCGGCCGATGTCTGACCCCCGCACGGCACCCGGACTCGACCAACTCGGCTTCTACACACTCGGTGGGCATGTCGAAAATCCCCGGCAGATGCTCACCGAACTCGCCCAGGCCGAAGACCTCGGACTCGGTCAGGCGTTCCTGTCCGAACGCCTCAATGTGAAAGAGGCCTGCGCACTGTCCGGTGCCGCCGGCGCGAGCACCGAATCGATCGGGATCACCACCGCCGCCACCAATCACAACACCCGGCACCCCGCCATCACCGCCGCATTCGCCACCACGATGCACCGGCTCACCGGCGGCCGATTCACCCTCGGACTCGGCCGTGGCCTGCGCCCCCAACTCGCCGGACTCGGCCTACCGCCGGTAACCACCCTTCAACTCGAGGCCTTCGCCGCGCTCATGCGCAGACTCTGGCGAGGCGAGACGATCCGTGACTACGACGGTCCCCTGGGGGCCTTCCCCAAAATCACCCTCAACGAGGACTTCGACGAGCACATCCCACTCGGAATCACCGCCTTCGGTCCCTCCACCCTGGCACTGGCCGGACGGGCATTCGACGTCGTCGTCCTGCACACCTTCTTCAGCGACGACACCGTCCGCCGATGCGTCGAAGCAGTCCGGACAGCAGCCGAGCAGGCCGGCCGCGACCCGGCCGCGATCAAGATCTGGTCCTGCTACGCCACGGTCACCACCGATCTGGGCGAGGAAACGGTCCTGCTCAAAACAGTCGGCCGCATGGCCACCTATCTGCAGGTCTACGGTGACCTGATGGTGCGGACCAACAACTGGGACCCCGCCGACCTCGACCGGTTCCGCAACGCCGACGTCGTCCGCGGACTCGGGCGATTGGCCGATGAACTGCGCCACATCGACACCCTGAGGGCGCTCGAGAAGACTATTCCCCGTTCGTGGTTGGACTGCGCAGCAGTCGGGACCGCGGCCGAATGTGCCCGCAAGGTACGAGGTCAGTTCGATCTCGGTGTCGACGGCGTCATCATGCACGGGGCAACTCCCCTCGAGCTCACTCCGATCGTCCACAGCTACCGCGATCAATTCGCAAGGCCCACAGCAGCGATCGAATCCGTCTGAATCGCTCACTTTCGGACGGGGTCGGCGGGGCACGCCGACCCCATCCGCGTCGTCCCGTGAAAACATCCGTGAGCCCGGACGCGCCTCCGGCCCAATTGGACCGGAGGCCGGCACCCGCACCACGCCCGCATCGAAGCCCGCCGGCTACCGCTCCGCCGCCACGTACGACGATCGCGCACAGGAGCGTGACTCGGCGCGGGAGCTGGACAGGATGGTCGAGGACGCCGAACTCACCCGTGCTCGGAAAGACTTGGAGCGGGCCTTCCCGCGAGCAACCGTGCCCGAGGTCTCCGAACGTAAACGCGGGGACTTGCCGATTCCGGATTCGATTCGCCAGCCGCCGAGTTCACGTCAGCGCAAGGTGCGCTCGGTCAATAAGCACGAGGCGCAGTCGCGGTTGCCGGCCGTCGGTTACACCGCGGTGAAGACCCTGATCGACGACCCGGACCGGTGGAACACCGTCGGCGAGGCGTTGTCGACGGCACGCGGAGACGCCCAGCAACTCGAGGAGGAGACGCGGTCCCAGGTCCAGCGCGTGGACCGGGCAATTCGGACCGCGGAACGGTGGGGCGACCGCGGCCACATCCTCTACTGCGCGGTCACCCTCCCACACCAGGTGCCTCAGGAAGCGGTCAACCTTCCCTCGACCCTGCAGCCGGGTGCGCGACTGGATTTCGAGCATACATCAAGGCTATACACCGTGTATGGATTCCTTGTACGATGCTGGTCATGAGTAATGACAAACCCGCGCGCGCTCGCCGCGCCCTGTTCGACGACGAACACGAAGCCTTCCGTGACAGCTTCCGCGCCTTCCTGGAATCGCGGGTGGTGCCGCAGTACGCCCAGTGGGAGCGCGACGGCATCGTGCCCCGCAAGGTATTCCGCGAAGCCGGCGACCTCGGCTTTCTGGGAATGGAGATCCCGGAGGAGTACGGCGGTGGCGGAGTATCGGACTTCCGTTTCAACGCGGTGATCGCGGAGGAGATCGCTCGCACCGGGACGGTCTCGGTCGGCATCAACTTGCACAACGACATCTGCGTCCCGTACTTCCTCGCGTACGCCGACGACGAGCAGCGGAGACGTTGGCTGCCTGGTCTGGCGTCGGGCGAGCTGATCGCGGCGATCGCGATGACCGAACCGGGCACGGGTTCGGACCTTGCGGGCATCGGCACCACGGCGATCCTCGACGGTGACCACTACGTGCTGAATGGCAACAAGACGTTCATCTCCAACGGGCACAACGCCGATCTGGTGATCGTGGCGGCCCGCACGGAGCGCGAGGCTGACCGCCACGGCGGTCTGTCGCTGATCGTGGTCGAGCGGGATACTCCCGGCTTCGAGCGGGGGCGCAACCTCGAGAAGATCGGTATGCACGCGCAGGACACCGCGGAGCTGTTCTTCGACAACGCCCGGGTTCCCGCGGCGAACCTGCTCGGCAAGCCCGGCAGCGGTTTCCGCTCGCTCGTCTCAAATCTGGCCCAGGAACGCATGACGATCGCCGTGGCGAGTATCGCGTCCGCCGCGCAGGCCCTGGAGTGGGCAGTGGACTATGTGAAAGAGCGCCGCGTCTTCGGGCGCAGCGTGGGGAGCTACCAGAACACCCGATTCGTGCTCGCGAGCATCAAGACCGAGGTGGAGGTGATGCAGGCCTTCGTCGACGGCTGCGTCACCGAACTCGTCGCCGGCACGTTGACGCCGGAACGGGCAGCGATGGCCAAACTCGCGGCCTCCGAGCTGCAGGGCACCGCCACCGACCGCTGCCTGCAGTTGTTCGGCGGCTACGGCTACATGACCGAGTACCCGATCGCGCGGGCCTACGTCGATGCCCGGATCGGGCGCATCTACGGGGGCACGAGCGAGGTCATGCGGGAAATCATCGGCCGATCGATGGGCCTGTGATCATGAAGCGCACCATTTTCGAACCCGAACACGAACAGTTCCGCGAGGCGGTTCGCGCCTTCCTGATCAAAGAAGCAGTGCCTCACTCCGACGAGTGGGAAGAAGCGGGGATGGTCGACCGCGATTTCTGGCGCCGGGCGGCGGCACAGGGTCTCGTCGGATTCGCCGCACCCGAGGAATTCGGGGGCGGCGGACTGCGCGACTTCCGTTTCAACGCGGTACTGAACGAGGAGGTCGTGCGGACCGGGACTGTCGGTGACGGGTTCTCCCTGACGAACGATATCGTCCTCCCGTACTTCCTCGACCTCGCCGACGAGGCGCAGCAGAAACGCTGGCTGCCCGACATCGTGAGCGGTGAGCGCACGATCGCTGTGTCGATGTCCGAACCGGGGACCGGATCGGATCTGCGCGCGATCAAGACGACTGCGCGCCGCGAGGGACCCGGCTGGCGGATCACGGGGTCGAAGACGTTCGTGACCAGCGGCATGCAGGCCGACCTCGTGATCGTCGCCGCACGGATCCCCGACGAGGACGGCGGCGGCTTCGGCCTTTTCGTCGTCGAGGATGGGCAGCCGGGCTTCGAACGCGGACGCAAGCTGTCGAAGATCGGGCGCAAGGCCCAGGACACGGCCGAATTGTTCTTTCAGAACGTCGAGGTGCAGGCCGAGAACGTGCTCGGCGAACCGGGCAAGGGTTTGCGCTATCTGATGGCGAACCTCGCCCAGGAGCGGCTGTCGATGGCCGTTGTCGCGGTGGCGAGCGCCGAGTACGCCCTCGAGCTCGCGTTGTCGTACGCCAAGGAGCGGCGCGCTTTCGGCAGTCCCATCGGCAGCTTCCAGGCAAATCGGTTCACATTGGCCGAATTGTCGACCAAGGTGCAGATTGCGCGGATCTATCTCGACCGCTGTCTCGACGCGCATGGGAACGGTGAGCTCACCGCGGCCGATGCGGCAGGGGCCAAGTTCTGGACCACGGAGCTCGAATTCGAGGCCCTGGACACGTGTCTGCAGTTGCACGGCGGGTACGGCTACATGGAGGAGTACGAGGTGGCCCGGCGCTGGCGGGACTCGCGGGTACAGCAGATCTACGGCGGTACCAACCAGATCATGCGCGAGATCGTGGGACGCTCCCTGGGACTGTGAGAACACCACATGAGGGCGGGCCGGGGAAGAATTCCCGGCCCGCCCTCATGTGGTTGCGAAAACTATTCTGCAGCAGCGCCGCTGGAGACTAACCTCTCGATCTCGGCGGCGCCGTAGCCGGCGTCGATGAGGATCTGGCGGGTGTCGGCACCCGGCTTGCGCGGCGGTCCCGGTTTGGTGGCCGGTGCCCCGTCGAAGCGGGGAGCCGGGGCGGCTTGCACGACGCCGTCCACCTCGACGAACGTTCCGCGGGCGACGTGGTGGGGGTGTGCGGCCGCCTCGGCGAGTGTGAGGACGGGGGCGTAGCAGGTGTTGCGGCCGAGTAGCAGGTTGTCGAGTTCGGACCGGTCGAACGTGGCGATCCGCCGGCCGAGGATGTCGCGGAAGTCGTCCCATCGGGTGGTGTCGAACTGGTTGTGGCGCACCTCGGCCGGGAGGTCGAGTGCGTCGCACAGGTCGTGCCAGAACTGATCCTCGATGGCGCCGATGCTGACCCACTTCTCGTCCCGGGTGCGGTAGACGTCATAGAAGAACGCGCCGGTGTCGAGGAGGTGGGTGCCACGGTTCTCGCTGAACGCTCCCTCGCCCCGGAGGCCGTGGAACATTGCCATGAGGGCCGATGCGCCGTCGATCATGGCGGCGTCGACGATGCGTCCCACACCGGTGGTCCGCGCGGACATGATTCCGGCGAGCATGCCGACGGTGAGCAGCATTCCGCCGCCGCCGAAGTCGCCCACGAGGTTCAGCGGCGGGACCGGTGCTTCGCCCCGGCGTCCTATCGCGTGCAGTGCGCCGGTGAGCGCGATGTAGTTGATGTCGTGTCCGGGCATCGACGCCAGTGGGCCGTCCTGACCCCATCCGGTCATTCGGCCGTATACCAGTGCAGGATTGGCCGCCATACAGTCGGCAGGTCCGACGCCGAGGCGCTCGGCCACACCGGGACGGAACGTCTCGATGACCCCGTCCGCACTCGTGCAGAGCCGGCGCATGATCTCGGCGCCGTCGGACGATTTGAGATCGACCGCGATCGACCGGCGACTACGGAACATCACCCCGTGTCCGCTGGCGGCCCAGGGGTTTCCGCCGGGGCGGTCGACGCAGATCACCTCCGCGCCGAGGTCTGCGAGCATCATCCCGGCGAACGGGCCGGGCCCGATCCCGGCGAGTTCGACGATCCGGACACCGGCGAGGGGAGCCTGAGTCGTATCTGCCACGTCAGCCTGCCTTCGCGACGACGGGCATTCCGCCCTTGTTGGCTGCGGCATCGGCCCCGACCTCGTCGGGATTGGCGACGGCCTTCGCCTTCTCCGACTCCGGAACTGCGATCGCGGCGTTGAACTGCTTCAGGATTCGGAAGGTGGCCGCCTCGTCGTCGTGCGGAAGGATACGTCCGACGCGGTTGGACAAGGTCAGCAAAGGCTTGACCGCCGGCAATACGAAACGCCACGGTGTGGGTTCGATGTGCAGGTCCTTGATGACACTCGCCGGCAGCCAGGTCGACAACATTCCGTAGGCGAGCTTGAGGCGGCGGTCGGTGGTCATGAACTTGGCGACGGGTGCGGGCAGCACCTCCACGTCTCCCGGAGGATTCTCCACGCTGAACTTGATCACGGAATGGACGACGTCACGGCACAGGTCGTCGGCGGGCTGCTCGACGAGGGTGTGGAAGTCCGTCTTCTTCCGGGCGTCGTCGTAGTCGGTGTGCAGGATGTCTTCGGGAACCCCGATCACCCATCCCACGTAGCGGCTGAGGGCGAAGATGTCCTCGATTTCCCTATCGGTGAACCGGATTCCGGAGCTGTGCACGGCATCGAGGAATTTCACGCCGAACTGGCCGGCCTGGGTAACCATGGAGTCGAGATTGTTGATCGGGATACCCCAGTTTTCCCAGTCCCAGGCGTCCGATCGGCTCAGGCCGTGACGGACTGCCGCGTGAATCATGCGGACCTTCGCGGTGAGTCGGAATCCCTCCTCGAAACGGCCCATGCCGCCGGGTGTGTAAGCGGCGACGACGTAACGAAAGCTCTCCACAAGACGGGTACCGACATGGTCGGCCTTCCGCAACCGGCCACTGAACAGGACCGGCCGGGTGGCGCTGTACATCGAGAATCCGCCGGCGATGGTGGCCCAGGCGAGGATGGGCGGAACGATGGGCCCGGCCCGCCAGAAGGCGACGGCGCCGCGGTAGAGCTGGTCGAAGTCGACCCAGTCCGGGATGTGATCGAGCTGCCGGAACAGCTCCACCATGCCGGCGGGCGGGTCGTCCAGGGCATCGATGCCGTGCTCGAGCGCAGTGTCGAAGGTGCGCCAGTTGGCGCCCGTGGACTTGTCGCGGAAGTCGCGCATGGCCCGGTACGCGGCGTCGTCCGCGAGAAGCGCGTGATCGGTCAGCTTCTCGGCGAATTCGCGGCCGTACATGGCGATTGCCCTGTCCCGATTGTTGATCCGGCCGAGATCGATGCCGCGTGGCAGACCCTCTGGCACGTCGAGTGCGCCCTCGCGTCGTGGTGTCTCGGTGGTGGCAGTCATCCCTACTCCTCACGTCTGAGCTGTGTATTCGGCCGGACGGATGGGCGGGCACTTCCGCCCGGCCCGCCCCCTGTGACCTCCATTACAAACAGCGTAGGGCAAACTGAACACCTTGTCTACACGCACTGTATGGTGCTGTTATTCAGTGGTACTGCGAGCTCGAATCCGAGCTCGGTCGTAGGTGGTCGTCACCATCGGAGAAACGAGGCACAGTAATGACACGACATCTGGTCGAGCCCGTCACCGCCGGTCACGAGGTTTTGCACACTCTCATGGAGAGTCGATGGAGTTGCCGGGGGTTTCGGCCCGACCCCGTGCCGAGGGAGGTGATCACCGCGATCCTCGACACTGCCCGGCGGGCCCCCTCGTGGTGCAACACGCAGCCGTGGCATCTCCATATCGCGGAGGCGGAGGCGACGAACCGCTTCCGCGCAGCACTGACCGAACACGTCGGGCAGGCACCGGCAGAGAACCCGGACATCCCCTTCCCGAAGGCATACGAGGGGGTCTACCAGGAGCGCCGGCGTGCCAGTGGATGGCAACTGTACGAAAGCGTGGGTATTGCCAAGGGGGATCGGATCGCGTCCGCGCGTCAGATGATGCGCAACTTCGAGTTGTTCGATGCGCCGCACGTCGCCATCGTCACCACCGAGGCCGCGCTCGGGACGTACGGCGCCGTCGACTGTGGGGTTTTCGTCAACAGCTTCCTGCTGGCCGCGCACAGTCACGGTATCGGCACGATTCCCCAGGCCGCGCTCGCCAGCCAGGCACCCTTCATCCGCGAGTTCTTCGACATCCCGGAAGGTCGTCAGGTGCTTCTGGGCATTTCCTTCGGATA
Source organism: Rhodococcus sp. IEGM 27 (assembly GCF_033142305.1). Taxonomy (NCBI): domain Bacteria; kingdom Bacillati; phylum Actinomycetota; class Actinomycetes; order Mycobacteriales; family Nocardiaceae; genus Rhodococcus; species Rhodococcus sp. IEGM 27. Next base: position 422,814 of record NZ_JAWLSG010000004.1, on the reverse strand, counting down.
CCCGGACACGGACCATCCGATCAATTCGTATCGGACGGAGCGGCAGTCGAGCGACGAAGTCGTGACCTGGCTGGAGAGCTGAGCCGGTCAGAAAATGCGCCGGGCCTTCATCTCGGGAAAGACGTCGGCGATGCGCACGACGTCACCCGTGGTGGGGGCGTGGATCATCTGACCGTTACCGATGTAGATGGCGACGTGCCCGGGACCGCCGGACTGCCAGTTGCCGAACAGCAGGTCCCCGGGTCGCGCCTGATCCATCGGTATCTCCTGCCCGACGTTCCACTGGGTCTCGGATGTCCGTGGCAGCGCGATGCCCGCGGCGGCATGGACCGCGAACGACGTCAGGCCGGAGCAGTCGAATCCACCCCCGGAGGGGCCGTTGACGTTGCCGCCGCCCCACACGTAGGGCAGACCGAGGTAGCGGACGGCCGATTCGACCACCCGCCCACCCACGCCGTCGCCCAGCGGAATCCCGATGAGCGGCGCGAGCAGCTGCGCGAAGGACAGTTCACTGCCGCGGATCTTTGCGACGTACGGCTTGGTCTGGTTCTCGTAGTCCGGGCTGCCGGACGGCATTCCGCCCGACCGCAATACGGCACCGGATCCGGCGTTGTACGCCGCGATGGTGAGGTCGAGGGTGTCCCCGGATACCCGGCCCTGGCGTTTCCAGGCGTCGATCTGTTCGTAGGTGTCGCACAGCAGGTTTCCCGAGGCCATCACGGGGTCTGCGATGCCGAGCACGTCCGCCTTGCCGTCCTCGTCGGCGTCCTTGCCGTAGATCGCCCAGGTGCCGGGCATGAATTGTCCCGGCCCGAGTGCGCCGGCCGGGGACACCGGTGCGGTGGGCCCGTACCGGAATCCGTTCTCGGCGGCATACAGCGCTGCGAGGGTCGCGGGCTTGATTCCGTCACAGATCGCACCGGCCTTGCGCAACCACGGTGCGAACAGTGCGATCGCCCCCACCGGGGCGAGCGAGGCGCGCGGAAAGGCGGCCGGAACCGGTTGCAGCACAGCACCGTCGCCGATCGAATCCCCTTCCGGTGAGGGCGGGCTCGACAGGAACATCAGCGCCGGCGGAGCGGGGTCCGGCACCGGGGTCTCCATGACCGGCTCCGCAGGCGCCGCCGGTTCAGGAGCGGGTGCCGGGGGAGTCAGGGCACCGGGTGGCAGATGTGGTTCGAGCGCAGCCGCTGCTGCGGCAGCGATGTCGTCCACCGCCTGCTGCGTCGGGGCGCGTACCGGCTCGGGCAGCGCCGAAATCAGGTCGGACACCTGCTGGTCCGCGGTGGCCGGCGAATAGGACTCGAGGGTCTGCGTCGCCTGATCCTTGATTTCCGGTGGGGCAGCGGTGCCTTGGATGAACGCACCTGCTGCCGCGACCGCGGCGACGATCAGGGTCGACGGATCAACGGACATCGACCGCACCTTCCAACGGCGCGGTGCTGTCGTCGTACAACCAGCCACCGGAATTCTCGTCGAGGCTTTCCTGGATCGCGATCTGAGCGTTCTCCGGCAACGTGTGCATGATGTGCCGGACCCGCTCCTGCCGGCGGGCGACGGCCTGCCGGTACGGCATCCCCGGGGTGGCCTTCATCTGCGGGACGATCCCCTCGACGTCGTCGACGCCACCCGCGTGGTGGCCGGCGTCGACCATGGCCTGCTCGGCGGCCATGGTGGCTTCGTCCTTTTCCTCGGACATGCCGATCGGGCCGATCATCGTGCCGTTGAGGAACTGCTTGACGACTGGCTGGTCACTGGTGAGCAGCACCTCGCGGGGTCCGAACATCACCAGTTTCCGGCGGAAGAGCATGCCGATGTTGTCGGGCACCGTACGGGCGAGGTTGATGTTGTGCGAGACGATCAGGATTGTTGCGTCGATCTCGGCGTTGATGTCGATCAACGTCTGCGAGATGTAGGTAGTGCGGACGGGGTCGAGACCCGAGTCCGGCTCGTCGACGAGGATGATCTGCGGGTCGAGGACCAGGGCGCGGGCCAGGCCGGCACGCTTGCGCATACCACCGGAAATCTCCCCCGGCAGCTTCTCCTCGGCCCCGAGCAGGCCGACGAGTTCCATCTTCTCCATCACGATCTTGCGGATCTCGGATTCGGACTTCTTCGTGTGCTCGCGCAGCGGGAACGCCACATTGTCGAAGAGGTTCATCGACCCGAACAGAGCGCCGTCCTGGAACAGCACACCGAACAACTTCCGGATCTCGTAGAGCTCCTTGGACGAGCACTCGAGAATGTTGGTGCCGTCGATCACGATCGAGCCCTGCTCCGGGCGGAGCAGACCGATCAACGACTTCAAAAACACCGACTTACCCGTACCCGACGGGCCCAGCAACGCACTGACTTCACCGGCAGGAAGCGTCAGCGTGACGTCCTGCCAGATCCTCTGCGAGCCGAACGACTTGGTCAGTCCTTCGACGGATACTTCGACACCCACGACAACCTCCAGTGATTAGGGACCGGTCCGAATGGCTCGGACCGGGGTTGGCTGGGCGACGAGTGTGCACGCAGGACGAAGCGGCGCCATGGGATTGCATGGGGCTCGTCCACTGTGGCGAATGCCCAGCGTTGATCGACTACCGAGATATACCACCACACGTCGTCTCGGCGTAAGGACCAATTTGCCGATATTCGGATCCAGTTGCATCGAAGGCTCTCTCGACGGGGCGAGCGATTTCGTGTCTTCGGCCCGCCATTCCTGAAGGGTATAGACAGAGAATATGAACACAATGTATGGTCGCGATGTGCTGCGGCGAAGCAGCCATTCAGCGAGAACAAGGAGTCTTTCGATGCCGGCCACTGAAGCGCTGATCTTCGACGCGATCCGGACGCCACGGGGGAAGGGGAAGCCGGGCGGTGCTCTGCACACCGTCAAACCGATTGATCTGACCGTCGGGTTGATCGGTGATCTCCTCGACCGCAATCCCAGCCTGGATCCGAATCGTGTCGACGATCTCGTGCTCGGTGTGGTCTCCCCGGTCGGCGAGCAGGGTGGAAACATCGCTCGCACAGCGAGTATCGCTGCCGGTCTGCCCGACACGGTCGCAGGGGTGCAGCTCAACCGTTTCTGCGCCTCGGGTCTCGAAGCCGTGAACATCGCAGCTCAGAAGGTCCGTTCGGGATTCGAAGACCTCGTGTTCGCCGGTGGAGTCGAATCGATGTCCCGGGTACCGATGGGGTCCGACGGCGGTGCGTGGATGGACGACCCGGCCACGAATTTCGCCAGCCATTTCGTGCCGCAGGGCGTGGGTGCCGACCTGATCGCGACGATCGAAGGCTTCACCCGCGAGGACGTCGACGCCTACGCCGTTCGTTCCCACCAGCGCGCAAGCCGGGCTCAGCAGGAGGGGCGATTCGACCATTCGACCGTCCCCGTCCGTGACCTGAACGGCCGGGTGGTGCTCGATACCAACGAGATGATCAGGCCGAGTACGACGGTCGAATCGCTCGGTGGTCTGAAACCGTCGTTCGCCGCCCTGGGCGAGTCGGCCGGGTTCGATGCGGTTGCGCTGCAGAAGTTTCACACGGTCGAACGCATCGACCACGTTCATCACGCAGGTAACAGCTCCGGAATCGTCGACGGTGCTTCGCTGTTGGCGATCGGAAGCGAGGACGTCGGGCGCGAACTCGGGCTCACGCCGCGCGGACGCATCGTGGCAACCGCGGTGTCCGGTGCCGATCCCACCATCATGCTCACCGGCCCTGCGCCCGCCTCGTGGAAGGCGCTGGCGAAGGCCGGACTCACGCCGGCCGACCTCGATCTGGTCGAGATCAACGAGGCCTTCGCCTCGGTCGTCCTGCGATTCGTGCGTGATCTCGACCTCGACCTCGACAAGGTGAACGTCAACGGCGGCGCCATCGCGATGGGGCACCCACTCGGTGCCACCGGCGGCATGATCGTGTCCACGCTCCTCGACGAATTGCATCGCACCGGCGGACGGTACGGCCTGGTCACCCTCTGCGTGGGCGGTGGCATCGGCATCGCGACCGTGGTCGAAGCACTCCAGGCAAGCTGAAACCGGAAGGACCACAAAGGCTATGAGCCAGAACACAATCATCGGCTGGGAACGTGACGACGACGGCATCGTCGTGCTCACGATCGACGACCCGACTCAACGCGTCAATACGATGAATGCAGGATTCGTCGACGCGCTCGGCGCGGCACTCGACCGCATCGAGAACGAGCGCGACACCATTACCGGTGTCGTCGTCACGTCCGGTAAGGACACCTTCTTCGCTGGGGGAGATCTCAACGATCTGCGGGACGCATCCAAAGATCGCATCGACGAGTTCGCGACCTTCGTGGACCGCAACAGCGCGCTGCTGCGCCGCCTCGAAACAATCGGACGGCCCGTCGTCGCGGCGGTCAACGGTTCCGCGCTCGGCGGCGGACTCGAACTCGCCTTGGCTGCGCACCACCGCGTCGCGCTGGACGGCCCGCGCAGCTTCGTCGGATTGCCGGAGGTGACGCTGGGTCTGCTGCCCGGAGCCGGCGGCGTCGTCCGCTCGGTGCGGATGCTCGGCGTCGAACGTGCACTGTCGGAACTTTTGCTGCAGGGACAGCGCCGCACCGTCCGATCGGCGCACGAACTCGGGATCATCGACGAGCTCGTCGAGTCGAGGCCGGACCTGATTGTCGCGTCGAAGAAGTGGATTCTCGCGCACCCGGACGCGGTCCAGCCGTGGGACGTGAAGGGATTCCGCATTCCCGGTGGAGCGCCCGGTGACCGCAGCGGACAACTGCATTCCCGGCTCCCCGCGATCCCCGCGCTGCTGCGCAAGCAGTTGAAGGGAGCGCACTACCCGGCCCCGCAGAACATCGTCGCGGCAGCCGTGGAGAGCGCGCAGGTCGACTTCGACAACGCGTTGCGGATCGAGGCCCGCTACTTTCTCGACCTCGCGACCGGGCAGATCGCCAAGAACATGATTCAGGCGTTCTTCTTCGACATGCAATCCGTGAATGGCGCTCGCGGTCGCAGCGCCGATCGCACGCCGTGGCGCGCGCAGAAGGTCGTCGTCCTCGGGGCAGGCATGATGGGTGCCGGAATCGCGTACGAGTGCGCCCGAGCCGGAATCGACGTCGTCCTGAAGGATGTGACACTCGACGCCGCGGAGCGAGGGAAGGGCTACTCGCGCAGGCTGATCGACAAGCAGATCGCAACGGGCAGGACGTCGACGGAGAAGGGTGACGCGCTCCTCGCGCGCATCACGCCCACCGACCGCCCGGAGGAAGCCGAAGGCGCCGATCTGGTGATCGAGGCCGTGTTCGAGGATCCCGCCGTCAAGGCCCAGGTGCTCGCCGAGATCGAACCCCACCTCGCAGACGGCGCCCTCATCGGATCGAACACGTCCACCCTGCCCATCACGGGGCTCGCCGAGAACGTCGGCCGACCCGAAGATTTCATCGGACTCCACTTCTTCAGCCCGGTCGACCGTATGCCCCTGCTGGAGATCATCAAGGGGGAGAGGACCTCCGCCGATACGCTGTCGCGGGCACTGGATCTGGCGAAGCAGATCGCGAAGACCCCGATCGTCGTCAACGACAGCCGCGGATTCTTCACGAGCCGCGTGATCGGCACATTCATCAACGAGGCCATGGCGCTGCTCGGGGAGGGGGTGCCGGCGACGACGATCGAGCAGGCGAGCTCCCAAGCCGGGTACCCCGCTCCCGTGCTCCAGCTGACCGACGAATTGAACCTCGAACTGCTGCGCCGGGTCCGCGACACGGGTAAGCAGGCCGCCGAGGACGCCGGCCTGGCCTGGATCGGCCATCCCGCCGAGGCCGTTCTCGACCGCATGCTGTCCGAGTTCGGGCGGGCGGGCCGGCTGGCTGGAGCCGGGTTCTACGAGTACGACGAGAACCGCAAACGCACTCGACTCTGGACCGGACTGACGGACGCGTTCGGCGGCGAGAACACCGACGTCCCGTTCGGCGACGTGGTGGAGCGGCTGTTGTTCGCCGAGGTGATCGAGACGGTCAAGTGCCTCGACGAGGGCGTCCTCGAAGCGGTCCCCGACGCCAACGTCGGCTCGATCCTCGGCATCGGATTCCCCGGGTGGACCGGTGGAGTGCTGCAGTTCGTCGACGGATACGACGGCGGTGTGGCGGGCTTCGTCGCCCGAGCCCGGTACCTCGCCGAGACCTACGGCGAGCGCTTCGCCCCTCCGGAATCGCTGCTGCAACTGGTGGACGCGGGCACGACGCTCGCGCGGTCCCGGTCCGCCGAGTTGGTCGGCGCCCCCTAGGCGGCCAGGCGGGCGGGAGCCGATCAGGCCCCGTCCGCCCGGCTTTTCCACGTCTGCCGGCCGCGCGGCCGCGAAGCACGAAGATCGGCCGCGAAGCACGAAGAAGGAGAGAAATGAGTTCGACGATGGTGGAGGTCGAGCCCGGCGTGCGGGTCAAGGTACTCGAGCTGGGTGCCGGCGACCCGGTGCTGCTGATCCACGGTTGGAGCCTGAGCTCCGCGGTCTGGGACCGCCAGATCCGCGTGCTCGCAGAAGCGGGGCACCGCGTGCTCGCGATGGACCTGCGTGGGCACGGTGGATCCGACGCACCGTGGGGTCGCTACGACATCGACCGTCTCGCCGACGACGGCGCGGCAGTCCTGGATGCGTTCCATGTCCGCAGCGCGACCGTTGTCGGCTGGTCGCTGGGCGGTATGACCGCACTGCGGATGGCCCACCGCTACCCGAATTTGGTGGATCGCCTCGTACTCGTCGCCTCCAACGGGGTGGCCGGCGCCCGTCAGCCCGACTACCAGTTCGGCGTGCCGGCCGATGCAGTCGAGGGCGGCATGCATGCGGCTGAGCACTCGGGGCGCTTGGACTACCGGAGACGGGCTGTCGGCGATCCGTTCGGAACACCGCCGGACGCTCAGACCCTCGACTGGCTGCAGCGCATCTCCTTGCAGACGCCGAGCTGGGCGGCCAACGCGTGCATGACCACACTCCTGCGGACGTCCCAGGCGTTCGTCCTGGACGACCTCGATATTCCGGTTACCCAGATCATCGGGACCTCCGACCCGGCGCTGTCCGTCCGTGGGGCGCACTGGGTGCAGGAGCGGATCGGCAGCACCTTGGTGGAACTCGACTGCGGGCACTATCCGATGCTGGAGCAGCCGGACCTGTTCGACGAGGCGCTGTTCCGCGCGGTGACCTTGGTGAAGGAGCCGCACGTTCGACTGGCCGAGGGCCCGTCCAGTCATAGTGTACAGACATAGGATATTCTCGAAATCGTGAGTACACGGCCGGTAGCGCGACAACGACCACGCGCCCACGACGGGCAGCGTGGCGCCGAGGTGGCAGTGTTCGAGGCGACGGAGCAGTTGCTGCAGGAAACCTCGATGCAGGATCTCACCGTCGCGCAGATCATCAAGCGCGCCGGCCTGTCGCGGGCAAACTTCTATCACTATTTCGCATCCAAGTACGACGTCCTCGTCGCGATGATCGCGCGACTGTTCGGCGACGCGTATTCGGAGGCCGTTCCCTGGCAGGCCCCACCCGGTAGGACCCGTGCCAAGTCGATGGATGCGAGCCTGCGGGGCACCATCGACATGTGGTCCGGGCACGGTGGGGTGATCTGCGCCGCGGTGGAGCAGATGCACAGCGTGCCTGCCGTCGCCGCGGCGTGGAAGGTGATGCTCGAGCAGTTCGTCGACGCTGTCGCGGAACAGATCACCCACGAGCGTGCCAACGGTGCCGCACCCGACGGTGCACCGGCGGAAATGATCGCCACCATGCTCGTCGGTGGTGTCGAGCGAACATTCTATGTCGGCTCGAAGGGCCTGGACGAGCGGTTGCCGTCCGCCGAAAGTGCGGTCGAGTCGATCGTGGCACTGACGTTTGCCGCGATCTACGGCAATCAGCGGCCGGTCAAACGCAGGAAGCGGAAAAGGTCGGCGGCGAAGAGTCAGACGGCAGTGCCCACCACCCCTCCCACCGCCGCCGGAGAGGTCACGGCGAACACCGACACCGCAGCCACCATCCTGAAAGCGGTCAATGACCTGCTTCAGGAGGAGAACCTGGACGAACTCAGTGTCGCCCAGATCCTCGAACGGGCCGACGCGTCCCGTGGAACGTTCTACTTCTACTTCGGGAGCAAAGACGACGCATTCGTAGCGTTGTTCAAGGAATTCGCCGAGCGGATCGCAAGCGGATTCGAACTGCTGGTGCAGGTGGACCGGAACGACCCGGCCCGGATCCGGGATCTGGTGGCCGACTGGCTCGACCTCGACGAGGCCACCCTGGCGGTCGCCCGCAACGCCGTCCACGAATGGCCCCGACGTCCGGAACTACGACGTCACTATCTCGACACCATGACGCGCATGACCTCGGCGCTCCAAACCATGATCGAAGCCGACCGCGCGGCCGGAATCGCGGTCGACGGCCCTCCCGCAGCGGAATTCGCTGCCGTGTGCATGTGGACCATCGAACGAACCGTCGCCGGTTCGATGGCGAAGGAAGAGCACCTCGAAGACCTCGGCGCCGTGACCAAACTGCTCGGCGAATTGCTTGTCTCCGCCATATACGGTCTCTGACCTGTGAGTACTTATTAACCGTCGGCGGTCAATAAGTACTCACAGGCCGCAAGGCACGCCTCCTCGCGAAGCGTGCCTTTTTTTGTTTCGGGGGCAGTTGGCGCCGCCTCAGATTTCATTGACATCGCGTCTGAACACTTTGTATTGTCGGTGACATGACTCACACCGTTACCACTCCTGCTGTCGGCGCCGGCGCTATTACGGCCCGCCTCGTCCGTGCCATCGAAGAGCTGACACCGGAATGGATGACCGCAGCTCTCGGTGCCGGCCGACCGGGTGTGCGAGTGACCGCAGTGGATATCGATCGCGTCATCTGGGGCTCGGCAACCAAGGCATTCGCACGGCTCACCTTCGACGGCGATTCGCAGGGACTTCCCGAAAAAGTGTGCATCAAGGGTGGTTTCGATAGCGAAGTCGCGCGTTCGGACTGGGGGCAGCCTACGAACTGGAGGGCTACTTCTACCGCGACCTCGCACCGAACCGGAGCAGGGCATCGTCATCCTCGAAGATCTCACCCCGCGTGGGGCCGAATTCGGCGAAGCGACCAACCTCTGGTCGACCGACAGCGTCGCCGAAACGCACGAGGTGCAGGCCAGCTGGCACGGACCGCTGTGGGGAAGCACCAAGGGTCGGTACGAGTGGCTCCCGATCGGTGTCGAAGCGGCCCGGCAGGCATTCCAGGTCATGCTCAGCCCCGAGCAATTCCACACCCTGATCAGTCGTGACGAGGTTCCCGAACTGTCGCCCGGCCTGCGGGACGACGAAAGAGTCCGACGCGCATTCCGCGCGCTGTGGGAGCACGACGACAGCGCAGTGCACACCATCAACCACGGGGACGCACACTCGCTCAGCTGTACCGGATTCCGGGGCAGGTACCGGCGTTCCTCGATTGGCAGACGGCATGCCTGGCACCGTGGTCGCACGACGTCACCGACTTCATCGGCTCGGCGCTCAGCATCGAGGATCGCCGCATGCACGAACGTGATCTCCTGGCTCACTACCTCGACGCTTTGAAAGCTCATGGCGGTCCGCACATTTCACGAGACGATGCATGGGACGACTACCGACGGCACACCTTGCACGGGTTCGCGTGGATGTGTGTTCCGACGGTGATGCAGCCATCGGAAACCGTTGCGGCCATGGCACATCGATACGCGGCGGCCATCGAGGATCACGACCCGTTCGCATTGCTCTTCGAGGACTGACTTCCCGTCGCCGGCCCGTTGCCGGTCGAAGGTTCCATCGCGCTTCGAGGGGATGGGCCGGAGAAGGTCTCACTGCTGTGTGCACCAGGACTCTTACTGGCCCATCCCCATTTTCGTGTCCGGAATTACTCACCCCCAGTGATTGACATCACGTATGAACACTTTGTATGGTCACTCTATGCAGCAGACCACGACGCCGGGACCGGCGCCCGATTCCTTCACTGACCAAGACCTCCGCGACGCGCTCGCGTCGGCGAATCTGCCCACCCTGCTCGCGGCGCTCGCGCACTTGACCGGCGAGGACCGCTGGATCGAAGAACCCTACGTTCCGACACCGCCGGCGGACCTCGGCGATCACGACTCCGGCGGATTCACTCACGAAATCCAGGACCGTATTCGCGGGGAGGCCTTCGAGGTACTGCGCCGACACCGTGACGGCGAACTCGAGCCCGGTCCAACGCCGGACCCTGCGCGCCTGGTCCGGATACTGAGCGTGGCGCTCGGTGAGCAATTGCCCGCCGACTACGGCAACCTCCTCGGCGAGGAACTCGGGATCTACCCCCGGGCGTCGGTCCCCACGACGACATTCGACGGGGAGGCCCCACTGCGGGTCGCCATCATCGGGGCGGGGCTGTCGGGGCTGTGCCTGGCGATCCGCCTCGAGCAGGCCCGCATCCCCTATGTGATCATCGAGAAGAACGACGACGTCGGGGGCACGTGGCACGAGAACGTCTATCCGGGTTGCGGTGTGGACACTCCGAGCAACTTGTACTCGCTGTCGTTCGCGCTGAACCCGGACTGGACGCGCTTCTTCGCGGGGCGCGACGAACTCGCCGAGTACTGGCGCTCGCTCGCGGACCGGTGGAACATTCGCCGGAACATCCGGTTCTCCACCGAAGCGGTGTCGGCCGACTACGACGAGAGCCGGGCAGTCTGGAAGATCGTCACGCGCGGCGCCGACGGACTCGAGGACGAACTGGACGCGGACATCCTCGTCAGCGCAGTGGGTCTACTGAACCGCCCCAGCGTCCCCGCCATCGCGGGTCTCGACACCTTCGAGGGCCCCTGCCTGCATACCGCGCGCTGGGACCGCGACATCGACATCGAAGGCAAACGCGTCGCGGTGATCGGCACCGGAGCGAGCGCCATGCAGTTCGTGCCCGCCGCCGCCGGAGTGGCGAGCAACGTGCGTGTCTTCCAGCGTTCCCCGCAATGGGCCATGCCGCACCCCAACTACCGTCGGGGCATCCCCGAGGGCATCGCCTTCCTGAACCGCCATGTCCCGCACTACCAGGGCTGGTACCGCCTCCGACTGTTCTGGCGGATGGGCGACAAACTGCACGGACTCCTGCAGATCGATCCCGAGTACCCGCACGCCGACCGGGCGATCAACCGTAGTAACGACAAACTGCGCAAGATCCTCACCGCGCACATCGAGAGCGAACTCGACGGCCGCCCGGACCTGCTCGAGAAGAGCCTGCCCTCGTACCCGCCCTATGGGAAGCGTCTCCTGATCGACAACGGCTGGTTCCGCACGATCCGGCGCGACGACGTGGACCTGGTGACCGAGAACATCGACACCGTCACCCCGCGTGGTGTCCGCACCGCCGACGGCACCGAGTACGAGGCCGACATCATAGTCCTAGCAACCGGATTCGATGCGGTCCAGGTGCTCGGATCGGTCGACATCCGCGGTCGGGACGGACGGTCCCTGCGGGAGTACTGGGGTCACGACGACGGCCGCGCCTACCTGGGCATCACCGTCCCCGGGTTCCCCAACTTCTTCTGCCTCTACGGTCCGAACACCAACACCGGTCACGGCGGCACCGTTGTCGCGGGCACCGAAATCCAGGTGCAGTACGTCACGAGCGTCCTCGCCGAGATGATCGACGAGGGTCTCGCGAGTGTCGAGGTTCGGCAGGACACCTTCGACAAGTACGACGAGGAACTCGGTGAGGCGTTGTCGCGGACCATCTGGACCCACCCCGGCATGACCACCTACTACCGCAACAGCCGGGGACGTGTGGTGACCAACAGTCCCTGGCAGTACATCGAGTACTGGCGACGCACGCACCAGCCGGACATGAACGACTTCGACGTGGAATCAGCGCTGTCGCCGGCAGCCCGCATGGATGGACGCTCAGCATGAAGACCGCAACCCGCACCTCCACCCCTCCCACCCGATCCGCCGTAGCGGCGGTAGACGCCGCCGGCCAGGTCGCCTCGCTGCGATCAACCTTCCGCAGCGGACGCACCCGCTCGCTCACCTGGCGTCGCGCCCAACTCGAGGGTCTCGCCCGGCTGCTCTCGGAACGGGAGAAGGACCTCGCCGCCGCAGTCGAACAAGATCTCGGTCGGTCGGCGATCGGGACGTTCATGGGTGACCTCGCCCCGGTGCGGGCCGAGATCCGTCACACGCTGAAGAACCTCGAGCGGTGGGCACGGCCGCAACGCACCGCGCTGCCTGTAACGCAGCAACCGGGGAAGGCGTGGACCGTGGCGGAGCCGAAGGGTGTGGTCCTGGTGATCGGTGCCTGGAACTTTCCGCTTCTGCTCACCCTCCAACCACTCGTGAGCGCGCTCGCTGCCGGCAATGTGGTGCTGGTCAAGCCGTCGGAGTTGGCCCCGCGCACCGCGCAGGTGCTCGCCGACCTGCTACCGAAGTACGTCGACCCGTCCGCGGTGGTCGTCACCACCGGAGGCGCCGAGATGAGCACCGCGCTCCTGAAGGAGAAGGTCGACCACGTGTTCTTCACAGGATCAGCGCGTGTCGGCCGCCTGGTCGCGACAGCGGCCGCCGAGCACCTCACCCCGGTGACGCTCGAACTGGGCGGCAAGAGCCCGGTGATCGTGGCAGCCGACGCCGACCTCGATGTCGCCGCCCGGCGCATCGCGTGGGCAAAATGTGTAAATAGCGGGCAGGCCTGCATCGCACCCGATTACGTTCTCGTCGAGGACTCGGTGCGACCTGCGTTCGTCGAACGGCTGCTCAGGGAGCTCGACAGGGCGTGGCGCGCGGAACCGACCCGCATCGTCAACGAGAACCACTTCGATCGCCTCACCGCGCTCCTGGACGGGCACGGCGGCGACCCTACGGGCGGGCAACGTGATCGTGGAACCCTCCGGTTCGCCGCCACGGTGGTCACGGACCCCGATCTCGACTCGCCGCTGATGACCGAGGAGATCTTCGGGCCGATCCTGCCGGTGGTCACGGTGAACTCGGTCGACGACGCCGTCGATCTCGTCAACAGCCGGCCGAAGCCACTTGCGCTGTACCTATTCACCGAGGACGACGGCACCGTGCAGACCGTCCTCGGTAACACCTCCTCCGGCTCCGTCGGTGTCAATCACCTCCTCTACCAGCTACTCGTCCCCGACCTCCCGTTCGGCGGCGTCGGTGCCTCCGGGACGGGCGATTACCACGGCGAGCACGGTTTCACGACTTTCAGCCATCGAAAGTCCGTACTGCGCAAGCCGACCAATCCCGATCCGTCCTTCGCCTACCCGCCCTACGGAGCTTTCGCGACCCGACTGCTCCGCCGACTCATGGGTTGATTCCAAGGTAGTGACGCTATCGAACTCTTCTCTGTAGCAAAGGAAACAGAGCGTTGCCGTTTCGTGTATCACGCTGTGTCCGCACAGCCTCGTCGTCCAGGAAGGGCCGGTCATGACCACACCCGTTCGTGCGAAGCTCGCCGACCGTGTCGACACCGGCCTGCGCGCGGTCGGCGGCTTCTTCGAGTTGTGCGGTGAGACATTCCGTGCGATGACGAAGCGTCCCTTCCAGTGGAGGGAGCTGGTGCTGCAGTCGTGGTTCATCGTGCGTGTCGCGCTGTTGCCGACGCTGCTCGTCGCGCTGCCGTTCACCGTGCTCGTCGTGTTCACCCTCAACATCCTGCTGGTGGAGTTCGGCGCAGCAGACCTATCCGGCGCCGGGGCCGGGCTCGGCGCGGTCACGCAGATCGGACCACTCGTCACCGTGCTCATCGTGGCGGGCGCAGGTGCGACGGCGATCTGTGCCGATCTCGGTGCCCGCACCATCCGGGAGGAGATCGACGCGGTCCGGGTGCTCGGAATCGACCCGATTCAGCGGCTCGTCGTCCCGCGCGTGCTGGCGTCGATGTTCGTGGCAGTTCTTCTCAACGGCCTCGTCATCACGATCGGGCTCATCGGTGGGTTTCTGTTCTCGGTCTACATCCAAAACGTCACCCCCGGCGCGTACGTGTCTTCGCTGACGTTCGTGACCGGGCTACCCGAGGTCGTCATCTCGGAAGTCAAGGCGACCCTGTTCGGGCTGATCGCCGGCCTGGTCGCCTGCCACCGCGGGCTCACCGTGAAAGGCGGCCCGAAAAGTGTCGGCGACGCGGTCAACGAGACCGTCGTCTACGCATTCATGGCCTTGTTCGCGGTCAACGTCGTGGTCACCGCCATCGGCGTCAAATTCGGAACGGGAGCCTGACAGTCATGACAGTGCACAAGAGCGTTGTCGGAACTCACCACCCCAAACTGGCCGCTGCGGCGGGTGTCCCGGTCCGGATCCTCCGGGCGATCGGGCATCAGGCCGACTTCTTCGGCAAGACCATCCGGCTCGCCCCGCACGCAATCTCCAGCTACAAGAAGGAGACCGTGCGACTGATCGCCGAGATCGGCATGGGGTCGGGCGCGATGGCGATCATCGGCGGCACCGTCGTCATCGTCGGATTCATGACGCTGTCCGGCGGAACCCTTCTCGCGATCCAGGGTTTCAGCTCGCTCGGGAACATCGGTGTCGAGGCTCTGACCGGATTCTTCGCGGCGTTCATCAACGTGCGCATCGTTGCGCCGGTGATCTCGGGCATCGCGCTCGCTGCCACGATCGGTGCGGGCGCCACAGCACAGTTGGGTGCGATGCGGATCAGCGAGGAGATCGACGCCCTCGAGGTGATGGGCATCCGGTCGATGTCGTATCTCGTGTCGACGCGCCTGATCGCCGGCATGATCTCGATCGTCCCGCTCTACTCGATGGCCGTGATCATGTCGTTCGTAGCGTCCCAGTTCACCACCACGTACGTGTACGGACAGTCGTCCGGCGTGTACGACCACTACTTCACCACCTTCCTGCGGCCCACCGACCTGTTCTGGTCGTTCCTGCAAGCGGTGGTCATGGCGCTGGTGGTGATGCTCATCCACTGCTACTACGGCTACCACGCGTCCGGGGGGCCCGCCGGTGTGGGAGAAGCGGTCGGACGCGCGGTCCGGACATCGCTGATCGCGGTTGTCTCGGTCACCCTCATTGCATCCCTGGCGATCTACGGAGCGTCCGGCAACTTCAATCTTGCGGGATAAGGGTAAGGATCATGATCTCGAGAAGAAGTGCCAAGTCGCACTATCATCCACCGCCTCTGAAAACGAAGGGCGCGTTGCTCGTTCTCGGACTCGCGGCAATTCTGTTCGGCTGCCTGCTGTCCTTCAAGGGGGCATTCAACAGCACGGTTCCGCTGACCGTCGTGTCGGACCGTTCCGGCCTGGTGATGGATCAGGGAGCCAAGGTGCAGCTGAACGGAGTCCAGATCGGCAAGGTGAGCGAGATCGATCATGTCGCCGACGGAGCGAGTCTCCAACTCGACATCGACGAGCAGTGGTTCGGACTCCTCACCGCCGATACCGTCGCGGAGATCAAGGCCACCACCGCATTCGGGTCGAAGTACGTGGCGCTCGAGGTTCCGGACGGAGCGTCGCGCGAGCCGCTCGAGGCAGGACAGGAGGTGCGCTCGCGCAACGTGACGACCGAGATCAACACGGTGTTCGAGAACCTGACCTCGGTCACCGAACACGTCGATGCAGCGAAGCTGAACGCGACACTCGGCGCGCTGGCCACCGGCCTGCGCGGTCGAGGAGATCAACTCGGCACCACCATCACCGACGCCAACACCTTCCTCTCGGCCGTCAATCCGACCCTGCCGACCCTCGCGAACGACTGGCGCGACACCACCATCACCGCCAATACCTACACACAGGCGGTGCCCGACTTCATGGCACTGCTCGGCAACGCAAGCGTCACCTCGGACACCCTGGTCGCCGAGGAGAAGCCGCTCGAGTCCACGCTGCAGGCCTTCCGGGCGATGGGCGACGAGGGATTCGGCATCACCTCCGAGAACGAAAAGAACTTCCTCGACACCATGAGACTGTTCGTACCCACCACGGCGCTCCTGGCCGAATACAGCCCCGAGTACGCATGCCTTTTCCAGCAGGCCGCAACGACAGCCGAAGCTGAACAGCGCTTCGGTGCCGGAAACACCGGCTACTCACTCGAATTGGATGCGGGCATCATGCCCGGCGATGACAACTACTCGTACCCCGAGAATCTCCCGATCGTGCAGGGTCGGGGTGGCCCCGGCGGCGCACCCGGCTGCTACCCGGAGATCACCAAGGAGATGTTCCCCACCCCGCACCTGGTAGTCGACGGCGGTGCGAACATCGCGAATGCCACCGCACCCCGGGCGGGTTCCCCGAGCTTCGTGGAGTACCTCTTCGGCGCCGCTGTGGGAGGGGTGGCTCCGCGATGAATATCTCCGCAACCGCCACGAAACTAGCGATTTTCACCATCGTGATGGTGATGTTCACCGCAGCGGTCGTCATCGTCTTCGGGCAATTCCGCTTCGGCAGCGAAAAGCAGTACAGCGCCGTGTTCTCCGATGTGTCCGGCCTCCGGGACAATGAGTTCGTCCGCGTGGCCGGCGTCGAGGTCGGCAAGGTGACATCGGTCGACGTGCGGGAGGACTCGACGGCGATGGTGACGTTCGCGCTGACGAAGAACGTTCCGCTCACCGAGTCGACCCGTGCCGCAGTGAAGTTCAGCAACCTCATCGGCGATCACTACCTCGAACTCGTCGAAGGGTCCGGTCCGCTCACACCGCTCGCCGAGGGCGACACCATTCCCGTCGAACGCACGGTTCCTGCGCTGGACCTCGACGCGCTGATCAACGGTTTCCGGCCGCTGTTCAAGGCACTCGATCCCGAACAGGTCAATGCGCTGTCGACCTCACTCGTCGACGTCTTCCAAGGGCAGGGTGGCACCATCGACCACTTCCTGCAGCAAGCCGGACAGCTGACGTCGGTCCTGGCCGACCGCGACCAGCTGATCGGAGCGGTGATCGGCAACCTCAACACCCTGCTCGGGACCGTCGACCGGCGAAACGCCGAGTTCAATCAGGGCATCGACCAACTCCAACAACTCGTCACCAGGTTGGGGGAGCAGTCGGACCCGCTCGGTGACGCCCTCGTCCACATCGACGGCGCGTCGAGTTCGATGGCGGCGCTCCTCGAGTCGACGCGTCCGGATCTCAAGGAAGACATCACCCAGGCCGGCCGGCTTTCCGGCCAGGTGGTCGCAGATCAGGACTACATCAACTGGGCATTGAATTCCCTTCCCGCGGCCTACAACAAACTGTCGAGGCTGGGCCTGTTCGGCGACTTCTTCACGTTCTACCTCTGCGATGTGCAGCTGAAAGTGAACGGTCCGAACGGAGACCCCGTATACATACCGATCGTCGGCCAGCGGGCCGGGAGGTGCACTCCACAATGATTCGCTCCAAGACCGCACGAATGGGCCTGATCGGCATTGCGATCACTTTCATCGTCGTCCTCACCTCCATGAACTTCGAGAAACTGCAGTATCTGACGACGTCCTCCCACTATTCGGCCCACTTCGGTGACACCGGCGGCCTGCTCAGCGGCGACAAGGTCATGATCGCCGGGGTCGAGGTCGGCAAGGTCCACTCCGTCGAACTCGACGGAGACAAGGTTCTCGTCGAATTCACGGCGGACGGAGTTCGCCTCGGCAGCAAAACGGAACTGTCGATCAAGACGCGGACGGTGCTCGGCAACAAGTATCTTCAGGTCACGCCGCGCGGCGACGACGATCTCCTCGCGACCGGCGACGTCATCCCCCTCGCCCAGACCACCACGCCGTACCTGCTCACGGACGCCCTCGGCGACCTCACCACGACGATCAGTGGACTCGACACCGACAAACTGACCGGCGCACTGGACACGCTGGGCGAGACGCTCGATCAGACCCAACCGAACCTCAGTGCAGCACTGGAGGGAATGTCCCGGTTCTCGGACACCGTCAGCTCCCGGGACCAGCTGATTCAGGACCTGGCCCACAACGCCGAATCGGTCACGCGGGTGCTGTCCGAGCGGAGTAATCAGATCGACAAGCTGCTCGTCGACGGCAACACGTTGTTCGCCGCGCTCGAGCAGCGCCGCCGGGCAATCGACACACTGCTCGGCAATGTCACGGCGGTGACGGCGCAGGTGAATGCGCTCGTCGACGACAACGAGGCGCAGCTGCGGCCCGTCCTCGACCAGCTGAACACGACAACCGGCCTGCTGAACCAGCAGAAGGACAACCTCGCGGCGTCACTGAAGCCGTTGTCGCAGTATGCGACCTCGCTCGGTGAGTCCGTGGCCTCCGGTCCGTTCTTCAAGGCGTACATCATGAATTTGCTGCCGGGGCAGTACCTGCAGCCGTTCATCGACGCCGCGTTCCAAGAACAGGGCATCAATCCCGGCACTCTGAACGGGCAGAACACCTTCCCGGTGACCTGCGGAGACAACAGCGCACCGGGCGCCGTTCCCCCCGGCAGCACGACACCGCTGCCGAACCCGAGCAATTGCCCGGTCCAACCGGGTGAGCTACCAGTCGCGAACTCGACCCAAACACCCGCGGCGCCCGCTCTGCCGGCGCTGCCGCAGATCTCGATTCCCGGACTGCCCCCACTACCCGGATTGGGCGGATAGGACATGTCGACCATGTTGCACGCACTCCGAGGCTCACGCCGAGTCTGGATCTCCGCGCTCGTCGTGGTGGCCGTCGCCGTCGTCGCGGCCACCGGGTGGAGTTTCTACCGCACGAGTTCCACGACGACAGTGACGGCGTACTTCACGAACACCAACGGAATCTACGTCGGCGATCAGGTGAAGATCCTCGGAGTCGACGTCGGCAAGATCGATGCGATCGAACCCGACGGCGAACGGATGAAGGTCACCTTCCACTACGACTCGCAGTATCAGGTCCCGCAGGACGCCAAGGCCGCGATTCTCTCCCCGAGCCTGGTCACCTCACGGGCAATCCAGTTGACCCCCGCCTACACCGGAAGTCCCGCCCTCGCCGATCAGGACGAGATTCCGCTCGAGCGCACCGCGGTGCCGATCGAGTGGGACGACTTCCGCGCACAGCTCCAGCACCTGTCCGAGTCGCTCGGCCCCACCCAGGACAGCGCCAACGGCCCGCTCGGTCAGTTCGTCAACGATGCCGCGGATTCACTCGGCGGCAAGGGAACCGACATCAACACCACCCTGACCAAGCTCTCCGAGGCGATGTCGACACTGTCCGACGGTCGGGACGACGTGTTCGCCACCGTCCGCAATCTGCAGGTGTTCGTCTCGGCGCTCGCCGCGAGTGACCAGCAGATCGTCCAACTCAACCAGAATCTCGCGTCGGTCTCCGGCGTACTCACCAACTCCGATCAGGAACTCGCCACGTCGCTCGACAGCGTGGACGCCCTCGTCCACCGCATCGGCCAGTTCATCGGCGACAACAGGGAAGGGCTCGGCAAGTCCGTCGACGACCTCGCCGCGGTGACAACAATGCTGAACGAATCACGGCCCGACATCGAGCAACTTCTCCACGTCCTGCCGAACACACTGCAGAACTTCTACAACATCTACCAACCCGCGCAGGGGTCGATGACCGGTGCGTTGGCGGTGACACAGATGCAGAACCCCATCCAGTTCATCTGCGGCGCAATCCAGGCCGCGAGCCAGAAGGGCGCCGCGGAGTCCGCCAAACTCTGCGTCCAACACCTCGCCCCGGTCCTGAACCTGATCCAGATGAATTACCCGCCCGCAGGCGCCAATCCGATCACCAGCGTCCAGGTGCGCCCCGACCAAATCGACTACAGCCAGGACTCGCTGCGCGGGACGGTGCCGACGACCCCGCCGGTGCGCACCGTCGACGCCCGCGCCGGTATCCCGGGCCTACTCGGGCTGGCCGTACCCATCACTATTGGAGGCCGATGATGCTCAGGTACAGACCCCTACGACGGTCGATCGGTCTCACGTTGGCCGGGCTGTCGGCGGCACTGCTCACCAGCTGCGGCTGGGAAGGCGCCAACTCACTGCCGCTCCCCGGCACCGAAGGATCGGGAGACGGTTCGTACACCGTGACAATCGAGATGCCGAACGTGACATCGATCCAGCGCAACAGCCGGGTCCGGGTACACGACGTGACCGTCGGGAACGTCACCGACGTGCAATTGCAGGACTGGCACGCCCTGGTCACCGTGCGGCTCGACGGCGGTGTCGCGCTGCCGAAGAACGCGACCGCGAAGATCGGGCAGACCAGTCTGCTCGGCTCTCTCCACGTCGAGCTCGCCGAACCGCTCGACGAGGAACCGAGCGGGTCGCTCGGCGACGGTGACACGATTCCGCTCGATCACGCGGGGCAGTACCCCACCACCGAGCAAACCCTGGCGGCCGTGTCGGTGGTGCTCAACGGCGGCGGTCTGGGCCAGTTACAGGAGATCGACACCCAGCTCAACGCCGCCCTCGGCGGCCGCGAATCGGACGTGCGCACCTTCCTGACCCAACTCGACACGTTCACGAGCGCACTGAACACCCAGAAGGACGACATCCTGACGGCGTTGGAAGGACTCGATCGGCTCGCGCTCACCGCGAACGAGCAGACGCAGACCCTCGAGAGCGCTCTCGAACGGATACCGCCCGCGATCGAGACCCTCAACCGGCAGAAGGAGAACCTGACCGGGTCCGTGACCTCCGTCGGCAATTTCGCCGACGTCGCGAACCGGACGGTGACGGCGGGGTCGGAAGACATTCAGCAGAACCTGCGGGATCTCGCGCCGACCCTGCGCGAGTTGGCGAACGCCGGACCTGGCCTCGCCGGTTCACTGGGCATGCTTCCCACCTTCCCGTGGCCGCTGGCCGGTCTCCCCAAATACATCCAGGGCGACGCGGGTAACCTCTCCGCCACCCTCGACCTAACCCTTGGTCGCATCGATGCGAACTTCCTCCAGGGCACGCCGCTCGCCGGCACCCTCTACAACGCGGAAACCGCCCTGGGCCGCACCGTCGGCCGGATGCCGACCGCGGACAAGAACCCGTTGACCGCTCCGCTCGAGTCGGTCGTGATCCGAGGTGGACAGTGATACTCACCCGTTTCGTCCGCATCCAATTGACCATCTTCAGCATCCTCACCGTGGTCGCGCTGACGGTGATGGGTCTGCACTACATGCGCCTTCCCGCGATCGCCGGAATCGGCCAGTACACACTCACCGTCGACCTGCCCACGAGCGGTGGCCTGTACGGAACCGCCAACGTCACCTACCGCGGTGCCACGATCGGTACGGTCACCGATGTCGTACCGACGGCCTCGGGCGCCCGGGCCACCCTGCGAGTCGACAGCTCCACGAAGATTCCCGCCGACGCGCACGCCGAGGTGCACAGCCGATCGGCGATCGGCGAGCAGTACATCGATCTCGTCCCGGCCGGGATCGACGGCCCGTACCTGCAGGACGGCGATCTGATCCCCGTCGACCGTACCTCGGTTCCGCAGGACATCGCCCCGATGTTCGACACCGTCAACAAGGGCCTCGAGGCCATCCCCGAGGACAAGCTCGCCACCCTCATCGGCGAAAGCTACAACGCCTTCAACGGAACCGGAGAAGACATTCAACGACTGCTCGAGTCGTCGAGCGCCGTGGCAGCCACGGCGGCCGACACCGCCGATCCCACCGCCCGTCTCATCGAAGATGTAGCGCCGTTCCTCCGATCCCAGGTGGACAGCGGCCCGGCCCTGCAGGAATGGGTCCGCCATCTCCGCGAGGTCAGCGCACAAGCGGCCGGACGTGACGCGCAGGTGCGCAGCATCTTCCAGACCGCGCCGGCGGCATCGGCGGAGCTGACCGAGCTCTTCCGGCGACTGCGCCCGACGACCCCGATCCTGCTGGCCAATCTCACGAGCCTCGGCCAGGTCGCCGTCACCTACAACCGGTCGCTCGAGCAGGCGCTGGTACTGGTACCACCGAGCGTCGGACTGATGAAGACGATGACCGTCCCGAACGAGGACACGACCGGCGCAGCGTTGATGGACTTCAACCTCAACCTCAATACCTCCCCGCCGTGCACCACAGGATTCCTCCCGGCATCCGAGCGACGCGACGGATCGGCCGTAGACTCGCCGGTTCGGACCTCCGATGCGATCTACTGCGCGGTTCCGCAGGATGCCGACGTCGCCGCACGTGGGGCCCGGAACATGCCCTGCATGGACAAGCCGGGTAAACGGGCACCCACCGTCGAAATCTGCAAGAGCGACGAAGAATACGTGCCCAAGGGCACGAACCCCTGGGTGGGTAATCCCACCCCGACCACCGACAACCCCCTCGCCGCCGAGGGCAACGCCGCGTTCGACGCGATCGGTGTCCCACAACCTGCCGCCGTGCCGGCGTCGGTGGGAACTGCGAGTTACAACCCCTCCACCGGTGAATACCGGGGTGCAGACGGACAGGTCTATCGCCAATCCGACCTGGTGTCCGGCGGGGTGCCCACTCTCGAAAATCTGCTGACCCAAGGACGTTGATCATGGTGCGACGCGCGACTTCCCGACCCGCAGTCACCGCGGCAGACGCCGCGGCCCAGGCCTCTCGAGCCGCCGCCGAAGCGGAAACGGCGGCGCGCGAGGCCGAGGCGGCCCTCGCCCGGGCTCTCGCCGAGGACGAGTCCCAAGTCGCGGACGAGGGTTCAGCGGACGCCGAGGAATCCGTCCGGCGGGTCCGGAAGCGTCCACGGCGTGCCTTCGCCGGAGCCGTCGTCTCGGCCGTTGCCGTGGTCGCTCTCGCGTCGACGTCCGTTGGGCTGTCCCATTCCCACGCCGCCCGTGACGCCGCCGCCGACCATGACCTCGAACTTCTGCAGGGAACCCGGCAGGCGGTGATGAACCTCATCACCCCGAGCGCCGCCGACCCGGCGGGAAGCGCACAGCGCATTCTCGACGGTGCCACGGGGGAGTGGAGGACCGAATTCGAAAGCACCAAAACGGAGTTCATCGACACCATCGCGCAGTCCAAGACCGAATCGGCAGGGGAAATCCTCGGCGCCGGAATCGAACGCGCGAACGACGACGGCACGACCTCAGTAATGGTGGCCGCCGTGACCAAGGTGACCAACGCCGCGGGAGCCAAGGACGAACCCCGGACGTGGCGCCTGCGCGTGCAGGTCGGCAAGGACGGGGATCTCTACAAACTCGCGAAGATCGAGGTAGTGCCATGACCGTGGACCAGATGCTCGAACGAGACACCAGCACCTGCGAAGAAACATGTCCCCCCGAGGCGGTGCGGCCCCGATGGCGCTCGGCCCGGGCTGTGATGGTCCTCGCGACGATCACACTGGTACTCCTCGGCTACAGCGCGATCATGCACTTCGCCATCGGCGCTCAGGACCGCAGCCTCGAACAGGTGCGTTCCGGTGCCGCCGAGGAGATCGGAGAGCTGACCGCAATGATTCTCAGCTACTCACCCGACACCGTAGAGACCGACGTGGAGACGGCAAAATCACGCCTCACCGGGGACTTTTTGACCGAGTTCAGCGACCTCGGTGCCAACGAGGTGGTGCCGCGCGCCAAGCAGGACGCGATCGGCGCGCACTGGGACGTGATCGGTACGTCCCTGGTCACCGCAGAAGCCGACACCGCCACCGTGCTGGTGCTTCTGCACGGCACGGTGACGAGCGGTGCGACCCCCCACACCGAGGAACTGTCGAGCAGCGTGCGGGTACGCGCCGAACGGACCGGCCAATCCTGGTCGATCTCAGACCTCGAGCCGCTGTGAAGGCGCTAGATCATGAGAAGGAGTTGAGCAGAGATGGTATTCGGACGGCTCAGGCGACACACGGAACGACTAGGTGGCATCGAAGACCTGCAGGAGCAGGTGCAACGCGCACGAGCAGCGGCGGACAAGGCCGCAGCAGCGGCCCGAGCAGCCGCCGAAGACGCCGAGAACGAACGAGGCGACGACGACGCGAGTGAGCTGTTGGAGACCCTGCCGACGGGGCGCTGGTCGACCCGCTATCGGGCGGCGGTCGCCGCGGCGGCCGTCGCTTGCCTCGGCGCCGGCGCCCTTGCGGTACAGACCACTCTCGATCACCGGGCGACCCAGCGCAGCGTCACCGCCGACACGCGAGTCCTCGCCTTCACCGAGGAAGCAGTGGCGCGGTTGCTCTCGACCGATACCGAGAATGCCGAGGCATACGTCGAGCGCGTCCTCGCGGACTCGACCGGTGACTGGCGCAGTGAATTCGAACAACGGAAGTCGGCAACGATCGACACGATGCGGCAAGCCGGGAACCGGACCGCGGGCCGGACGCTCGAAGCGGGAATCGAAGGACGAGAGAACGAGACCACGACGGTTCTCGTCTCCGCGACGGCGCAGACCACTCCCGCGATGGCCGACCCCGCCGCCGCACCGCCGCCGCAGATTCAGCAATACCAGATCCGAGTAGGAGTCACGATGGTCGACGACCAGCCCAAGCTCTCGAGCGTCGGATTCGTCCAATGAGCATCGTAGTGGACGTCAAACAGGAAGACCTCGACGTAAGTAGCGACCCTTCACCGAACGCCGATGGCTCCTCGGCGGCCAGACGGATCGCGGCGGCGGCCGTCGACGTGCTCCCCGCACTCGTTGTCGGTGTCGCCGGTCTCGCGCTGGCGGCGGTGTCGAACTTCGCGGTCTGGGGGATCGCGGCCGCGGTGGTCGCGATCGGCGGCGCGCTTCTGTACGTCGGGTGGAACAGTGTGGTCCGTCGCCGTCACGCCGGATTCACCGCCGGGCGATCGGTCCTCGGAATCGGCGTGCACGGAACACTCAGCCGGGCGGAAGGTCTGGCGCTGTGTGCGGCGCCGGTCGTCGCGGTCGGTGCGCTCGTCGCCGTGCAGATCGGGATACAGCGGGCGGACGACGTGAGCATCTCGGACGCCCGTGCGGCGACGGCCCAATTGGCCTCGGACGGCGCCGCCGCGCTCCTCTCGTATACCCCCGAGACGGTGGACGAGGATCTCGACCGGGCCTCGGGACTGCTGACAGGTGACCTCCTGAACTCGTATCGGCAGCTCGCCGACGACGTCGTCGGTCCCACCGCGAAAGACAAGGGCGTCACGATGCAGGCAGTGCCGGTCGGTGCCTCGGTGGAGTCGGTGACCACCGATACCGCGCGTGTGCTCGTGTACGTGAACCAGACGACCACGATGGCCGAGACCCCTGAACCGTCACAGACCCAGAATGTCGTCCGCGTGACGCTGAGCCATATCGACGGCGCCTGGTTGATCTCCGGCTTCGACCCGCTCTTCTAACCCATCAACCCTCACTGCACAAAGGAGAACTCTCATGGTCCTCATCGATCTCGTCGATCCCGTTCAGAATCTCGTCACCGCGATCGCGTGGCTGCTGCTGCGCGGACATCTGCCGCCGGCCTGACCCCATGATCCGACGAATTGTCCATTCATATAGTACGAACACACTGTATAGTCAGGAATCATGACGACTTCAGCAGCCCCGTCGGCATCGCCGACCGCACCCGGCGTTGATGCGGCAACCCTCTGTGCCGCTTTCCAATACACCGTGTCGAAGGACCCGGAATCGGCGGCACTGCGCGCCCACGGCGACGCGACCGCGCTGACCCGTCGTGAATACGCCGACGCGGTGGAGGCGATCGCAGGCGGGCTCGCCGGACTCGGGGTCGGGCACGGCCACACCGTCGGCCTGATGGTGACGAACCGGCCGGAGTTCCACCTCGTCGACACCGCGGCACTGCACCTCGGGGCGATACCGTTCTCGATCTACAACACCTCGGCTCCGGATCAGATCGAATACCTTCTCGGGCACGCCGAGAATCGGGTCATGGTCTGCGAGCGCAAATTCTTGGATCAAATCCGTGCGGCCACGACACCGCATCTCGAACACATCGTGGTCATCGACCCCGCGGTGGAGGACACAGATGTGCTCTCGCTCGAGGACTTACGCACCAGAAGGCCCGAGGGCTTCGACTTCGAGGCCTCCTGGCGCGCCGTTCAACCCGACGACATCGCGACCCTGATCTACACGTCCGGGACCACCGGCCCACCCAAGGGTGTGGAGCTCACGCACGCGAATCTGACGTTCGTTCTCCGAACATGCCACGAGCGCTTTCCGTTTCCCGCTCAGGGGCAGTGCATCTCCTACCTGCCCACCGCGCACATGGCCGACCGCGTGTTCTCGCACTACCTCCAAATGGTCACCGGCTGGACCATTACCACCGTGCAGAACCCGGCGCAGCTGTTCGCTGCGGTCGCCGAGGTCCATCCCACCTGGTTCCTCGGGGTTCCACGTATCTGGGAGAAGCTGCGGTCGGCACTGCTCGCTCGATTCGCGTCGAATCCGCCCGAACGACGCGCCGCGATCGACGCCGCACTCGACGCCGGGTTGCGAAAGGTCCGAGCCGAACAGTCCGGAGAGCCGGTACCCGAAGACCTCGCTGCCACCTACGCACAAGCCGACTCGAGCGTGTTCGCGCCTCTGCGTGCACAACTCGGTCTCGACGACGTCGTTCTCCTCATGACCGGAGCCGCTCCCATTCCCTCCGTCGTTCACGAGTTCTTCCTCGCGATCGGACTGCCGTTGGCAGAGGGATTCGGCATGTCCGAGACCGGCGCCCTGGGTATGACCAACCTGCCGGGCGATATCCGGCTCGGCAGCGTCGGCAAAGCGATGCCCGGCACCGAGGCGCGTACCGCCGAGGACGGCGAACTCCTGCTCCGCGGGGCGCACGTCATGCGCGGATACCGGAAGGATCCGGTGAAGACCGCGGAGGCCATCGACGACGACGGCTGGCTGCACACCGGTGATATCGCCACGATCGACGACGAGGGCTTCGTCCGGATCGTGGATCGCAAGAAGGAGTTGATCATCAATGCGGCGGGCAAGAACATGTCGCCCGTCAACATCGAAAGCGCGCTGAAGGGCGCGTCTCCGCTCATCGGGCAGGCGTGCTGCGTCGGTGACGGGCGACCCTACAACGTCGCGCTGCTCGTGCTCGACCCCGACGCCGCAGCGGCATTCGCGTCCGAGCACGGTTTGCCCGACTCGTCGGCGCACGCAGTCGCGCAGGATCCCCGGGTGCAGGCAGCGATAGCGAAAGCCGTAGACGATGCGAACGGTCAACTGTCCCGGGTCGAGCAGATCAAACGGTACGAACTCCTTGACGAGGAGTGGTTGCCGGACGGAGCGGAGCTCACGCCGACGATGAAACTCAAGCGCCGTTCGATCGCGGGCAAGTACACCGATGTGATCGAGACCCTCTACCGCTGAGATTTGTTGCGACGTTGGTCCCCGCCGGAGTTCCTTCGTCGGCACCACGCAACCGTCAGGATGATCCGATGACACTGGGACCGATGGGAGCGAGAATGCAGCGCACCACTCGCGGCATGATGAGCCGGGAAGTCAGGGTCGGTGGGCATTGCACCCGCGTCTTGGAGAACGTGCTCGCGTCGTCGGAGGTGAGACGGTTGCCCCGCGCCGGGGAATCGCTCGTCGACGCACCTCTCATCGTGTTGTTGCACGGCTTCGGCGACAACGCCGACACCTGGCGCGCGGTGCTCGTCGAGCTCGGGCGCAGGGGGCGCCGGGCTGTCGCCCCGGACCTGCCCGGGTTCGGCGAGGCGTCGCCGCTGAACCGCGGCGCCATGCTTCCGCAGTACGACGCCTTCCTCACGGACCTCATCGCTGAGTTGGGCGGTTCCCGTCCGGTGGTGGTCGTGGGTAACTCGATGGGCGGCACCGTCGCCCTGCGAGCGGCCACCGGTCGCCCCGACGTCGCCGCGGTGGCGGCGCTCGCCCCGGCCGGGCTCGGCTTCCATCGCGTGCTGCACGTCGCGGACCGTACATTGGGTTCGCTGGTGCCGATGCTGCGCGTAGCGTATCGGATTCCCTACCCGCAGTTGGCCGTCCAGCTGGCGGTCGCCGCCTACTATCGGGCCCGGATCGCGCCCGGTGTGGTGAACGCATGGCGCTTCGGTGCCGGCGTGCACGGCATGAAGGACATCCGGCGCATGGGCGCCCTCGGGCTGGTCCTCATGCGAGAGGTCGAGGACGGCGCCTTGGACTTCGCAGATATGGCAGGTGAGGTGGTGCTCGTGTGGGGCACCGAGGACGAGGTGTGCGACGTGACCGCCGCTCAGGCTCTGCTGGACCACGTGCCTGGGGCACGGCTGGTCATGCTCGAAGGTGCGGGGCACGTCCCCCAGGTGCAGCAACCCGCGGTCGTCGCGGACGTGATCGCGGCGCTTGGCCAAACCGGAACGGGGAAGGAAGGTCACGTATGAGCACGAAGGACGAAAAGCTCGGGGAGGCCACGGGCGTCGGGGCACGAGTCGGGCATGTGGTTCGGACTGCGATGAACGTCGTCGAATACATCCGGTTCGGCGGCCTCGAGACCGGCGAGGAAGCGTCGCCCTACGATATCGCGGCCCGCACACCGGTGCTCACGCTGCGCCATTACTTCGCGCAGGAGACCGGCGAGACGGGGGAGCGCACCCCGATCCTGCTGGTGCCACCGCTTATGCTCAGCGCGGACGTGTGGGACGTGTCTCCCTCGGCGAGTGCCGTCGCGCACCTCCGTCGCAGCGGGCTCGACCCGTGGGTGGTCGATTTCGGCGATCCCGCACAGGAGCCGGGCGGCAAGGCGCGCAACGTCACCGACCACGTGCTCGCCGTGTCGGACGCCATCGCGCGTGTTGCCGCCTCTACCGGCCACCCCGTGCACATCGGTGGATACTCCCAGGGTGGGCTGTTCTGCTACCAGGCGGCCGCACTGCGCGAATGCCGTGATGTGGCAAGCATCTTCGCGCTCGGGAGCCCGATGGAGCCGTTGTCGCTGCCGGGCATCGATCTGCCCGAGGAGCTGATGCAGGCGCTTACCCGCGCCACCATCGACGTACTGAGCAGGACGGGTCTGCCGGGCTGGGCGTCGGCGAACCTGTTCAGCTGGACCAGCCCCGTCGCGACCGCCAAGGGGCGGTTGCAGTACCTGCTCGCGCTGCGCGACCGGGACGCCCTGCTCCCGCGGGAGCGGCAGCGTAAATTCCTCGCCGGCGACGGCTGGATCACCTTTCCCGGGCCCGCGATCGCCGAGGTCATGGAGTCGATGACCAACGAACGCTTCGTGCGCGGCGGCCTCGTCTTCGACGGTCGCACCGTGTCGCTCGCCGACATCACCTGCCCCGTACTTATCTTCACCGGGCAGCTCGACGAGTTCGCGCCGCCCCGCGCGGTGCGCGACGTGGTCCGGGGGATGCCGCGCGCGCAGGTGTGGGAGTTTTCCATGCCCACCGGGCATTTCGGTCTCGGCGTCGGCGGGCGTGCGAACCGGCAGACGTGGCCGACGGTGGCGCGTTGGGCAGAGTGGGTCGACGCCGGCGCCTCGTCCGCCGACGGTCCGCCCGAGGGCGTGCAGGACGCCCGCGAGGTCGGCGTCGAGGACCGCGCCGAGCAACCCCCGAGTGCGCTCCGGCAGTTCGTCAACGTGGCGACGGCCTCCGCGGTCGCGGCACCGGGTATCGCCAAGACCATCGTCGATCGGGTGGCCGGAACGATCGCCGAGGTCACCACCGGCACCGTTGAGCAGGTGCCGAGGTTGCTGCGGCTCGAGCGTGTCGGCGCCACGACGCAGGTCTCGTACGGGAAGCTGGTCGCCGAGGCCTGCGCGGACGACCCTGAGGCCGTGGCACTGCTGTACGGCGGGCACGCGTTCACCAGAGCTGACATCACCCGGGAGGTAGACGATCTCGTGCTGCGGTTGCTGGCGGTAGGGGTTCGCCGCGGCGAGCACGTAGGAGTGCTGTGCAACTCCGGCTCCGCCCTGCTGTCCACCGCCGCTGCGCTGAGCCGGATCGGCGCCGTCGTAGTTCTGCTGCGGCCCGGCGGGGACACTGCCACCGAGTTGCGGCTCGGGCGTGCGCGACGCGTGGTGGTTGATCAGGCTCATGCGGGCGAGATCGATGGCTCCGCGGTCACCGTCCACCTACTCGGCTCCGGGACCAACGGCGGCCCAAACCATCTGGGTACGATCGCGACGGAGGAGGTGCGCGTTCCCAGTTGGTACCGCCCGGACCCGGGCCGCGGCCGGGACCTCGCGTTCATCCTGTTCAGCGACGGCAGCGACGGAATCCGCCCGCTGCCCGTGACGAACCGGCGCTGGGCGCTGTCCGCCTATGGCGCCGCGTCGACGGCATCGCTTACCGCGGCGGACACCGTCTACTCAGCGAACCCGCTGTATCACCCGTCTGGGTTGTTGCTCGCGACCGCGGCCCCGGTCGCGTCGGGCGCACGGCTTGCGCTGACCGACACATTTGACCCGGACACGTTTTGGGCGGATGTACGCCGCTACGGCGCGACAGTGGTGCCCTACACGTGGAGCATGCTGTCGCTGCTGCTCGCCAGGCCTGTCGAGGCGGACGAGCGGCACCACCCGGTGCGCCTGTTCATCGGCTCCGGTATGCCGCCCGCGGTATGGCGCGGGGTGCTCGACCGGTTCAGGCCGGCTGTTGTCGTCGAGATGTTCGCCGCCGCGCGCACCGATGCCATCCTTGCGAATGTCAGTGGGCGCAAGGTGGGTTCGGTCGGACGTCCGCTGCCAGGTACGGCGGCGATCGAGCTGGCCGCTGTCCACCCCGTCACCGGCGCGTTGCTGCACGACTCCGACGGGTACGTTCTCAGAGCCCGTCGAGGGCTACCAGGCCGGCTGCTGGTTGCCGTCGACCGCGAGCAGCCTGCCTGGGAGGACGCGCCGATGCGGGGCGTATTCGGCCCCAAGGACGCTTGGATCGATACCGGCGAGCTGTTCGTCCGAGACGCGGATGGCGACCTGTGGCCGCGTGGCCGCCACGGGGAGGAGATTCGGACGCCGTCCGGAGTGGTGTGGCCACGTGAGGTCGAGCAGATCTTTTCGGGCGTATCCGGGGTCGACCAGGTCGTGTGCATCCCCGAGGGGGACGGCGCCGTCGCCCTCGTCACCGCGGGTGGTCCCGTGCCCTTCGACGAGGGTGACGCCCGCGATGCCCTGAGCCGCAGCGATACCGCCGGTCCGGCTATAGCGAATACTCCGGGACTGCGGCCCGCCACAGCGGACATCGCGGTGCGCGTCGTCGAAGCGATCCCGCTCACCCGCTGGTACCGGCCGGACCGCGCACTCCTCGCTGCGCAGAGTTCGTGAAAACCCAAGAGGGAACCGGTTAATAGTTCGACGGAAAACCAGCCTGGCGTTAGGCCCTGGCCAACGAGCAGCGGTTCGCTCCCAGTGCGTGACCGCTTCAGCCGCCGCATCCTAGCGAACCTTGGTCGCTAGGTGTACGAGAGTTTTCTCGAGTTTCAAGCTGCTGTGGGCAGCAGCCTGGTGTTATCGATGCACTGTTCGGTGTGAATAATTCTGGTGCAGTGCTTTACGGATTTCGGAGGGAGCCGGCTGTTGATCAGCGGCGAGCAGCGGGCGCAGCACCCGGTCGTGCACATTGGTGTAGTTGATGACCGGACTGCTCCGCGGTGCGAACTACTCCATGAACCAGGCCAGCTACACCTGGCCCGCGTCTGCGTGATGGGCGCTGGTTCTGGCATTGGGATCCGGCGTTCCTTCGCCAGGGCGACGAACCTACTCGTCAGGCGGATTCGATCGTGCGGTACGAACGCGCCCGGAAGGCGGCGGCGGCGGTCACGGTTCCCACGTTGCTCGGTGCGTGGCAAGGGGTCCCATGTGGTCAGAGAGGAAGGGCGCCACGGAGCTTCTCGAGCTGATCCCGACCGCCAAGCTGATTGACGTTGCCGGGGCCGGGCATATGGGCGCTGGTGACGACACGATGTCTTCAGTGGCGGGTTGAAGGGTTTTCTCGACGAGGACGTTGTCGCAGCGCGTCACTGAAGGCGCGAGACCCTCGAAGTAGCCGGCCATGGGCTCAACCGGCTCATCTCGGATCTACATTGTGCCGGTTGCATCGGCGAACCGGATTCGCTCCGGAATTGGTCGTTGTCCGACCGAATGCCTCCGGTCCCTTCCCGCTCGTGGCGTGTACCAGGTGCTCGACGTCAGCTCGAAGCCCTCGCGCGCCCTCTCGGTTATGGAATATCGAAATATTGTGTGAGGTAACGGTATTCAACAATCTCACTGAGGCGGTCAGCCGACGGTTCTGATCACCGCCCGCTCGGGGAAGGATGAGTACGTGGGCGACCGAACCGCAGCAGACCTCTTGGGCGGGCGCGCAGGACGTCGCCGACGTGGACGGGGGCGACGAAGTGCACGTCGAGGTGCACCGTTGCCGTGGTGGGGCGCCGCTGTGCGCGCGGGCGCTGATCCTCAGGACACGATCGGCGAACTTCATCACAAGCCCTCCTTGGACGACGCCCCGCCGGTTGCGGTGTTTGTCTTGGCAGACCACTGCCACCTCGGTGTATGTCCCGTCGGTGCGGGTGTAGAAGGGGCCGACCAGGGCGATGAAACCGTCGTCGATCACCTCGGTCCATCCGTCCGCGGTTGGCAGCGCCGCGGCACGGTACCCGGTGGTCACTTGATGGCGGTGGCGTTGGCAGGTGAGCCGACGCCACCGGTGAGGTTGAGGGGTTTGACGGTCAGCAGGCAGTCGTAACGGCCGTCGAGGGCGCAGTCCTCGCCGAGTTCGTCGAGTTTCCACAGCTCGCCGATGGGCAGACCGAGCAGGGCGATGAGTTCCTGGTGCATCATGCCGTGGTCGGTGTCGCCGCCGAACGGTGAATCAGCTACTGCGGGCAGGCGTTCGAGCGCGAAGGTGTCCCCACTCTCGAACGTGCCAAGGCGCTCTGCTGGGCCAGCGTGATGGCCAGCGGACAGGGTGATTTCCGGGCGGCAGCTGCGTTCGTGGAGGCGGGACACACCCTCGCCGCGCAGACCACCGACCCTTTGATGCGCGCGTTCGTGTCCTTCGCCGACGGACTGCTCGGCCTCTTCCGCGGTGATCTCGACCATGTGCGCTCCGACCTGGAATCCGCACTCGCAGAGTTCGGTGCACGCGGAGACCGGACGCTCGAGATAGCTACCCTGTCCTCGCTGGGGATGGTTTATGGACTGTCCGGGCTCACAGAGCAGGCAATCGAATATCATGAGCAGGTCCGGGCGATCACGAAAACTCATGGCGAGACGAATTACCAAATGTACTCGCTGTGGTCCTTGGGAATTGGCCGGTGGCAGCAGGGTGATTCAGATCGCGCGGCCCGGCTTCTCGAAGAATCGCTGGAGCTGTCCCGTCAGGTGCGCAGTCCCCGCGGCGCTGCCGCCTGCCTCGAGGCGCTGGCCTGGATCAGCGTCGACCAGCACGATGCACGTCGGGCTGCAATTCTGATGGGCGCCGCGGAGGGGCTGGCACAGGCGATCGGCAGCTCCGCACTCATTCACTCCAATCAGGTTGTTCACCACGAGGAGTGTGTCCGGAAGACCCGGGAGAAACTCGGGGACAACGCCTTCGAGGCTGCGCATCGCCGTGGTGAGCAGTTCGACATCGCCGCGGCCATCGCCTATGCCCTGCACGAGCAACCGCCGGCCGCCCCCACGTCCGACACCGATGCATCGGTGCGACTGACCAAGAGGGAACGGCAGGTCGCCGATCTCATCGGCGAAGGCCTGACGAACCAGGCCATCGCTCGTCGCCTCGTGATCTCACCGCGCACGGCACAAGGACACGTGGAGCACATCCTGGCCAAACTCGGTTTTACCTCCCGGACCCAGGTCGCGGCCTGGGTTGCGGAGCACACGCACGACTGAGAGAGTGTTTGAAAGTGTTCGATTCGGGCGTGGCGGACCGGCCGGCGGCGGCATGATCGTGGTTGCTCGCAGGAAACGTCGTAAGCCGACGCCGTATCCGTCTGATCTGACCGATGCCCAATGGAAGTTGATCGCACCGATGGTGCCTGCGGTGCTGCCGGGCGGTCGCCCGGCGATCCACGATCGACGGCGGATAGTGGAGGCGGTCCTCTACGTCAACCGCACCGGTTGCTCGTGGCGGCAGCTACCGCACGACTTCCCGCCCTGCAGACCGTTTTCGGGAACTTCCAGCGATGGAACGAGTCCGGGGTGACCGACCGCATCCACGACGCGCTGCGGGCGAAGTTCCGTGACCGTAGCGGCCGGGATCCGATGTCGTCGGCGGGGATGGTCGACGTGCAGGCGGTCAATGGCGCCGACACGGTCGGAACGTATACCCGCGGATGGGACGGCGGGAAACGGGTCAACGGCAGGACGCGACACGTGGTCACGGACGCGCTGGCCTGTTGGTGGTCGTGCTGGTGACCGCGGCGAGAGTGCAGACCGCGACGGCGGGCGCCGGGCGTTGTCCCGGGCGAAGACAGTGATGCCGTCGATGGTGTTGGTGTGGGCAGACGGCGGCTACGCCGTACGTCTCGTCGCGTGGGACGCGGAGCATTGCCGGATGACGCTCGATATCGTGCGGAAACCCAAGGGGAAGCAAGGATTCAGTGTGCTGCCCCACCGTTGGCTAATCGAACGGACGCTGGCGTGGATTGTGCGTTGCCGTCGACTTGGCCACGACTACGAATGTCTCCCGGAGCACTCGGAGGCGATGATCAAATGGGCAATGATCGGATTGATGAGCCGACGACCCGTCCCCGCACGCGCACGGCGCCTGGGGCAGTCGACCAGTCGACCCGCGCGGCGTGACACTTTCGCTACACCTTCTAAGACCAATCGAAAGTTGCTCGCAATTCCCTATCCCGGGATCGACGACGTGTGCAATCGTACGGGAGTTCGACGCGCTGTTCGACGGCCGGAAAGGGGTTCGAGCGGTCATCCATCAGCGATTCCCCGAGTTACGCCCGCCTTTCACGACCGGACTCAACTCGCGGGCCGACAACGTGATCGCCCATGCTCGTAGACGAAAGGAAGCGGCTCATGCATTGGATTCCTAGCGCCGGGAAGGCTGCGTAGGGTCTGATCCGCCGCCGGCCAAAATCGCCTCGTCCAGCACTGGTTGCACGTCGTCCGGGCTGATCCGGAACAGCCTCTCAGGTAGTGGCACCCGTCGAACATAGCCAGGTCGAAGATGGGATCGGCGCCGATGCAATACGCCGGACGTAGCGGTACATACAGAAAACGACAGATGTCGGTCAGCGGCTACTGTGACACAGCGTTGCCAGCGATGCCGCTCAGCCAGCGTTGCGAGGAGTATGGGTGAGTTCGGCGGAACCAGCGGTGCTGGTGGTGCTGTGCGGGTTGATGACAGTTCCGTGGCGGCCCGCCCGGCAGTTCGCTGCGCCGTTGGTGGGCGCGTTTGTGCCGATGGCGGCGTTGGTGGCGTGGTTCTTCATGTCGACGGAGTTGTTCTTCACCCCCGACTGAACGCGCTATTCGCGTTGGCTGAGGGCGTCGGTGATGCGGTCGTGGACCGGAGGTGTCGAGGTTCTGGCCGGCTGTGTAGGCGCGGGTGTGTTCGTCACTCCGAGCCGCAAAGGAGTTCGTGCCCGGACATGGCAACCATCGGCGGGGATGCAACGTATCGGCGGATTCGTGTCCGCACGGTCACTTCTTCAGGCATTGAAATGTCAGTTCGGGTGAGCTTCCTCATTACCGAGACGGACCTGCCGTTACTGTGTGCGGTCGACGATTGCCGATGAAGAAGGAGAGCACGATGGCGGTATCACCGAGGAATTCCGCAGGTTCGGCGAAGACGAAGACCAAGGAGATCCGTGAGTGGGCGATCGGAGAGGGTCGTGAAGTGTCGCCTCGCGGTCGGGTTTCGGCCGAGATCGAGCAAGCGTTCTATGACGCTCAGGCAAAAACGGCGCGAGCGAGGAAGGTAGCCGCGAAGAAATCGTCCGCGAAGAAGACGGCTGCTGCGAAGACAACAGCGCCGAAGACGACGGCCGCGGAGAAGATAGTCGCCGCGAAGGCGCCGGCGAAGAGTGCGGCGGCGGTCGGCAAGGCTCCGGCGAAGACGACGACCAAAGAGATTCGCGAGTGGGCGATCGGAGAGGGTCGTGAAGTGTCGTCCCGCGGTCGGGTTTCGGCCGAGATCGAGCGAGCCTTCCATGACGCTCAGGCAAAAGAGATTCAGGCAGAAGCGATGCCGGCGAAGAAGACGCCTGTGAAGAAAGTAGTTGCGGAAAAGGCTCCGGCGGAGACGTCGGTCGCGAAGAAGACGGACGGGAAGAAGACGGCCGCGAAGAAGGCACCGGCGGCGAAGAAGGTGGCTGCGACGAAGGCTCCGGCGAAGACAACAGCGCCGAAGACGACGGCCGCGGAGACGACGGTCGCGAAGAAGACGGACGGGAAGAAGACGGCCGCGAAGAAGGCACCGGCGGCGAAGAAGGTGGCTGCGACGAAGGCTCCGGCGAAGACAACAGCGCCGAAGACGACGGCCGCGGAGACGACGGCCGTGAAGAAGACGGCCGTGAAGAAGAAGGTCGCGAAGGAGAAGGTCGCGAGGAAAGCTCCTGCGAAGACGTCGGGCGCGAAGACGGCAGGGGTGAAGACGGCGGCCGTGGAGTCGGCTGCGGATGCGACGGCCGCGGAGACGATGGCCGTGGAGAAGAACGTCGTCAGGAAGGCCCCGGCGAAGACGTCGGTGGCGAAGGCGACGGTGGCGAAGGCTGCGGCCGCAGAGAAGATGGTCGCGAGGAAGGCGAAGGCGACGGTGGCGGAGTCGGCTGCGGAAGCGACGGCCGTGAAGAATGCTCCGGTGACGGGAGCGGCGGCGGGCACCGCTCCGGCGAAGGCGACGACCAAGGAGATTCGCGACTGGGCAATCGGGGAGGGTCGTAAAGTGTCGTTCCGTGGTCGGATCTCGGCCGCGATTGTGCGCGCATTCCATGACGCTGCGGCAAAGTTGCCGCTCCCGCTCGGTTGAAAGGGGTGGGGTCCGCTGATGAGCGTGACCGACCGACTGCTGTTGCCGCGGTATGCCGTCTCGGCCGGGCCGTCGCCGGCGCCGCCATGGAGGGTGATCCCATGTTCGGCACCGTGGAGGTCACCATCGAGGAGCTTGCTGAGTTGCTCGAACGCCAAGTCCCTCCCCGTGACCAGGATGCTGCGCCGCACTGACGGTGCCTCTCGTGTGTGTCGAGCGGCGCGCTCTGATGACGCCCGCTCAGGGCAAGATGAGGTTGTGGGCGATCGAACCGCAGCGGACCTCGGGTGTGGACTCGCCATGCTCGCCTCTACGCGGACGACTTCGTGCGTCGGGAGGGTGAGGACTTCCGCATCCCCGACGATCGGTTCTCGGTGAGCTGAGCAGTGTCGAACGATCTCGTGAGATCGCTGCGCCAAGAGAGGCAGGTAGGTGGACGTCCGGTGAAGGTGGCGCGTGTCGTTCCCGGTGGCATTCGCCCCTCGATCGGTCGTACGGCTGGTCATGCGGTGGGCGTCGATGGTGACGAGGTTGCGCGGTGGTTCGAGGTACGTATTGCCTGAACGGATCCCGGCGAGGCTGCACGGGTGATCCTGCGGGGCGTGGAACGGGGCAAGGCGCGGGTATTGGTTGGCCAGAATGCTCGGGTGGTTGATGTGGTGACCAGATTGCTCGGACGGGCGTATCAACGGTTGTTGCCGGCGGCGAAGCGTCACCAGAAATGAGGTGTCCACCCACAACCGCGGAGACTGTTCGCCTGTGAATCTGTTCGCGACGGGGAAGCGGACACGAGCCTGGCGGCTACCCGCGGCTGTATCTGGTCATCGCTTTCGCTCTCGTTGGAGCGACGAGGGGTGGCGCACAGTGCGTCCTCGTAGGGCGCCGAGGGTGGCGGCTCGCACGCACCGGGGAAGGCCCTGTGTCACCGAGTAAAGAAGCGTTCCATCAGTTGGCCCAGGGCGCCCTCGTCACAGGCGGGGGAGGATGTCCATCCACACGCGCAGTGGTGGGCGTCCGATGACGGGTACGTCGACGAATACGAGGGAGCGCTGCGGCGAGGTCCAGTCGCGCATGTCGAGTGTCGAGCAGCCGGGGGTCGGTTCGAAGCCGCTTGTGCACAGCACGCTCACCCCGGGTTCGAGTGGAGTCAGAACGCGGGTTCCCGGGAGGTCGGGGTTCCAGAAGCGGGGGTCCTGCGGGCCGAGCACGTCGTTGACGAATACGAGGGAGCCGCGAGGAAGCGGCGGGGTGGCGGGGTCGGCGCCGGCGGGGGCTGAGCCGATCAGAACCGTTGCAGTGGCCAGAGCGAGAGCGGCGCCGGTACGCCGTCCGGAGGGGATCGGCAGGGCCATGTCGGACTCCTTGATCGGGTCCGTGCGAGAGCGTGTCCTCACGTTAGCCGTTGTCCCACATCGAGTTGCCGCTTCGCGTGGCTGACCGGTCGACAGTGCTCCTGCGGCGGAGGGGCCCGGACCTGCACGCTGGATCTGGAAGAGTCGATGAGGCGCTGCGCGGGCTGGTATCGGGTTCACCTCACAGCTGTGCGGGTTGAGGCGGTGAGCGCGGCGGCCGGTCCGAGCGCCTGGGGATCGCCGGAGGTGTTCGTCGAGGAACACGATTCCCACGATCTGCTTATCGAGGTGTCAGCGGTGGCGCTGATGATCAGATCGTGGATGCGAGGGTCGCGTTGTAGTGCGCCAGGATCCGTTCGACGAGAACCAGACCCTCGGGGCTGTGGAGGTCCACGGAGGCACCGACGACGTCGAGAGCGGGATGAGTCGGGTTGGCCGGATCGGCGGTGAGCATCCAGGCGAACTGGTCCTCGTTGTGGCGGCACCGGTACACCAGTCCGTCGGCGGCGGGGGCCGCTGCGAAAAGGGCTCCGGCCCAGGTTCGGGTGTGCAGGTAGTCGGAGGGATCGGATTTGGTGAGCCAGGTGTCCTGGCCGACCGCGGACAGGTGCGGGCCGTGCAGGGCGATCACGGTGACGTCGGTGGTGACGGTGAGCCGGCTCAGCTCCCGGCCGGTGATCCGGGCGCGTGGCACCAATCGGGGGCTGCCGGTCACGGCGAGGTCCCGGCACAGGGTTTCCGCGACCGCCGCCTCGGGTGAGTCCCCGAGGTAGGTGTAGGCGTAGTCACCGGTGAGGCTGTCGAAGCGGGCGCCGCCGGGAACGGTGGGCTGCGGCGTCCGATTCACCAAGTGGGCCGCATACCTGGCGCTGTGGATCCGCCACAGTTCGGTTCCCCGGGACAGGGTGACCAGGACGGGTTTCCCGGACAGATCGGTCGGGGGTGGTGCCGCGGGCACCGCCTCAGTCCGCCAACAGGTCGCGGGCGATGGCCCGGACCTGATCGTCGTGCCCCTCGACGACGGCGAGGTCGGCGGGCGACTGCCCCTCCGGGAGCCACCCGGACGGGCTGAGCCACCACGAGCTGACACCCCACGGGTCGTGCTTCGCATCGAGGAGATGGTTGATCTCGGCGACGACAGGCCGCACCTTCGCGGTCGCCGCGTCGAATTGGAAGCTGGGGTAGAGGTAGCGGCCACCGATCTCGTATCCGACGATGTCGCCGCGTTCGCGTAACCGGCTGGCGGGGCTGCGCCGGTTGCTGTCGCGTGAACGCAGCACGTCGGCCACGTCGGCTGCCTCGAGGTGGGGGTGGTCGAAGATTGCCTGACGGGCCGCGGTCTCGATCCGGGCCCGCGCGATCGATGCCGTCACCGCGTGCGAGGGCACTGCCGCGGCGATGGAGGCGCTGAGCGTGGGGCCGGAGGCGACCAGCGAGAGCAGGGCCTCACGCACCGAGCTCATCGATTCCCGGCTGGCCACTTCCCGGGCGAGGAGGGTGAAGAACTCGCCGTCGGGGAGGGCGCGTAGCTCCGCACCGAGATCGTGGTCGATGCTCATGCCAACTCCTCCGTTGCGACAGTACTGACAATGTACTCTCTTGTCGTTTTTGTCGCATCGACGAGTTTAGTGGTCCAGCATCTCGGTGGCCGCCGACTGCGCCGTAACGGCAGCCACTGCGGCAGCCGTCCGTGCGCGGATTGAGTTCGTGCAGGTCGGGTCGCGTACCGGACCGGTCGGTGCTTATGCTCGATTTCGGGAGTTCCGCCGAGCGAAGAGGTACATCAACATGGCCCGAAACAGCGGCAACCGGCCGGTCGATGGCCCGGAGTTGAGGGTCGGTGTCCGGGTGCTGGTCCGCAGGACCGCCGAGGCCGATCTCACCGGTGAGATCGTCGAGGACTACTCGACAGTGACCGATCCCGGCGGTGGTGGGCACGAGTGGGCGCCGGTGCATCGGTGGGCGGTCGCGCTCGACGACGGGCGACTGGTCTTCGCCGACACCGAAGACCTGACCATCGATCCGGGCTCCTACCGCTCCGACCCGGACCCGGACCCGAACTCGGATTCGGCAGTGCGGGCACCTGGCAGGCACCGGGGAGAGTGACGGCGGCACACCGCCCGCGCAGCCCTCAGGCGGGTTCCGGTCCGCGAGATGTCGGGATGCGGGGTGCTCCTCGTGCTGTGTGAGCCCGGAGGCGTCCGAGGCACCCAGGGTTTCGGTGTCGATTAGGCGCAGTCTCGGCAGATCAGCTGCGCGGGGTCGGCGAGCCGGCTGCGGTGGTGGACGAGGAAGCAACTGGTGCAGGTGAATTCGTCCGCCTGCTTGGGGAGGACGCGGACGGTGAGTTCTTCGCCGGACAGGTCGGCGCCGGGCAGTTCGAACGATTCGGCGGTGTCGGTGTCCTCGACGTCGACGACGGGGGACTGGGTGTCTTTCCTACTGGCGGTGAGCTGTTCGAGGGAAGTATCCGTCGTGTCGTCGGATTCGGTGACTCTGGGAGCGTCGTAGTCGGTGGCCATGGCTGTTCGTACCTCATGCTCGGGGTGAATTCCTGGGTGTCGGCCCGTCAGATTAGAGGGCACGCTGGTGTGACATGCGCCCGGGGCCGAGGATTTCGTGGCCCGCCCGGTCCGCGGCTGAGCAGGTGTCCTTGTTGGGCAGGGCCCGATTCGTGAATACCAAAATTTGAATGGGTGAAGGAGTCAAGACTCCGGAGGAGCAGCGGCGCGGCCCACAGGCACCGCGGGAATGATCCCGCCGGTCGCTGCCTAGAACCGGGGTCTGGGTGTCCGAGGTCGGCGATCCGCTGCTGTTCGTCCGGGGTTGGGATGGTATTCGGTTGTGTGTCCGAGGACCCTTCGGGTATCGGTCGTCGGAGGGGCGGGTTCGGAGCGGACCCGGCCACCGATGACGGAGAGGTCACGGTGCGGCCGATCTGCGAGAGGGCGATCGCGTGGCATGAGCCTGTAAAGACCGCAGATTCCTATGACGGTGGTGATCATCAGTCCGGTTGTGGGCGAGAATGCGTCGCGGGTTCGGTTTCCCTTCGGAAGGTCCGCGTACCCGGTCTTGTACTCGTTCCCCGGATTCCGCAGTCGCGGACCGGGCAAGCGAGCGGGGTCGTCGGCGTCATCGAGTCCGCTCAGTGGCGAGAGGCGCTCCTCGGCGCACTACCCGTGCAGGTCCCGCGGGGCCGCCTTGATCGAAGCGGGTGTCCGGGGGTGTGCGGGGGTGGGGTTGTTGGTGAGGGCGCGGGCGACGAGCCGGGACCGTTTCTGGTTTCGGGGGAGGTCGTCGAGTTGGAATTTGGTGTAGAGGGCTTGCAGGTGTGTTTTGACGGTTTCGGTGCTCAGGTGCAGGGCGTCGGCGATGTGTTGGTTCGATGCCGGGATGGGGTGGTCGGTGCCGTGGTGGAAGGGTCGGCACAGTTCGGTGAGGACGGCGTGTTGGGCGGGGGTGAGGTCGAGGGGGCCGTCGGGGGTGTCGCCGATGTTGGTGATGCCGCAGTCGGTTGCGGGTTCCCCGTGGTAGGTGAGGGTGGTGGCGCCGATCCGGATGATGTCTCCTGGGTGCAGGGTGTGGCGTCCGCGTATCCGTTTTCCGTTGACGAAGGTGCCGTTGCGGGAGAGGCTTTCGTCGATGACCGTCCAGTAGTCGCCGATGCGTTCGAGGGTGGCGTGGAGGCGGGAGATGTCCGGGTCGGTCCGTAGAGACAGGTCGGCATCGGCGGCGCGGCCGACGGTGATGGGGGAGCGGTCTGGGATCAGCGGTATCTGGTGGGTGTATTGGTGGTCGGTGTAGGTCAGGGTCGGGTCTGTCACTGGGGGGTGAACCTTGCGTAGGGGCTGGTCGTGGCGGGCGGTCGTGGTCGCGGTGTCGTGGTGTCGTGGGTGCTTGCGGGGGTGGGGTGTTCCGGTGCTTCCATTGTGGTGGGCTGGGGCTGTTCGCGTTAGCCACCCTGGGGATGGCTGTGGCCACCCCCAGGGTGGGTGCGCCTATTGCGTGTGTGATTCGGGTTCGGTCAGGTGAAGACGAAGGACAGGCACCAGGCGGTGGAGAGGGCGCCGAGGCGGCGGGTCCTGCAAGGAGTGCGGTGTGGTCAGTTCCGGCCGGGTCATCGGGGTCGTCCTGGGGGTGTGTGCGGTGGGTGTGGATGTGCGTGCGATGTCCACATTGGGTCACGCCGATCTTCGGCCGCATCCCCTTCGGGGTGGGTGTGCGCTCACCCCCATGGTCCGTCCGAATGCGCTGCGGTAAAACGCCTTTCCAGGCATCCGCGGGGTGGGGCGATGTTCACCCCTGAAGGGGATGAGACGCACCCATGACGCCAGGCATCGTTGACGGCATCGAAAGCACCACCCCCACTGACACATCGGAGAACCACACCATGTCGAACACCACCACGTCCACCACGTCCACCGCGTCCGCCAGGTCCGGCAAGTCCACTGTTCGCGCTCTTCTCGTCGGCGCCGCCGCGGTGCCGATGCTGATCTTCGGGGCGGGTGCCGCGTCCGCCGCCCCGTTCCCGTTCGATGTGCCGATCAATATCGGTTTCGAGAACAACCAACAGGGCGGCAACGGTGGCAACGGCACCGGCGGCAATGCCGGTAACGGGAACAACAACGCCGGTGGCAACGGAACCGGTGGTGCGGGCGGCAACGTCGGCGGCGGGATCAACGTCGGTTTCGAGAACAACCAGCAGGGCGGCAACGGTGGCAACGGTACCGGTGGTAATGCCGGTAACGGGAACGGCAATACCGGTGGCAACGGTACCGGTGGTGCCGGCGGCGGCGTCGGTACCAGGTAACGCGTCATGTCGAGGAGGTCCACGATCGGTGTGATCGGTGTGATCGGTGCGTGTGCCGCGGCGGCGGTCCTCG
This sequence comes from Rhodococcus sp. IEGM 27, assembly GCF_033142305.1. Lineage (NCBI taxonomy): Bacteria > Bacillati > Actinomycetota > Actinomycetes > Mycobacteriales > Nocardiaceae > Rhodococcus > Rhodococcus sp. IEGM 27. The sequence goes on along the minus strand of NZ_JAWLSG010000004.1, from coordinate 379,866 downwards.
CCTGCGGGGTGGGGTCCGCCGCCGGCGCGGACGGCCCGATTCCGGGCCGGAGCGCGGCGGCCGGGGTTGCTGTTCCGGACACCGCGGGCGGCGCGGATTGTCAGCCGGGTGCGCCCGGGAGCGGCACCCGGGGTGGGGACGGTGGTGACTGTGTCGGCGGCTCCGCCGGTGACGGTGTCGGCAACCGCGGCGGCATCGGCACGGGCGGCGCCGGCGGCAACGCCGGATAACCGCGCCGGGGGGGTAACCGACGGGAGGGGCGAACTGAAGGGTGACCCTGTGGAGTGGATACACCCCGACAGTGGACGTGAAGGTGCAGGAGGGGATGTCGAGTGGGACGTCAGTCGCTGTATTCGGAGAAGTTCCGGAGGGATGGTGTCGCGTTGTACCGGGCAGCCGACGGTAACCGCACCTACGCGGCCCGGTCAAAATCCCGACGATGGGCTTCCTGGCAACGGGTTGATGGTGTCGCTGTCCCACGTGAGCTCCCGATCGGGGGTCGCGGGGAGTGCTTCAAGTTCAGGGACGGAGAGGACGGCCTCGACGCATTCCGTTGACGCACCGAGGTAGGTCGTCATGAGGTCGATGTCGGTTGCCACGCACCATGCGTGATCGTCGGGCCACCATAGGTGCGCGCTCATCCCCAGCATGCCGCCGCCGAATTGAGTGTCGGCGAGATCGATGTCTCCAGAAAACAGGACCATGTGCTCTCGGCTGGGCATCGGCAGGCGCGGATAGTGTTCGGGAGCGGTGATGCGGCCGGATCCTTCCCAGTGGGCAAACCAGCAGGTATCGGGTGTCTGGGTGAAGCGTCGGAGTACACCGACCAAGGCGCGTGCGGTCCGAGGCGGCAGTGATCCTTGCTCCGGCGCCTCCTGCCACACTCCCGGTTGTTCAGGGGTGCGCCAGCTTCCCACGAGGGATCCCCACTCCATTGCGGGATGCGCTGTGGTGCCGTTGGCGGCAGCGACGTCGGCCCAGCGGATCGGATCGCCGTCAATGGTCATTGCAGGATGAAAGATTCGGGCGTACGAGGCGAACACCGGAGGCACCAGGGACGCGATTGCGTGTTCGTTGAACCGGTGCACGTGCTTGACGATCCACATCCCGGGCTCGATATCGGCTGCCATCCGCAGGCCGCGCTCTTGCCAGTCCTGATCGTCAGTCGGTTCGGGGTGTGGTGCCATGGGTCCATGGCACCACAGGCGTCAGGGCTCTGTACCGCCATTGATTGGACACAGTGACGTGCCGAACGCACCGGTGCTTAGCTCACCCCAGCGGGACCCCTCGTGGCGGTGGCATTGCCCCTCGCCCGGACACACGGGGTTCGGCGAAGGCTCTGTGGCCGAGGGCTTGGTTGTGGGCTGGCTCCTAGCTGTGCCACCACCACCCGGACGGGCGGTCCGCGAACCTTTCGTCATCGCCGAGTGCAAGGGTATGGCAGCATTGGCTAAGTCCGATGCCCCGTTGCCTGAAGCGGCCCTTACTTTCCTCCGCAAACCCAACCCGGCTGTCATGGCGACGGTTACCTCCAACGGCCGCCCTGTATCGGTGGCGACGTGGTACCTCCGAGAGGATGACGGGCTTCTCATGCTATGCATGAACGCCGACCGGGCCCGTCTGAAGCACCTTCAGAACAACGGCCACGTATCGCTGACGGTCCTTGCGGCGGACGATTTTGGCACCCATGTATCGATTCAAGGACACGTCGTTTCCATCAGGCCTGATGAGGGACTTGGCGACATCGATCGGCTCTCACGGCACTTCCTCGGCAAGGACTACCCTGCTAGGGAGAGACCGCTCGTGACGGTTCACGTCGAGATCGATCGATGGTTTGGTTGGTCTGGCGGTCGCCCCCTCGAGTACTAGGTCTCTGGGGGCGGCGATACGGTTCGTCGCCGACGTACCATGCGTCGCTAGCGACGAAGTCGTCGCCGTCCTGAACTCCCTCCCCAGGTAGGCGTTACCACTCGAAGAACACTCGACGACCAGGATCCAAGCCCATGCGAGTCTTCGTCGAGGGCGTAGTCGCGTGGATCCAGCAACCACCGGGCGTCCCGGGTGAGTCGATGACGCCCAAGCCCTCGTCATGGTTCCAGCTACGAACGGTTCCGATCGTCGGAGACATAAGTCGATACTGCATCATCACCACGGACGTATATGTGCCAATCTTCTACTCCGGTGACGGAGTAGATCCCGTTGATGCATCCGCAACCGGTGTCGTCCAATTGGTTTCGTCACCAGTTACCAAATACAACCCATCCAACCGCCTAGGAACCACTGCGTTGCCCGTTCTCGGCAGTCGTATGTTGGGCACCTACGTCAGTGTCATGGTCGCGGCTGGTGCTCAGGATCCGATGTGACCGCATGGACTGACTCAACCGCGGTCGTCGCCCGAGTTAGGCGACAAGCTCAGCCTGTCTTCAATCTGGGTGATGCCGACTGGGTGTGAGATGTTCTGCGCGCGTAGCTACTTGGGGATTCGCCGGTGTACCTGCTGAAGGCGGTGCTGAAAGCGCTGGCCGAGCCGTAGCCGACTCGACGGCCTACCTCGTCTATTCCTAGGTCTTCATGCCTGAGGAGATCGCGGGCCACCGCCATCCGCCATGCCATCAAGTACTCCATGGGAGGCATCCCGACATGTCGGGTGAACCTGTCGAAGAACGCTGATCGCGACAACGTCGCGACTTTGCTCAATTGCGCTACCGTCCATGGCTTGTCGACGTGCTGGTGCATCTGGTGGACGGCTGGGGCGAGCTTGCGGTCCGCCAGGCCGCGGAGCAGCCCGGGCGGTGTCTGTTGGGTGACCGACGTCCGAAGTGCTTCGACGAGGAGTGCTTCGACGAGACGGGACAGCACCAGCTCGCGCCCCGGTCTGTCGTGCAGGGCTTCATCGGCCACCAGGGAGACCAACGGCTCGAAGCGTTCGACTCCACGCACGTGCACGACCGACGGGAGCAAAGAACTCAAGAGGGCCGCGTCCGGCGAGTCGAACACGAAACTGCCCCCCAAAATACGGACCTCGGGCGCCTGGCCGTCCGAGTAGTCCACATCCATGTCGTCGCCGGTCATCTCGCGTGGGTCTATCAGGACGGGCTCCACGTCGTGAAAACCCGTGAGGTCGAACGCCGGAGTTGTTGGCAGCAACACAAAATCGCCTTGCTCGAGGACGATCTCCGGCTCGTTTGCCACCGCCAGCCGGCAGCTGCCCTCCAGCACGACGGAGAACCCGGGCTGGCCGAATGCGGTGTACCGGACGCCCCACGCGCCGGCTCCCGAGATGCGCTTGGAGAACACCCCGTGCGGCCGGAGCATCTGCACTACCTCGGAGAGAGGATCGACCATGAGGATCTCCTGTCGAAGTGCGGCTTCATCGCGTCAACGCGAAACCGGACTATCAGTAAAATACTATGGACACATGACTATAGATGGTCCTGTTCGATGGGTCTAGTTTCGTAGACATGAAAACAATTCTGATCACCGGCGCCTCTTCCGGATACGGCCTCGAGACCGCTCGCTACTTTTACTCGCACGGGTGGAATGTCATCGCCACGATGCGCACACCTCGCGAGGGCATCCTTCCCGCATCCGACCGCGTCACCGTCCTGCAGCTCGACGTGACGGACGCCGACAGCATCGCGGCCGCGTTCGCCGAGGCGGGCCCCATCGACGTCCTGGTCAACAACGCAGGAATTGGATCGATCGGTGTCGTCGAGGCCACTCCGGTGGAGAAGGCCCGCGAGTTGTTCGAGACGAACACCTTCGCCGTCATGGCCACAACCAAGGCGGTTATCCCCCAGTTCCGCCATCGGCGCTCAGGTGTTGTGGTCAACGTCAGCTCCAGCGTCGTCCTGGGCGCCATGCCGCTCACGGCGATGTACAAGGCGAGCAAAATGGCCGTCGAGGGCTTTACAGCGTCGCTGGCACTCGAGCTCGCGGCGTTCGATGTCCAAGCCAAGCTCGTCCAGCCCGGCTACTGCCCCACGACCCAGTTCACGGCAAACGGCGGCGACATCGGCGAATTTCTCCCCACAACGTACGCCGGATTCGCCACTCCAATCCTGGAGGCCTTCAGCGTGCAGGGCAACGTCACCACGCCTATCGACGTGGCCGAGGCGGTCTGGCGTGCGGTACACGACACCACAGGCACCCTGCGCTTCCCGGCCGGCCCGGACGCCGTCGCGCTGGCCCAGGCACGCTGACCGACCACGAGTAGTGGGCCGGGGCCGGCCATGGACCACCGGTCCGGCCCCACCCACCCTCTTCAACGCAAACACGACGCGATCTGCCCGGAGTGTGAAAAGGGTTGGTGTAGCGGTACTGTCGCTCACCCGGCCTCGATCTGAGCCGTTCGTCGAGCAGGTTGCGCAGCTTGCGCTGATCGGAGAAATACGATTTCCAGAACCAGGCGGCCGGCACGTCAAGCAGTTGCAGCCGTCTGACGCCGGGCGGCGGCATGAGCGCCGACGATAATCGGCCCGGTCGATCGACCCGCGGGCACGATCGGTCAGGTTCTCGACGTCCTCACGGTTCGGGGTCCAGCCCACGTGCCACGCACTCGCCGACGACTGCACGACCGCGCGTTGAGCCTTGTCGAGCGACCATGAACGATCCATTGTCTTGGTCAGTGTGCAGCGACCCAGACCAGCGTGGTCGCCCAAGGTCAGTCCGCGGCATATGTGTGGCCCGGGCGTAAGAGGTCCGGGGTGACTGTCCATTCCGCTGCCGTGAGCCATCGTCGAACAGGTTCGGTCAGGTGGCCGTTCTTCGCTTGTTCGGCAACGTCCTGTCGCCACATGTGATGAACGGATAAGTGCTCCAGGGTGTTCCGAAGAGGCAAAAACTCTCCGAACCTGGGCAAGGGTTGCCGCTGCCACCGCGATTCAACCTCGGGGGTCAGCCCGGGCCGAGAGGGCGAGGAAACAGCACCCGCGCCGCGGTGCGTCCGACGGTGAGCAACCCGTGAAGCGGTGCCAGTGCTGACGAAAGGGCGATCGACCACACGGTTGTGGTCCCGGACGGTGGGAGCGGCGTGTCGGCGAATCGGTCCGTCAGCCACTCGAGCATGGCGGGCGCGGAGATCACCATCAGTGACAGGTGCTCACTCAATCGGTCCCGCACATAGGTGACGTGGGCGCCGCCCTCGACATACCGCTCGACCTGCCCGTCGACGTCCTCGATGTGGATGATCTGGTCGTGGACCGGGTGTACCAGCACGGAACCCGGCGCGGAAGCAGCGAAACCGGCGGGGGACATAGAAGGGATCCTCGCTGGGCAACGCCGGTCGGCTTCATCCAGCCGGGTCCGGAACAGCCGGTTCCGAAAGGGGGCTTTCGGCGTTCACACTGATCTACGCGATCCTTTCCTAGACGGAACACCCATAGAGGCGGATGCGCGGTCGGTTACCTGATACGACGAGTGACGGAATTCCACGGTGTCGCCAGGACCTGCACAGTGACCCCGGTCACTGAATCCCGCCAGTGACAGTTCGCGACCATCACGCGCCGATCTGGGCGGCTGCGAATGCCGCGCCCTGCGTTGTCCGTCCGTTGATGGCGTACGTCAAATGCGCGAAGCTGTTGAATCCGCCGATCTGGCATACCGGATCGCCGAAGTTGCAGTAACTCGTTGCGTGGGGTCCGTAGGTGCCACTGGCGGTCTCGATCGTCCGGCCCTGTAGTCCAAGTGGGTTACCGAATACGACGACAGCCTTGATGCGTTCGGCGACCGCGGCGGGCAGTACTGCACCGGTGGCGCTGCTCGGCGTGCGTAACCCGATGGCGTTGGAGATCACCGTCGCACCCTGCGAGTATCCGCCGAGCACGAACTGTGTTGCGGGACACGTGGCGGCGACCGAGGTGACATGGCTGACGAGGTCCCGGGACCCGGGGCCGGCGCTGTATTGGCTGAAGTCCGCCGCATAGTCCACCGCGTAGGTGCTGATCGAACGCCCCGACAGCTGGGAGGTGAGGCTGTTGACGAATGGACCGCCGGTAATTCCGAGGCCTGGTAGCTCACCCGTTCCACGGGCGAATGACACATCGACGTCTGAGCATGGTGCAGCAGACGCTACCGCGCCGGGAACCACGGCAGCGCTGCCTGCAATCGAGAGCGCAGCGACGGTGTAAGCCAGGAAACGATTCATCAAGAGGAAACCCTTAAGTCGGCCAGTTCGGGTCTATCCGGTGGCAGTGGACGATCGAACACATGTGGGTTGCAGAGGATTAGGGACGCAGAGCTTCGGAGCACCACGGGTCTGCTGAGGTCATACCTGGTGGCCCGGGAATCTGCCCCGCGAATAAGTGCCTCATCGCGGGGTCGACAGTGGAGTGTGTTCAGTACGGGCAGGTGGCGCGGTACTCGTTGACGGCCCCGCCGGCCTGTGGTGCAGGGCAGAGAAATTGGCTGCATCGCAGGTCGTCAGCCCCGCAGTGAGTGTGGAGGGCTCGGCGACTGTGCCAGGGGTTGAAAGGGTCGGCAGTCGCAGGGACTGGCAGGCCCTCGATACCCGCAGCCGTGGGGGCAGGGCCCCGTTCGTAGGGATTGGTATCTGCGTGAGCTGGGGCAGCACCGAGAGTCGTCGTGAGAACGACAGCCGCTGCGGCGCCGATGACGAATCTCCTGAACTTCTCTGCCGAGCGCATCAGTGACAGCCTTTTCTCGGGGAAGGGATACGTAGCGTGCGTTGCCTTCTCGCGCGGTCGGAGGCTTCCGATCGACGTCTGCTCATGGGCTCCCCGTGGCACGCCCGAAACCGTACAGTAGCTCTACCAAGTGGTCAATGCAAACGGTGCGGGCTGTAGTCTCCGGTGGTGGAACCACATGAAGACGGCCGCCGACAGCGGTACGCGCATCGCCGAGACGAATTACTCGCGGCGGCGACCGAACACGTGCTCGAGAATGGTTTGTCGAATCTGTCCCTGCGCAAGGTGGCGACGACCGTCGGCGTCAGCCATGCGACGCTCGTCCACCACTTCGCCACCAAGGAAGGTCTGATTTCGGCGATAGTGGACCGAGTTCTGACCCGCGCCTACTCCTCACCCGACTTACGGTCCGAGGAGGGGTTAAGTCCGCTTCAGGCGCTGTGGGTACGTGCGGTTGCCCCCGCCGGTCAACGCTCGATCCGCCTGTTCCTTGCGATAACCGGGGAAGCCATGCACAACAATCCCGACCTCGCGGCGGCCGTCGATCGCTCGATACGGCAGCGGAACGCTCTGCTCGAACACGGACTGATCGCCGCGGGATGCCCAGTCGAACAAGCTCTCCCACTCGCAACATACCTCCTCGGCACCATGCGCGGTCTCATGGTCGACCTCCTCGTCACCGGTGATGGGCAGCGCGTCGACGCCGCGTTCGAGTTCCTGCTCCGCGGCATGGACGACATACGGGCGAGATGGTTACAGGACGCCAGCGCAGAGGCTCGGCATGACCCGCCAGCGCGTACAGCAGATGATCGCCGCCCACGAGCTGCCCGCAATCAAGATCGGCAGCACCTGGGCGATCCGCGAAGCTCACGTCGCACAGGTGGCGGCGAAGAGCACCACCACCGCACGGGCGAAGGCGGTCAAGAAGACTGAGTCCGCCCGACGTGGGACAGTGGCAAGCGTGCGGCCACGGCACGGAAGGCGCCGGCCACCGCAACCGCGAGGAAGCGCCAGTTGTCGTGAGGTGTCGCTGACCTGGAAATCCTGGCGTCCAGGGCGCCACCCCAGAAGTCACAACAGAGAGGCAAGACCTTTGCACACCAATGATGTTTCGGTGCCCGCCGTGCAGTACACCTGGACCGCCCAACGCGGAGACGTGAGCCGGTTCTCCCGGCTCGCCCTGTGGCGATTTCTCCGTCGCCCGAGAATTGTGCTCTTTTTCGCCGTGATGGTGGTGGCAATGGCGGTGGCCCTGTGGGGTGGTGAAGCTGAACTGACCGGATTCTTTGCAGGGATTGTTATCGCGTTGCCACTGGCTGTATTCGTTGTGGTCTTGCGTGCGCAACGGACAATGGTGGGGCCGGGAGCGCGGTGGGCCAGCGGCATCAACTCCTTCGGAATGCTCTTGGAAGACCCTGTCGCCCAGATAGTCATCGGGCACGGCTCGATCGCCAAGATCGAGGTCGACCATGGGTTGGTGTATCTCTACGTTCGTGGCGGCATGGGACGTGCGGCGTGCATCCCCGAGGCGTTGTGCCCGCCCGAGGTACGCGCCTACCTGCTGTCGATGACTGCTGCCCCTTCGCGCAGCGCACGAGAAGCAAATTCCGCGCACGAATAGAGGAAAAGTTACGGATGGCCGCCGCCGGAGGCGCCGAACGCCCTTCTGACGGCGATGGGCTCGGATCGGCGTACTGACCCGCGAACGGGATTCTTCGTCGTGGGGGCCATCGCTGGGGCAGCGGAACCATGCTTGGTCGCCGGCTCTACCCGATCGAGGATTCGGTGGCAGGGCGTGCAGGGGGTTAACTCGTTCAGCACAGAAAAAAGACATCCCAGGAGCTTGGGTGTCAAGCAGCGGCCTTCTCGATGTGATGCGACCACGTGGTGGATCGGACATCGACTGCACGCCGACGCCGGACTCGACATCGATCCCCGGAACAGTTCCACGCCTACCCTGCGCACGACACGGAGTCGGTCGGCTAGCGTTCGGGCCCGGTGGCCACTGGACGGTCGGGGTCGTTCGACCACTGCGACCACGACCCCGGATACAGCGCCGCATCTACACCGGCGAGGGCCAGTGCCGCGATCTGATGGGCGGCGTTCACCCCGGAACCGCAGTAGACGCCCACAGGTGCGCCTTGTTCCGCTCCCACTGCGGCGAATCGATTCCGCAGTACGTCGGCCGATGCGAATCGTCCGTCGGCAGTCAGATTCTGGGCGGTGGGAGCACTGATCGCGCCGGGGATGTGACCGGCTCTCGGGTCGACGGGTTCGGTCTCGCCGGTGTAGCGTTCGGCCGCCCGGGCGTCGAGCAGCACGCCGTCGACGGCGAGTGCGGCGGCCTCGTCGGCGGTCAATGTCGGGAGATGTCCCGCCTCGAGAACCACGTCACCGGGTGCGTCCGGGTGTTCATCTCCGGAGCGGGTTGGATTGCCGGACTCCGTCCATGCGCGGAGACCGCCGTCGAGCAACGCGACCTCGGTGAGACCGGCCCATCGGAGCAGCCACCACGCGCGGGCCGCCGCGAGGTTGCCCGTGTCGTCGTACGCCACGACGGCACTCCCGGCGCAGATACCCCAACGGCGCGCCGCGTCCTGAAGCGCGCCGACCGAGGGGAGTGGGTGGCGACCGTCTGCCGGCGTCGCGGGGCCGGCGAGTTCACTGTCGAGGTCGACGAACACGGCACCGGGCACGTGCGCCTCGAGATAGTGCCGACGGCCTTCGGTGTCACCGAGTGCCCATCGAACGTCGAGGAGCACCGGCGGTGCGTCACCGGTCAACGCCTTCTTCAGTTCGTCCACGGTCACCACGGGTCGCATCACATGTGTCCTTCCGGTCGGTCCACCGATGTCCGGACCACTGTGACACGTCACCGAGCGGTGTACGAGAGCAGAAGCGGCTGGCATCCTCGGACGAATGACGAGACGACGGTGGGCGGCCCTCATCCTGGTCGTTCTCTTCGGGGTCGGCGCCTGCGACACGGGGACGTCCGAACGAACCGAAACGCCGACGGCCCGGGTGCAGGCCACCGCGGACGGGCTGATGCTCGACGGCTCCCCGTGGTGGCCGGCCGGTCTCAACGCGTATCAACTGGCGACCGATTGGTCGGTCAATCGTGGGTGCGGCGCCGAGGTCGACACCGACTCGTTCTTCGCGAGCTTGCCCGACGCCTCGCTCACCCGGTTCAACGCCTTCCAATGGCTCGCGATCGACAAGAAGACCGGTGCACTCGACTTCACCGGAATCGACGCCGTGTTCCGGGCCGCCGAGGCCCACCGACAACTGCTGATTCCGGTCCTGGCCGCCCAGGACGGCGCGTGCGGTGACGAAATTTTCAAGACCAGCAACTGGTATGCCGGCGACTGGAAGACCGTCGCGCCGGGCTCGGTGCTGAGTTATCAGGACTGGGTGACGACGGCTGTCGGCCGTTGGCGGGACTCGCCGTCGCTGGCGATGTGGGAATTGATCGGTGAGCCGGAACCACTGCTGCCTGACCGCGCCTGTGCTCCACAGGCGGCGAGCTTGTTGCGCGCGTTCGTCGACGAGGTCGGCGGCAGTGTCCGCGCGCTCGACGCCGAGCACCCGATCACCCTCGGGACGATCGGCGGTGGCCAATGTGGCACGGCGGGGGAAGATTACGCGTATGTCGGGGCCTCGGACGCACTCGATGTCCTGCAATACCACGACTACGGCGCCGACGGAGTACCGCTGCCGGGCGACCGCTACAACGGCCTGGCGGTGCATCTTCAGCAGGCACGCGGTCTCGGCAAGCCACTTCTCGTTGCGGAGATCGGTCAGAGCGCGGGGGCCGGTTGCGGTTCCGTGGGGGATCGAGCGCGCGATGTCGCGAACAAGCTGGACGGGCAGCGCGAGGCCGGTACTGCCGGAGCGCTGTTGTGGGCGTTCGTCCCCGACCCCCGCCCCGCCGAATGCACCTACGACATCGGTCCCGACGACCCGCTCCGGCGGGTGCTCCGCGAGCGCAACGGCATCCGCTGACGCGACTACAGCACCCGGTACAGCCGCCACGTCGGCTGGTCTTGCCCGTCGTTGGGCACCTCGAGTTCGAGGGTCGCGATGTCTGCGCCGGTCTCGTACAGCGTCGGGTAGCGACGGTTGACGGCATCCGATTCGCCGCGACCGCTGTTGGGTACCGCCAGGAGGAATTGCACGCCATGCTCGGCGGGACGGTTCAGCACCGAGGTGAAGTCCTGATCGGATGGGATCACGAAGGTGCGGGGACGTTCGGTGGCGGTGTAGACCGCGAAGCCGTAGACCGTATCCATCAGGACCGAGCCCTCGGGCAGCGCCAGAGCATCGAGGTATCGGGCCAGTTCACGCTCGGTGCTGAAGGAGGCCAAAATGCGCCGTTCCGTCTCGCGGCGGTCCGAGGTGTCGGTGCTCGACGGGAACACGACGGACCGTAGCGCGTACTGCTGACTCGACAGCGTGGGTGAGAGCATCGACGCCCCGGTGACTGCGGGCGTGAGGACGACGAGTGCTGCGGCGAGGGCGGCCGGAACGGTTGGGGCGCCGGCGAACCGGGCGCGGGCGAAACCGGATGGGCCGCGGCGTCGTTCGACCAGCGGGTCCCCGGCGGGTACCAGTTGCAGCGCGAGCACGGCCATCAGCGGCAACGCGCACAGGTAGAAGCGGAGGAAGGGGAAGGTCATACCGCGTGCGTAGCTGTAGGTGGCGAAGCCGAGGACGGACGCCAGGACCACCACCGCCGCCAGCGTTTCGAGATCGCGGCGACGCCACGCCAGGGCGGCCGCGATCGGGACGAGCAGCGGGAGGGCGGGCCCGAGCACGAGACTCTCGGCGGCCGAGAAGAGCACCGCGTACACGGTGTCGGTGGAGCCGCCACCGCTCTGAGCAAGGATGCTCGCGTTGCCGTAGGTGGACGAGAACTGCTGCAACGCCTGGCCGGTGATCAACCAGCTGACGGTGGCCCAGACGAAGAAGGCCATGGCGGTGGGCAACCCGACGAGAACGGCGTCGAGAAGGGCGGGCCGCACCTGTGCACGGCGGTTGCGCCACCCGCGGCGCAGCACGGTGACGGCGAAGACGAAAACGGTGACGGCCAGCCCGGCGGCCAAGGCGTCGTAACGTGCGAGGTAAGCGAGGCCCAGTGCGAATCCCGCGGCAAGAAGATCGTGGATGTCGTCGGTGGTGCACCAGCGAATGAGCCGCCGCGTGGCCCAGCACATCATGGCCAGGAACGATGCCTCGCTCATCCCGTTGCCCCCGTAGAAGACGATCATGGGGTTGAGCGCGAACACGGCGGTGACGGTCCACATCAGCCAGACCGGGCAGCCGCGGTCCGCACCGATCTTGTAGATCTGCACCACCGCGCCGGCCATGAACGGCGCCGACATCAGCACCCCTGTTACCGCCCACGAGGTGAGGCCCGGCCACCAGTGGCTCAGCAGGACGGCGGGTAACTGCGCGAGTGCGGTGAGTGGAGTGAACACGAACCCGATGGCCGCCAGATGCGGGTCGCGGCTGAACCACACGCTGCGCGCGGCCGACACCCGGCTGAGCGCATCACCGAGGACGAAACCCTGCCCCACGGTGAAATACAGGCCGACAACGAGATAGAGCGCGGTACACCCCCAGAACAACCAGCGCGTCGGCCTCAAGAAGCGTCCCCCGCCCCGGGACCCGTCGATCCGGATGTGTTCGGCGCACTGAGACCATGGAACGTCTTCTCCCAGTACGACGGGTTGCGCACCAACTGGTAGGCGCCCTTGAGAGCGGCGACGCTCATCATCACCCAGTACAGCGGTGTGGTGAGTGCGGCCACGAGTAACGCCGAGTTGTGTGTCTCGCGGCAGGCGATCAGATTCATGTACAGCACGGCCGCATTGCCGAAGACGAGCGAGATCAGCGCCGGAAAATACACGTAGGCGGGGAAGATCTGCTGAATCATGGACGGCTGCCCCAGGATCCACGCGAGACTGGTCAACCAGAACACCATGTTGAGGCAGGCGATGAGCGGAGTGCCGGCCATGAGGGTGGTGAACCGGAAGAACCCGACCGGGCCGAGTCCGCGCCACAACCCGATCGGACGGCGCATGTGAACCAGCCAGGTCTGCAGATACCCCTTGTACCAGCGGGACCGCTGCCGCACCCAGTTGATGGGGTCGCTGTTGGCCTCTTCGAGAGTGGTGGAGTCCAGTACGGCGGTGCGATAGCCCGATTCGGCGATGCGCACACCGAGGTCGGCGTCCTCGGTGACGTTGAACGGGTCCCAGGAGCCGATCTCGTCGAGCACGCTGCGACGCAGATGATTCGACGTCCCACCGAGCGGAATGGGGGCGTTGCTGCGCATCAGTCCGGGAAGGATGAACCCGAACCACAGGGCGTAGTCCGCGGTGAACCAGGCGGTGAGCAGGTTCTGGGTTCCGTTGTGGAACGCCAGTTTGGCCTGCACGCAGGCGGTGTCGTCAGGCAGTCGGTCGAAGGCGACGACCACTCTCCGCAGTTGCAGAGGATCGGGGTGGTCCTCGGCGTCGAAGATCGTGATGATCTCGCCGGTGGAGAAGTGCAGCCCGTAGTTGCACGCCTTCGGTTTGGTTCGCGGGTCGGCCGGCGGCACGAGGAGGATCGTGACCACATCGCCGACGCGTGCTGCTCTGGCCGCTTCGATGGTGACGTCGTCGTCCTCCTCGAGCAGCAACAGAACCTGGAGTTTGTCGCGAGGATATTTCAGCGCGGCCATCGCTCCGATGAGGTCGGCCACCACTTCCGGTTCGTCGTACGCCGGCACCAGAATCGTGTAGGGCGGCAGTTGCTCGTCCGGGACGGCGAGCGCTTCGTCGTCGTTGACGGTGACGATGGTGCTGCCGTCGAGCCCGCGGCTGAACAGCAGCAGGCGATCGATCATCGTCCCCACATAGCCGAGGGTGCACAGCAGCGTGAGAACGATCAGCGTGGGTGTCAGAAAGAATGTGGCAGAAAGGATCGTCAGGGCCGCTAGCGCCAGCAGCGTGTTGCGCTGCCACGGGTAGAACGCCACCGATGCCGACGAGAGCGGATGCTTCTCCCGCAGTCCATTCACGGCATCGTGCAGGGCCGCCGCCCGAAACTCGGCGTCGGAGTGAACGTTGTCGTCCAGGGCGTACGCATTTTCCCGGGTCACCATTGCTGCTCCCTCACGATTTCCCCCGCCAAGGTGACCAGCATGTCGCGGTCCTTGTATTCCGGCTCGGTGTCGGACACGGCGTTCTGTCCGCGGAGCAGCACGGCCAGCGTATTGGCACCGTTGGTGGCCATGGACGGCGCCGGTTCGGGGAACTGCGCGTCGGGCTCGTGGTTGTCGACGCTGACGAGAGTGATGCGCTGGGTCAGCTCCGGGCTCCGCACCCACACGAAATTGAGGTTGCTCCAGGTGAGCAGGAGGTCGTCGTCGACGATGGTGTACATCTCCGCCACGACACCCCGCCCGATGTCGATCGCGACCTTGGGGCTGACCCGCGCGTTTTCGAGTTCGTACATGGTCTGGCTCGGATACACCTCCAGTGTGCTGGGCCTGCGGACCGAGAGCACGTCGACCTGGACGGTGCGGTTGCGATTCTGGGTATCCCACGCGGGGTTCGGCTCGGTGGTGCGGATGGTCTGGCGGGTGAGTTTCGAAGTGACACCGAAGTATCGACGGGGCCACGAATATTCGGTCACCGCGCGTTGCTCCCATCCGCCGGGAACGAGAATTCGCGCGGCGGCGGCCGGCGGTGGGCCGGGGGAGACGGGGGTGAGGTTCTGGTCCGGAAGCGGGGGGATGAACATCACGAGCGCCACTGCGAAGACGGCGACCGTCGTCAACCCGCTCGTCGGTGTCGTGGGACGCCGCACCGGCCGGTCGAGCGGTGTCATCGGGCCACCGCGCCGCGTGTACACGTAGAACGCGATCCCGACGAGAATGGCACTGCCCAAGGCCGGACCGAGCTGGACGAGGAACAGCGGTGCGGTCGGGAAGCGCTGCACCGTGAAGTAGAGGGCGATCGTGCCGAGGAGAACGGAGGCGGCGAAGCCGGCGACCGCCCGCCGGTTGCTGCGGTTGACGGCGATGGCCGCGGCCCCGGAAGCGAGAACCACCATGATGATCCCGAACGCGAATCGATTGCCTCCGAGCAGGACCCCGAGCGTGCGGTAGGGAAGGGGAAACAGCCCGATCCCCAGTAACCACACAGGCCAGAAGCGGCTGACCGACCGCAGTCCGAACACCAGGACCGCGGCACTGAACAGGAACACCCACGCCGCCACCACGTCGAGGTGCATCAATTGGTAGTTCTCCGCGTACCGGGGCATCAGCAGCATGCGAATGCCCAGCGACACGAGCAGGCCGATGCCGCCCACGATCTTGTCGGTCTGACGGTCGTGGATCGGCAACTCGTTGTTCCGTCGTAACGAAATTCCGATGGCCGCGGTGATGCACAGGAAGGGCACGACGAAGACATAACCGATGGCCGTGCCCTCGGCCGCGCTGAACCAGACGTCTTGCCAGGTCTTCCAGAATCCGAGGACCGTGGCCGCGCCGATCAGGATCCAGCGGACGCCCAGACGCCAGGATGCGTCGAACGCGGGATGTCGAGTAACCATGGGAGTCGTCACCGCGGGGCCGTGCGCGAGCGGCGAGACCGCAGGAGCGCCACCACGGCCACCACGACGCCCGCCAGGAAGAGCGCCCCGCCTACCGCAAGTACCCACACCAGGGCCGCGGATATCCCCGACGAGGTGGAACTGCTGCCGCTCTCCGGCACGGACAGTTCGACGGGGTCCCGGTCGGCGGCCGTGAACAGGACGTCGCCATCGAGGCCGGCCCACCGGTCGGGTGAGCTACGCAGCCACTCGAGCGTGCGGTCGAGTTCCCCCGGCACACCCGTGGAGCCGGCGACGACCAGTTGCCGTTTCCCGTCGAACGATGTTTGCAGCGACGCGAAGTCGATGGGTGCCCCCAGGGTGACCGCCGCGGATTCGTCGGTCGACGGGTCCGTGAGCTCGAGCGTGGTGTCTTCGGTGCGTTCGAGTGGTAGCCGCACACTGTCGGGCAGAGCGCCGTCGGCCGCGATGAGAATGGCGGGCTTAGCGGACTCGATCGCCTCGTCCAGGGACACCCAGCGGGGGTCGAGTTGGATGGTGGTCAACGACTGCAGTCCTGTGACGACGGCTACCGCGCGGGCAGTGTCGTCGAACCCACCGACCGTGCCGGCGACGTCGACGCCCGGCAGCAATGACTGCGGCAGAGCTTGGAAGCCTGTCGGGTTCGGCGCTTTCGACGGTTCGCTGGTGACCTCGCTGTCGGGGTCGATGGTGAGGGTGACGGGTTGCTCTGTGCCGCAGTGGTTGGTGGCACCGGTGGTGTCCAGGGCGACGGTGAGGGTGGTGACCCGGCGCAGGGCGTCGTCGGGGACGTCGATCCAGCGATCGATGACTCCACTGGGTTCGGCCGCCCAGCTGTCGAGCGTGTACTCGCCTGCCGCCACAGAGAGGAGCCCGCTTCGGTCCTCGGGTAGTGGGGTGTAGGAGCCTTGCAGGTTGACCCGCAATGACCCCGACGCCCGGCCGAGTCGGCTCTGATCCACGCCCACGGCCACCTCTGCCCGCCCGCTGGAGGTGGCGACGAGGTTCGTTTGGCCGAGATTCCGCAAGGTGGTGGAGGTGGGAGCAAGTATCGGCGGACGGTCCATCGACCCGGCGATGGCGCGGGCGTCGACGGCCACCGCAGCGACCTTGCTGGTGACCAGTCGAACCTGGTCCTGCAGGGTGGCGTCGTCTCCGTTGAGGCGTAAGGCCGAACCGCCTCCGGGGAGGGGAACCAATTCTGTTGCGGGCTCGCCGCTTTCCCGGATGATCACCGATCGCTCGAACGGGCCGCCGGAGGCAGGCAGCAATGGCAGGCCATCCGGTAGTTTTCGGACGTCGACGCGTACTGGTTGGGCACCGTAGTAGGCGACGACCGCCCCGGCGAGGTCGAGTGCGGCGGCGCTCTCGGTCTCGGTGGGGTCGCCCGGGATGTAGAGGACGAGCTGCTGCAGAACCGGCGGCAGGAAGTCGGCCACCACGGCCGGATCCGTGGGTGCGCCGCTGTATCGGACCGTGACGTCCCGCAGGGTGAGGCCGCGGCTCGACCAGGCCTCGGGGCAGAAGTTGTCGATCGGGATGAGCGTGCTGCGCAGGGTGACCGCCACGGCCTGATCCGTGACCTCGGCGCCGGTGAGCGGCACGGATACCGGCGCGGTGGCAGCGGGAGCACCGGGAAGGTCCACCCGGGCCAGCGACCGGTCTGCCGATTCGACGTCGATCCAGGCACGTCCCACGTTGCCCGGAAGATCGGCCACCGCCTCGAGTGATGTGGGGGTGAGACCCTGAGGGACGGGCACCGTGACGGTGACCGCGTCCTGATTGCCCTGGAACGGAACGGCGTCACCGAAACCCAGTGCACGGGAACCGAGAGTGACCGACTCCGCGGGTGCGGGCTGGTCCAGCGGGTCCTGCGCGTGCGCAACCGGCATCGGCAGGAGGACGAGTCCGCACGCGCCCAGTACAGCAACGAGTCGGGCAACACGCGGTCGTGCGGACACTGCGACGGGCATCGGCGACTCTTTCGGTGCAGGATGAATCAGTAGGTAGGGCATTCGGTACAAATGGGACGTCCGTGCAGGACGCTACCCTGTGACCTCTTACCCCGGCCTGCCGAACCTGAATCACCACCTCGCCGAACGTCGTTCCACCGGGGCGGAGTGTGAGCTTCCGAGGGCCGTTACCCGCGATGAACGGGCGCACGACCGTACGGTTGCCGGACGGCGGGGCTGCTCGGTGCCGCGGGGATCGGTTTGGTGACCGGGGATGCGTCCAACGTGAATGTGCTTCCGTGGTGCGCCAACTGGAGGGGTTCGCCGGAGATCAGCCGATACGTCGCCACCAGCGGGCGGACATCGACGTGTATTGCGCTGCCGCGCACGGTCATGCGGAACGACAATCGCGTCAACTGCGGCGGGATCCGGGGTGCGAACGTCACGTCACCGTCGTGGTCCCGCATGCCGCCGAATCCGGCGACACAGGCCGTCCAGGTACCCGCCAGTGAGGCGATGTGAAGTCCGTTCTCCACGTTGGCATGGAGGTCGTGGAGATCGGTGAGCGCGGCCTCGGCCAGGTAGTCGTAGGCGAGTTGCAGGTGCCCGACCTCCGCGGCCATGACTGCCTGGACGCACGCCGACAGGGACGAGTCGCGGACCGTGAGCGCCTCGTAGTAGGCGAAATTGGCGATCTTCTGCTCGGGGGTGAAGGCATCACCCCGCAAATACATCGCCAGTACCAGGTCTGCCTGTTTGACCACCTGTTTGCGGTACAGGTCGAAGTACGGGTAGTTCAGGAGCAGGGGATAGTGCTCGGGCGGGGTGCCTTCGAAGTCCCATTCGTCGTGGTGGGTGAAGCCTTCGGACTGCTGATGCACGCCCAGTGCGGCGTCGTACGGAATGCGCATGTGCTCGGCCGAGTCCCGCCACCGTGCCGCTTCCTCGTCGTCGACGCCCAACTCGCGCGCCTTTGCGGGTCGCCGCTCGCACGCGGTGGCCGCGTCGCGCAGATTCTTTTGCGCCATGAGGTTGGTGAACACGTTGTTGTCGGCGATGGCCGTGTATTCGTCGGGTCCTGTGACACCGTCGATGCGGAATTCGCCGCGTGAATTGTGGTGGCCCAGAGTGGCCCACAACCGCGCGGTCTCGACGAGCAGCTCGAGCCCGCATTCCTCCTCGAACTCGGCGT
Organism: Rhodococcus sp. IEGM 27; assembly: GCF_033142305.1. NCBI lineage: Bacteria > Bacillati > Actinomycetota > Actinomycetes > Mycobacteriales > Nocardiaceae > Rhodococcus > Rhodococcus sp. IEGM 27. The sequence continues at coordinate 361,453 of NZ_JAWLSG010000004.1, read as the reverse complement.
CGTGGGTGGCGGCCAGATACCGCGACGTCGCCACCGCCACATCGGCGCCGACATGGAACGCGGCGGTTCCGGCGGGCCAGTACCCGGAACACTCGTCGCCGGTGATCGACCGCCACGGAAAGACGGCACCGCCCTGGCCGAGTTGCAGGGCCCGCCGCTTCGCCTTGTCCAGGGTGGAATGTCGCCAGCGCAGGGCGTCGCGGGCCGAGTCGGGCACGGTGTAGGTGAGCAGCGGCAGCACGAAGGTCTCGGTGTCCCAGAAGGCGTGCCCGTCATAGCCGGGGCCGGTCAGGCCCTTCGCGGGAATGGCGCGCGACTCACCGCGCGCACCGGCCTGCAGCACGTGGAAGAGGGCGAAACGCACCGCCTGCTGGAGTTCCGCGTCACCGTCGATCTCCACGTCCGCGGTTTCCCAGAAGTCGTCGAGGTATTCGCGTTGGCGGCGCAGCAGCTCGTCCCACCCGGTTTCGAGTGCACCGGCCAGGGCGCCCTCGACCTGCCCGCGCAATGCTGGTGTGGACCTTCGGGCAGACCATCCGTAGGCCAGATACTTGGTGACCCGTAGTCGCTGTCCGCTCGGCACATCGGCGGCAACGGTGAGGCGGGCGAGGTCTTCTTCGGTCTCGATGCCGCAGCGGGCATTTGCCGGGAGGTCGATCTCGTGGTCCATGCCTGCGGCCATGCGCAGACCCGAGCTCCGCGTGTGGTGGGCGAGTACCGCTCGGAAGTCGTGGGCGGCGGCGAAATCGGACACCAGCGGGTTGTCCAGGGCTGCGGCGACTCTCGGGTCGTCCGTCCGCGCCGGGATCGGCTCGTTCGCCAGGAGGTCCGATTGCAGGACGAGTTCGATGTCCCCGTCGAGTGGTTCCACCTCGTAGTGGATGGCGGCAACCGCACGGGAGGTGAACGACACCAGCCGCTCCGAATGGATGCGCACCCGTCGGCCGGTCGGGGAGGTCCATTCGGTGGTGCGGCGCAGTGTGCCGGACCGGAAGTCGAGCACTCGCTCGTGGTGTGTGGCACTGCCGTACCGCATGTCCAGTGGTTCGTCCTGCACCAGCAACCGGATGATGCTGCCGTCGGTGACATTGACTACCGTCTGGCCGTCCTCGGGATAGCCGTAGCCCGCCTCGGCGTAGGGCAGCGGGCGTTGCTCGTAGAAACCGTTCAGGTAGGTGCCGGGCAGGCCTCGTGGTTCACCCTCCTCGAAGGTGCCCCGAATACCGATGTGTCCGTTGGAGAGAGCGAAAGTCGACTCGGTGGCGTGGAGTGCCTGCAGGTCCAGTCCGCGCCAGCGAAGCTGCCACGGCGATATCTCGTAGCCCTTGTCGTCTGCCATGCTCACCTTTCCAGCAGTTCGGCCAGGTCGTTGACCACCACGTCGGCGCCGTGCTCGCGGAGGGCTTCGGCTTGATCGTTGCGGTTCACGCCGACAACGAATCCGAATTCACCGGCGCGTCCCGCTTCCACCCCGGACAGGGCGTCCTCGAACACGGCCGCCTGATCGGGATGCACGTTGAGGGCGCGCGCTGCGGCGAGGAAGGAATCCGGTGCAGGCTTGCCGCGGAGTTCCTGATCGCGGATCACCACGCCGTCAATGCGCACGTGCACATATCGGCTGAGATCGGCGGCGTCGAGGACTTGCTTCCCGTTCGCCGACGACGTGACCACCGCGATCTTCAAGCCGGCGTCGTACGCGGACTTGATGTATCGCACCGAACCGGGGTACGGGCTCACACCCTCCTCGTCGATCACCCGCAGAAGGCGGACGTTCTTGGTGTTGCCGACACCGTTCACCGTCTCGGCGCCCGGCGGATCGTCGGGGAGTCCCTCCGGCAGCGTGATCGCGCGGGAGGCGAGGAAGGTGCGCACCCCGTCGGCGCGGGGCCGGCCGTCGACATAGTCGTAGTAGTCCTGGTCGGTGAACGGCCGGAAATTCGGGCCCTCGCGATGCTTCAAAAACTCGTCGAACGTGCGTTTCCAGGCTTTGCGGTGCAGCACCGCCGTGCCGGTGAGCACACCGTCGAGATCGAACAAACAGGCCGAGATCGCATCAGGCAGTCCCATCACCTTCTCGACGGTACCGCCGTCGTCGATGGTTTCGCCGAGGCGCGCGCGAGTGTCGGCGGATCGGAAACGGGTCGGTCTCGATTTCGACCAAAACCGGACAAACCATACCGTTCGGACTGTAGGTTCCGCCGTGACCGGTAAATAGATGTGCAAACGAAGGAGCTGTCCTTGAAACGCTTGGTGGTAACCGCGGCAAGTTGCGCACTCCTCACCCTGTCGGCGTGCGGATCCGACACCGAACCGACACCGACCTCCGAAACCTCCAGCTCCACCACCAAGGCCACGACGACCTCGGCCACCTCGACGACGAAGACCTCGGAGTCGGTCCCGCCCGAAGTCCCGCCCGGGTCGAGCGACGGGGGCGGCGGTGCGCCGGGCGCAGGGTCGGGCGGCGGTGGCGGGCAAGCCCCTGCCGCCGGTCAGCCGGCGCCCGTGAATCCACCACCCGCAGTCGTGGTGCCGCCGCCGGCGCCCGTGATCCCGCCTCCGCCCGTCGTGCCTCCGCCCGTGATCCCGCCTCCGCCCGCGGAAGGTGAGGATCCGCCGCCGGTCGAGGGTGAGGACCCGCCGGTGGAGGGTGAAGACCCGCCGGTGGAGGGTGAAGACCCGCCCGCGGAGGGCGAGGATCCGCCTCCTGCCGAGGGTGAGGATCCGCCAGCCTAGGGCGGTAACTGAGACGCCTCTTGGACGACGCACCCTTCCAACGGATACGCATGAATCATGCCGTGTCCGCGGGAAGGGTCATCTCCACCGACGGTCTTGCTCGCCATGGCTGCTCCTGCCATGCGCTGGGCTGTCGTAACGAAACACTTTTTCGCAGTCGATACTCGTCGGGTTCTCAGTTCAGTAACCGGCCAGCGCACACGTCTCCGGGTCGATCCAGCCTTCTTCGCAACCGTATTGCATTTGGATCTCGCCGCTGGTCGGCGCTTCACCGCAAGCGGTGCCACATCGTTCGTAGCCACTGACTACACCGTCGCCGTTGCGGTCCTGGCTGGGGTCGTAGGGGTAACCTGACTCGCCGCCTGATGGTGCAGGCACCGGCTGGTGACACGCCGGGTCGGTGGTGGAGTAGCTGCCGTCCGTGTAGACAGCAGTCCCGCCGTAGTCGCAGTACCGCAGCTCCCGACCGGGAGGCGAGGTATCGCAGCTCGGTTCGTATCCGGTGGTGCCGTCCGAGTACAGGGCCGTGCCGTACTGGTACAGCGTGGGGTCGCCGCATTCGAAAGTGATCGGCTCGGATGTGACCTCTGGTTCCGGAGCGAGGGCCGGGGCCGGCTCTTCGACCACGGGTGGTGGAGGCGCGCTGGTCGTAGTGGGGAGTGCCGTGGTGGTGGGTGGCGTCCCAGTGGAGGTGACATTCGGGACGCTGGTGCCCCTGCCGGCGCAGCCGCTAACCGCGAAAATACCCAGGAGCAGCACCGTCACCAGGGCACGGATTGGGGACATGAGGTCGATCTCCGATCAGCAGTATGCCTGGAATATCGCTGACCGCACCGCGGTCGTTTCACGGTCGATGTACAGGCCGGAAGACGCGGGGAGGCCGCAGTTTCTGTGGTCGTTGATTCTTGTCGACCCGGTGACATGAGGCCGCCTACTTTCGCGCTCACCTCGGGTCGGCCGATCGGGGGACGACGAGTTCCACCCGAATGGCGCCCGATCGGTGGACAGACGCCGACCGGCAACGGCGGGAGAGTTGTTCCATGCGCTAGCGCGCATCGGATCACTCATCCTCGTGGACAGGAACAACCGTCATGGCACCCATTTCCGATATCCGGGCGGCGCGATGCCGTCGATCGCGGCGCGTGCTGTTCGTCGGTAACCCAACTCGACATTCGGACGTGTCCCAGTGGGCGATGGTCCGGCAGTGGGTCGTTCTTCAGGGGCTCGAACCGATCCGGTCTTTCGGTGACGACGTGCTCTGCGTGATCGTGACCGAGGATGTGCTCGACGGCCGGTGCTCGTCGGCGGAGTCGCTCGTCGTGCGGCAGGCCCGGGACAGCGCTGTGCCCTGCATCAGCGTCCACGACACCACCACGATCTGGCACACGACGGCCCGGGTGCGAGCCCGTATGTCGCTCTCGAACGGGACGCCGCCGGAAGGTGCGTGAAACTGGGTGTATTTCCTGTTCACAGCGGTTTTGGAAACTTTCGGTGCGGGCACTCCCACGGTGGGGAACCGTTTCGTTCTTGGAGGTGAATGAGTCATGTCGACGACATCCGGAATGTCGATCGAAAGACACCCCGACATTGCTGCATTGCGCGATCGCTACGACAGAGTCGCGGAAAGGCCCGTCACGCAGGTGGCCGAGGGTCTGATGTTCATCGCGGCGCTGTATGTAGCGGCGTCGCCGTGGATCGTGGGCTTCGGCGATCAGATGGGGCTGGCGATGTGCAACCTGATCGCGGGCATCGCTGTTGCACTGCTCGCGGTCGGATTCACATCGGCGTACGGCCGCACCCACGGGATGACCTTCGTCGCGCCGCTGCTGGGTCTGTGGATGATCGTCAGCCCGTGGCTGGTGGCCGACGTCACCACGACCACAGGCATGATCTGGTCGAACGTGCTCGGCGGCGCCATCGTGTGCCTGCTCGGCCTCGGTGTCACAGCGATGGGGATGCGCGAAGACCGCGGAGACCGCATGAAGTAACTGGTCGACTACGTACGAAAGGAAATTCAGAGACAGCGCCCGCCCATCAACGGCGGGCGCTGTAGCCTGTGGGCGGGCTTTCTCAGAGCCGCCGGCGGAGGAGGCTTCGCGGCGGCAGTGGGGGGATTCTCAGCGGTTGAGGAACGCGTCGTGGTCCGCGTGCGCGCGTTTGATGAGCTCCAGCAGCGCGGTCTCCTCGCGCACCATCTTCTTGAACTTGGGGTCGAGGCTCTTGAGCTGCTGCTCCTCCTTGACCAGCTTGTTGTAGATCCGTTCGCGCTCCTCGGCATCGGCCGTGTAGTCGAGATCGACGTAGTTCGCTGCATGGCGGCGGGCGCCCGCGATCGCCGACTGGGCCCTGCCCTTCTGACTCGACAGGGAGGCGATCACGGTGATCACCAGGACCCCGATGATCACACCGAGGGACACCATTGTGCTCACTTCCACCACGTCGACGGGCTCGCCGTCGTTGACGAACGGCAGGTTGTTCTCGTGCAGCGCGTGCAGGATCAGCTTGACGCCGATGAAGCCCAGGATCGCCGCCAGCCCGAACGAGAGGTAGATGAGACGGTCGAGCAGCCCGTCGAGCAGAAAGTACAGCTGCCGAAGACCCATCAGGGAGAACACGGTGGCCGTGAAGACGATATAGACGTTCTGGGTGAGGCCGAAGATCGCTGGGATGGAGTCGAGGGCGAACAAGATGTCGGTGCCACCGATGGCGACCATCACCAACAGCATCGGCGTCATGGCCCGCTTGCCGTTCTCGATGGTGAACAGCTTGTCGCCGTCGTAGTGCTCGGTGGTGTGCATGAACTTCTTCGCGATCCGAATGATGAAGTTGTCGGCCGAGTGGGACTCCTCGGACTCGGGGCGCAGCATGTTGCCGGCGGTGATGAGCAGGATGAGCCCGAAGAAGTAGAACACCCAAGCGAACGAGTTGATCAGCGCGGCGCCGAGGAAGATGAATGCGGTGCGCGCGAAAATCGAAAACACGATGCCGAACAACAGCACCTTCTGCTGGTCTTCTCGTGGCACCCGGAAGCTGGACATGATGATGAGGAAGACGAAGAGGTTGTCGACGGAGAGCGCCTTCTCCGTCACGTAACCGGCGAAGTACTCCGACCCCATGGTGGTGCCACCGAAGATCAGGACGACCACACCGAAAAGGAGCGCGAGGCCCACGTAGATCGACGACCATATCGCCGCTTCCCGAAGGGTCGGAACGTGGGCGTGGCGGACGTGGAAGAAGTAGTCGAACGCGAGCAGAGCGACGATCACGACGATCGTCAGGCCCCAGGCGAGCGGAGTTACATGCATCGTCTCTGCCTTCCAGCCGGAAACGCGGTTGCTGCTCGTCAGCCTAACCGCGGCGGGACGAGATAGTCCTCCGCCCGGCGGAACTCACACAGAGCGACTGGTCGAACCAGCCTTGCCCACCGGAAGAATATTACTGCTCATACCGGCCGACGGAAGTTAGCTGACTGATTGAGCATTCTCACCGAGATTGTTGCCGGGCGCACAGTGGATTTCATCCACACTATCCGAGCACGTAAGGTCATTCTGTCGGCGATTTCCAGCGATTACACTCGCTTGGTCTGACACACGGGACCGAGCTCCGCTATCCGATGCAATGGGTGGGTCGATTCGGCGGATTCTTCAGTCGCCTACTTTGGAATGAGCCCGTTCCGCCCGTCTAAAGAAGTGTCGGGCCGGATTCCCGACCGCAACTGCACCTCTCGGTACTGGCCGAAGCACGATTGCACCCGCGCCGATTACAGCATTGTCTCCGATTGTGATCCTTCCGAGTATCTGCGCGCCGCTTCCGACCACAACGTCGTTGCCAATAGTCGGTGCACCATCTGGCCGTGTGGTGCTTCCAGAGATGCCGATCGTCACACCCTGTTTGAAGGCGACGTGGCGCCCGATCACTGCGTCTTTGTGGACAACCAGGCCAACACAGTGCTGAAGTTGCAGGCCAGGCCCAGGAGCGGGAAGAGACCAAGGTAAATCGATTCCGAGAAGCCAGCTGACTATCAGCTTGTACGCGACTCCCACGGGCAGGGCTGCAAGGCGTGGATGGGCGCCGGCGCCGCGAGCAGCCTGTGCGAATCGGAAAGCTGTGACGACGAAGATACCTCGTCCGTCGCCGCGGTTGACGTGCCAGTCTTCACGGAGTGTTGCACGAATACTCATCGCACAATAATGCGGCATCAGACGCTGTTGCACCGGTTGCATCCAGCTAGTACTTAGGTACGTCCCTCCCAGACTCCCTTTTCCTCCCTAGCCCCGAATGTAAGCGGGCATGCACGCTGCAATACCTTGGTCAACCTTCCAACCGCGGGCATACTCGAAGAGTGTGGTGGTGGATTTTAGGGGCTGCGGTGCTGCTGTGGGTGGTTTTGTCGGTACCGCTCGCGATTGTGCTCGGCCGAGCGGCCCGGCTAAAGGATGTGCGGGAGCAACCGGCCCCCTTGAGCGATGACCACCGAAACGATCCGCCAGACCAGACGGTGGCATGACCCCCTTGCTTCTCGAGAGCCGGGCCAGTCAAGCTGGAAACAACCCGTCGTTGGGGTTCCTAAGCCCCTTCGTGGCGCTTATGGGCAAGCGGGCCGTCGACGGCCTGGTCGCTGCGCGCTCGCGCGCGAGCGGTGAGCTCCCAGATGCGGCTGGTCTCATGGACGCCGACACAGGGAATGCCGGCCTCTTGCGCACGTTGCATCATTGCGGAATCCTTCGCAGACCCGACACCTTCGATGACGTCGACCGTCGCGATTACACAGAGCACGTTACCGTTGAGATCCCGCATCGGTGTCAAACCGTGGGCCGTAACCCACTGCCGTAGCGTGGCCCACTGGGTAACTTCGAGATAACTTGTCGGGTTACCGACGAACAGAACTAAACGGGATCGTCGGGCCCGTGCCACCTCTATCCGGGAAACAGTAGTCATGGTGAGGTTCCTTTCGACGAGCAAGCTCCACGGCGCAGCAAAGGGCTGGGTATGCCGCCAACACATACGTCGTCGTTGACGGCGCGCGTTAACCGGAATCAAGCCCCATGCTGGAGTGCTCGGCTTGTCGTCGAATCAACCGACGGCCACCAGGCCACTCGATCGTCTCGGGGTAACTCACGCTCATCCTTCAGTCGCGCCGCCGAACCGAGCAGAACGGCAAGCGGTATCGCCCCGAATCCCCATATCACGACTATTCCTATGACCCACCACATGCCGTCCAGTATGCCGGTAAACATACGTCCGGTCTGTTTTTTTGCCAAAACGAGACTTACTACCTAGTTAGGTCTCATTTTGTTACAAACCGCAAACGAAAGATGATCTCTGCAGGCCGGTGGCACGATCAACGTCGTGACCGAAAATCGTCCTGACAGAACTGCTCCGAAGCGCACCCGACTACAGCGGGTACGGATCGCGTGGCGGAAGAACCTCGACTCCAGCGAGCAGTCCGCCGTGGTGGCTTGGACCGCGTTCACCCTGACATTCGGTGGGGTACGTGCGTTGACCCATTGGATCAAGGACGGGCATGGGCCAAGCAGTGGCGGGATTGCACTCGGTGGCCGCCACTTTCACCATTACAATCTCGGGATCTGCGCACTAGCGGGTGTGGGGGCCGTCGCGGTACGCGGCTCCGAGAAGCAGCGGCGGCATCCGACCGTCCCCCTGTCGTACGGCGCCGGACTCGCGCTCATTGTCGACGAACTGGCGTTGCTACTCGACCTGGAAGACGTGTACTGGGCCAAGGAGGGACGTACCAGTGTCGACGCGGCAGTGATCATCATCGGGTTTGGCGGACTGATGACGGCAGGACTGGAGTTCTGGCCCGCCGCCCAGCGCGCGATGGCAAGGCCCTAACCCGTGTGTCACCCCAAAACCCGAACTGGGACCCACTCTGTGAGTCCCAGTTCAGAAAGATGCCGACTTATGCGCCGCTGGATCCAGCTTCTGACCCGAAGGTGAGGAACTGTGCGAGGAAGGTAACCAGTTCCGTGAGGCTGCCGAAAGCTGAAGACATGTTTGCTCCTGTCGAGGCGTTTAGGGGGAACTCTCGATCTGCACCCTGTCGGGCACTCGTTCTTTCTACACGACCAGCCGAAGTTCGCAACCGCATCGGCCAAGTGCCGCAGTAGAACACGTGGCATTCGACCCAGACCCCGAAATCCTCCCGCACCAAATTGGGATCGACTCACGAGCCGATGAGCGGAGAAACTGCCGAAAAGAAAACCAGACCCGCTTTCTACGGCCTCAATCGTGCTTCGGTGGCGGATACTGGGCCATTAACCGATCCTTCGGTATGTTCTTGCGCTTCACGATCTGCGGGATTGACGCAGCACGTCAATGCCCGAGGCGAGACCTAACAGCACGGCGCTGTCGCCTCCGAACCTCACGGAGGTGACTCGCACTTGAGCAGATGCAGTTGCGCTCCAGGCGAGAGAAACTTGAGGGGCCGACAGCGTGCCAGGCGATTTGACTACTATCCGCCAATCGAACCAGGGACGAAGATTGCTCCTGTCGGATAAAACTTGACGATGGTATGGAAGCGCCTCCGGTATCGCCTGTCCGGCGAACGGTGTCAAGGCGTTGATCCGGGGAGGGGCGCCGGAAAACCGTGGTGCGGGCGAGTATTACGTCGATTACGTGTATGAAACACACACCCCGACGGGACTACATGCCGATTCGAATACCGGCAGGACTCTCGTCAAGACTCCTGGCCGAACCGGATGACATTGTCGTCAAGGGTATTTAGTCCCTTACCGGCCAGTATGTTGAGCATCAGAGATCTGAAAGTTCCCGTATATCTTGTGAGTTGCCTCACAGCGAACCGCCCTGCAGAGCCGCTCCATCTGTGGGTCAGCCCGAAAAACCGCACTTGAACACACTTTTTGTAACAGAGGTCCGCTGCGCTGCGGCGTCTAAGGTTCACCTGCTTGGCACGTAATAAACCGCCGCCAATGCGATCATTTACACGGCAGCAAGCGGGGGACGGTTCTCTACTCCGTCAGACATCACAGCCAGACTGGCTGCCGACGCAAAAATTGGCTCTAGGTGGAGGGCGTGTGATGGTTACTGCATTCAATGTGCCACTGAGCCCGGCGCTTGGTTTCAAGCGTCCGACGGTCGGTCCGGATGCAGGGACGGGGGGTCGCCGGGACTGGCAGGCGGCATATATTCGGCGACTGAGAGTTTCGGACACCCTAATCGTAATCGCGGCCGTGTTGCTCGCGCAGTGGGTTCGCTTCGGAGACCGCGAAGTACTCGCAGCATCGAACTCGATTCCTGACCTGAGCTACTCGCTAATCTCGACAGCGCTGATAGTAATGTGGCTTGGCACACTGGTAGTTTTTCGAACGCGCACGATTCGCGTTATTGGCAGTGGTCCCGAAGAATACCGACGGATCCTGGCCTCGACAATCCGCCTGTTCGGGTTGATTGCCATCGTGTCGTTGTTACTCAGAGTCGATTTGGCGCGGCTCTATCTTGGTATAGCCTTTCCGGTTGGACTGGCGGCGCTAATCGCCAGCCGATGGTGCTGGCGCCGAGTGATTGCCCGTAAACGCGCAAGGGGGGAGTTCCAAACCTCCGTATTGGTGGTCGGTGGTGAGCGGGCAGTGAAGAGCCTCGCCGAATCATTCGCGCGTGGGACCGCAGACGGGTACCGAGTCGTGGGTGTATGCACACCGGGTCGAGGAAGCGAGTGTGGGCAAACGATCGCGGTCGCCGGGCGCGAGATTCCGGTTCTCGGTGATGAGCGCCATGTCTTAAGTGCACTATCGTTCTGCGGTGCAGACACTGTAGCTGTTACAGCCACCGAGCACCTGGGCCACGATGGGATGCGGGCGCTTGCCTGGGCATTGGAACCACATCATGTGGACCTCGTTGTTGCACCCGGGATGGTAGACGTTGCAGGTCCGCGCCTATCGATGCGGCCGGTTGCCGGTCTCCCGCTGATTCATGTAGAGAAGCCTCAGTACCACGGTGCCCAGAGGTTCATGAAGACCGGTTTTGACTTCGTGTTCGCGACCGTGGCTCTCTTGGCTATCAGTCCGTTAATGCTCGCGGTGGCGGTCGCTATCAAGCTGACTAGTAAAGGCCCGGTCTTCTATAAGTCGGAGCGAATGGGTTTGGAGGGAAAACCATTCGCGATGTTGAAATTCCGAAGCATGGTGGTCAACGCCGACCAGCAGTTGAGTACCTTGATGCAGGCTAACGATGGTGCCGGCGTCCTTTTCAAGATGCGCGAGGATCCCCGTGTGACTAAGGTCGGTCGAATTATGCGGAAGTTCAGCATTGACGAACTACCGCAGTTCATCAACGTTCTTCGTCGGGAAATGAGTGTAGTGGGCCCTCGCCCACCGCTCCGCCGGGAGGTGGAGACGTACGACGGAACTGTCCGGCGCCGCCTCTTGGTGAAACCGGGGATCACGGGGCTGTGGCAAGTTAGCGGTCGATCGGATTTGTCCTGGGAAGAAACTGTACGGCTTGACCTTTCATATGTAGAGAACTGGTCTATGACAGGTGACGTGCTAATCATTGGCAAGACGTTGAAGGCGGTGGTGGCTAGTGACGGAGCCTACTAGCGTGCCCGCGGCTAGAAGAAGCGTTCCGAACTACAAGACTTCTGTTGATGGCCAGTCGATCTCGGCGAATCACGATAAGGACATGGTCTTGAGAATCCTCTACTGCCAGCCAAGCGTCGAGCTATATGGGGCGGACCGCATGGCGGCGGTTACCGTACAAGGCTTCGAGAGCAGCGGTCACGAAGTATCCGTCGTCGTCCCGAGAGAGGGCCCTCTGGAGGAGCGGTTCGCCCGTCAAGGCATTTCCACTATCATTGCGGCCATACCGACGCTTCGCAAAGATGGTCTGACACCGAGAGGTTTCCTCAGTCTGGTTCGCTCGTCGGCGGGCGGACTTTCCCGCGCCCTCCAAGTAATACGGAGCGCCGATCCCGATATTGTCTACGTTAATACCCTAACCCAGCCAATATGGCTCGTAGCTGCCAAATTACTTGGGAGACCTGCGGTCTGCCATGTCCGCGAGTCTGAGCCAGGGCAGTCGAGGTTGGTGCGTGCGGGTTTGATCGCTCCCTTGAGGCTCGCTGACCTTGTTGTGGCGAATAGTAATGCGACTCGAGCGTTTATCGAATCGAGCCAGATATTCACATCGACGGATGTTCGCGTAATTCATAACGGCAAGGACTGGTCCCCGTACTTTAAGTCGCGTCCGACTCGACCCAGCGAAAAAATTCAACTTCTAGTCGTAGGTCGTCTGAGTCCTCGGAAAGGGCAGGACGTTGCCATCCGCGCGCTCGGGGTCCTGCGACACCGCGGAATAGATGCACGCCTATCTATCGTCGGTGATGTATTTCCAGGCTATGAGTGGTATGAGGAGGAATTACACAGCCGGGCGGAAGAACTCGGTGTGTCGGAGTTCGTAGTCTACGCGGGCTTCAGGGACGACATCGTAGGTGACCTCGCTGCAGCCGACATTGTGATCGTGCCGTCCCGACAGGAGCCCTTCGGCACGGTGGCGGCAGAGGCATTGGCGGCGATGCGCCCGGTAATCGTAAGTGCAGTTGATGGGCTCACGGAAATTATCGACCATATGTCGACGGGACTGGTGGTCCCCGCCGAGGATGAGGACGCACTCGCAGATGCGGTGATTGCTCTTGTAAAGGACGTCGATCTAGCTCTGTCGCTATCCGAGTGCGGATACGAGTTCGTCCTAAAAGAATTTTCGATCGAGAAGTATCACGAGCGAATTGAGGAAGTCGTTAAGTGTCTCCCAGCGCGCAGGCCGGTGCGGTCATGACTGTACGGGCAAGCGTGGTTAGCATGACTGACCCATTCGCATCCAATCATGGCGGCACGATCCGAACTCGTGCGCTCATTCGAATTCTGCAGGCCGCGAACTTTGAAGTCCGGGTTATTTCGCCAATTAAAGCCGCTGGTGAGGCCAAATCTGCGCAACTCGGCTCTCCCGCTCTCGGTGAAGCTGAAAGGCGTTATGCGCGATTCGGGCCGCTCGCAAATAGCGTGGCCAATTTGAAAAGGACCTATCTTCCGATGCCTACGCGACTCGGCGCCTCCTCGCAGTACTTGAGGTCCGAGGTCGTCGCTGCGGGATCCTCGCTAATACTGGTTAGCGTGATACCTCATGTTCAATATGCCAACCTGCTCGATAATTTTGTCTGGCAGGACTTTATGGATCTATGGGGGGAGTTCGGTCGACGTGAAGCCCAATCGCGGAGCGGGTTCGCTCGACTGACCGCCGGTAGCCAGGCAAAACTTATCCAGAGAAGAGAACGGGCAGCTGCAAAGTCCGCAGATCTAGTAACCGTGACAGGGTGGAGAGATTGGGAAATCCTCAGCAGTGAGGTCGATGCGATATGGCTCCCCACGCCTCTGCCGGACTCTGACTTCTGCTATGTCGAGAAGCGAGAGTCCGCAGACAAAACAGCCGGTTTCATCGGAAACTTCGAGTACTGGCCGAACCGCGATGCGTTAGACGTCCTCCTGACTCATTGGTTGCCTGAACTGCGCAGACTGGGCTGGAAGGTGGTCGTGGCCGGCCGAGGACTCGAGAAAACTGGTTCCCCACCGGACGGTGTCGAGTATTTGGGCGAAGTGGCCCATACTGACGAGTTCTACGGACGGATCGCCGTCTCGCTGGCGCCTATTCGACTAGGCGGCGGCATGAAGGTCAAAGTCCTTGAATCCTTATCGAAGGGAGTGCCCGTAATTGGGACAAAGTTCGCGTTGGAGGGGTTCTCGCCTGAGGTGCAGCAGATGTGCATCACTGCGGAGATGACGGGTTCTAATCTGGCGAGTATTTCGGAACTCACCTCAGTAGACCCGTATGCCAGCTCACTGGATCCGTACCGGCTTTCGTATGCGATCCGGACTATGGGGGACGCGCTGCGTCAACATGATGCGGACGTGTCGCTATGACGGAGCCACGTAAGTATATTGACCAGAAAATGATGAAATCGGCGCAGCGACTTCTGGAAGCGTCCGGACGACGTTATCCCATATCCGACCAACTGCCGGCGGAATACTTGTTTTCTGAAATTCTCCTCCGCGCAACCCAGGCTGTTCGAGGAGGGCTGAGATTCCGACGCATTAGTTTCGTGGGTCGGCGCGTGCAGGTGCGAGGAAAACGACAGCTCTCTGTAGGACGCGGCGTATCGATCGGTGATGACACGACCATCGACGCGCGTTCGATCATGGGCGTGACCTTGAGGGCGGGCAGCAGACTCGGTCGACGGGGAATCATCACATCGACGAGCCATTTGTCGCTCATGGGTAAAGGCGTTGAGATTGGCCAGCGGTCCGGAATAGGCGATTTCTTCCATCTCGGTGCATCCGGCGGAGTAAGAATTGGCGATGACGTGATTATTGGTCCATACTTTGTCGTTCATTCGCAAGAACACCGCTATGAGTCGCCCGACAGGCCGATACGAGAACAAGGAACGATTCAACTTCCAGTTGAGATTGGCGACAATTGCTGGATTGGTTCGCGCGTTACTTTGCTTGCGGGGACAAAGATTGGTCCACGCACAGTGGTGGCCTCGGGGGCGGTTGTTCGGGGCGAGCACGCGGGAAATGAAATACTCGCAGGCATTCCGGCGAGATCTGTGCGTGCCATCTGACGGCTAAGTGATGGAAAAAACCATACTGAGAATGGGGCATGACAGCGATGTGGATAAGTTTGTTGAAGAGCACCATTTCTCGCGGCGTCGTCATGGTCATAACTGTGGCTTGCTCATTCACGACTACATGGTTGATAATCCACAACGCAAGCGCCACCGTATACAGTTACTACGCGTTGTTGGTCACTATCCCGGCCTTGCTCGTATTTTCCGACCTCGGGGTTGGCGCCGCGGTAGTTAATGCCGTAGCGGACGAAGAGGTCAGCGGCAGCAGAGAGAGAACGCAGAGAGTGCTGCTCACTGCAATTAGGATCACGACCGCGGTTGGTATAGCGATAATTTTCGTAGACACGATTGTCTATGTTGGAGGTTGGTGGCCTGCCGTGTTGGGCGTGCCGGACACCGAGACGGGCATTGGACTAGCGGCATTCATGGCGGTCCTAATCTACTCGATCGGACTTCCATTCTCAATTGGTCAGCGGGTCCTACTCGGCGCGCGTCTCAATCACTTAGCGGTATTGACGCTGGGAATTCAAGCACCAGTTACGTTCCTCGGCGTCGTACTCGTCTTTCAGTTGGGTCTCAATCCGATGCCCTTCCTGCCAGTTTCATTCTTCCTTGCAGGACTTATCTCATTGGCTATCTCGGCATGGCTCGCGGCGCGAAAGATCTCGCCTTCGGTGGGTTGGGCGGTGACCCGAGTCCTCGACGTTCACGGATGCCGCGGGGACAAAGTTATGAATGCGGGGATCCCGATGCTCGTGCAACTCGTGGCGGCAGCGGTCGCCATACAAAGCGGCAGGTACGTCGTCAGCCATCTCGGGACAGTGCCAGAACTTGCGCAGTACAGCCTTTCCGCCCAGATTTTTACTTCGGTTGGCGTCCTGGTCGCGACTGCAGGCATGGCCTTATGGCCGATTTTCGCGAATGACCGTGCGCGCGGGACTGGAGTTTCACCCCAGATAGTCTCGCTCGTCTTTGGAGGCGTGGCAGCAGCACTATGCACGATAATATCTATATTCGCGGACTATATCTTTGATGCCCTCAGTGGGGGATCAATCACCGTTTCAAGTGGAATGTTACTTGCCTTCTCGTGCATGGTCTGCCTTCAGGCCGCGGTGTATCCGCTAGGGATGTACCTTACCGACGTGAAGGGTCTTAGACTCCAGGTTCTTCCCCTCATTGTGATGGCAATTAGTGCCGTATCACTCTCGTTCTTCACCTTCCCATTCCTCGGTCCATCTGGCCCCATAATTGCAACCGCCGCATCGATCGGAGTATTCCAGCTCGTACCCTACTCGGCTATCGTGTCAATTCGACGGAAGTCCATTGCGGGCCTCGACGCAAAGGTCAATGTATGAGCAAACAGAATATACCGCTTGATGGCTGCGTCATCGATAGTATGAGTGTCGTCATTGTTCACTATAAACGCGAATCGGATGTCCTTACTCTCGTTGATCGGCTTGTCAACGAAATTGGAGTAACCGAGAGTAATATCGTACTGTGCGATAATGGCTCGTGTGACGAATTCGACAAAAATGTGCGTCGCAAGTTTCCGCGCATGACGCTGCTGCAATTGGAGAATGTAGGATTCGGGGCAGCGATGAATGTAGGGGTAGCGGCCCTCTCTGGCTCCAGTCGCATACTACTACTTACTCATGAAGTGCAAATAGATGCGGAATGTATTAGAACCCTGTCAGCCGAACTAGACAACGAGTCCACAGGGATCGTAGGACCACGCCTAATGAGCCTCGGAGAGGGGAACTCGATATGGTCGTTGGGCGGTCGGACGGGCCGTCTCCTGAAGAAGCCGGCGAATATCGAGCGTGGTGAACGATTCAGCGGAATTACGGGCAATCCCGCTCGTCGCGTCGATTGGCTCGACGGGTCTGTAGTTATGGTTGATCGCCGGGTATTTGAGGAAGTAGGCGGCTATTCGGTTCCGTACTTTCTATACTTCGAGGACGTCGATTTCGGCTGGAAGGTGCGAGGAATCGCGGGAAAAGACGTCGTGTGCCGGATTGACGCGGTCGCTCATCAGGCACCTGGCGGAAACCTGGACCAGCTTTACGCCGTTCGGAATTTATTGTGGTTGTTGCGTCGGCAGGGGTTTCGTTTTGCCTACTCGGCATACGTATTCGAGACGGTTCTGCGCATTCTCTTTGGTGCTCTACTGAAGCCGCGTGGTGCAAAAAGGCGCATCGCGTTAAGGATCGCAGGGTTGGCGCAAGGCCTTCGTTACCCAGCGGAGTTTAAGTGAGGCGCCACCATTCATGGTCAGACAGAGGGACATTCGCTTTCACGGGATGCCTGCGAGAACCTCAAGGAGGCGCGATTCATGAACTCTAGGGACATTGCGGTTGATGCCTCTGATCGTACACAGACAGGTGCGTCGAAGCGGGCGCAAAGCGACTGGCGCGTACTTCCGTTGAACAGGCTTGTCGCGATAATTGCCCTGCTGGCGGCAGGTATGCGGATTCAGGTCTTCTCGGGCTTTACTACACTTAGTGTCATAACGATTATCTTATTGCCTGTAACGGTTCCTGCCGTGCTGGCGGCGAAGCCCGCCAGAAGATTGACGTTTGTTCTAGTCGCTAGTGTCCTCAGTGGGTCGTTACTGGCGTGGAGTTCGTCGGGGACGATAAATGAAGTAAACGCGATCTATATCGCAATCTTCACGTTGAGTAACTTTGGTATCTATATGGTAGTAGCATGGGCAACTAGTGTTCTAGGCATGGAACGCACCGCTGTCTTCTATTGTGTTGGTGCGGTCCTTTCGCTTGCATTGGATTCAAGTACAATTGCTGTGAATCCGTGGAAATACGGATTCTCACTCCCTGTGGCTGTTATTGTGTGCGGGTTTCTATCAAACAGGTCGAAGTCGCTTGCAGTCATTGGCCTCGTCAGTCTCGGTGTACTAGGAGCACTCCTAGATTCGAGAAGCTTCTTTGCCGTCTGCGTCACTACGGCGGGGATTCTGATCTATGGGAAGTGGAGGGGCGCGGAGAATCGGAAATCGAGAATTGAATCGGCTGCCTTCCTAACGCTCAGTGTCGCGGCCGTGTACGTGATGGGTTCGAGGCTTCTCATAGATGGAGTATTTGGTACTACTAACCAACTGCTGACAGTGGCTCAAGCGAGCAGCAGTGCCTCGTTGCTGCTTAGCGCTCGCCCGGAATGGATGGCGACGATCGCTCTTATGCAGAACCATCCAATCGGCTATGGATTGGGCGCTGTGCCTTCTCAAGGCGACTATCTAACTGCCGTTGCCGGGCTGCGGGAGATCGGTGTGAACGCCGGTGGAGATTATTATACCGGATATATGTTTGGTGGGCATTTCAAATTGCATTCGGTGCTCGCTGATTTCTGGGTGAATTTCGGGCTGGTTGGGTTGGTGTGTGGGGTTGTGATCGTGAGTGCACTCCTCGCCGCATTGTTACGGGAGATTACCTCTCCGGATCTGTCGATATTGTGCGTCTTCACCTCGCTGTCGGCGCTTTGGTTTATGTTCTTCGGTCCCTTTCTTACCAACCTACCTTGGGTGATGTTCGCGCTTGCTATCGCGCATTTTCGGCGCGCCCATTCGGCCGGTCCGGTCGGTGTGGCATCGAGAAACGGGAAAGTGTAGGGATCAAATGACTGTGCTTGATAATTCGTTCGGGCGTGCAGTGTTTAATTTCGTTTTCGCAACGCCATTTGTCTCGCGCCGTTTTCGATGGCTGCTATTGAGAATCGCTGGAGCGGACGTTAGTCGATCGAGGATCGCTGATGGTCTGTATGTAGGTAGCAGTCGGATTAAAATCGGTGCGGGATCGTTCATCAATAGGGAGTGTTTCTTTGACTCGTACGAGAGAATCGAGTTAGGGGAACGTGTTTCTTTAGGTATGCGGGTACTACTGAGCACAAGCAGTCATGAACTGGCTGGCGCTAGCCGCCGTGCGGGGAATGTATCGGGAAGACCGATAACGATCGGTGATGGATGCTGGATTGGCGCGGGTGCAACGATCCTTGGCGGTGTTTCGATCGGCGCAGGAACTGTTATTGCTGCGGGCAGTGTAGTGAATTCTGACTGCGAACCGAATGCTCTTTATGCGGGGTGCCCTGCAGTTCGCAAAAAGTATTTACCGCAGCATACGCAAGAAGGCGGTCCGGCCGTAGTGGCGCGCAGCGCGCCGAGTCCAACTACCACAAGCGCCAACAGGCGGGATTCGGGGATATGATGAGTACTCGGATGGCAGTTTTCGGTACGGGCTACTTAGGGGCTACTCACGCGGCGTGCATGGCGGAGCTTGGTCACGACGTAATCGGGGTAGATGTCGATCCCTCCAAAGTGGCCAAATTGGGCGCCGGTGAAGTGCCGTTCTACGAGCCTGGGCTGGAAGACATCCTAAGACGCAACATTGCGGCTGGGAGACTGCGCTTTAGCTCGTCTTACGAAGAGGCCGCCGAGTTCGCGGATACTCATTTCCTTGCGGTTGGGACGCCTCAGAAACGGGGTGAGTTCGGAGCGGACTTGACCTACGTCGATTCCGTAATCGAACGCCTGGCCCCTTTGCTTACTAGGGAATCCGTCATTTTCGGTAAATCGACTGTCCCTGTTGGTACAGCAGAGCGGCTTGGCGCGCGGGCGCGTGAACTATCCCCGGCGGGCCGTGCACTGGAGGTGGCCTGGAATCCGGAGTTTTTACGCGAAGGTTTTGCTATCGCGGACACTTTGCATCCAGATCGCATTGTATTGGGGGTGGACCGTGCTTGCCCAGGACGCGCGGAAGGTGTCGCCCGGGAAATCTACGCTAAGATTCTTGCAGAGGAAACACCGTTTATGGTTGTGGATCTTGCGACATCAGAATTGGTGAAGACGTCAGCGAATGCGTTCCTTGCGACGAAGATCTCTTTCATTAATGCAATTTCGGAGGTATGCGAGGCCGCTGGTGCAGATGTCACGATGCTGGCGGACGCAATCGGACATGATGCTCGAATCGGCCGTAGATTTCTAAATGCGGGCATTGGTTTCGGAGGAGGCTGCCTTCCGAAGGACATCAGGGCGTTTATGGCCCGGGCTGGTGAGTTGGGGGCAGACGAGGCCCTGACCTTTCTGCGTGAGGTCGATAACATAAACATGCGTCGTCGTACGCGAATGGTTGAATTGGCGCGCGAGGCATGTGGTTCGCTTGTAGGCGCGCGGGTCGCAGTATTGGGAGCGTCGTTCAAGCCTGACTCAGACGACGTTAGGGATTCGCCAGCCCTTAACGTGGCGGGGCAAGTGCAACTTCAGGGTGCGACCGTTAACGTTTTTGATCCTAAAGCTATGGAAAACTCCCGCGCTTTGTTTCCCACGCTGGGATACGCGGCGACAGCCTTAGAAGCGTGCGAAGGTGCGGATTTGGTTTTGGTGCTTACGGAGTGGTCCGAGTTTTTGAAGCTTCAGCCCGGGGACCTTGACGCGGTAGTAAGACGCAGGGTAATTATCGATGGCAGGAACTGCTTGGACGGGCAAAGGTGGCGGGACGCCGGATGGTCGTACAGAGGATTAGGGCGACCGTAATTGCTCGACTGCGTGGAAAGTCCCGTAAGATCGGAACGACCATCATTCGTTTTGTATAATCTGAATTCACATAATATGTTAATTGGCCATATATCGTCCAATTGTACGAATACAACGGTCCAGGAATGAGGTTGCTCCATGGTGGATATTGAGGAGTTGAAGCGTCGTATAGGTCCGAGTAGGCGTGGGATCGTTCACCTTCTAGGTGAGGGGATTGGCCGAATTCCGGTCCGGATTCTACGCTACGTCCTAGCAAGCAAGTTGTTGGGAATGACGATCTCTCCGTCAGCTCAACTCTACCGGTGGAGAGAAGTTCGGGCGGGGCGGAATATATCGATTGGTGATGGTTCCATCATTGGCCTTTGGGCGACGCTCGACGGGCGTGAGGGAATTCGAATCGGTCGGAATGTCAACCTTTCGAGTGAGGTTTCTTTATGGACGCTTCAACATGATCCGCAGAGTCCACATTTCGGTGTCAAAGGAGGTCCGATCGAAATATCGGACTACGCGTGGATCAGCTATCGGGCGACGATTTTGCCGGGCGTGAGCATCGGTGAAGGGGCCGTGGTGGCGGCGGGTGCAATCGTTGCGCATGATGTGGATCCGTACGCCATCGTCGGTGGAATCCCGGCGCGCAAAATCGGAGAACGTGTTCGCGGACTGACGTATTCTTGGCCGGATGCTGATGCGCCCGCGGCGTGGTTTATATAATCGGAGTCTGGATCGATCTATCGGTCGAGTAGTTCTGCGGGGCGTGTTAAGGGGTCGGCTTCTGCGTGCATCCTGTAAGTACACGGCTCTGACTAGTAGATCGATCTGCAGGACTTGGGGGGAGGGGGTAGTTTCCGAGCCCACCGCGCCTGAGTTTCGCACGCTTTCGCCGCGCGTCGATCCGAGTCTGGTGGCCTGGGGAAGGACATCTAGTCGATAGCTTTTCTTAGGCATGCGTCGTACAGAGCGCAGACGCCGTTC
Organism: Rhodococcus sp. IEGM 27; assembly: GCF_033142305.1. NCBI lineage: Bacteria > Bacillati > Actinomycetota > Actinomycetes > Mycobacteriales > Nocardiaceae > Rhodococcus > Rhodococcus sp. IEGM 27. Next base: position 340,553 of record NZ_JAWLSG010000004.1, on the reverse strand, counting down.
CACGAATAGTGATGCGCTGCACGTTGGTGTGCGCTGCGGCGTAGTTCGCCTTGCAGGACGGAGTCTTGTAGAAGTTTCGAAATTGTCGCCTCGATACATCCGGCTTCTGGGTCCACGAATAACGCGGTGTCTCCGAGTACTTCTCGGTTATAAACTGTGTCTCGAGCCACTATCGGCGACTTGCAAGCCATCGCTTGAACAAGAGCGGGATTGGTGCCACCGACGCTATGCCCATGGAAGTATGCGCCTGCGTGCTGCCAAAGTGAGAACAGGCGTCGGTCGTCGCTTACGTGCCCAAACCAGTGTATCCGTTCGTTCTCAGCGGCGAGATTCTTGACTCTTTCGTCAAGTTCGCCGCCGTAGCCAGACGACCCAACGATTGCGATATCCCAGCGCTTGCTTAACCGTTCCGCGGCGTCGAAGAACTCCACAACCGTATTTTCAGGCACAAACCGCGCAACCATGAGCGCATATGGGTGCCCTGCTAACTCGGGGACAGGTTCAAGAGGACCCGGGTCGGTGCCGCCGTACGGGATGAATATGCCATCGCGCTTGAACCCTGCCGCCCATCTTCGTGCGATTTCTTGGGAGTCGTACACCAAGTGGTCACCGAACTTGGCGGTCAGCCTCGCTCCACCGCGAAACACCGCCTTCGCTTTCTTACCCCACTTAGCGCGTTCCCACTCGATCCCGTCTACGTTCACGACCGTGGGAATGCCTCTTGCCCTGAGGAGGGGAAGCCAGTACCCATTCGCAACATTCATGACCAGTGCCACGTCGGGGCGATGTCGAGCCGCGTGCACTGATGACGTCAGACCATATGAAAGAGTGCTGAGCGATTTACTTTCCACGCCCTTGGTGACGATTGCGTGTACCCGGGGATCAAGATCTGGCGTGTCTTTTTTCGTCGAACCATCTCGGCCGTAGACGGTCACGTCCCACCCCTGGTCTGCCAAATAGGGAGCCAGTTGTCGCACGAGCGTCTCAAATCCGCCATAGAAGCTGGGGTAGCCACGAGTTCCGATTATCGCAACTGATTTGCCCACGAAGGTTGTCCTTTGGTCGGTTCGTAATCCTGCTCGGTCATCCGCGGACTTCCGGTGTCACAAAGCGGTTGGCGGGACGCAGAGCATCTTATTACGGCGATTCCACCTACGCCCGACTGCACACACCCGTGGGCGCGCGTACATCAAGCTCATGGCGTAAACTCGCTTCCAGCCCGTGGATTCGTCTCGGCAGCATCGCAGCGCTGAGCTTAGCTGGCGTGTATCGCATTCGAACTTCGAGGGGACTCTATGCGGATTGTCGTCACCGGCGGCGCCGGCTTCATCGGATCGAATTTTGTGAACGCGACTGTGCGATATCGCCCGGACGTCAAGGTCACCGTGCTGGATGCGCTCACATACGCGGGTTCCCTCTCGTCGCTGTCGGCGGTACGTGAGTCGATCAACTTTGTCGAGGGCGATATCACCGATGTCGACTTGGTCGACGCGCTGGTTGCGGAGTCGGACGCAGTTGTGCACTTCGCGGCCGAGTCGCACAACGACAATTCGCTCGCGGATCCATGGCCATTCCTGCAGACGAACGTGAGCGGCACCTACTCACTGCTGCAAGCGGTGCGGAAGCACGACGTCCGCTACCACCAGATTTCGACAGACGAGGTGTACGGCGATCTCGCGTTGGACGATCCAGCCAAGTTCACGGAGCACACCCCCTACAACCCATCCAGTCCCTATTCGTCCACAAAGGCAGCGTCGGACCTGCTCGTCCGGGCATGGGTGCGATCTTTCGGTGTGCGGGCGACATTGTCGAACTGCTCGAACAACTACGGGCCCTACCAACACGTGGAAAAGTTCATTCCGCGGCAAATCACCAACATCCTGAACGGTGTGCGCCCCAAGCTCTACGGTGCTGGTAAGAACGTGCGCGACTGGATCCACGTTGACGACCACAATTCGGGAGTCTGGCGCATCCTCGAGGCCGGGGAGATCGGCCGCACCTACCTCATCGGTGCAGACGGCGAACTCGATAACCTGTCAGTTGTTCGGATGATTCTGGAGCTGATGGGCAAAGACCCCGATGACTTCGATCACGTCACCGACAGAGCCGGGCATGACCTGAGGTATGCCATCGACTCATCCACGTTGCGCACCGAGTTGGGTTGGGAACCGCGGTACACCGACTTTCGGCAGGGCCTGCAGGCCACTATCGATTGGTACCGGGACAACCCCACATGGTGGGAAACAGAGAAGCACGATGTCGAGGTTCGCTACGCGGCACAGGGGGCATGAAGGTGAAAGTTCGAAACCTGCAAGTGCCAGGCTCGTGGGAGATCACTCCCGAGCAGTTCGGGGACGACAGAGGTGCTTTCCTCGAGTGGTTCAAAGGTTCGACCTTCGAGGACAGTGTCGGACATTCCCTCAACCTGGCCCAGGCAAACTGTTCGGTGTCGGCCGCCGGGGTCCTGAGAGGAATTCACTTCGCGGACGTGCCGCCCGGACAGGCGAAGTACGTGACCTGTGTGCGAGGCGCGGTACTCGACGTCGTCGTCGACATACGAATCGGATCACCGACCTTCGGCACGTGGGACTCGGTGCTGCTCGATGATGTCGACCGGCGCGCGATCTACCTCTCCGAGGGACTAGGCCATGCCTTTCTTTCGCTCGAGGACAACTCGACCGTGGTCTACCTGTGCTCCACGGGGTACACGCCGGGCGCCGAGCACGGTATCCACCCGCTGGATCCGGAGGTCGGTATCGAGTGGCCTACGACGACACGGGCAGGTGAGCCCATGGAATTCACGCTGTCCAATAGGGACGCTGCCGCCCCGTCTCTGCACGATGCCATCGAAGCCGGCATGCTGCCCAGCTATGACAAGGTGAAGGAGTGGGTCAGTGGTCTCGCCTAACGAAGTGGGCAACTCGGGGAGCGCCTCCGGTGCTGCAAATGAGTCCCGAATGAGAGGCATCATCCTTGCCGGCGGATCAGGTACTCGCCTTCACCCGATTACCATCGGTGTCAGTAAGCAATTGGTGCCCGTATACGACAAGCCGATGATCTACTACCCGCTCAGCACACTGATGCTGGCCGGCATCCGCGACATCCTCATCATCACCACCCCACACGACGCCGAACAGTTCCAGCGACTCTTGGGCGACGGCTCCCAGTTCGGTGTCGATCTCAGCTACACCATTCAGCAAGAACCCAACGGACTTGCGCAGGCCTTTGTGCTGGGCGAGCAGCATATCGGCCACGGTCCGGCGGCGCTGGTACTCGGAGACAACATCTTCTACGGGTATGGCCTCGGACAACAGCTCGACCGATTCGATCAGTTGGACGGCGGCTCGATTTTTGCCTACTGGGTAGCCGATCCCTCCGCATACGGAGTGGTCCAATTTGATGATCGAGGCTTTGCGCTGTCGCTCGAAGAGAAGCCCGCAACACCCAAATCGAACTACGCGGTGCCGGGACTCTACTTCTACGACAACGACGTTGTCGACATCGCGAAGAACCTTCGGCCGTCCGACCGAGGGGAGTACGAAATTACGGACGTGAACCGCGCCTACCTCGAGCAGGGGCGTCTCAACGTCGAAGTTCTCCCACGTGGAACAGCCTGGTTGGACACCGGGACGTTCGACTCGTTGCTCGAGGCATCGAACTACGTGCGCACCATAGAGCAACGGCAAGGACTGAAAATCGGCGTGCCCGAAGAAGTAGCGTGGCGGCAAGGGTTCATCTCTGATGACGAGTTGGGTCAACGGGCAGAAGTGTTGCTCAAGTCTGGTTACGGTGCGTATCTTCTGCAACTTCTGGACCTTGGACGTGCCACACCCTGAAGCGTCCGGGAGAAGCGACACCCGTTGTTTGTATCCCGGCACTTTCTTCCATACGGCGAGCTGAAAGATCAGGGCCTAGGCTGAAGCCGTGCGATGGCGGAGAGGCTTTGCGGTAAGCCTGGTGTGTGCCCTCGTCCTTGCGGTCGCGGGGGTCGGAGTAATCGGCTACTTCGTGTACACCGAAGCGCGCGTCGATGACGTTGAATCGGTTGACGCCATAATCGTACTGGGCGGTGAGCACGACGGGCGTGAGCAGTACGCCATGAGTCTCGCTCGGCAAGGCGTCTCCGAGAACGTCGTTCTGTCCAATGCTTACTGGACCGGCGACAAGCAGATGGCCGCCTTCTGTGCTACCACGGATCCACAGTTCACCGTGACATGCCTGCCACCGGAGCCGAGTACCACTCGCGGCGAGGCGATTCTGACTCGCAACCTGGCGGACCAGAACGGGTGGGAGAGCGTGCTGGTGATCAGTTGGCGATACCACTTGCCTCGGGCACGGTTCATCTTCTCCCAGTGCTTCGACGGGCGAATTCTGGTGCGGGACGTGCCGCGTCGGTACGACTTCAGCCTGGCCGAATGGGAATACACCTATCTCTATCAGACGGTGGGCTTTGCAAAGGCAGTGCTTCAGGGTGAATGCTGACCGAGCGGTTTCTATCGAAGCCGTCCTGGGACCTTCTCGAATGCAATGCTGCTGACGTCCGCCAAAATGTAACCCAGAATCGCCATCGACACACCCGCCAGCACCGTCCATGCCCCTAGCAGGGCCTTGCGACGCCACGGCTCTTGCGGAGCCAGGTCCACCACTGACGCGACCACAGCGGTGAAGGGTACGGCGGAACCAAGAAGACCAACGCCCACCCAGGCGTAACCGTCACCCTGACGCCCGGAAGCAACGACGATGCCCAAGACAGCGCAAACGCACATGGCTAGTGCCACGGTGAGACGACGTACTCCTACGGCCGGGCCGACTACGGTAATGGCGAGGTAATACAGCACCGCTCCCAAGGCGCCACCCACGGCTACCCACCATCCGAAGTGAGCCGAAGTCGAAACGTTCACCGGGACAACCGCCCTACGCGCGCACCCACCATTGCCGCAGCCAGCGCGGCCAAGGGCGTGACCAGGAGATACAACACGCCTACACGGGGAGACGTGAGCGTGACGCCTTGTACCGCGAAGAAGCTGAATGTTGTGAAGCCGCTCATGACACCGAAAAGCAGGAAGGGACGAACCAACGCAAGGGGGCCGTGGGCGGTGGCCGGAACGACACCGAACAAGAGTCCGAAGGCGAAGCAACCTACTACGTTGATCGCGAAGGTGGTGAACGGAAACTCGTCGATATCGTCAGGCCACCAGCGCCACAACTGATAACGCGCAGCGGCGCCCACCGCGCCACCCACCATGACGGCGAGCAGCGTGGCGGGCCGCAGCTTCGTATCGATCGCTCAACCTCCGCAGACGGGAACGTTGACGGTCACCGCCGGATCATCCACCAACGGCTGGACAGGTACGCGCGCCTCACCGGGCACGATCGGTTCCGTCAGCTCGTACTTCACCTCGGTGGTGGCGCCCAAACGGATCGGGACGAGGGTGTCGAACACCGGATGCCCCAGCTCCTTACCGGTGAGGAACATCGTCGGCTTCCCGTCGATGGTCACATTCCGGAGCTGAGCGCCCTGGGTGGCGAGAAGCGACAACGCAGACACATTCGTGCCCTTGGGCACGTTGAGGGTGTTGATGAAAGTGCCCGCCACATAGTCGGGAAAGTCCGCAGAAGGCACGGTGTTGGTCAATCGCACCGTCACCGTGGACCGTCGCGTGTCACCCTCACAGCTCTCCGCCGTGTAATCGATCTCGCGCGTCAGGTAGTAGTCGAGCTTGCCGCCCGCCTGGTTGTTTATCACCACGCCGGCGAAAGGGGCGGGGTCTTCGGGAACAGTGTGCCCGAGCGGTGTGTCCGCCAGTACAGCCTGCTCGTCCGCGTGCGCGCTCCACACTGCAATGCGGCGCTCATTCACGCCGCGGCCCAATGCGTCGAGCAACTTCTGCGGTGATGTGATCTGGCCGGTCATCTTGTCGATTACACGCGCGGCGACGGTCTGCAGATACTGTTTACGCGCGTTGTTGTCGTTCGCGAAGCGGACATAGGAGGTGGATTCGGTGAGTTCGACGACGTTGTCGGCGTTGATCACCTCGCCGTCCGGCATGGTGACCGGTCCGATGGCGCCGAGAACATAGCTCAGGGCTACCGGGTCGGTGGCGATGGCACCGTCTACCTGCTCGCCCGACTCCTGCGCCCACAGCGACTTCCAGATCTGCGCGGCGTACGGGAAATGCGAGCTGAGATTGCTGTTGCGCGAATCCGTGGTGGGGCGGCTACGACCGTACTGGGCGGCGAACTCCGGACCGAGATCGAGCGGTTGACTATTCATGGGCAGGTCGGAGTTGCGGCCCAGGCTGTCTACCCGCGCCACCCCGTCATTCGCGCGAACGACGCCGTATCCACCCAGCAGGCCGCCGGTACCGCGAGCCTCAGCGTTGGTCTGGAATGCCATGAAATAGCTGCGGGGGCCGTCGGCACCGAGCATGCCCGGTGCGATTTCGGCGGCAATTGCGGTGTTACCAAGAAGTTTCGCTAATTCTTCGGTTTGTACCTGAAGTTGGGTTCTAGCATCGATAACAGCGTCGAGGTACGCAGGCTCGGAGATATTCTGTGCCTCGATATCCAATTGCTCAGCGGCATCGGCTGTCTCGCCGAGTACGGGGGCGGCATCCCGGAGCGGCTGCAGGTTTACCTTCCCGCCGGCGGCGATCAACTCATTGGGGGCCAGGGAGGTTCCTGCGGCTACCGCCGGTGTGAGAACCTCCGACGTGAGACCCTTTACGACGGCCGAGATTTGCTGCGACGTTTCGAACGGGCTTCCCAGCCACGGTACGGCCGCCGCGATACTCCACGGGATCGAGTGGGTGTTGTCGAAGGCACGGGACGCGTACTTGTCCGCATCTGCCGACGAACGCTCCGCGTCAACTGGATTACCGTCCAGTAGGGCGTCTTTCGCGAGCTGCGCGTGCTGCCGAGCCTCGGTCAGATTTGCCTGTGCCTCGCGGGCGGTGTAGCCGAGCCAGGCCCCGAAAGCCACCACGACCAGGGCCGCAATTGAGCCGCCAGCGATAATTCGGCGCCGCCGTTTGTAGGCTTTGCTGCGCACCGTGGTGCGCTTACGTACACGCCTGGGGGCGTCTGCTGGGCGAGTCGCGTCCTGGGGGTCAGGAATCTCGTCTCCCGATGTGCCCGTGACGTTGTCATCCATGCAGATCGGCTCCTGTCTAGTCGGTGGGCCTGAGCGTAGCGTGAAGTGCGATACTCGTCCGACCTCAGGTAGAGGACGGCTCCTCGGCAAAGTATTGTGCCCCTAATAGAACCCGCACTTCTTCCGATAACGGGAAGGCGTGCCACGGGAGCCGGTGGCGAAAGAAATAGATGGGGTTCGGTGACGGGGTGACGGCTCGATGCGGCGCATCGCTGACAAGGGGGTGGCGCTTGTGAGTGCCTTCCCTCTTTCGCGTGCCCAGCAGGGGCTCTGGTTCGCCCAGCAACTCGACCCGGACGTCCCTTTGAACGTGGCGCTGTATGTCGAGGTTCGTGGGCCGGTGGACGTCGATGCGTTGACCGACGCGACCACCCGTGCGGCGCGCGAACTGCAATCTCCATTCATCCACATCGTCGAGCGTGGCGGGGTGCCCTCGCAATCGTTCGACCCTTCGATCCCCAACGCCCTCAGCTACCTCGACCTGCGGGGATCCGCGGATCCTGAGGCCGAGGCCCAGCGGTGGATGACCGAGCGATACAGCCGCCGGCTCGACCCGACCGCCGATTTGATGATCGCGTCGACACTCCTGCATCTCGGTGAAAGCCACTTCTACTGGAACACGTTCGCGCATCACCTGATCGTCGACGGGTACGGCGCGATGACTGTGGTCGAGCGCATCGCGGAGCTGTACACCCACGCAGTGCGCGGGACGGAACCACCGGAGCCGCGGGCGCTCGGTGTGCGCGACATATTCGACGCAGAAATTGCCTACGAAGGTTCGAGTAGGGCGGCCGTCGACCGGGAACACTGGGCAAAGCGGCTGACCGAGCTGCCCTCGCCGTCGCGGCTGACTCGTCGTGAGGCTCCTCCCGCCGCAGTCTCCCGGATTGCCAGCCGTTCTCTCACGCCTGAATCGACCGATCTCATGGGCGAACTCGCGCGCCGATCCAACTCGTCCGAAGTGCCGATCGTGGTCGCCGCATTCGCGGCATTTCTGGCTCGGATGACCGGCAACACCGACATTGTGTTGAGCCTTCCGGTGTCCGGGCGCACCACCGCGGCCATGCGCCGATCGGCGGGCATGGTGTCCAACCTCGTCCCGGTGCGCGTAGCAATCGGTGCAGAAGATGACACCGAGAATGTGGTGCGCCGGGTGCAGCTCGAACTCACCGGAGCATTGCGGCACCAGCGGTATCGATACGAAGACATGCTGCGCGACCTGGGGCTCGAGCTCCAGTCGCGTGCTGCGTTCGGGCCGGTGGTCAACATCATGGCATTCCTGCACGACGTCACCCTCGGTGACGAAGTAGGCGAGATGCACCTCCTTTCCGCTGGACCGGTCGATGATCTCGCCGTCGACATCTACCCCGGAGTCGGCGGCGGCCCACCGCGTGTCTGCTTCGAAGCCAACCCCGCCCTGTACGAACAGGGCGAGGTAGAACGGCTTCTCGAGCGATTCGTGGCCTTCCTCGCCGACTTCGTCGGAGCCGGGGCCGATCGCCCAGTCATCGACCTCGAAATTCTCGACGAAGCCGAGCGCGGAGCCCTCGTGCCGGCCTCGGGGCCCATCGCCGCCGAACCGACGACCCTCGCCGCCCTGCTGAGCGTGCCGGAGCACGCGACCCACCCCGCAATCCGCTGCGGGGAAACGGATGTGACATATCTCACACTCGATGAGTCGTCGAACCGGCTGGGGCGCAGGCTGATCGAACGAGGAGTCGGGCCCGAAGATCGAGTCGCGGTGATCGCGTCCCGTTCCGTCGAATCGATCGTCGGGTTGTGGGCGGTCGCGAAGGCGGGTGCGGCTTTCGTCCCCATCGATCCCGGTTATCCGGCCGAACGGGTTGCGCATATGCTGGCCGACAGTAAGGTCACCCTCGCGCTCGCCGTGGATTCTGAGGTCGTACCGGACCGCGTCGAGTGGATGTCCTTGCTTGACGGTGACGGCTCCGCCGCGCCGATCACGGACGCAGACCGTGTACGTCCGTTGCACGTCGATCACCCGGCGTACGTGATTTATACGTCCGGATCGACCGGAACTCCCAAGGGTGTGGTGGTCACTCATCGCGGACTGTCGAGCCATGCGGCAGCACTGCGCAGGCTCTATCGGGTAACTCCGGAATCGCGGGTACTCGCATTCGCGTCGCCGAGTTTCGACGCGTCCATCCACGAATTGCTGTCGGCCTTCACCGCCGGCGCCACCTTGGTGATCGCCCCGGCAGACGTGTACGGCGGCGACGAGCTGACCGCGTTGCTGCGCCGGGAGCGAATCACGCACTGGACGGTGACTCCCGCCGTACCGGCCGTCACAGACCCCGACGGGCTCGAGGACTTACAGGTCGTGGCCGTAGCGGGCGACGTATGCCCACCCGAAGTGCTCACGCGATGGGCCCCCGGCCGGACGCTGCTCAATCTCTACGGGCCCACCGAGGCCACCGTGTGGTCCACGGCAACACCGTCACTCGCACCCGGCGACGTCGTCACGATCGGTGCCCCCATCGAGGGTGTATCCGCGCTGGTGCTCGATACCGGGTTGCGGCCGTTACCAGTCGGCGCAGTAGGGGAGTTGTACCTGTCCGGGCCCGGGGTCGCGCGCGGATACCTGGGAGAACCGGGGCGCAGCGCCACCCGATTCGTCGCCAATCCCTACGGAGACGGGCGCCTGTACTGCACCGGTGACCTGGTGCGCTGGACCCCCGACCTGACGCTCGAGTTCATCGGTCGCGCCGACGACCAGGTGAAAATCCGCGGTCACCGAGTAGAGCCCGGCGAGATCGACGCCGTGCTGCGGACGTATCCCGGTCTGGACCTGTCGGTGACCGTCGCTGCCCCGGGTGTGAGCGGCCCGCAACTGGCGACCTACGTGCACGGGCGGAACCTCGAGCCCGCACGGATGCGCGACTATCTCGCGCAACGGTTGCCGGACCACCTCGTTCCGTCGTCGATCACCGTGCTCGATTCGGTGCCGCTGACACCGGCAGGCAAGGTGGACAAGGCCGCACTGCCCACCCCGTCACCGCGCGGGACCGGTGATCGCGCACCGCGGTCACCGATCGAGGAACTTCTCGTCGGAGCATTCGCCTCGGAAACGGGACTGGCCACCGTCGGTATCGATGCCGACTTCTTCGCATTGGGTGGAAACTCCCTGGGCGCAGCGCGTCTCGCCTCGCGGTCGAGCGCCGTGCTGGGCCGCCGGGTCACGGTGCGCGACATCTTCGACCACCCGACCGCGGAAGCCCTAGCCGCTCACCTCGGCGCGCCCGACACCGGGTCGCGACCACCGCTGGTGCCGCGGGCCGTGGACACAGCGGCGCCGCTGTCCGCGGAACAGCGACGCCTGTGGCTGGTGAATCAGCAGAACCCCGAGCGCGACCCGTACGTGGTGACGTTCTCCGTAGACCTCTCCGGCGATCTGGATGCCGCTGCATTTCGTGCCGCGGTCGGTGATGTGGTGCAGCGGCATCCGGCGCTGCGGACCGTGTTTCCCGATGACGGGGCCGGCCCACGACAGGTGGTGCGCAGCGCGGATGTCGAGCTGACGGATGCAGAAACCGCCGCCGTGTTCGACCTCACGCGCGAGGTGCCGATCCGGATGCGGCTGCGCCGAGTAGCCCCCGATCAGTACACGATGTCGGTAGTGGTGCACCACATCGCAATCGACGGGCTGTCCCTTCCGCTCTTCGTCCGGGATGTCTCGGCCGCGTACGCCGACCGTCGTCGAGGGCAAGCGCCGGTGTGGGAGCCGTTGCCGCTGCAGTACACCGACTACGCGTGGTGGCAGCAAGACATTCTCGGTGATCCGGACGACCCCGCCAGCCTCGTCCGCCGCCAACTCGACTACTGGGCAGAGACTTTGCGTGGCCTGCCCGAGGTGCTCCCGCTGCCCCTGGATCGTCCCCGGCCGCCGTCCGCACAGAGTCTCACCGCCGGAAGCGCCGAGTTCCGGGTCGACCCCGAGCTGCACCGGCGCCTGCTCGCCCTCGCGCGCGACCACGACGTCACGGTGTTCATGGTGCTGCACGCCGCGCTCGCCGTACTGCTGCGCGGGCTGACCGGAACCGAGGACATCGCGGTCGGCACCGCCACCGGCGGACGCCCCGACCCCGCGCTGGACGGCATCGTCGGCATGTTCGTGGGCACGGTGGTACTACGCACCCCGGTAGCGGCAGGCGCGACTTTCACCGACCTACTGCGCACCGTCCGCAGCGCCGACCTCGAAGCCTTCACCAACGCCGACGTGTCGTTCGACTCGGTGGTACAGGAGGTGCTCTCCACCCGGACCACAGACGCACACCCGCTGTTCCAGGTGATGCTGGCCTACCAGAATTCGATCGGCCCGGAGATCCAGCTCGACGGGGTCACGGCCCGTGTGCGGGAACAGGAACCGCACGTCCGCGCCTTCGATCTCGACATCACCGTGGACGAACTCCCGGCCGGCGACGGCGATCCGGGCGGTCTGCGCGGTGTCATGACGTACCCGCGTGAACTGTTCGACGACGGCACCGTGAACCGGTGGGCGGGGCAACTCGAGACGATCCTGGCCGCCGTCGCGAGCGACCCGGGCCGTCCGGTAAGTGACATCGACCTCCTCGGTCCGGCCGACCGGGCGGCACTCGTGCCCGCGTCCGGCGGCGCCTTGGTTCCCGCGCGAACCTTGCCGCAACTCCTGCACGACGGGCTCAACCCCGACGGCGTCGCACTGCGGTTCCACGGCAACGACATGACCTACCCGGAACTCGAGCAGCGTTCGAACCGCTTGGCCCACAGACTGATTGCGCGGGGCATCGGGCCGGAAGATCTGGTGGCGGTGATGGTGCCCCGATCCGTCGAATCCGTCGTGGCCATGTGGGCCGTCGCGAAATCCGGTGCCGCGTTCGTGCCGATAGACCCCGGCTACCCTGCCCAGCGCATCACGCACATGCTCCGCGACTCCGGAGTCGACGTGGCGCTCGCGCGGGATGCATCGGTGGTTCCGGACGGTATCGACTGGATCGGCACAGCGGATCTCACGGGCGAGAGCGCCGCGATCGACGACCGGCACCGCACCCGCGCGCTGCACCTCGACCATCCCGCTTACGTCGTCTACACCTCCGGCTCCACCGGAATGCCGAAGGGCGTCACGGTAACTCACCGTGGACTCGCCGCCCTCGTGGCGGCAAACGCCGAGTACCGCAACCTCGGACGCGACTCCCGGGTGGCGCACGTCGCCTCACCGTCCTTCGACGTCTCCGTCGGAGAACTACTCCTGGCCTTCACGGCCGGCGCCACCGTGGTGATCGCGCCTCCCGACACCTACGGTGACGACCTCACCGAACTGTTCCGCCGCGAACGCGTCACCCACTTCCTCACCACTCCCACGGTGCCGCGCCTGATGAACCCGGAGAGCCTCGCCGACCTCCGCGTCCTCGAGGTCTGCGGCGAGCCGTGCCCACCCGAACTGGTGACCAGATGGGCACCGGGCCGGGTACTCCTCAACAGCTACGGCCCCACCGAAACCACCGTCGTCTGCACCAGCGCAGAACCGCTCCACGTCGGCGACCGCATCACCATCGGCACGCCCTACGCGGGAACGTCGGCCGTGGTGCTCGACGATCGACTGAGGCCGGTACCCGTCGGCGCAGTCGGTGAGCTGTACCTTTCGGGTGACTGCCTGGCCCGCGGCTATCACCGCAAATACGCCTTGACCGCAAGCCGGTTCGTAGCAAGCGCATACGGAAGTCCGGGCTCCCGGATGTACCGGACCGGTGACATGGTCCGCTGGACCAGCGACCACCGGCTCGAATTCGCAGGCCGCACCGACGACCAGGTGAAGATCCGCGGATTCCGGGTGGAACTCGGCGAAGTCGACGCCGCGCTGGCGTCCGCACCCGGTGTCGACACCGCGGCAACGGTGGTACGTACCTCGGCCGCGGGTGAACCGGTGCTCGCCTCCTACGTTCACGGCGCAGAACTCGATGCGCAGGCCCTGGTGGAGTTCCTGCGCGAACGCCTGCCGGGCTACATGGTGCCCGCGTCGGTGACCGTGCTCGACGAGGTGCCCCTGACCAGCAGCGGGAAGCTCGACCGGAACGCTCTGCCCGCACCCACACTCGCGCCGGTTCCCGCCCGGGCACCGCGCGGGCAACTCGAAGAGCTCGTCGCCGGAGTGGTCGCCGACGTGCTGGGTCTGCCCTCGATCGATGCGGACGCCGATTTCTTCGCCCTCGGCGGAAGCTCGCTCACCGCAACCCGATTGGTGTCGCGACTGAGGGCGGTGTTGAACCGCCGGATCAGCGTCCGCGATGTGTTCGACGCACCGACCGTCGCCCAACTTGCGATCCGGCTGGAGGACGCGCGCACCACCGCGGCTCTGCCGCCCCTCGTCGACGGACCTCACACCGGACACCGAGGTGCCTCACCCCTCGCGCCCGCGCAGGAGAGGCTGTGGTTGCACGAGCAAATGAACCCCGGCTCACCCGACTACGTGGTTCCCTTCGCGATCGACCTCGACGGACCGGTCGATGTGGGTGCTCTCGCCCTGGCCGTCCGCGACGTGGTCGGACGGCATGAGCCGCTGCATTCGGTGTTCGAGGACACGGCATCCGGTGTGGTGCAGGTGGCGCGGCCGGTCGAGCTGGACCTGTCGCCGATCGCCGTTGCCCCCGGCACGCTCGACGACGAACTCGCGGCCCTGGGCAGCCACGGATTCGACCTCACCCGCGAAGTGCCCATACGGATCCGGATCTTCGAACGCGCACCCGAGCGCTACACCGTCGCCGTCGCCGCGCACCACATCGCGGTGGACGGACTGTCGTTCGGCCCGCTGACCCGAGACATGATGACCGCGTATGTGGCACGACGTGCCGGACGCGAACCGGGGTGGCCGGAACTGCCGGTGGGCTACGGGCGGTTCGCGCAGTGGCAGCGATCGGTGTCTGCCACCACGGCGCCGGCGGACGTCGCGTACTGGTCCGAGCGACTGCGGGGAACTCCCGAGCTGCTCGAGCTGCCGACCGACCGCCCGCGGATGCCGGCGGCCACCCGGACTGCCGGACGGGTGGCGTTCGCGGTGGACGCCGCGTTGCACGGCGCCGTGGACGCTGTGGCCCGTAGCTGCGGGGTCACTCCCTTCATGGTGGTGCACAGCGCGTTGGCGCTGACGCTCGCCGTGCTCAGCGGAAGCGAAGACATCGCCGTGGGCACCCCGACCTCCGGACGACCGGACCCGGCGCTGGACGACCTGGTGGGGATGTTCGCCGGAACGGTAGTGCTGCGCACTCGCGTCGATCAGCGACAGACGTTCACCGAATTCCTGGCGGCTGTTCGCGACACCGACCTCGAGGCGTTCGCCCACGCGGACCTGCCGTTCGATCAGGTGGTGGACGCCGTTGCTCCCGTGCGGTCGGCAACCCACCACCCGCTGTTCCAGGTGATGCTCGCGTACCAGAACTTCGGCGGAACCGAGCTACGACTCGACGAGGTCGCCGTCCGCCGTCGCAGTATCGAGAGCGCCGTCAGCCGGTACGACCTCGAACTGTCGCTGAGCGAAATGCGGGCCGACGACGGGGCAGCTGCCGGACTCACCGGTGACCTCGTGTACCCGGCGGAGCTGTTCGACTCCTCCACCGTCGTCCGGTGGTCGGAGCTGCTGCACCACATTCTGTCCACGGTGGTGGCGGATCCGTCCCGGGCACTGGGCGACCTCGAGTGGGTGACACCCGCCGAGGCGGCCGCCCTGGTGCCGTCCCGTGGCCCGAAAGCCCTAGCAGCACAGACGCTCCCGGAGCTGTTGACAGCTGACCGGACCGGGATCGCTGCCCGGTGCGGCAACGAGGAACTGGCCTACCGCGAGCTGGATGCCCGGTCCAACTGGTGGGCCCGCCGCCTGATCGCCGTCGGTGTCGGGCCCGGTGACCGGGTCGCGATCATGATTCCGCGCTCGCTCGACTCGGTGATCGCGGTGTGGGCGATCGCGCGCAGCGGTGCCGCATTCGTGCCCCTCGACGTCGACCAGCCGGCCGAACGCACCGCACGGATTCTTGCCGACGCGGGCGTCACCACGGCGCTGACACTCGACGCCTCGCTGGTACCCGGCGGTATTACTCCGCTGATCCTGGCCGGGGCCGGCGCTGATCCGATTCCGGTGTCCGAGGACGAGCGGGTTCGGCCGCTGTCCGTGGATCATCCCGCCTACGTGATCTACACCTCCGGCTCGACCGGCACCCCCAAGGGCGTCGTCGTCACCCACCGCGGCCTCTCCGGTCATGCCGCCGCCCTGCACCGCTTCTACGGGGCCACCCCGCAGTCGCGGGTGCTGCACGCAGCGTCCCCGATGTTCGATGCGTCGATCCACGAGATGCTCCTGGCCTTCACCACCGGCGCCGTGCTGGTGATCGCCCCACCCGGCGTCTTCGGCGGAGACGAACTGCGCGAGCTACTGCGGCGCGAACGGATCAGTCATTGGACATCGACCCCGGCAGTGCCGGCGACGATCGACCCGAGCGGACTCGACGCCCTCGAGGTTCTCGCGCTGGCAGGGGACGTGTGCCCGCCCGAACTGGTGTCGCGGTGGGCAACCGGACGCAGGGTGCTGAATCTCTACGGCCCCACGGAAACGACGATCTGGGCGACGGCGGCGGAACTGTCGAGCTCGCGCATCACGATCGGTGGTCCCGTCGACGGCATGTCGGCCGTGGTCTTGGATCCCCGACTTCGGCCGGTTCCCGTCGGGGTAGTGGGGGAGCTGTACCTCTCGGGCCCCGGTCTGGCCGAGGGATATGTCGGCAGGCCGGGTACAACCGCGGGCACCTTCGTGGCCGACCCGTACGGCGGCGGACGCATGTACCGGACCGGTGACCTGGTGCGCTGGAACCGATTCGGCGAGCTCGAGTTCGTCGGACGCGCCGACAGCCAGGTGAAGATCCGTGGGTTCCGCGTAGAACCCGGCGAAGTCGATGCGGTGCTCGCTTCAGCGCCAGGGGTTCACTCGGCGGTGACGGTGACGCGCCGCGGCGAACTGGCGTCGTACGTCAGCGGCAGTGCCCTGGAGCCGGCGGCACTGCGCGCCTTCGTCGCCGAGCGACTGCCGCGCTACCTCGTGCCCGCATCCATCACCGTGCTCGACCAGTTGCCTTTGACGGTGAGCGGAAAGGTCGACCGGTCCGCGCTTCCCGACCCGGAACTGCCGACGTCGTCGACGCGTTCACCGCAGACCCCGCTCGAACAGGTGGTGGCCGACGCGGTCGCCGAGGTGCTCGGTGTGCCCGAGGTGGGAGCCGACACCGACTTCTTCGCTCTGGGCGGCAACTCGTTGTCCGCCACCCGGGTGGTGTCGCGGCTGTCGTCGGTGACGGGAGTGCGCGTCGGGGTGCGTCACCTGTTCGACCAGCCGACCGTCGCCGGCCTCGCCGCCCTGATTGCCGAGGGCGGGGACGAGCGGCCGCCGCTCGTGCCCCGCGACACCGACGGTCCGGCACCGGCCGCCTTCGCGCAACAACGGTTGTGGCTGCTGGGCCAGCTCACGCCGGGGTCTGCCGCGTACAACGTGCCATTCGCTGTCGACCTCGACGGTGCACTCGATGTCGACGCACTGCGGTGGGCGCTCACCGATGTCGTCGAGCGGCACGCCACGCTACGCACCGTGTTCACGGTCACCGACGCCGGCGTCGTCCAGACGGTCCGCCCGGCTGAAGTGGAGCTGACACCTGTCTGCATCGCGGAAGAAGCCGTGGACGACGCCATCGCCTTCCTCGCCGCCGAGGGCTTCGACCTCGCGGTCGAGCGGCCCGTGCACCTGGCCCTGTTCGAAAGGGCTTCGGAGCGCTACACCCTGGCCGTCGTGCTGCACCACGTAGCCGTCGACGGGTTGTCGTTCGGTCCGTTGGTCCGCGACCTCACCACCGCGTACGAGGCCCGGCTCGACCGGCAGGCGCCCTCCTGGCCGGCGTTGCCCGTGCAGTACACCGACTACGCGCGATGGCAACGTGAGGTGCTCGGCGACCCCGCCGATCCAGACAGCCTCGTGCACCGCGAGCTCGACTACTGGGCTGGGGCGTTGCAGGACATGCCCACGCTTTTGCCGCTGCCCACCGACCGGACACGTCCCGGCACTCTGCAGGGAACCGCCGGTGTCGCCCCGTTCGCGGTGCCTGCCGAACTGCACCGCGCACTCGAAGAGCTGGCGCATCAACAGAACTCCACCCTGTTCATGGTGATGCACGCGGCGCTGGCCGTGTTGCTGTCCAAGCTGTCCGGGGCGGACGACTTCGCTGTCGGAACCCCCACGTCGGGTCGCACCGACCCCGCGCTGGACGACGTCGTCGGGATGTTCGTCGGCACCGTTGCCCTGCGCAGCCGGGTGGATGCGCGCTCGACGTTCGCGCAACTGCTGGCGTCCGTGCGGGAGACCGACATCGCCGCGTTCGCGCACTCCGAGGTGCCGTTCGACCTCGTGGTCGACGCCCTCGCCCCGGCACGGTCAGCGGGTCACCACCCGTTGTTCCAGGTGATGCTGGCGTTTGAGAATTTCGGAGACGGCGGCGCAGACCGGCTGCCGGAACTGCCCGGCCTCGTCGTCCGGGGCCGCGAGGCAGGCACCGGGATCAGCCGCTTCGACCTCGAGGTGTCGTTGCGAGACCGGCGCACACCCGAAGGAAGTCCCGCCGGCCTCGACGGCGTGTTCACCTTCCCCACCGAACTGTTCGATCAGCACACCGTCGAGCAGTGGGTGCAGCGACTGCAGCGGATCCTGCGTGCGGTCGCCGACCGACCCCATATCGACGTAGGCGCCATCGACGTGCTGACCGCGGACGAGCAGAGGGCCCTCGTCGGAGGCACCGAAGGCGTCGCACCGACGGTGAAGTCGCTGGCGGAACTTTTCGCACGGCGCGCCGCCGAGAACCCGAACGCCGTCGCCGTCACCGACGGCGACACCACCCTGAGCTACGGGGACCTGGACCGGCGGTCCGCCGAACTGGCCGCGGCCCTGTCGGAGGCCGGTGTGGGGCCCGAAGACGTCGTCGCCGTGGCGCTGTCGCGGTCGGCGGAACTCATCGCGGCGCTGCTCGCGGTGGTCCGCGCCGGCGGGGTGTACCTCCCCGTCGACGTCGACTACCCGGCCGAACGCGTGCGCTACCTCCTCTCGGACGCATCACCCGCCGTGCTGCTGACCTCCGCCGCAGACGCCGCGAACCTGCCCGAGGTGTCGTGCCCGGTTGTCCTCCTCGAGGCTGCGCCTGTGAGTGGTTCGCGAGTGCAGGGACTCCTTAACCACTCACAGGCGCAGGGCGCCTACCTGATCTACACCTCCGGCTCCACCGGAGAGCCCAAGGGTGTGCTGGTGTCCCACGCCAATGTGCTGTGGCTGCTGGCGAATACGTGCCGGGAATTCGGCTTCGGCGCGGATGACGTGTGGACCATGTTCCATTCCCACGCCTTCGACTTCTCGGTGTGGGAGATGTGGGGAGCGCTCACCACCGGCGGGCGGCTGGTGCTGGTGGATCACGACGTGGCCCGTTCGCCGCGCGACTTCGCAGAACTGCTGAGCCGCGAGGGAGTGACGGTGCTCAATCAGACGCCGTCCGCGTTCGGCCAGCTGGCCGACTACGACGTGACCGACACCGTGCGACTGCTGATCTTCGGTGGTGAGGCACTCGACCTCGCGCTGGTGTCACCGTGGCTCGCGCGGCACCCGTCGGTTCGCGCCGTCAACATGTTCGGAATCACCGAAACCACCGTGCACGTCACCCACACCGATCTCGGTGTCGGCGACGGTAGGGCTTCGCTCGGCCGGGCCATCCCGGGAATGCGAACGTACGTATTGGACACCTCGTTGCGGCCCGTGCCACCGGGAACCGTCGGCGAACTGTACGTCGCGGGCCCGCAGGTGTCCCGCGGCTATCTCGGCCGGCCGGGCCTGACCGCCCAGCGGTTCGTGGCCGACCCCTTCACGCCCGGTGACGGCATGTACCGCACGGGAGACCTCGCCCGCCGGCGTGCCGACGGAGAACTCGACTACGTCGGCCGGGCCGACGCGCAGGTGGAGTTCCACGGCTACCGCATCGAACCCGGCGAGGTCGAGGCGGCGCTTCTGCGTCACGACGACGTCGACGGTGCGGTAGTTGTGTTGCGCTCCACGAGCATCGGCGAACAATTGGTGGCGTACGTGGTGGCCGACGCGGAGCCGGCCGCACTCACGCGGCACCTACGCGCACTCCTGCCCGAGTACATGGTGCCCGGAGCGATCATTGCGGTGCCGTCGATTCCCCTGACGCACAACGGCAAAGTCGACCGGCGCGCACTGCCCGAACCGGACGTGACCGCCGACGAGTGGCAGGTGCCGCACGGCCCGATCGAGGAAGTGGTCGCCGGCATCTTCGCCGAACTGCTCGGCTCGCCCGAGGTGGACATCCGCCGCAGCCTGTTCGAACTGGGTGGCAATTCGCTGATCGCCACCCGGGCCGCGACTCGGGTGAGTGCCGTCTTCGACACGGACATCACGGTGCGCGACCTCTTCGAGGCACCCTCCGTGGCCGAACTGGCAGCCCGCGTGGAGGACCTCGCGCATACCGGGCGTCGGCGACCCGCCCTGCTGCCGGATCGGTGGCACGGCCGGGTGCCGCTCTCGCCCGCGCAGCAGCGGATGTGGGTGCTCAACCAATTCGACACCGACGCAGCCGGATACAACATTCCGATCCTCCTCCGCCTCGACGGCGAACTGGACACCACAGCCTTTGCGGCCGCGGCCCGGGACCTGCTCGAGCGGCACCAGACCCTGCGCACCGTGTACCCGTCCGACGCCGAGGGGGTGCACCAGATGCTGCTCGCGGCCGATGCGGTACCCCTCGACCTGTCTCCCGTCGCCATTCCCGCCGACGCACTCGACGCCCACGTGCGGGCACTCGTCGACACCGGATTCGACGTCGCCGCCGCACCGCCGGTTCGCGGGCGTGTGTATCGCGTCGGTGCCGATTCGCACGTGCTCGCGCTGGTTGTCCACCACATCGCCGCCGACGCCTGGTCGCTCGGCACGCTGATCCGCGACACCGCCGTCGCCTACCGTGCGCGGCTCGAGGCTCGCAGCCCGGAATGGCCGCCGCTGCCGGTGCAGTACAGCGACTACAGCGTGTGGCAGCGCACCATGCTGAACGACCCCGGCCGGGAGTACTGGCTCGAGACGCTGGCCGACCTGCCGGAACAGGTGACCCTGCCCCTCGACCACCCCCGTCCCGCGGCACCCTCGGGCCGTGGAGCCGTCCACAGCGTGGAGTTGGACGAGGCCCTGCACGACGGCATCGCCGCCTTGGCGCGTACCGGACGGGCAACCACGTTCATGGTGTTGCATGCCGCGCTGGCCGTGCTGCTCTCGAGGTACAGCGGCAGCCGGGACGTTCCGATCGGCACCGCGGTTGCCGGGCGCACCGACCCGCAACTCGACGACGTCGTCGGCATGTTCGCCGGAACGCTGGTGCTGCGCACGCAGATCGATCCCTCCGCCAGCTTCGCCGAGATCTTGGCCCACGTTCACACCCAGGACGTCGCCGCATACACGCACGCCGACATGCCGTTCGAGACCCTGGTGGAACTGATCAATCCCGCCCGCTCGACGTCACACCATCCGCTGTTCCAAGTGGCGCTGTCGATGCAGCGGCATCGCCCGGGACACTTCACGTTGCCCGGCCTCGACGTCACACCGATGACGCCGACAGCGCATCCCGCGAACTTCGACCTCCAGCTCACCGCCACCGAGGCAGCGCCGGGTACACGCATGCACCTCGAATTCGGGTATGACGCAGCGCTGTTCGACCGCTCGACGATTCTCGGTTTCGCCTGCCAGCTCGTCCGGCTACTCGGGTCGGTCACCGCAGACCCCGATCAGCGGGTCGGCGACGTGGACCTGTCGAGTCCCGCCGAGCGCGCAGCCCTCGCCCCAGCCCGTGGCCCCGCCACACCCGCACCGGTCGCGCTGCACCACATCCTCACCCGCGGGGCCGTGCTGGCGCCCGGCGCAGTCGCGGTGCAGGACGGCGAGACCGCCGTCACCTACCGGCAGCTCGACCTGCAGTCCGAGGGGTTGGCACGGGAGCTGCACGCACTGGGCGCCCGTCCCGGCACGACGGTGGCATGGTCGGTACCGCGATCGGTGGAGTCCGTGGTGGGGTTGTGGGCGATCGCGAAAACCGGTGCGGCCCCCGTACTCGTCGATCCCGATCTGCCGAGCGCGCGAATACACGCGATGCTCGCCGCGGCGGGAACCACTCTCGGCGTGGGCTCGGTGACCCTCGGCGGGGACATCACCTGGGTGGAACCCCACGCGCACGCGGACACGTCGGCGGGTGCGATGGTCCGCCCCCACGTCCACCCGGACCAGCCCGCGTACGTGGTGTTCACCTCCGGAACCACGGGCACCCCCAAGGCAGTGGTGGTGACGCACGCCGGCCTTGCCGCACTCGACATGGACGTCGCCCAGCGCTATGCCGCCGGCCCCGGGTCCAGGATGCTGCACCGTGCGGCCGCCGGCTTCGACATGGCGTTGCTCGAGATCCTCGTCGCGGGTGCGTCGGCGGCCACCCTCGTCGTCGCCTCCGACACGGAGTTCGCAGGGCCCGCACTGGGCGATCTACTGGAACGGGAGCACATCACACACGCCTGCATCACCCCGACGGCGCTGGCCACCATCGGTTCGCGCGAGTTGCCGCACCTGCGGATGATCATGCTGGGCGGGGAACGTCTGGGCACCGCCCTGGTGGATCGGTGGGCGCCCGGCCGCCGAATGGTCAACGGTTACGGACCGGCCGAAGCGACCATGTACGCGATCGCGACCGGCCCCCTCAGTCGGGGCGAGTCCGTACCGATCGGTGAGCCCGTGCCGGGCTTCGAGGTCGTCGTGCTCGACGAGCGGTTGCGTCCGGTTCCGGTGGGGATGCCCGGCGAGCTCTACCTCGAGGGCCCGGGCCTCGCCCGTGGCTATGCCGGGCAACCGGGTCTGACGGCCGAGAGGTTCGTGGCCTCCGCCGGCGGCCGCCGCCGGTACCGCACCGGTGACCTCGTGCGGTGGAAGGCGGCCGGTGACCGCCATGTACTCCAATTCCTCGGCCGGAACGACGCTCAGGTCAAGGTGCGCGGCGTACGCATCGAACCCGGTGAGATCGACAGTGCCATCGCTGGGCTCGTCGACGTGGACTTCGCCGCCACCGTGGTGCGCACCACGCCCACCGGCCACGACACCCTGACGTCGTACGTCCTGCCGCGCACCGAGCTGAATACCGTGGCCCTGCGTCGAGGCCTCGCCGAAGTGTTGCCGTCGTATCTGGTTCCGGCCTCTGTCGTGGTGCTCGACTCGCCGCCTCCGCTGATCAACGGCAAGCTGAACGTCCGCGCGCTCCCCGTCCCGGACCTCGGGTCCGGTGAGCTCGAGCCGCCGAACACCGACACCGAGCGGACGGTCGCCGACGTGTTCGCAGACGTTCTCGGGATCGAGGAGGCGGGCAGGGGAACGCACTTCTTCGATGCCGGCGGAAATTCCTTGCTTGCAACACAATTGGCGGCGCGGCTCACCGACGCGGTCGGCGCTCCTGTTCCGCTGCGCACTCTCTTCGCCCATCCCACCGTCGCGGAGCTCGCCGGGTCCCTCGACACGTCGGTGCCCGCGGAGGGCCTGCGCCCCGCACTGGGAGCCCGGCCGCGCCCGGACCGGATCCCGCTGTCCCGGAGCCAATACCGCATGTGGGTGTGGAACCGCCAGAACCCGGAATCTGCCACCTACAACCTTCCTGCCACGGTGCGGCTCGAAGGTGACCTGCACGTGACGGCGCTGGCCACCGCACTCGGCGACGTGACCGCCCGCCACGAGGTGCTGCGAACCCGGTATCCGTCGGAGCCGGGGGAGTCGCCCTGGCAGGACATCACGCCCGGCGTGGCACTGGACCTCACGCCTCGTGACGTGGACGCCTCCGATGTGGCCGACACGGTCACGCGACTTGCACGCGCACCATTCGCCCTCGCCGCCCAGCAACCGCTGCGGGTGCAACTGTTGCGAGTCGCACCTGACGTCCACGTGCTGGTGATCGTCCTGCACCACATTGCCGCCGACGGCTGGTCCCTCGCTCCGCTGGTGGCCGACGTGCTCACCGCCTACGCGGCTCGCCGCGCGGGTACCGCACCGGAGTGGGAGCCGCCGGCCGTGCAGTACGCCGACTATGCGCTCTGGGAGGAAGAGCTGCTGAGCAGTGCGTATGCGGCCCGCGGCGTCGAGCACTGGCGGGTCGCATTGGCAGATGCCGAATCGGTCGCGCCGTTCCCGGTGGACCGGCCCCGTACGAGCGCGTCCACGGACACGGCCGGGCTGGTGCGGTTCTCCGTCCCGGCTCCGGTGCAGCAGGCGGTCCACCGGTTGGCGCACGAGCACCGGGCCACTCCGTTCATGGTGCTGCACGCCGCGCTCGCCGTGCTGCTCGCCAGATTCGGCGACCAGCGTGACATCACCATCGCCACCGCCGTCGCCGGCCGCGGGGACCCGGCGCTGGACGCGGCGGTGGGGATGTTCGTGAATACCCTCGCCCTGCGTGCGCAGGTGGAGCCGGACATGCCGTTCACCGGTCTCCTGGCCCAGGTACGAGACTTCGACGTGGAGGCCTTCGACACCGCCGAGGTTCCGTTCGAGGTGATCGCCGACCTTCTCGGTGGCCGTGTTCCGCAGGTCGCGCTGGCACTGGAAAACCTGCGGCCCCCCACCGTGCGGGTGTCCGGCCTCGAGGTGCAGGCGCAGGAAGTCGACACCGGGACAGTCAAATTCGATCTCCACGTCACCCTCACCGAGCAGTGGGACGGCGCCGACCCCGCCGGTATGACAGGCGCCGTGGCGTACGCACAGGATCTGTTCGACCACGCCACCGTTCAGTCGCTGGCCGAAGAACTCGTCCGGGTGCTCGAAGCTGTCGCCGACGACCCACAGGTGGCCACCGGCGACATCGCGCTCACCGGCGCGGAACCGCTCGGAGGAGGGCCCGCCGCGGAGGAACGCACGCTCGCCGAAATCCTGACCTCGACCGCTGCCGCGTACCCCGACAGCCCCGCGGTCACCGACGGCACCCGGACGCTGACGTATCGCGAACTCGACCGGCAGTCGGACGCGCGCGCCCGCGAACTGGTTGCCGAGGGCTTCGGCCCCGGCTGGATGCTGCCGATCGACCTGCCGCGATCCGTCGACTTCATCACCGAGTTATGGGCCGTCACCAAGACAGGCGCCGCCTACATGCCCAGCCCGAACCGGGCAATCGCCGCCACCGCGACGTACCGGGACTCCGCACGGGGACTGGCCTACGTCATCTACACCTCCGGGTCCACGGGAGCCCCGAAGGGCGTGGCCGTCACCCACAGCGGGCTCGCATCACTGACTGCCGAAGTCGTGCAGCGCTACCGGGTGACGCCCGACTCGCGCGTACTGCACGGATATAACCCCGCGTTCGATGCGGCGCTCCTCGAGATGCTGCTGGCGTTCGGGTCGGGCGCCTGCCTGGTGTGCGCCCCGCCCGACGTGTACGCCGGCCCCGAGTTGCAGCGCTTCCTGTCGGACCAGCACGTGACCCACTACCTCTCCACGCCCGCAGTGCTCGCAACCCTCGATCCCGACGGGCTCGACTCGCTGCGCGTGGTAGCGGTGGGTGGTGAGGCCTTGCGCACCGAATCGGCCGAAATGTGGAGTGCCGGGCGACTGATGCTCAACGCGTACGGGCCGACCGAATCCACCGTGGTGGCCACGCTCGCCGAGGTGGACGGGAACGTGACGATCGGCGCACCCATCGCCGGCACCACGGCGACCGTGCTCGATCCCCGACTGCAGCCGGTACCGGTGGGCGGCATCGGCGAACTGTACCTTTCGGGTCCCGGCCTGGCCCGGGGATACCTGGGCCAGGCCGGCCTCACGGCGGCGAGCTTCATTGCCACCGAAGATGGATCGCGCAGCTACCGCACCGGCGACCTGGTGCATCGCCGCGCAGACGGTACGTTGTCCTTCGTCGGCCGCGTGGACCGGCAGGTGAAGGTCCGGGGCATGCGGATCGAACCCGCCGAGGTCGAGGCCGGGCTGCTCCGACTCACCGGAGTCGAGCAGGCCGCGGTGCTTCTGCGTGACGGGGAACTGACCGCCTTCGTCACCGGCACCGACCTGAACCCGGCGTCGTTGACGGAGCGCCTGGCCGAACAACTGCCCGCGTACCTCGTGCCGTCGAGAATAGTGGTGGTCGAGTCCCTACCGCTGACCGCCAACGGCAAACTGGATGTACGCGCGCTGCAGCTTCCTGCCACGCAGCCGGTGGATGTGCTGCCGCCGCGAACCATCACCGAAGAGTTGGTGGCAGGTGTTTTCGCCGATGTCCTCGGAGTCGACCTGCCCGGCGCGAACCACAGTTTCTTCGACCTCGGTGGTGATTCGCTCTCCGCCACCGCGGTGGCCGGCCGGCTCTCCACGGCGTTCGGGGTGAGCGTGGCATGGCGGGCGTTGTTCGAGAACCCGACCGCCGCCGGACTCGCGCACTGGCTGGACCACACGCGATCGACCGGAGCAGCTCAGCGCCCGGCACTCGTGCGCCGGGACCCGAACACCCGAGTTCCCCTCTCCCCGCAGCAGCAACGCATGTGGCTCCTCAACAAGGTGGATCCCGACGCTTCCGTCCATCACATGATGTTCGGTACCCGGCTGGACTCAGGCGTGGACCCGGCCGCTCTCCGGGCGGCGATCGCCGATGTGGTGGAGCGGCACACGGTGCTGCGGACCGTCTTTCCCGCCGACGCGGACGGCCCGCACCAGGTGATCGTTCCCACCGCACACGTCCTCGACAGCCTCGTGCAGGAGGGCGACGCAGACCTCCAGAAATTCGGCAGACAACGATTCGACCTCGAACACGAACCACCCCTGCGCGTGCGGATGTGGGCAGAACCTGCCGGTGGCCACATGGTCGCCGCGGCAGTGCACCACATCGCACTCGACGGCGGCTCGATGGACCCGTTGCTCGCCGACCTCGCCGAGGCCTACCGGGCGCGCGTGGAAGGTGCAGCACCCCAGTGGAATCCGCTTCCCGTCGACTACGGTGACTACACCCTGTGGCTGCGCGATTTCCTCGGGAACGCCGCCGATCCCGGCAGTGTCGCGCACACTCAACTCGACTACTGGGGACGTGTTCTCGGCGGCGTCGACGCACCGCTGTCGCTGCCGACGGACCGCCCGCGGCCGCGCCACCCCAGCCGCAACGGTTCCCGCGTGGACTGGGTTGTCGACGAGGAACTACGCGCTCGGCTGCATGCTCTGGCTCGTGTCCACGGCGTCACCGTCTTCATGGTGTTGCATGCCGCGCTCGCCGTAGTGCTCGCGCGGGAGAGCGGCCACCCCGATGTCGTGGTGGGCACCGCCGTCGGTGGACGACCCGACCCCCTGCTGGACCGGCTGGTGGGCATGTTCGTAGGCACCGTGGCGCTGCGCACCGAGGTGCCGCCCGCCCTGTCGTTCGCGGAACTGCTCGACCGGGTACGCGCGGTGGATCTGGAGGCGTTCGCACACACGGACGTCCCGTTCGACGACGTCGTTGCGCGGGTGGCGCCTCAGCGTTCACCTGCCCACAACCCGCTGTTCCAGGTGGTCCTCAATTATCGGCGGGTGCCGTCGCAGCCCGTAAGCCTGCCCGGCGCCGCACCGGTCGACGTCGACGAACCACGAATCGAATTCGATCTCGTGTGGGACGTCGTCGACACCGCGGAGGCGCTCACACTCCGTCTGGTGTACGCCACGGACCTGTTCGACGAGGCGAGCGCCCGCGGGCTCGCCGGACGCTTCGGTCGCCTCCTCGACGCCGTCGCCGACAACCCGTCGATTCCGGTCGGCGACCTCCCAGTTCTCACCGAATCCGAGTACGACGAGCTCGTCCGCGGGCCGTTGCGCACACCGTCGCCCCGCACGCTCGCCGACGTGTTCGAGGCCCAGGTGCGGGCGACCCCGGACGCGGTCGCGGTGGTGGACGGCGACCTGCAGTGGACCTACGCGGAACTCGACGCCGAAGCGGAACGCTGGGCAGGACAACTGATCGACCGGGGCGTCGGACCCGAAGACGTCGTGGTGATCGCGACACCCCGCGGCCGGTACTGGGTGCTGGCCGTGTGGGCCGTGACGAAGTCGGGTGCGGCGTGGCTGTCGGTGGACCCGGCGCATCCCGAGGAACGCGTCGCCTGGATGATCACCGATTCGGCGGCGGTGCTCGGCCTGACGGTCGGCGACCTCACTTCTACGCTGACCGGCTCCGTGGACTGGCTCGACCTGTCCGATGCGCAGTGGAACGAGCAGACACCGGCCCGAGGGGATCGACGGATCCGTCGACGTGGATACGCGCAGGTGACGGAACCCGATCACGCGGCCTACCTCATCTACACTTCCGGATCCACCGGACAACCGAAAGGTGTCGTGGTGCCGCATCGGGGTCTGGTGAACGTGGTGGCCGCACAGCCTCCGGTTCTCGGCACCGAATCGGACATCCGCGTGCTGCAACTCGCCTCACCCACTTTCGACGCATCGCTGTTCGAAATGCTCTACGCTCTGACCTCCGGCGGAACCCTGGTGATGTCCTCGGAATTCGGTTATGCCGGAGACGAACTGGCGAAGACGGTCGTCGACGCACAGATCACCCACCTCATTGCGACACCCAGTGTGCTGGCCACCCTCGATGCCGAGACGCTGTCGCCGCGTACCGTCGTGGCCGTCGGCGAAGCACTGCCCACCGAACTGGCTTCACGGTGGTCCCGTCGGCACCGACTCTTCAACGCCTACGGGCCCACCGAATTCACCATCCTCGGGTCGCTCGCCGGACCGCTGGGCCCGGGCCGCGTGAACATCGGCACCGTGATCGATGGCGGTGCCGCCCTCGTGCTGGACGCGCGTCTGCATCCCGTCCCGAACGGTGTGGTGGGGGAGCTGTACCTGGCCGGCACCAGCGTCGCACGGGGTTACGTCGGCCGTACCGACCTCACCGCAACCCGATTCGTGGCCCATCCCTATGGC
Source organism: Rhodococcus sp. IEGM 27 (assembly GCF_033142305.1). NCBI lineage: Bacteria > Bacillati > Actinomycetota > Actinomycetes > Mycobacteriales > Nocardiaceae > Rhodococcus > Rhodococcus sp. IEGM 27. The sequence continues at coordinate 312,381 of NZ_JAWLSG010000004.1, read as the reverse complement.
AAACCCGGCGAACGGATGTATCGCACGGGTGACCTGGTGCGGCGCACCGCAGACGGCGAACTGGAGTACCTGGGCCGCGGCGACGCGCAGGTGCAGATCGCCGGGATCCGGGTGGAACCCGCCGAAGTGGATTCGGCGTTGCTCCGTCACCCCGATGTCCAGTCCGCCGTCACCGTGCCCCACACCGCGGGTGACGACGCCACGGTCCTGGTTTCCTACGTCAGCGGCGACACCGACCTCACCTCGGCTGCGGTGCGCGCCCACGCGCGTCGCCTGCTGCCCCGGCACCTCGTCCCCTCCGCTGTCACCGTCCTGGACCGGTTGCCGGTGATGCCGTCGGGCAAGGTGGACCGGAACGGCCTCCCGACACCGGCATTCGACACCGAAGCGGCCGTCCTCCCGGCCGGACGAGTCGAGCAGGACGTGGCTGACGCGATGGCCGCTGCGCTCGGCGTCGACACCGTGCCCGCCGACGAGGACTTCTTCACCCTGGGCGGAACGTCGATGGGTGCGGCAACGGTGGCCGGTGAACTACGCCGCCGCCTCGGCCGCGAGGTGCCGATCCAGTGGGTCTTCACCGACCCCACCGTGCAGCAACTCGCCGCCCGGATCGAGGCCGGCCCCGAACTGTCCGAAAGTGTGCTCGACACCCTGGTGCGGCTGGGTGGAACGGGGGAAGGCCCACCCCTCTTCTGCGTCCATCCGGCCAGCGGAATGTCCTGGTGCTACGCAGGACTCACGGACTACCTCGGCGACCGGCCCCTCTACGGCCTCCAGGCCACGGGGGCGGCCGCCGTCCCCGACAGCATCGCGGAGTTTGCCGCCTCCTATGTCGAGGCCGTCCGGGCCGTGCAACCCCGCGGTCCTTACCACCTGCTGGGCTGGTCTCTGGGCGGCATCATCGCTCACGAGATGGCCGTCCAGTTGAGTGAAAACAACGAGAGTGTCGCGACACTCGCGATGCTCGACACCCTGCCGCCGGAATTCCACGAACGGGACGACATCCGCGGCGAGCAGCCGTCGATCCGTGACGCGCTGGTCGAACTCGGTGTCCCGGCAGACCGGTTGACGGACGGCGGGATCGACTACGAGGAAGCGGCGCGGGTACTGGGCGACGAGCATCCGGGTCTGAGCTTCCTCACCGCCGACGCCCTCCGCCGACTCGGGAACGTGATCGACCGACTCGGCCTCCTCGATGCCCGGCACCAACCGCGCCGCTACGACGGAGAGATCCAGTTCTTCACCGCGGCAGCAGACCTCGAACTTCATGCGCGTCCTCCACAGATGTGGCGGGGCCGGCTCGGCGAGAACGTCATCGAGTTCGACGTCGACGCCACCCACGCCGCCCTGGCGGACAAGGAACCGCTCGCCGAGATCGGCCGAGTGTTACGGGATCGGGGGAACACAGTGGCCCCTGGAACCTGAGCAAGCCGAGGCCCGCATCCTTCGAGACGAGGAGGTCGATCGGGTCAGGACATACGAATGACAACGCGATCACGGCGCTCGGCGCGTGAACTCGATGGGAGACTCGAACATGGAAATCCAGGACTACCTGCGCATTCTGCAGGCACGATGGAAAATTATCGCCATCACCACGGTGGTGGCGATCCTCGGGGCGCTCGGTGCCTCACTGCTCACCACGCCCCTGTATGAAGCCTCCACCCGGTTGTTCGTCTCCACCTCGGCGGGCTCGTCGGTCAATGAGCTCTACCAGGGAAACCTGTACTCGCAGCAACGCGTGGCGTCCTACACCAAATTGCTGACCGGTCAGACTCTCGCGCAGCGCACCATCGACAAGCTGGGTCTCACCGAGACACCGGCCGAGCTTGCCAATCAGGTCAAGGCCACCTCCGCACCCGACACCGTCCTCGTCGACCTGAAGGTGCAGGACCCCTCACCCGAGCGTGCCCGCGACATCGCCAACGCGATGTCCGACGAATTCGTGGTCATGGTCCGTGAACTCGAAACACCCGAACGGGGCGGCGCACCGGCCGCGCGCGTTGTCGTCGAACAGCAGGCGCAGACGCCGTCGACGCCCGTCTCCCCGAAGACACTGCGTAATCTCGCGCTCGGTGCCGCAGTCGGACTCCTGCTGGGTATTGCCCTCGCCGTGCTGCGTGATCGCCTCGACAACACAGTGAAAGACCGTCGTACGGTGGAAGAGCTGGCCGGCTCCGCGATGATCGGCACCATCCCGTTCGACAAGGATCGGCAGACTCAGCAGGCCATCAATTTCGCGGAGGGCCACTCGTCGAGCGCGGAGGCATACCGAGAACTTCGTACCAACCTGCAGTTCCTCGAGGTCGACAACCCGCCCCGGGTCATCGTGGTCACCAGTTCGCTTCCCACAGAGGGCAAGACGACCACAGCCATCAACATTGCGTTGGTCCTCGCCGAGGGCGGCAAGTCTGTATGCCTCGTCGAAGGCGATCTCCGAAAGCCCCGCGTGTCCAAGTATATGGGCGTTGTCGGTTCCGTCGGTCTCAGTAGTGTGCTGGCGGGGCAGGCCACTCTGGACGGGGTGCTCCAGCCCACTTCGTACCAGGGATTGACCGTCCTCGCGTCCGGGCCGATTCCCCCGAACCCGAGCGAGTTGCTCGGAACGGCCACGGCGCGACAGGTTCTCGCCGACCTACGCGAACGTTTCGACTACGTCATCGTCGACGCGTCACCGCTCCTCCCGGTGACCGACGCCACCGTTCTCACCGCCATGTCGGACGGCGCGCTCGTAATCGCCCGGCACGGCGAAACCAAGCGCGAGCAGTTGACCCGCGCCGTCGGAAACCTGCACAGCGTGGGCGCCACCATCCTGGGCACGATCATCACGATGACGCCGAGCCGGGGCAAGGGAGTCTACGAATACAAGTACTACTACGAGACGGACAAGTCGCTGCCGCAGATGCAGCGGGCCGAGGCCGCGGTGCAGACTCCATCGCAGCCGGTCCACGCCGCCCCGGCTCCGGCGGCGCCGCCGGCCCGCAACTCCGCGCCGGCCGGAAACGGACACCACTCGGGCTCCGAATATGTGGAAACGCAGGCCCACCAGGTGCTCGAACAAGAACACGACACCGATTGGGCGGAGCGAGTGAATTCGCACGCCTACACCGCGCAGCCCCCCGCTCCGCGGCGCGCTCGGCGATACCGCGAAGACGGGGAGGATGCGTCCGGGCCGGACGCTCCGCGTCAGTAGTTCCGGACGCTGCGCGTCAAGACACCCAGTAGGTCGGCTATCTCGGACCCGACGGCCAGGAACGTTTCCTCGTCCTGACCGATCGGGTCCGAGATGTCTTCAGGTCCGTCTGCGGATCTGTGCTTCGGCCGCGCTGCGGCCAGATCGGCAACGGTCTTTGCATCTGCGGCCACGGCAAGTCGTGCGGCCTCCCTCAACGTGAAGGTCTTCTTCAACTGCTCAGGAGCCATCGCCAGCACCTTCTCACGCTGACGTTCGGTCATGGTGAGTACCAGGTCGGCGTCGACCGCCAGATCCTCGGTGAGTCGCCGAGCCGTGAAGCCGCTGGGATCGCCTCCGAGGCCTTCGAGAACCTGGGCCGCGGTCGGCTCCATCGGATGACCCACCATGGCGCGGGTACCTGCACTTTCGGCGGTGAGATCGGTCAGTCCGAGCTCCTCGGCGAATGCCAGGGTGAGGCGCTCGGCCGTAGGAGAACGACAGACGTTTCCGGTGCAGACGAAGAGAACATGCATGGGCGAAGCATAGGGTCTCGCTCCGCACCGCGCGTACACGCACTGTTGGCTTGGAACATCAGTCGGGTAAATGCCCTGCTCACCCGCGCCGGATATCAACGGTGCATGCGCTGCACCGTCTTTGGAACCGGATACCTGGGAGCGACCCATGCCGCCTGCATGGCGGAACTGGGGCACGACGTGCTGGGAGTCGACATCGATCCCGGAAAAGTGGCGAAACTCTCCGCCGGTGAGGTGCCGTTCTACGAGCCGGGCCTGGCCGAGGTTCTCCGCCGCAACATCGAGGCGGGGCGGCTGCAGTTCACCACCTCCTACACCGAGGCCGCCGCGTTCGCCGACCTCCACTTCCTGGGAGTCGGCACCCCGCAGAAGAAGGGGGAGTACGCCGCCGATCTGCGGCACGTGCACTCGGTGATCGACACCTTGGCGCCCCTCCTCGACCGACCTGCGGTGATCGTCGGCAAGTCGACGGTGCCCGTCGGAACCGCGGCAGAACTGGGCGCGAGGGCGCGGGCGCTGGCACTTGCAGGGGACACCGTCGAGGTGGCGTGGAACCCCGAGTTCCTGCGGGAAGGGTTCGCCGTCCAAGACACCCTGCACCCCGACCGAATGGTGCTGGGAGTCGACCGGGACCGACCCGGCAGTGTGGAGTCGCAGTTGCGTCAGCTGTACGCCCCACTGCTCGCCGAGGACATTCCCTTTCTGGTCACCGACCTGGCAACCGCCGAGCTGGTCAAGGTCTCGGCGAACGCGTTCCTGGCCACCAAGATCTCCTTCATCAACGCCATCTCGGAAGTGTGCGAGGCCACCGGCGCCGACGTCACGCAGCTCGCCGATGCGCTCGGCTACGACGCGCGCATCGGCCGGCGCTTCCTCAACGCCGGACTGGGATTCGGCGGCGGTTGCCTGCCCAAGGACATTCGCGCCTTCATGGCCAGAGCCGGTGAACTCGGCGCCAACCAGGCACTGCATTTTCTTCGCGAGGTCGACAGCATCAACATGCGCAGACGTACGCGGATGGTGGAACTGGCAGCGCAGGTGTGTGGCGGCTCGTTGCTGGGCGCCAACGTCGCGGTGCTGGGCGCTGCATTCAAACCCGAGTCCGACGACGTCCGTGATTCTCCCGCCCTCAATGTCGCGGGGATGATGCAGCTACACGGCGCAGTCGTCAGCGTCTACGACCCCAAGGCGCTCGACAACTCGAGGCGCCTCTTCCCGACTCTCAACTACGCCACCTCGGTGGCCGAAGCCTGCGAAAACGCCGATGCGGTACTGGTTCTCACGGAATGGGCCGAATTCGCGGCTTTGAAGCCGGACGATCTCGCCGGAGTAGTCCGAGCCCGCGTGATGGTGGACGGCCGCAACTGCCTCGACGCCCAGCAGTGGCGGAACGCGGGATGGGTGTACCGGGGGCTGGGCAGGGGATAACGTTGATCTCGCCGCTACGGAGGGCGAGGCGATGGCGAAGTTCCGGGTCGGATTCGCAACAGCACTGCTCGGTGCCCTCGTCTGCCTGCTCGGTGCGGTCCCCGTCCACGCGGCCGAAATCCCGACTCGGCCGGGTCCGGCACAGTCCGACGCCGGCGCGGCCATCCGGTACTCGAAGGACAACCCCGGTTCCACGCCGCCCGGTGTCAACGACTTCTCTTGCCGTCCCGGTCCCGAACATCCCGCCCCGGTGGTCCTCGTGCACGGGAGCGATGGCAGCGCATATTCCAACTGGGCGGGCCTGAGCCCGAAATTGAAGGCCGCCGGGTTCTGCCTCTTCGCGCTGAACTATGGCCGCAAGGCCGGAACCGACCACTTCGGGATGCAGCCCATGACGGTCGGCGCACACGAGCTCGCGGAGTTCGTCGACGACGTGCTGTCCACGACCGGCGCCGACGAGGTCGACATCGTCGGACACTCCCAGGGCGCGACCGTGGCGAGGTACTACATCAAAGAGCTCGGCGGAGCGGCAGACGTGGATCGGTGGATCGGTCTGGCCTCGCCCTCCTACGGAGGAACCTTCTTCGGTATCGCAACCGCTGTGGTGTCACTGCCGGGCGGCACCCAATTGATCGAAGGGTTCGGCTCCGAAGCGCTGGCCGAACAGGTGCAGGGCTCGGAATTCCTCACCCGGCTCAACAGTGGCGGTGACACCGTGCCCGGCGTCGAGTACACGACCATCGGGACGCGGTACGACGAGGTGATCCAGCCGTACACCAATGTGGCGTTGCGCGACCCCGGCGCGAAAAACATCCTCGTCCAGGACCTGTGCCCGCTCGACCAGACCGGGCACTTCAACCTGCCGTACGACTCCTTCACACAGCAGCTCGTCCTCAACAGTCTCGATCCGGCTCACGCGGCCGTGCCCCCGTGCACGGTTGTTCCCCTCGGCACGGGTATCGCCGGGGTGATCATCGCGAGCAACTCCTGAGCAGCCGGCTCCCCGCCCCCTCTCCAGCTGCTCGGTTGCCCCGGCGATGCCTTTCGCTAGACTGCGGGGCAATGGAGTGGGGGATTCCATCACACGGACCCGTGCACAGTCGAGTAAGGCGGCCCATGAGTTCGGTTCTCGGAGTTTCGGTTGGTGCAAGCGCTGTGCGGTTGGCACGACCCGACTCCGTGACCCGCGAGGACTCGGGACACCACGTGTTGCCCGACTTCCGTTCCCAGGTGGTCGCCGCGGGGCGGGAACTGCCCGAGGACCTCGCCGCCGAATCGATCGGCGTCGTACTGGCCGGGGGATTCGATAACCGCGAAGTGCATGCCACCGGGGTTGCGTATCGCGACGAGGCGCAGGCAGGAGCCGTGCAGGCGGCGATGGCACGCCAACAGCTCGGGAACTACCAGCTCGTTCCCGAGGCTTCCGCGGCGCTGACAGTGCTCGACGCTGCGGGCGCGTTGGGTGACCACGCGACGCTGGTGTTCTACGACCTCGGCAGTTCCGGACTCACCGTCAGCGTCGTCGACCGGGAAACCGGCGCCGTGGTGGAAAGCACCCGCACCGACACTGTGAGCGGTGACCTCTTCGACCGGCTGATCCGCGACAACCAGTTGGTGAACAAGCGCATCTCCACGCCGCACGACGCGGCCGCGAGTCACGCACTGGACCTCCGTTGCCGGGAGGCCAAGGAACGGCTGTCCGTCGGCGGCGCTGTCGCGGTGCCCGGGGACGGCGGCTTGCTGCTGCTGTCGCGCGATGTGTTCGACTCTCTCATCGGCGTCACCGTCGAGTCCTCTGCCCGCCTGGCTCGGGATGTGATCGCCCGGTCGGGGCGGATCCCCGACGCCGTGGTTCTCACCGGCGGTGGGGCGCGGATCCCGCTGGTGCGGTCCGTCCTCGAATCCTGGCTGGCATTGCCCGTCATCGTGCCGGACCACCCCGAACTCGTCGCAGCACAGGGCGCAGCGCTCCTGGCGCAACAGGCGCAGCAACAGCAGGCGCCCGGTGGCGTCACTGTCCTCCCGCCGCCGGCGGAGACGTTCGGTCCCTTCGTCGGCTCCACGATGAGTCCCTATGCTGCTGTTCCCGCCGGCCCTGCCGTGCCGCCCCTCGAGTACGACGACGCCTCCTTCGCGCGCCAAGCGCCGGGTCCGTCGGGCGGACGCAGCAGCGGGGTCTCGAGTACGCCGTCGTGGTTGAGTGCGGCGGCACCACCACCGAGTCAGCGTGTAGCGAAGGTCCAGATCCGGGGCGCAGCACTGGCCGGTGGGGCATTGGCCGTCATCGCACTGGTCGGCCTCGGACTCGGTTACGGCAGCACCCTGCTCAACAGCACGGAGGGCACGTCCCAGCCCGTCACCACTCAGCCGAAAGCGAAGCCCCCCGCGGTAACCGAGATGGCGACTCCGTCACCGACAGCGCCGCCGCCGACTCCGACCGAAGCCGTCGAGGAGCCCGCGGCAACCGCGTCCCGGATCCAGATCCCGGAGCCGGAGCCCGAACCCCCGCCGCCACCGCCCGCGCCGGTGTTCCCGGGGCTTCCGCAGTTCCAGTTGCCACCCCTGCAGCTTCCCCCGCTGCCGAGGATCCCCGGCACGTAACCTCCGCACTCCGCGACTTTTCCCGTGGTGGCGAGGCACTCTGCGCGCCTACCATGGAATGTGGTTCTCGCACTGTCCGAGTCCGGGCGGCGTCGAACCCAGGTCGCGCAGGAAGGAAGTGTGCAGTGACTGTCACCCCCGCGGGGTCGTACCACACCCCGAATACACGAAACTTCTCGTCCGGTAGCACGCGCGACGGCAGTCTTCCCGTCGCGTACTACAAGCCGATCCTCAGGATGTTTCCGCCCACCAGCGAGACCGTGGAAAAGGTGGCGATGCTCACCGTCTACGGGCTGATGGCCGCGGCCCTCCTGATCATCGCGCTGCAGGTGGCCGGCATCCTCAACTGAAGCCGGCCTCACTTCGAGTGGCGGCCGCCTCGCGAAGGTGCGGCGGTGCGGAACTGCGGGTTGCCCCTGCCCCTGCCGCTGTTCCTGTTTCCGCCGCTCCGAGATCCGAGCGGGCGTGCCAGTACCACCGCGATGGCGGTCGTCAACGGCACGGACAGTGCGAGCGCGATACCGCCGACCGCCGAGCGCACGATCTCGATGGACACCGCGTCGCTGAGCAACACGTCCTGGATCGACCGCCCCGCGACACTGAACACCAGTAGCAGTGGAAGAGCACCACCGGCGTAGGCGAGTACCAGCGTGTACACCGTGCTGGCAATGTGGTCGCGGCCCACGCGCATCGCCGAACCGAAGATCTGGCGTCGTGATGCGTCGGGGTCGAGCGAGGCGAGTTCGAACGCCGACGCGGCTTGGGTGATCGTGACGTCGTTGAGCACACCGAGCGAGCCGATGATGAAGCCCGCCAGAAGAAGACCCGTGATGCTGACGTGCTGGATATAGGCCTGGACGTTGGTGTTCTGCTCTTCGGAAAGTCCTGTCAGCTGTGTCATCACGATCGTGAGGTAGGAGAGGACCGCGGCGAGGAGCATCGATGCGAGTGTGCCCAGCAGCGCGGAGCTGGTCCGTAGCGATACGCCGTGCGCCAGATACAACACGGCGTACAGGATGATCGCTCCGGACACGAGAGCCACCGGTATCGCCGGCTTGCCGTCCAGCAGGGCGGGAAGCATGAAGAGGACGAGCACCCCGAACGACACCACGATGCCGACCAGCGCCCGGAGTCCCCGCCACCGAGCCACGACGATGACGACGACGGCGAAGGCCAGCGCGATGAGTGTGACGGGCCAGCCGCGGGCGTAATCCTCGAACGAATATTCCGTCGTCCCGTTCACGTCGGTCTGCCGGGAGAGGCGAATACTTTCCCCGACCCTGAGGTCGGGTTGTCCGGGGCCGGGGATGATTTCGAGCAACGTCTGGGTGCCGGCGTTGGGACCGGACTCGATGTCGACGATGCTTCGCTGGCACTCGTACGCGTCCGTCGGCGGGGGCACGGGAGAACCGGTGAACGCGCGCCCCGCGGAGGAACTGCCGCAGGGGCCGATGTTCTGCATGGTCACCGTGCCCGCCTCGGTGACTGCCACGCCGCCCTGTGCGCTCTGGAAAGGGAGGTCCACGGCGACGTCCTGCTTGCTCGGCCACAGCGCGATCGCACCGATCAGCACGGCGATGCCGATGACGACCAGGAGCCCGATCACCACCTTCGCGGCGATGGGCCCCACCGGCACCGGGCCGCCGCTGTGGCCGTGGCCGTGGCCGTGAAAGTCGTTCATCGGCGGTACCGCGTCGGCTGCCGGCTGGATAGTCTCCGCACGCACACAGGGTAGCCGGAGATCAATCGCTCTCTTTTGTGACTGGAGTGACCAGAGATGATCTGTTGCCACGATATCTGGTTGGTATTGCTCTCGTGTCGCCTAGATGTCGCCAGTGTGGTTAGATATCGATGCGTGGGGCGCTGCAGTTATTACGCAGCGAACGCTGAGATCTGCGAAGGAAGGGTTGGAATCCCGAAACGAGGGGTGGGTTCCGGCCGGCCCTGACGAGAGCCTCGTGTTCTGCCGGGAGAAGTGCCGAGCTGGGTGGCGGGGTACAGGGGGGGTTGACCCCGCCACCGACCTGACGCCCACAGGGGGGGGGGGGAGGGGCGACAGGTGCTCGCGGCACTCGAGGTGCCGTCTGCCAATCTACCGACACGGTGGGGGTATTCGTCAACCGGGTCGGTCAATTAGCGCACCGTGTCGTGACCTGTCGACCCGACGGCCTAGGATTACAGCCGTTCGGAGGTGTCCCCATGCGTATTTCGCGGCTGCCGCGGTCCAGGAACCATCTTCGCCGGATCGTGGCGCAGATGGACCTTCCCGTGCCCTGGAACAGGGACGAACTGGTGAACAACGTCGCGCGGCGCCGCGGACGCCCCATCCTCGTCGTTCCGGTTGCGCACGCGCTCGTCCGCGGCGGTCATTTCGGCCTCTGGCTGGCACGGGCCACCGACGACGTCATCCTCTACGCTGCCGGGACGTCGGACGTACATGCCACGCACATCATCTGCCACGAGCTGGCGCACATGGAACTCGGCCACGATCGCACTGCGATCGGTGATACCTCCGTCGACTCGAGAGTCCTCGCCGAGGCGGCGCCGTCCGTGGACACGACGGACGTGGTCAAAGTGTTCGGTCGCTCCAACTATTCGAACGACCAGGAGTACGACGCAGAACTTCTCGCCACGCTGATCATGAGCGGCCGGCGATCGACGATGTGCGACACCGGCGGTGACCCGCGGGCCTCGCGGATACTCGGAACGTTCTGACCTCGTGTACGCGCCTCCCGCCTACGTGACGTTGCCTCTGTTGTCGATTGCCTGGGCGACAACCCTTCTCCGGCTGATCCTCGTCCGGTCGACGGTCGCCGAGCGCAGGTTGAATGCGGCGCTCGTCTTCGCGTCGCTGTCGCTCGTCCTCGGGCGTCCGGCGATCCGCGACCTCGTCGACGGCCAATTCGGTCACGAACTCACGCGAGTCCTCGGCAGTGTCTGCATCATGCTGACCGCGGCATCGTTGATCAGCCTGTTCTCCGTGTGGGCGCTGGGTTCCGAGAGACTTCCCCGAATTCACGTGTTCGCGTTGTCGGCGGCGCTCGTCGCGGGGGCCGTCATGGTCGTTCTGAGCGCGCCTGCGCGTTCGCGAGGAGTTTCCCTCGCGGACGAAGGCGGCTGGCGTTTTGCGGCATATTGCCTCACCTATGCGTCGCCGATCTTCGGGGCCGCAAGCCTCAATCTGTGGATCTCGCTGAAAGCGGTGCGCAGCGCGGTGGCCGGGCGCGAGCGCCGCATATTCCTGGCCGTCATCGGATTGTCCCTGTTCGAGATGGCCGACATGGCAACCGTCATGGTGACGGGCGTGAGCAAGGCCGTCAGCGACGGCACCACATTCACCGAAACATACTACGACTCGGGAGCCTTCATCCGGCTGTTCGCGGTGTCGGCCGGAGCCCTGATCGCGTTGGGACCCGCGCTGCGGGCGGCCGGTCGCCGTTACCGTTCGTGGCGAGTTTCCAGGCGGCTACTGCCGATGTGGCGAACGTTGACGGAAGCCGTCCCGGAAGTGGTGCTCGAGCTACGCCGCAAAGACCGCCGCACCTTGTCGGCCGACGATCGTCTGGACCGAATGGGCGTCGAGATCCGAGACGCAATCCTCATCCTGGACCGGCATGTGGTGTTCGAACTGGGCCACCAGGCGGGCAGTGCAGCGCCCGTGGTCGTGGCCACCCGATTGCACCTGGCGTGCAGAGCCCGCATCGCCGGCCACTCGGCGCACGGCACCGGCGTGCTCGCACACTCGTGGTCGTCCGACATCGGCGGCGAACCATGGGAGCTGGCGAAGCTGGCCGATCACTGGCACGACGCCGAACAGGTGGCCGCAACACTGTGGGAGCGGCGGCTACCGCAGTTCGGTGGGCGCAAGCAGCTCCCGTCCCGGATGACCGTGTGACGACCGCCGGACAGGGCTACGCCGGGCGGCCGGGGGTTCGCCGCAAGTTCTCCAGAACCGGGATCAAGGATTCCATCTCGTCTGCAGTCGGGAGCGCGGCGGCATCGAGCGAGCGCATCGACAGATGCTGCACGCCGGCGTCCCGGACGGCGATCTTGAAGCGCACGAGGGTGTCGTAATCGCCGTACCCGTCGGCGGCAAGGTACTGCTCTGGTGCCGAGAAGTGCTGGGCGACCGCCCGGAGCACCTCTGCCTGGGCCGCGTGCTCCTCGCCGCGCCGCAACGAATCGATGACCGAGGGCTCCACGATTCTCCCGAGTATGCGGGAAACGCTCGCGGCGACGACCTCTGTCCCGGGCTCCGGGTCGTCGAGTTCGTGGGCCAGCGCGAAGAGGCGGTTGACCCGCACCGACAGTGGCACGCCGTTCATGCTGTCACCTCCGTGTCGCCGCTACGTTCCGGGTGGTCGGTGTCTTTCAGTCTCACCGCGTCTTCCCATCGGCGCCAGAAGCGCTCGCGCATGGCGGCATCCAGGCCCTCTTCCCGCCCGTAGAGGAAGCGGCGGTAGAGGGCTTCCTCCCGCTCGTGCGGGTCGTCCGCGGTGGAGGGTTCCTCGAGCAGATGGCCGAAGGCGAACTCGATCAGTGGCTGTCGGGGGCCGGCCGGACCTCCGTTGACCTCGAGCAAACGGGTGACGTAAGCGCCGGTGATTTTCGACACCACCCGGCTGAGGTCGGCCGCCGCGTCGGCCAATCCCGGCACCTCCGGATGAGCCGCACTCAGCTTGGTGATCCGGGTGTGTGGGCCGAGGATCTCGATGATCGTGTCCAGGCTCAGCGGTATCTCGGACGGCCCCAGCGTCAGCGGGCGGGACGGCGCCGACCGCTCATCAGCGTCCAGGGCCTCGAGGGGAGTGGGACTGCCGCCCTCGAGCGTCCGGGCCGCGCTCCCGGGGGCCCAGCGCAGCGCGACATCCAGTTTGCGGAGAGTCTCGATGCTCGGGTCCGGCCCGGTCCCGTTCTCGGCGCGGGTCTGCGCCGCGTCGGACGGGCCACCGGCAGCCGTGACCTGGTCCTGCGTGAGGTTCAGCAAACGCCGTCGCTTGTAGACGAACTGTCCGAAACGCGCGCGGGTGCTGGTGACCATGTGTTCCCCCGGAAGACACGCAAGCGACGCGCGTGTCGCTTGCTGTGCCTCGATCCTACTGCTTGTAGCTGGTGAGGAAATTACCGAACCGCTCGATGGCCACAGCGAGATCGCGAGCCCACGGCAGTGTCACGATCCGCAGATGGTCGTGGTCCGGCCAGTTGAACCCCGTGCCCTGCACCATCAGGATCTTCTCCTGCAGGAGTAGGTCCTGGACCAGCTTCTCGTCGTCGTAGATTTCGTACACGTTGGGGTCCAGACGGGGGAACGCGTACAGCGCGCCTCGAGGCTTGACGCAGGAGACCCCGGGGATCATGTTGAGCCGCTCCCACGCCACGTCCCGCTGCTCGAGCAGTCGCCCGCCGGGCAGAATCAGATCTTCGATGCTCTGGTGACCGCCGAGCGCCACCTGGATGGCGTGCTGACCCGGAACATTGGGGCACAGTCGGGTGGACGCCAGCAGGTCCAGCCCCTCGAGGAAGCCCGCAGCATGCGCCTTGGGACCGGTGACGGCGACCCAACCGGAGCGGTAACCCGCCACCCGGTACGCCTTCGAGAGGCCGTTGAAGGTCAGGCACAGCAGGTCGGGCGCGAGCGTGGCCAGCGAGATGTGCTTGGCGTCGTCGTAGAGGATCTTGTCGTAGATCTCGTCCGCGAGCAGCAGCAGGTGATGCTTGCGTGCCAGATCGACCAGTTGTTGCAGCACCTCCATCGAGTACACCGCACCCGTGGGGTTGTTCGGGTTGATGACCAGCAGCGCCTTGGTCTTCTCGGTGATCTTCGACTCGATGTCCGCGATGTCGGGATTCCAGTCGTTGCCCTCGTCGCAGAGGTAGTGGACGGGAGTGCCACCGGCGAGGCTGGTCATGGCCGTCCACAGCGGGTAGTCCGGTGCGGGAATCAGCACCTCGTCACCGTTGTCGAGCAGGGCCTGCATCGTCATGGTGATGAGCTCGGAGACACCGTTACCCAGGTAGATGTCGTCGACATCGAGCTCGGGAAAGCCGGGGACCAGTTCGTAGCGGGTGACGATCGCCCGACGGGCCGACAGGATGCCCTTCGACTCGGAGTAACCCTGCGCATAGGGGAGCGCCGCGATCATGTCGCGCATGATCACGTCGGGCGCGTCGAAACCGAACGGCGCGGGGTTGCCGATGTTGAGCTTGAGGATCCGGTGTCCCTCCGCCTCGAGCCGGGCGGCGTGGGCGTGTACCGGTCCACGAATCTCGTACAGCACGTTCTGGAGCTTGGTCGACTGCTCCAGCGTGCGTGGCGGTGTGCGGTGATGGCCGTGGTCTGGGTTGCTCACGACCGCCATTCTCCCACCCCTGGGCAACTCGATTTCTACTGGTCGGTACGAGCGCCCTGGTCGGAGGTGGTCGACCCGCGAAAAAGCAGGCACATGTGAGGAAGGTCACCGTACCCTCGACAAGAGGTCCGATTCGGCCGACGCCCACAGTCACCCGGAGGCACGAGAAAGATGTCCGCACCGGAATTCACCCGTCCCGCACCCGTCGACGTCGTGCACCACACCCACCTCACGGGCGTATTCGAGCCCCAACGCGAGGAGGTGGACGTGGGTGGCCTCGACGTGATCGGCGAACTGCCCGGCGATCTTCAGGGTGCCTACCTCCGCAACGGACCGAATCCGCGCTTCGACCCGATCGGCAGCTACATCTATCCCCTCGACGGCGACGGCATGGTGCATCGCGTCGAAGTGACCGACGGCACTGCGCGCTACACCAACCGATTCGTCCGCACGCCGATGGTGGAGGCGGAGGAGAAGGCGGGGCACGTCATCTGGCCGGGCGTCACCGACCTGTACACGCCCGGCGTGGAGGAGGTAGGGCCCGAACTCGCCGGCAGACCGCGCGAACTACCGGACATCAACGTGGTGCGGCACGGCGGGCGACTGCTGGCAATGGCCGAGACCAGTCTGCCGTACCGGTTGAATCCCGAGGACCTGAGCACGCTCGGACCGGACAACTGCGACGGCGCGATGTCCGTGGGGAGCACCGCCCACCCCAAGATCGACCCGGTGACCGGCGAGATGGTGCTGTTCAACTACATGCTCGAATCCCCGTATCTCACCTGGTCGGTGGTGGCCGCGGACGGGTCGGCGGCCCGCCCGCCGACGGCGGTCGACGGCGTGGACACGCCGTTGATGATCCACGACATGGCCCTGACGCGGCGGTACATCGTGTTGATGCTGTGCCCCCTCGTCTTCGACATGGCCGCGGTGCTGACCGGTGGTTCGGTGCTCGACTGGCGGCCCGAGGAGGGAACGCGTATCGCGCTGATTCCGCGCGACGGCGGCCGCGTGCGCTGGCTGACGTGTGACGCGTACTGGGTGTGGCACTTCGCCAATGCCTTCGATCTGCCCGACGGAAAGGTGTCCGTCGACTACGTGGAGTGGACGTACCCCGGTGGGTTCGCCAAGGCGCCGGCGCCGTCGACCGGGTCACTGGTCCGCGTCGTCATCGATCCCGAGACCGGACACCTGACGAAGGACGTCATGTCCGACCGCGACGTCGAGTTCCCCCGAGTCGACGACCGCGAACTCGCCGCACCGCATCGCGCGATCGCCACCGTCGGCAAGCTCGACGTCAGCCGGGGCAGGCAGGATTCGTTGTGGTTCTTCGACACCGTCCGCGGCACGCAGTGTCACTGGGACCCGGGCAGTGTGTCGGTGGGCGAACCGATCTTCATGCCGGGCGCCGAGCACGAATACTGGGGAATGATCGGCACCGACCGGAACGACATGTCGTCGTGGTTCTTCGTGCTTCCCGCCGAAGACCCCGGATCCGGGCCGATGGCCAAGGTGCGGTTGCCTATCCGGGTGCCTGCAGGACTTCACGGGGCGTGGCTGCCGGCACAGTGAGGTGAGGCGGAATATCCTCGGCCAATGACTTCTGCGCCCTACGGATCCTGGCCCTCTCCGATCGCGGCGGCGGACCTCGCGTCCAGCGGCCACCCCGTGGAGGGCGGCCGGTACGTCGGTGACGACGTGTGGTGGTCGGAGCTGCGCCCCAGCGAAGGTGGGCGTGTGGCCGTGCGCCGTCTCGGCCTGGACGACGAGCCGGAGGACGTGCTGCCTGCCCCGTGGAACGCGCGGACACGGGTACACGAATACGGCGGTGGCGCCTGGACGGTGACCGACTCCGGCCATCTCGTGTTCGCCGAGTTCGGTGATCAACGGCTCTACCTCCTCGAAGGTGCGACGCCCGTACCCCTGACCCCTGTTCCGCCGCACCCGTGCTCCTTGCGTTACGGCGACCTGTCGGTCGTCGACGGAGCGGTGTGGGCGGTGCGGGAAATGCACGACACCGAGGGCGGCGTCACCCGCGACATCTGCGTCGTTCCTCTGGACGGGTCGGGCGCGGACGACCCCGACCGTGTTCGGTCGGTCGTGGCCGGGTCCGACTTCCTCGCGTATCCGCGACTGTCTCCCGACCGACGCCACCTCGCGTGGATCGCGTGGAACCACCCTCAGATGCCCTGGGACGGTACCGAGCTCAGGGTTGCGGACCTTGCGGGTGGCCGCGTGGTCGGCGAGGTGAGGACACTTCTCGGCGGACCCGAGGAATCGGTGCTGCAGCCCGAATGGGTGGGAGTGGACGAGCTCCACGTGGTGAGCGACCGCAGTGGTTGGTGGAACATGTACCGCCTCGGCGCCGACGGTGCGGACCCCGTGGCGCTGTGCCCGATGAACGCAGATTTCGGTGGTCCGCTGTGGATGCTGGGCGCGCGCTGGCACACCCGACATGAAGACGGCACTCTGCTCACCGTCCGTACCTTCGGGACCGACACCCTGGCGGTGCTCGATCCCGACACGGGCTCCCTGACGGACATCCCCCTCGAGGGTCTCACCACGGTCGGCTTGTCCGACCGCAAGGGAAATCGCCTATTGCTGCTCACGGGGGGCGCGAAAGCTCCGTCGGGCCTACGCGAGCTCGACCTCGACACCGGGGCACTCCGCACCGTCCGCCTGTCCGTCACCGAGCTCCCCGAGGCCGCGTACCTCCCCGAGGCGCAGCAGCTGACCTTCCAGGGTCCCGAGAGGGAGGTGCACGTGATCGCCTACCCGCCACGTCACCCGCTGTACAGCGGCATGGACGGCGAGCTGCCGCCGTACGTGGCGTTCGTACACGGCGGGCCCACCTCCCGCGTGACACCGACCCTCAATCCGGTGTTCGCGTTCTTCACCAGCCGCGGAATCGGCGTCGTCGATGTGAACTACGGCGGGTCTACCGGATACGGGCGTGAGTACCGGAACCGGCTCCGAGGCCAGTGGGGTGTGGTCGACGTCGACGACGTGGTCACGGCGGTGACCGGTCTGGCCGACGCCGGACTGGCGGATCCGCGCAGGCTCGCCATCGAGGGTGGTTCCGCCGGCGGCTGGACCGTGCTGGCGGCGCTGACCACCTCCGACGTGTTCGCCTGCGGCGCATCCTATTACGGTGTGGCCGAGCTCGACGGTTTCGTCAAGGAGACACACGACTTCGAGTCCCGGTACATCGACGGGTTGATCGGACCGCTCCCCGAATCGGCCGACCTCTACGCCGAGCGTGCTCCCCTGAACAACGTCGACGGACTGAACTGCCCGGTCCTGCTGCTCCAGGGACTCGACGACCCGATCGTCCCGCCATCGCAGGCGGAGCGATTCCGGGATGCGCTCGTCGCCAAGGGCATACCCCACGCCTACCTCGCGTACGAGGGCGAGTCGCACGGGTTCCGGAGACTCGCCACCTTGATCAGTTCGCGCAACGCAGAGCTCTCGTTCTACGGTCAGGTGCTCGGATTCGAACCGCCCGACATTCCGCGTCTCGAACTCTGGCGTCCGGACGCAGAACAGTAAGACTGCAACCGGTCAGACGTCGAGCAGGGCGCGCGACGACGCGGCGGCATAGATCAGCATGAGCACGAACAACATCCAGCCGGCGCCCTGCCAGACGAACCATCTGCCCCCGGCACGCCACA
The DNA here is from genome assembly GCF_033142305.1 of Rhodococcus sp. IEGM 27. NCBI lineage: Bacteria > Bacillati > Actinomycetota > Actinomycetes > Mycobacteriales > Nocardiaceae > Rhodococcus > Rhodococcus sp. IEGM 27. The sequence goes on along the minus strand of NZ_JAWLSG010000004.1, from coordinate 294,626 downwards.
CCTGATAGGTGCGGACGAAGGCCGTGACACCGCCGAGCAGCAGCACGAGAGGAGGGCCGAAGACGAGAAGGTACTTTTCGTCTCCGGCACACTCCATCATCGAGTCCGTGCAGCCCCCGGCTTGCGTCGACATCCACACGAGTGCCACCACCATTGTCAGTAGAGCGGCACCGAGTACCGACAACGTGAATGTGACAGCACTTCGAAGGGTGCGATCGGTGTCTCGACTTTCGTCCGTCGTCATCGAGCGACCCGATCGACCGGCTCGCTGTGTCCTGCGGCGCCCGCGCAATGGGCGCAACAGAACATCACTTCCTCTACCTCGACGCCGTGACCGATGATGCGGCACCCGCAATGCGAGCATTCGGGTGCCATCGCCGAGATCGCGCACTCGAAGCTGTCGAAGGTGGCGGATCGATCGCCCCGGGTCACCGTGAATGTTTTGTCGTACTCGTTTCCGCAGGTCTCACACGTGGCCATGTCGACTCCTTCCTCGCGGACACGAGAGTCGGTTACCCCCGGTCGCTGACGCGAATCAGGCGGTCACACCGCGAAACCAGCGCCCCCACCGTTTCCGGTGGGGGCGCTGGTTGTCGTGCTGAGTGGAGCTAGCTCTTGCGACCCGGTGCCTTGGCTCCGGACTTGAAGCCGAGCCCACCCGGCTTCGCCTTCGGCGGTGCCGGCGTCTGGCCGTTCGATCCGTCACCGTTCGACGCCGAATCCTGGGCTGTATCGACGGCATCGACCTTCGTCGCTGTCGTCTTCACGGCTTCAGCCTCGGACGCTGCGGCGGTGTCCGCCTCGCCTGCCGGTTGCTGGGGAGCAGCGGCCTGGGGAGCCGCTGCCCGACGGGCGCCCGGCGCCGTGGCGCCGCCCTTGAAACCGAGGCCGCCGGCCTTCGGAGCCGGGGGAGCCTTCGGCACTTCGGTGACAGGTGCCTCGGCCGTGGCAGGTGCCTCGGCGGTCGACGGTGCCTCGGGTTCGGCAGCCGGTGCCGGTGCAGAATCGGCCGTCGGAGCGGCGTCGGCCTTGGCGCCGGGCGCCTTCGCCTTGCCCTTCATCTGCAGACCCTTGCCGCCCGGTGCCTTGGCTCCGGAGGCGAGTCCCAGTCCCTTCGGCTGGGGTGCCTCGGCCGCGGCAGGTGCCTCGGAGGTCGGGGCTGCCTCGGCGGAAGCTTCGGACGACGCCGAAGAGCCGGCAGCCGGAGCAGAGGCCTTGGCACCGGGGGCCTTTCCAGCACCCTTCATCTGCAGGCCCTTGCCACCGGGAGCCTTGGCCCCGCCGGCAAGTCCCAGGCCCTTGGGCTTCGGAGCCTCTGCGGCAGGTGCCTCGGCGCTCTCGGCCGCCGGCGCTGCGGTCTTCTTCGCGCCGGGCGCCTTGGCGCCGCCTGCCATGCCAAGCCCCTTGCCGGGAGCTTTCGCCCCGGGAGCCTTCGCACCAGGTGCTGCGGCGCCGGGCGCCTTGGCCAGGCCCTTCATCGCCAAGCCCTTACCGGCGGGAGCCTGCTTGGCGGCCGGAGAGTCGGCCGCCTCCTCGATCTCCTGGACCCGCTCCTTCTCGACGACCTCGGCCTTCGCCTCGTCCTTCACCGGCTCCACCGGCTTCTGCGGCTCGGCCGGCTTCTCACGAGGGATCACCTTGATGTTCTCGGCCAGCTTGTCCGCGTCGAGACGCTTGATGGACGACAACATCAGCTGGGCGACGTCCACGACCTCGACGCCTTCGCCCTGACCGGACTCCTGGCGCGCGGTGACACCGTCGTTGAGCATGACCCGGCAGAACGGGCAGCCGGTCGCGATCTTGGTGGTTGCGGTGCTCAGCGCCTCGTCCACCCGGTCGACGTTGATGCGCTTGCCGATGTTCTCTTCCATCCACATGCGGGCACCACCGGCACCACAGCACATCGAACGCTCGCCGTGCCGCGGCATCTCCTTCAGCTTCGCGCCAGACGCCTCCATGAGTTCACGCGGGGCGTCGTACACCTTGTTGTGACGGCCGAGGAAGCAGGGGTCGTGGTAGGTGACGTCCTCGCCGACCGAGGCGACGGGGATCAGCTTCTTCTGTCGGACCAGGCGGTTGAGCAGCTGAGTGTGGTGAACCACCTCGTACTGTCCGCCGACCTGTGGGTACTCGTTGCCCAGGGCGTTGAAGCAGTGGGCGCAGGTGACGACGATCTTGCGCTTGTTCTGCTCGACGCCGTCGAACACCGAATTCAGCGTTTCGATGTTCTGCATGGCCAGCTGCTGGAACAGGAACTCATTGCCCGCACGCCGGGCGGAGTCGCCGGTGCAGGTTTCCTCGGCGCCGAGAACCATGAACTTGACGCCCGCCGTGGCAAGCAATTCGGCAACGGCCTTCGTGGTCTTCTTCGCGCGGTCCTCGTAGGCGCCGGCGCAGCCGACCCAGAACAGGTACTCGTAGTCCTCGAAACTGTCCGCATCCTGGCCGTAGACCGGGATGTCGAAGTCCATCTCACTGATCCAGTTGAGACGGTCCTTGGCGTTCTGCCCCCAGGGATTGCCCTTGTTCTCGAGGTTCTTGAAGAGTCCGGCGAGTTCGGAGGGGAACTCCGACTCGATCAGCACCTGGTAACGGCGCATGTCGATGATGTGATCGACGTGCTCGATGTCCACCGGGCACTGCTCGACACACGCACCGCAGTTGGTGCACGACCACAAAACCTCGGAGTCGATGACCGGCGCCAACTCGCCCTCGACGGTCTCGCCGACAAGCTTGCGCTCCGCCTCACGGCGGGCACTCTCCGGGATGGCGGAGAGCTTCGCCTCGTCCACGCCGCCGTCGCCGTCGACCAGCCCGATCTCGTCGCCGCCCATGTCCTTGCGGCCACCGGCCAGCAGGTACGGGGCCTTCGCCGACCCGTGGTCGCGCAGCGACGTGATGAGGAGCTTCGGCGACAGCGGCTTGCCGGTGTTCCAGGCGGGGCACTGCGACTGGCAGCGGCCGCACTCGGTGCAGGTGCTGAAGTCGAGCCAGCCCTTCCACGAGAAGTCCTCGATGTTCCCGGCGCCGAACGTGTCGTTGTCGGGATCGGCATCCTCCATGTTGATCGGCTTGCCGCCGGACATCATGGGCTTGGCCGCACCGAGGGCGACGCCGCCGTCGTCCTCACGCTTGAAGTAAATGTTGAAGAAGGCCGCGAACCGGTGCCAGGCGACACCCCAGGTGATGTTGCGGCCGACGATGTACAGCCAGATCATGCCCGACATCAGCTTGACGAAGGCGAAGACCGCCACCAGGTTGGGGCTCGCGGGCAGCAGTTTTGCCAGGTTCATCGTGAAGAAGTCGGTCCACGCGTTGGCATGCCCGTAAGTGGCGATCTTCCCGGCCTTGACGAAGATCATGCCGAGACCCTCGATGAGGACGACCGCCTCGACGAAGTACGCCGCGCGGAAGTTCGAGCCCGCGAAGCGGGACAGCCGCTCCGGCCTGCGCGGGTGGTTGAGCTGCCGGATCACGATCAGGGTGGTGATACCGATGACCGTGCCGAGGCCCAGGACCTCGTCGATGAAGTGGTAGACGGCGGTGTTACCGACGAGCGGCCAGTGGAAAGCCGGGTCGAAGGTCTGGCCGTAAGCCTCGAACCAGACGACCGCGCCCAGCATGAACCCGACCATGACCAGCCAGTGGGCCCAGCCGACCGTGCGGAACTTGGCCATGCGGGTGTGGGCGATGAACTCGACGCACATCTGCTTGAAGCGGGGAAGGAAGGGTCGCCAGCGGTCGGGTGCCGGTTGGCCCAGGCGGACGATGCTCACCGTCTTCAGCACGCCACCGATGAAGGCGAACCAACACACGAGGCTCAACAGCACGCCGATGGTGCCCAACGTGATCGTCAGGGCATTCATGTCGCGGCCTTTCGTTTCAGGGCGGCGCGGGGGCCACCACGGGAATGCTCAAGATCGTAACCCGTCGTAAGTTACCCGTCAGTAACACTAGCATCCTACTGACCGGTAACCAGAGTTTTTCGACGGTCTACCAGCACCGTCGGGGTATCCAATCGGCGTGAGAGGAAGCACCGACCGGACGTAACTGAAAGTCACGTTAGGTGGTCGAAAAGTGACCCCGCTCCCAAGGTCGTCCTAACTTCACTTTCCGGCGTGCGGCAATGTGGACTCGCTGGGCCTCCTGCGGGAACATCACCGGGCTGCCGCTGTCACGGAGGCGATGCGAGGCGTTGCAATCGAATAACAATTGCTGCAGTTTTGTTGGGGCTTTCGGGCGGAGTTCCATCGATCGGCGGCTCTTGTCATTCGACTGAATTACGAAACACCGGTCATTACCCGTCGGTAACATGGAACCGGTAACGCGTTTCCTTTTTTGAACGTTCCGGTCGTGACTGCGCTGTTACTCTGAGCGTGTTTTCCGGCTCTGCTCAGGGTCGTGCGGGGAGGGCTCAGCGCGCAATCCGATCCAGAACACGGTTCTCCAGAACACGATTTTCCAGAACACGGTTTTCCAGAACTTCATCGGGACGTTCCTGAAAGAGGCATCCATGATCGTGAGAAAAGCTGTAGCCACAGCGGGAATGACGGCACTGGCCATCGTTTCAGCTGCTGGAGTTTCCCAGGCGGAACCCGTTGCGGTGCCCGCTTCCCCGCCGGTGTCGAGCGCACCGGCAGTGTCGTCGCTACCGTTCCACGACGTCGCCTCCCGGGAGGAGAACGACCGGGCCTTCGCCCAGTTCGGTACTCAGGTCGGTATCGCGGTTACCGTCGGGAGCTTGGTCGGGACCATCGCTGGCGCTGGAATTGGTTGTGTAGCAACGTTACCCGCGTGCCTTCCTGGTCTAGTGACCGGTGCCGGGATTGGTGGAGTGGTCGGGACTATCGTCGCCGGCGGTCCGACGCTGGGTGTGAGCGCCTATCAACTGTGGGAGACGTACAACGCCGCTCCTGGCACCTCCATCTACGCGGACCGCGACGAGTAGTCTCGGTCTCCCTGCTTCAGCCCCGTCGTGGCTCGTTCACGGCGGGGCTGTTCGCTGCCCGGGCTCGGAGAGCTGCCCCACAACGAAACCATCTCCCGGTCTGTTTGCTGGAGATTATCTGGATGCGCGCTCGGTAAATGGCGACTGGCCGGGTTTCCATTCTCGTGAATGGTCGTCGGTCCCTACTCGGTATCGGCATTATCGGATTGCACGAATTTATCGAATAGTGCCTGAATTGGGATCTGTCACAGGCGCACGTTACTGTTCTTTATGGATGGGGTTGAAACTCTAAGGGGATGGAATGAAGTTGCGTCGTTTCGTTACGACATCGGCTCTATTGGTTGGTGTCCTGGCGACGGGCTCAGGGGTAGCGGTCGCGGACCCGGCAGAATCTCGCGACGATATCGGGTACGAGGCGCACATCGAGGACCGTGCCGTCGTGACCACACTCGATGCCGGCGTGTTCGAGCTCTCCTCGGACGGGGAGTCGGTCGCGATCAAGGATGCAGGCGGGGCGACCGTAGTGTCGCTTCCTCTCGCGTACCGCTTCGATGGGCTCGAGTTTCCGTTCGAGGAGGAGATCACCGAAGACGGTAAGACGCTCCGACTGACACCGAGCGTCGACAAGGCCGAAGCCACGCCCGTCGCTCCCGACGACCGGATCGAGGCCATCGCGCTGCACGACGTCGCTTCGATCGACGAGAACACCCGAGCTCAATCGGCCTTTCAGCAGCAACTGGGAATTGCCACCACGGTCGGGAGTCTCGGCGGCACGATCCTCGGCGGAATCCTCGGATTCGCCGTCGGATGCGCTATCGGCACTCCCGTCGCGGTGTTCGGATGCCTGCCGTTCGGTGTCACCGGAGCCGGAATCGGCGCCATCATCGGCACCATTGTTGTCGGTGGTCCCACGCTGGTAGTCGCGGGCATCGATCTGATCAACACGCTGAACGCGCCTCCCGGCACCACGAAGTGGGTGAAGTAGGAGGCGTCCGTCCCCTCTTCTCGCCGCCCGCCCCCGTTGCCTGGAGGGCGGGCGGTTCCCGTTTCGGTGAGTGAGCTCAATCACACCTGCTGAGCCGACTAGCGGATCTGGGGAATGCTTAGGCTACCCTTCGTGCGTCCCATCGCTGCGCTCATTGAAACGGATCTCGATGATTCTTCGAAGGTTTACCGCCACTTCCATGCTCGTCGTCGCGGCGATGGCCCTGGCAGCTGCGCCGTCGGCCGCCGAGCCCGCGCCGGGACCGGCGCCGGCCGCGCAGCAGGGCGTCCCGAACATCAACTACCAGACCGCGCGCGACGGAGACGCGGCTGTAGCAACCATCGACGCGGGGTTCTTCTCGATCAACGCCGCGAACGACACGGTCGACGTGGTCGATGACGGGGGCGCCGTGGTGGCCTCCATTCCGACCTTCTTCCGGGTCGACGACCTGCAGCACCCGTTCGAGGTTGCCGTCGACCACTCCGCCAAGGTCCTTCGGCTGGTCCCCAACATGGATCCCGCGGCCGCGACCCCCGTTCCTGTCGCGGAACGACTGACTCTGAACGATGTCGCCGCGCCGCAAGACAAGGCTGAGCGCGACAAGCGGGCGCTCGACGACTTCCAGCAGCAATTGGGAATCACGACGGCTATCACGGCCATCGTCGCGGCGATCATCGGTGGTGGCATCGGCTGCGCGATCGGCGTCATCCCGGGCACGGCCGGCCTGGTGATTCCCTTCCTCGGACTGGCCGGCCCGGTTGCCGGATGCATCGGCGGTGCCCTGATCGTCGCGCCCGTGGTCGCACTCGCCGGCACCATCGTGGTGGGCGGTGGCGCCCTCGTCGTGCTCGGGATTCAGTACTTCAACACGATCAACAGCCCCTTCGTTCCCCCCGCCGCTCCGGCTCCGGCCGCATGAGCGGCCGTTTCGCCGGTTCTCTGCGCACCGTCACCAGCGGCGCGATCCTGGTCGTGGCAGCGCTCGCGATCTCGGCAGGAACCACACACGCGGCGCCGGCTCCGACCGCCGACTCCCCGGACATCGGGTACGCGGCCCACGCCGAGGGCGCATCCGTCGTCACCTCCATCGACGCGGGAACGTTCCGCATCACCGACTCCGAGGACGCGGTGGAGGTGGTGGACGACGGTGGAACCGTCGTCGCCGCGCTTCCGCTCACCATCCGTGTGGGGGAGGCGGTCTATCCGATCGATGTCGACCTCGCGGAGCGGACCCTGCGTCTCACGCCCCGCGTCCCGGCTGATGTCGCGCAGTCGCTGAAGTCCGTGGCCGACGAGGGTTTCGACACGCAGGACGAACGCGATGACAAGGCACTGGCCGACTTCAACAGTTACCTCGGATACGCCACCCTGATCGGTGGCCTGATCTTCGGCGTCGTCTTCGGGGTCGTGGGTCTGGTCGTGGGCTGCGGGCTCTTCGCGGTGACACTCGTCGGCGCACCGGTCGGCTGCCTCGGCGGCCTGATGGCAGGTTTCGCCGCTGGTGGCCTCGTCGGAACCATCGTCGTGGGTGGCGCCGCTCTCGCGATCCTCGGCATCCAGTACCTCGTGACCGTCAACACGCCCTTCGTGCCGCCTGCGCCGACCGCCTGAATCACCGCGACCGACCGCCGGAAAAGATACGACGCGAGGTCCCGCTGGACGGCCAGTCCCCACGATTCTCGACATACGACTACGGCCCGCCTCCTCGAGGAGACGGGCCGTAGTCGTATGTCTGGTGCCGAGTGTTACGACGTGCGCACGCGCAGACCCGGGTTCTCCGCGAGGATCGTATTGATCGGGGTGGCGAACAACTCGGGACTTTCGCCGAGGACGAAGGTGACGACGTCCGCGACCTGGCACACGGGGTACTGGCCCACGTTAGAGGCGCTGGAGATGCCCAAGGCCTGAGTGCCGGTGACGATGGTGCCACCGCTGTCGCCCTGCAACGCGCACATGCTCGTCGAGAAGCTGTCTGCCAGGGTGCGTTCACCCACCGTGACGGTCTGGCCGACGGCCTTCACCACACCGCAGGTGTAGCCGGTGGTGAGACCGGACTTGCAGACCGGAGCACCGACGACGGGGTCAGCTGTTCCGGTGATCGCCAGAGGAGCCGCGCCGGGTACCCGGACACCGTTGTTCTCGAATCGGTGCGCAGCGCCCGCGTCGGCACGGATGATCGCGTAATCGTGGATGTCGAGACTCGTCTTGGCGAAGGTGCCCACACGCGGACCCGTCCCGCCCGGGGCGAGCGCGAACGCCTCGGACGCGTCGGCGGTACCGGCGGCGGCGAGGTTGGGGTCGCAGTGTCCGGCCGTGATGTTCACCGGTCCACCCGAGTTGTCGGTGCCGTTGAAACCGAGCGAGCAGCGCAGACCGATGCCACCACCCAGCGACCCGTAGGCGTCACCGCCCAGCAGGGAGTCGGCGGGCATGACCTCTGCGATCGGTGCGAGGTCGGTGGACGGCTGCGGGGCAGCAGTGGCCGGTGACTGCACCACCCGTGCCCCCTGCAGGAAGTCGGGAAGCTGCAAGCCACCTGCGTTGTCGGCGCGAAGTACCAAGCCGTTGTTGACGATGTCGATGGTGACACCGCGAACGAGGTCGGCGACCGCGGGCGGTTGCGTGTCGAGCCAGCCGTCGAGGGTCTTCAGCTGCGCCTGCAGGCTGCTCTCACTCTGGGCCACGTCCTTGACCTGGAAGCCGGCCTCATGGGCGGCGGCCACCGCGGCATCCTTGTCGGCGCCGTCGGCCACACCGACGATGGCGTTGCCTGCGTCATCGAGCCAGGTACCGGCGAAGGCGTCCGGGAACTGGATGCGGGCGATCTTGGCGAACTCGGCGAGTTTCTGGCCCAGCTCCGCATGCTCCAGGTACTGGTCCGGGCTCAACGCGAGGTCACGCTGGATCGCGTCGATCAGTTCGACCGGAAGCGCCGCAGCTTGATCGGAGACTTCGGGTTCGACCGGATCAGCCTGGGCGGAGGCGGTCACGGGACCGAGGAGCAGCAGCGCTGCCGAGCCGAACACGGCGGCACGACGTGCGATGGAGCTACGCATAGGGGCCTTTCTCAGTTCGTTTGTTCGCAGGCGCTCGCGGCGCATACGAATACGGCCCCCGCGGGTGGGGCCGTACACAGTCGGAGTCGACTATATGGGTTCCGGCCGTCTAATCCCACCTGTAACACTGTCGGCTGCGGCCGATCGGCCGACGGGCACACACACAATCCGACTCGAGCCCCGGACCGCGAAAACGACCTCGCCCGGCATCCGAGTGACGGATACCGGGCGAGGTGGAAGTACAGCGGAACTAGTCGGCGTTGGTGCGGACCTGCAGGCCGGAACCCGCTGCCGCGACGATGTCTGCCACCGGTATCCCGAGGTTGGCCGTACCGCCCTCGGGGGCCAGGACCAGGTTGGCCTCCGTGCAGTTCGGCGCCCCACTGGCGTTGGATCCACTCGTGATTCCCAGAGCAAGCGTTCCGGTGACGATTGCACCGCCACTGTCACCGGCGAGCGTGCAGGCGGTGCCAGCGAACCCGTTGATCACACGATTGCTGCCATCCGCCATGAACAGCTGCGTCTCGACGTGGTCGGCGGCCACCACACCACACGTGAAGGACGACGTCTGTCCCGACTTGCAGATCGGGGCACCCACGACGGGCCGGGCAGTGCCCGTGATCTGCAGTGCGGTGCCGTTCGCGCCGCGGATCGCGGGACGGTCGAGGCCGGCCTGAACGCCGGCGTCGTTGAGCTTGATGAGCGAGTAGTCCAGCTTGTCGGCGGGGTTACCCACAGAGGAGTGGGAGAACGCTCCGATCTGCTGGCTGTCGTCGACGTTCTGGTGATTCGGGAGGAATACGGGGGACGGCTGGCCTTCCGCAGGATTGCAGTGGCCTGCGCTGATGTTGTACGACTGACCGCTGTCGTCCACTCCGTTGAAACCGAGGGAGCACACGGAAATCTCGCCGATCGGCGTCTTCGGAAGTTCACCCACCGTCGTGATGTAGGTGTCGCCGCCGAGGGGGCCCCTCTCGACCGGACCGCCGCCGCCGGGACTCAGCATGACCTTGACGTTGGCGAGGAGAGTCGGCAGGTTGAGCGCCTGACCGATGGGTGAATTGACGACGTCGATGACGACGCGGTTCTCGAGTACGTCGATCGACGCGGAGTTGATCTGCGAGGCGACATCCTTGGGGAGGCCCGCGATCCAGCCGTTCACGTCGGAAAGAGTCTTCTCGAGGCCGTTCGCGGAGACCGGCGCGATGCGCGTCGTATACCCGGCCTCAGCCGCCTTCGCGGCAGCCTCCGTGGTGGTGACCGCAACGACGGGCTGTCCGTCGAGCCCGATCCAGGCACCTGCGAAGCCGTCCGGGTGCTCGGCTCGGAAATCCTCGGCGTAACTACCCAGCTCCTGAGCCTTCGCGGCGCGGTCGAGGTACTCCTGCGGGCTGATCTTCAGATCGCGGGTGATCGCTTCGACGAGTTCGGCCGGCAACGCGTCCGCGCTCAGCTGAGTTGTGCTGTCGGGCTGCGTAACGGGGTCTGCCTGGGCGGCGGTCGAGAACGGAAAGAGGAGAAGCATCGCCGAGGCGCCTACTACAGCGGCGCGGTGCGCCAGCACGTTACGCATGAAATCCCTTCTGCACGGAACCCGATGTCGAGGGATTCCTTCTGGGTGGGTATCAGCGCCCCACCTTAGGCTACGAACGCATAAACATGTCGGTGAGGTGTGACCGAAGCCTCTACTCGGCCGCCCCCGCCACCGTCGTGGTCGTGGTCGTCGTCGTGACCGACTCCGTCGACGTCTCCGTCGTAGTCGGTGTGGTCGTCGTCGGCGCCGTGGTCACCGTCGTCGGTGCCATCGTCGTCGTCACGATGGTGACGGGGGGAAGCGTGATAACCGCCGGCGGCGGGGGCGGTGGCACGAACTGTGACGTCGTCGCCACGGGTGTCGGCTCGACCGCCGTATACGGAGGCGGGGCGACGTCGGTGGTCGCCGGCACTTCCTCGGAAACCGCAGTGGGAAATACGACCGGCGCCTTCACCGCCGTCGTTGTCGACGACGGCAGCAGCGACGCGGTCTGGGCGTCCTGGATGGCGGGAACGGCCGTGCTGCCGGTGTCGGTGAGGGCGAAGGCCACCGCACCACCGATGGCGATCAGTGCGGCTGCGGCGGCACCGGCGAAGATCAACGGTCTGCGGGTGGTGCGCTTCGCGGAGGGTACCGGCGGGGTGAAGCCGGTCGGTACAGCGGCCGGCCCGGTGGCGACCGACGGGTCCGCGGCCGAACCTGCGACGACCGGCGCGGCGACGACAGCGGGCACATCCGCGACGGCGGAGTACGCGGTGTGCACGGGAGGTGCGATCACCGGGATCGACTCCGTGTCGGCCTGGGTGTCGTCGGGAGTCAATGCCAAGCCGGCGGCCAGCAGGGCCGCGCCGTGGGCCGGCGACTCGTCCGAGGCGGCCAGCGCCACGGACTCTGCGACGAGGGTCGCCTGCTGCAGACCCATGTAGTCGAGGGATTCGCGGAGCTTCGTCACCGTGTCCGCGGCCCAGTCCGACGGATGGGTGGCGGTCACCTTCACCGTCCCCGTCAGCCCCTCGGCCGCCTCGCGGAAGAGACAGAACATGGCGGTGGCGACGAGATCTTCCGCCCGGGTGAGCGTGCCCGCGTACTCGATCCCGGCAGGCTCGCCGACTCGGGCGAGGAAATCCTGCACCGACCCCGTCGACTCCGTACCGGGGTCACCGAGCTGCACTGTGCCGTCCGGTGCCGTGAACAGGACGGACGGATGCTCGATCGTTCTCACATCGGTGCCCGAGGCGGTCACCACCGCAGTGGAGACCGAATGGCCGACGGTGAGTCCGACTCCGGTGGTCATCGCAGATCCTTACTGGGCGCACGGTCGTGGGTGCGTCACCGCACCATTCTTTGGGTGCGTCACCGCACTAGTACATGAGGTGCGTCACCGCACTATTACATGTGGTGCGTCACCGCACCACTGCACAGTGTGTCGCCCGACGAGGTCGAATGGTTACACCGCTCCCGGCGTCAGGAGCGTGCGGTGTCCGACGTGGTCCCATGTCCCATGGCCCGCAGCATCGACAGCAGCTCCGACCGCGACTCGGCGCCGAGGCGCCGCCGAATCCGTGCCACGTGATGCTCGATCGTCTTGGCGGAGATGTACAACCGGCTTCCGATCTCCCTGTATGTCAGTCCCTGAACGAGCAGCTCGGCCACCTCGGCTTCGCGGTCGGTGAGGGTGCCCGGCGCACTCGGACCGGCAACTGTTGCGGGCTCCGCGCCCGTCGCTGTCGCTGCCGGCTGGCGGAGGGCCCGCGCCACCTGGAGCAACGCGGTGGCCACCCTGGTATCGGAGGCGCGCAGCGCGGCCTCTCCGGCCAGGCGCGCACCATCCCAGGGAAGTCCGATCCGATCGAGGGTCCGGGCAGCGTCCTCGACGGCTGCGACATCGATATCCCCCTGCAGCACCCGCAACCAGGCTCGCCCGGCACCGGCGAGGCCGGCGGCGTAGGCGCTGACCTTCGAGGCTTCACCGAGGGCCCGCGCGTGCGGGATCAGATCGGCGGGGCATTCGGCCAGGATCGAGGCCTGGACGCCGTACCAGTGCAGGGCCGACGCCCACATGGCGGGTTCGCCGAGAGTGCGTACGAGCGACTGCGCGTTTTCGACCAGATGGGTGATGCGGGCCGCCTCGCCCACCCGGATCGACGTCAACCACAGCTCACCGAGGGGTAGCAAGCTCAAGAGGTCCACCGAATACTCGGCGAGAACCCCCTGCGCTCCGGCCCACGCCTGCAACAGTGCGGCGTTGTCACCGGTCCGCCGTGCCAAACCGACCCGCAGGCCGTGGACGAACAGAAGATCACGCTGGTGCATGGTGTCGACGTCGAGCGAATCGAGCCGGGCCTGCGCCGACGGGAGGTCACCGCGCACCATGGACGTCCACGCCGTCAGGAGGTGGTGTCGATTCGCGGTGACACTTCCGGGCCGGTCGCTCTCCCGGGCACGAGCGAGCACGGCTTCCGCGTGGGCGAGTTCACCGCAATGGAGGGCGGCCAGAGCCGTGATCGCGGCTGGGGAGTCGGGCAGCACGCGGGGCCGCGCGGCGCGGCCCGGCAACGACAGCGCTCGGGTGAGGGAGTTCAGTGCCGCATTCGCGGAACCGGTCACCGAGTGCACGAGCCCGGTTGCGACGAGGGCGGCACCGGCGGTGGTGGCCGTCGGAGGCGCACCGGCGCTCGCGGCGAGGACGGATTGCGCCTCGTCGAGCCGGCCGGCGACGACCAGAACGGAGGCGGCGACGGAGGCGTCCGAACCCACCCGGCTCGGGCCCAGCCAGGCGTACAACTCGGCACTGCGGTCGATCATCCCGCAGTAGGCGGCTCCGGCGGCCGACACGCGCACGGCAGCAGCCAGATCCGCATCACTGACGGAGGCAGACCGCTCGAGAACCGAATCGGCCAGACCCACGGCCGTGTCGAGGTCACCACTGAGGGCGCAGGCCTCCGCGTAACCGAGAACGGCGGCGTCGTCGAGCCGGCCGACGCGTTCGGCGTCGCCGTACAGCGACACCGCCTCGGCCGGATCGGCCAGTTCTGCTCGGCTGCAGAGGAACTCGGACAATTCGCTACTGCGGACACCCGTCTTGGCCACTGCCCGGGCGACGGGGAGGGTGAGCGTACCCGCGGCGACATGATGGGTGAGCAGGCGGCGAGCCAATGCGTGTACGCGGTTCTCGCCGAGGACACCGGCGAGACGGCGGCGATGGGGCTCGACGAGGGTGTCACGGTCGTCGACGAAACCGTCCGCGCGCAACACCTCGATCACACTGCGTGCGGCGTCGGGTTCTATGCCGAGGACGGCGGCGACCACGATCTCGTCGGGGTCGTTCCCGAGCAGCAGCAATCCGAGTACCGACAGCTGGGAAGCATCGAGCGACGCGAGGTCGCGGTGGGTGGCGGGTGCAGGCGACGGAGGTCGTGTGGACACCGGCGGTCCCTATCCGCCGTTGCCGGACGGAAAGTTGGGCACAGGTAATTGCTGAGGCGCCGTCGGTATGTACCCTCCGACGATCTGCGCTCCCTCTATGAAGGAATTCGCGATTTCGCCGCCGTCCGGCTGGACAGGAACAGGTGCCGGCGCGGGGGCCGGCGCGGGAGCGGGAGCCGGTGCCGGTGCCGGAGCCGGCGCAGGGGCAGGGGCAGGGGCAGGAGCAGGGGCAGGTGCGACGGGCTGAGCGCCGGGGGCGGCCGGGACGGGGGCCGGTCCGACCGGTGCCGGCGCAGCCGGGGCTCCGGGTGCTGCTACCGGAGTGGCGACACCAGCGGCGGTTCCGGGCACGCCCGTCGCCGCGACACCGGCTGCTGCACCGGGATCTGCCGCTGCCGACGTGCCGGGGGCGGCCGCCTCGGCGGGGGTGCCGGAGGTCGTCGCCGAGCCGCCCGAGGTGCTCGACAACTGGGACGTGGCCGAGTCCGATTCGGCCGTCGGGGCGGTCAACGCGGTGCCGAGCGAGAGCCCGCCGGCGCCGAGTAGCACGATCGCCGCCGCGGACGCCGCGATGATGCCGGCCTTCTTCTTCCTGGACATTCCAGTGGGTGGGGGATCGGCGAGGACCGGTGCCGGTGTTCGTGGTGTGAAGGCGACGGTCTCGGCGTCGGAGTCGACGTGAGCGACCGGAACTGCCGCAGCGGCGACGGGCACGACCGCAGGCATCCGGGCGACGGTCGGGGCGGCGGCGCGTCCGGCATTGCGCTCGCCCGCGAGTAGGGCCGCACCGAGCGCGGCGGTGTGCGCCGGACGTTCCGCGGCGATCACCGGGACGCGCAGTTCCGCGGACAACAGCTCGGCGACCAGCGGAATGGCGGAACTTCCCCCGGTGAGCACCACCTGGGTGATGTCGCTGGACTCAAGGCCGGCAGCATGGATGCTCTCGCGGACGAGCGTCACCGATTCCTGAAGTGGTTCGCCGATGAGGTCCTCGAGCTCGGAACGCACCAGCCGCACGTCCGTGGAGACTCCGGGAAGCTCGATACTGATAGTGGCCTCCGTGTCGGAGGAAAGAGCCTCCTTCGCGGCGGTGCAGCGCGCGCGCAGCAAGGTCAGTGCGGCCACGGTGTCCGGAGCGAACGGATCGATGTCCCCGAACTGCTCGGCGACGTTACCCAGTACGTACTGCATGGTGGCGTGGTCGAAATGTGCGCCACCGAAGTCTTCGGAGCGGACCGGCTTACCGAGCACACCGGCACCCTCACCGTTCTCGGTGGAACGGAACAAGGTGATGTCGAGGGAGGTGCCGCCGAGGTCGTAGATCACGGTCACCGCGTCGCGGAGCGTGCCACGGGTTCGCTCGAGCCATGCCGTCACGGCCTGCGCTTCGGATACCAGGGTGGCGTCCGCGACACCGGCTTGTTCCAGCGCCGACGCCAGCACACCGACCGTGTACGGCGACCAGACAGTGGGGTGGGTGACCACCGTGGTCGGCATCCCGTGTCTGCCCGATGCGGCTTCGTGCACGATGCAGCTGACCGCCGTGGCGACGAGGTCCTCGCCCGAGTAGGTCGAGCCGTCGTCGGCGAGTATCCCCACCGGATCCCCGACACGGTTCGCGAAATCGGAGACCGCGATGGCGTCCGGCTCCTCAGGATCGGTGCCGAGGACCGGTGCCCGATCGGGGGAGAGGTGGAGAATGCTGGCCCGTGACAGGACGGTGAGGTCCGAGGCCTCCGCAACACCCGTCCCGTCCGCGTCGACTGCGGCCACCGTATTGACCGATCCGACACCGATGCCGAGCGCTGCAGCCATGTTCCACTCCTGTGGTCCGGGCGGGCGGGCGCCGCCGTGTCATCTGGACGGCACCGCCGCCGTGTCATCTGGGCGGCACCGCCGCCGTGTCCATTAGACGGCACCGCCGTCGTGTTCTCAGACGGCACCGTCGTCGTGTCGTTACCCGGCTTGTCGCGTGCAATGGCTGTTTCGTTACGTCGACAGTGCAGGTCGCCGCACATGACGGGGACGATCCCCTAACGGTCCCCCTACCCCCTAACGAGGTGCCGGTTCCCCCTGAGGGGGCATCCCCGATCGAGGGGTGCGGGAGTGGGGGGCCGCTCCCCGTTGGGAAGGGGGTCGCCGATCCATAACGTGGGTTTCACTCGCCGTCACAGCTGTTGTGGTGGCCACCCGAACTCCCCGATCCTCGACCACAGGAGAGATTGCCATGGCTACCAACGCCGTCCTCGAGTTCATCCTCGGCCTTCTTCGCGACGAGCAGGCTGCTGCCGCTTACTGCGCCAACCCGACGGACGCACTGTGCGCCGCAGGCCTCGAGGGTGTGACCCACGCCGACATCGTGTCCGTCGCCCCGATGGTGGCCGAGTCCGGACTGTTCGCGGGCGGCGGAGCCGACCTGGCTGCCATCGTCAACGCCGGCACCGGCGTCGTCGGTGACGTCGCCGGTGGGATCGGTGCCGGAATCGGCGGTGGCCTGGGCGGTGGCCTCGGACTCGGTGGCGGCCTCGGCGGTGCAGTAGGCGTCGGAGCGGGTGCCGGCCTCGGCCTCGGCGCCGGTCTCGGCGGCGACTTCGACTTCGCGGCAGAACTGACCGCAGCCTTGAGTGCGGCACTCAGTGCGGCGCTCGAGATCGGGGGCGAGATCGGTGCGCAGCTCGGTGCTGCACTCGGTGCGGCACTCGACGCTGCGCTGTCTCTCACCGGTGGCCTCGACCTCGGTAGCGCCCTCGACATCGGCGGCGTCATCAGCGGTGCACTCGACGGCTTCCTCGGCCTCGGCGGCGAGATCACGGCCCAGCTCGCCGCTGCTCTGACGGCAGCTGTCTCCGCGGTCCCGGCAATCGATCTGACCGGTGGACTGACCGCGATCCTCGCTCCGGCGCTGGCCATCGGCGGCGACCTGGGTGCCGAGGTGGGTGCTGCCCTCGGCGCGGTTCTCGGTGTGGTCGGTGACGTGAGCGGCGACCTCGGCGGTGACATCCTCGCCGGCATCGGCGGTGGACTGGACCTCGGTGGCGCACTCGGCTCGACGCTCGGTGGTGTGCTCGGAGTGGACGCCGGTCTCGGTGGCGCTCTCGGCGCGGCACTCGATGCTGCGATCGGTGCGGGCGGCGGCCTCGGCGCGACGCTCGAAGGCCTGCTGGGTGGCGATCTGCTCGGTGATGTGGCCGGTTCGCTCGACGGTGTGCTCGGTGCGGATCTCGGTGGTGTGCTCGGTGGCGCGCTGGGTGGGGTTCTCGGTGCCGGTGGTGACCTCGGTGCGGATCTCGGTGGTGCGCTCGGTGCGACTCTCGGTTCGATCGCCGATCTCGGTGGTGGCCTGGACCTGGACGCGGTTCTGGGTGCGGAGGGTGGTCTCGGTGCCGTTCTCGGTGGTCTGCTGGGCGGCGAGCTCGGTGTCGGTGGCGATCTGACCGCTGGCCTGGGTACCGCCTTGGAGGCGGTTCTCGGTGCCGGTGGCGGGTTGGACCTCGGTGCGGTTCTCGGTGCGGATGGTGACCTCGGTGGTGCGTTGAGCGGTCTGCTCGGTGGTGTGCTGGGTGCCGGTGGCGATGTCAGTGCCGATCTCGGTGGTGCGCTGGGTGGTCTGCTCGGTGGGGCCCTGGATCTCGAGGGTGGTCTCGGTGGCGCCTTGTCGGCTGCGCTGGAGAGCGGTCTGGGACTCGATGCCGCGCTCGGCACGGTCCTCGGTGGTGCTCTCGGGCTCGACGGTGGCCTGGCCACCGAGTTGGGCAGCACCCTCGAAGCGGTATTGGGTGCCGGTGGTGTGACGGATATCGACCTCGGCGGCCTGCTGGGTGGCGATCTGCTCGGTGATGTGGCGGGTTCGCTCGACGGTGTGCTCGGTGCGGATCTCGGTGGTGTGCTCGGTGGCGCGCTGGGTGGGGTTCTCGGTGCCGGTGGTGACCTCGGTGCGGATCTCGGTGGTGCGCTCGGTGCGACTCTCGGTTCGATCGCCGACCTCGGTGGTGGCCTGGACCTGGACGCGGTTCTGGGTGCGGAGGGTGGTCTCGGTGCCGTTCTCGGTGGTCTGCTGGGCGGCGAGCTCGGTGTCGGTGGCGATCTGACCGCTGGCCTGGGTACCGCCTTGGAGGCGGTTCTCGGTGCCGGTGGCGGGTTGGACCTCGGTGCGGTTCTCGGTGCGGATGGTGACCTCGGTGGTGCGTTGAGCGGTCTGCTCGGTGGTGTGCTGGGTGCCGGTGGCGATGTCAGTGCCGATCTCGGTGGTGCGCTGGGTGGTCTGCTCGGTGGGGCCCTGGATCTCGAGGGTGGTCTCGGTGGCGCCTTGTCGGCTGCGCTGGAGAGCGGTCTGGGACTCGATGCCGCGCTCGGCACGGTCCTCGGTGGTGCTCTCGGGCTCGACGGTGGCCTGGCCACCGAGTTGGGCAGCACCCTCGAAGCGGTATTGGGTGCCGGTGGTGTGACGGACATCGACCTCGGCGGCCTGCTGGGTGGCGATCTGGGTCTCGGACTCGGTGGTGACCTCGGACTCGGTGGCGAACTGACTTCCGAGCTGACGACGGCGCTCAGCGGTGCCCTCGGATTGGGCGGCGAGGCCGGTGCGGATCTCGGAGCCGTTCTGGGCGGTGCCCTGGAGAGCGGTCTCGGACTCGGCGGCATCCTCGAAGGCGGTGCGGATCTCGGAACCACAATCAGCAGTGCACTCGGTGGGGCCCTCGGAGTCGACGGTGACGCCACCGCCGGCCTCGGCGCAGCCCTCGATGCGGCGCTCGGAGCCGGTGGCGGGGTCGACCTCGATGCGGTGACCGATCTCGGTGGTCTGCTCGGCGGCGCCTTCGGTGTCGGTGGCGGCGCAGGAGCCGATCTGGGTGCAGCTCTCGGCGGCGTCCTCGGTGGCGCACTCGAAACCGGCGGCGCTCTGGACCTCGACTCCGTCCTCGGTGGCGAAGGAAGCATCGGTAGCACTCTCGGTACCGCTCTCGGTGGTGTCCTCGGGGCCGACGGTGACCTCAGCGCCACGCTCGGCTCCGCATTGGAGACCGCACTCGAGGCCGGCGGTGGACTCGATCTCGACTCGGCTCTCGATGCCGACCTCGGACTCGGCGCTGCTGCCGGTGTGGGCGGGGCCCTGGACGGTGCCCTCGACGCGGGTACCGATCTCGCGGGCGGCCTGACCGGCGGCATCGACGGTGCCCTCGGTGGACTGGTCGACGCAGGTAGTGAGCTGACGGGCAACGTCGGTGGAGCTGTCGGCGGCGGTGTCGCCGGTGGTGCGGAGACCGCCGCGGGCATCGGTGCCGGAGTGGCGGCCGGTGTCGGTGCGGTCGCCGACGCGGGCGCCGACCTCGGCGGCAACCTCGGAACCAACCTGGTCGGCGGTCTGGAGACGGCCGGTGGCCTCGGCGCCGGTCTGACGAGCGGCCTCACCGGCGGTCTCGGCGGAATCTTCGACGCCGGCGCAGGCCTGGGCACCTCGGTGACCGGAACTGTCGACGGTGCCGTCGACGCGGTCGGCGAAGCAGGTGCCACGGTCGGTGCCGTGGCCGACGCAGGCGCGGACGTCGACGCCAACCTCGGCGGTGCGCTCGACACCGCGGCGAACCTCGGCGGAACCGTCGAAGGCGCGCTGGACACGGCGGCGAACGTCGGTGGAACCCTCGGTGGCACGGTGGACGCCGCGACCGGAATCGGTGGCGACGTCGCCGGTGGAATCGAAGGCAGCGTGGACAGCGCGGTCGACGCCACCGCAGGTCTCACCGGTGGCCTCGACGCCACCACCGATGCGGTGACCGACCTCGGTGCCGGACTGTCGGGTGGCGTGGGTGGCCTCGGTTCGCTCGGCACCTCGGTCGGTGGAGCCCTCGACGGAGCTGTCGATGGTGCCGCCGGAGTGGGCGGTGCGATCGACGGTGGCGCTTCGGCCGGTGGATCGGCCGAAGCGGACGCGACCACGGGCGGTTCGGCCGACATCGGAGCGGTCGGCGGGGCTGTGGCCGACACCACCGGTGAGATCGGCGGCGGCCTCGAGTCGACGCTGGGCGGCACTGTCGATGCGGGTTCCAACGCCTGGTCCTCGATCGACGCCCAGGACGCCTTCGGTGCGGAGTCGAGCCTGACCGGTGAATCGGAAGGCTCCCTGTTCGCCGACACCGACTCCTCGGTGGCACCCACGCAGCACGTCACGGACGTTGTCGATCACTTCGAACCGTGATGAGACGGCGGTTCCGGCATCCCCCAGACGGGGCGGCCGGAACCGCCGTACGATGTAACGAAATCAGCCCCGGACGCGTTATGCGGTCGGGGCTGATTCCACAGTCGGGTGTACGTGTACCGAAGTTCGGTGCGCGCACGAGGTCGGAAGAATTGCGGGTCAACGGAACTCATGGACAGTGCAGCCGCTAGAAGCAGTGCCGCCAAGCACAGTGCCGCCGAGCGCAGTGCAACCGCCGAGCACGGCGCCACTTCTGCGCAATCCATGACCGCTCTGCTGGAGCAGACTCTGGACGTCGCGCGGCGGTTCGGACGCGGAGATCTGGCGCAGCGGCTGGACCAGGCCCGGAACCGCGTCCTCGATCCGCGGATGCGCATCGTGGTGGTCGGCCCGCTCAAGCAGGGCAAGAGCCAGTTCGTGAATTCACTGCTCAACCTGACCGTGTGCTCGGTCGGTGACGACGAGACCACCGCTATTCCCACCCTCGTGCAGAATGCGGAGACTGCATCGGCGGAACTCGTCCTCGCCGATCCCGGCGCAGATCCGATTCGGGTTCCGCTGCCTCTCGAGGAGCTGACCGGCATTACGCCCGCCTCACCCCGGGCCGGGGGTCGGGAGGTACTGCGGGTCGAGGTCAACGTGCCGAGTCCCCTGCTGGCGGACGGCTTGGTCCTGGTCGATACTCCCGGCGTGGGCGGCGCGGGCAACCCACATGCCGCGAGCACGCTCGGACTGATTCCCGCCTCCGACGCCGTCTTCGTTCTCTCCGACGCGAGCCAGGAGTTCACCGAACCGGAGCTCGGGTTCATCAGGCAGGTCACGAGCCTGTGCCCGTCGGTGGCCTGCCTGATCAGCAAGACAGACCTGTATCCCCATTGGCGGGACATCGTCGAGGCTGATCGAGGGCACCTCGCGCGCGCCGGCCTCGACGTACCGCTGATTCCCATTTCCTCCCTCCTCCGATCCCACGCGCTGCGGCTGCAGGACGAGGAGCTCAACACCGAATCGGGCTTCGTCGAGCTCTACGCCTTCCTCCGCGATCGGGTGGTGGCCCGCGCGGAGTCGAACACGCGCCGCGCGGTGTCGCTCGACGTGTCCTCGGTGGCCGAGCATCTGACCCTGGGAATCGGCAGTGAGCTTGCCGCTCTTCGTGATCCGGCCAAGGGTGTCGCTGCCGTCGCCGAGCTGCAGAAGGCGAAGGCCGCGGCGGAAGATCTACACAAGCGGACGTCGCTGTGGCAGCAGACCCTCGGCGACGGTATCGCCGACCTGGCCGCGGATATCGATCACGATCTCCGCGACCGGCTGCGCCGCGTGACGCGGGAAGCCGAGGAAACCGTCGACCAGGGCGACCCGGGCAAGGACTGGGACGCGTTGGGGCAGTGGCTCGAGCAGGAGTTCGCCACCGCTATCGGTGACAACTTCGTGTGGGCGCACGACCGCGCGCTGTGGCTCGCCGAGGTGGTGGCTCAACACTTCGCCGAAACCGGTGCCGTGGAGCTTCCGCACCTCGACATCGCGAACGTCGACGGGGTCCTCGAGCCCGTCGCTTCGCTCGCAGATCTCGAGTCGGGGCGGATCGGCATCACCCAGAAGGTGCTCGTCGGTATGCGCGGCTCGTACGGTGGTGTGCTGATGTTCGGGCTCATCACCACCATGATGGGCATGGCGCTGGTCAACCCGATCTCGATCGGGGCCGGCGTCCTTCTCGGTACCAAAGCGTATCGAGAGGACAAGGAGAGCCGGGTCCTCAAGCGGCGGGGCGAGGCGAAGGCGGCCATCCGCCGGTTCGCGGACGACGCCAGCTTCCAGGTGGGCAAGGAGTCGAAAGACCGGCTCCGCTCGATCCAGCGGTTGCTGCGCGATCACTTCACAGGCATCGCCGAGCAGGCATTGCGCTCGATCAACGATTCGTTGCGTGCCGCGCAGGAGGCGGCCAACCTCGAGTCCACCGAGCGCACGCGCCGGATCGCGCAACTCGAGAAGGATCTGCACATCGCCTCCGAACTGAAGGAGCGGGCAGCCCAGCTCGTCGTCGGCGACGCCGGAGCGATCACGGCATGACCGCAGCGCCACTTCCGGAGGCCCGCAGGCTGATCGCGTCGGCCAGGCAGCTCTACGCCGGCCGGCCCGAGATTCGCGATCAGCTCACCGAATGCGCTCGCCGCCTCGAACAACCACTGCGGGTAGCGCTGGCGGGTTCTCTGAAAGCCGGTAAGTCCACGTTGCTCAATTCGCTGGTGGGCCAAGACATCGCCCCCACGGATGCGACGGAGTGCACCCGTGTCGTCACCTGGTATCGCAGCGGGTCGACGCCCGCCGTCACCGCCTGGTACCAGGCGGACGGCCCCGACGGCGCGTTGGCTTCGGCGAACGTTCCGGTGTTGCGCCGGGACGGACATCTGACTTTCGACCTCGGGCATCTGACCGCCGCGCAGGTGGACCGACTCGATGTGGAGTGGCCCTCGTCGGCGCTGGCCCACACCACCATCATCGACACGCCCGGCACCTCCTCGCTGTCGCGGGACGTGTCGGCGCGCACCCTCGAGATGCTCACCCCCGACAACGAGGCTTCCGGTGCCGACGCCGTCGTCTACCTTCTGCGCACCCTGAACGCGACGGATGTGCAGTTCCTCGGCCAGATCGGGGACCACGTGGGGGACGAGTCGGGTCCGCTCGGTGTCGTCGGTGTCGTGTCCCGGGCCGACGAGGTGGGGGCGGGACGCCTCGACGCCATGATGTCGGCGAAGGAAGTGGCGTCCCGGTTCGCGGGCGAGCTCGAACGCACCGGGCTGTGCCAGGCGGTGGTTCCCGTCGCAGGTCTGCTGGCCTTGGGTGCCCGTACGATGCGGCAGGCCGAGTTCGCCGCATTCCAGCACCTGGCCGAGGTGTCGGTGGACGACCTGAACATGGCCATGCTGTCGGCCGACCGTTTCGCCCGGGAAGACAGCCCGCTGCCCGTCGATGCTCGGATGCGGGCGCAGCTGGCCGACCGGTTCGGGCTGTTCGGCATTCGAATGGCCGTCACGTTGATTCGGCTGGGCACCCGGGACTCGCCGACGCTGGCCGCCGAACTGGTGGAGCGTAGTGGGCTCGACGAGTTGCGTCAGGTCATCGACATCCAGTTCGGGCAGCGTGCCGACCAGTTGAAGACACACTCCGCGCTGGTTGCGTTGAAGCGGGTGCTCACCGCCCATCCGGTGCAGGGCGCAGGCGGGATCATGCTGGCTGCCGAGCGTCTGCTGTCCGATGTGCACGGGTTCCAGGAACTGCGGCTCCTCGGGCGCCTGCGGTCCACCGAGGTGGGGCTACCCCCCGACGACCTGGCCGAGCTGCAGCGACTGATCGGCGGATTCGGGATCTCGATCTCCGAGCGGCTCGGGACCGACGGTGACGACGCGGTGGAGTTGCAGCGGATGAGGGCACTCGCCGCCGTCCGGAAATGGCGGGAACGCGCTCGTCACCCGTTGCTGGACCAGTTCACCGCCCGGGCGTGCACCGTTGCCGCACGAAGCGCGGAAGGCGTCCTGGAAGAGCTGAACTCGGTACTCCTGTAGCGCGTCAGGTTGCCGAGACGCCCGCGATTTCGCCTTCCCGGAATGCCTCCACGAACAGCTGGTGATCCTTGCGGCTCACCTCCGCATACGCGAGGCCGAAGTCGATGATCTCCTCGACGAACTGGTCGAGCCGACCCTCGATCACACCATGGATGGCGTCTTCGGTCTGAAATGTGACCAGGGTCTGATCACTGTCCTCGTCGGAGACGCAGTGAACCTTCGCGGTCGCCCGGCCCAGGTCTTCGAGCACGGGGGCGATCTCCTCCGGTTCGGTGAGGTCGGACCAGTCGAGGTCCAGTTCGTACGGTGACAGTTCGGCGACCACGAATCCGGTGTCCCCGATCTCGGTGTAGCCGAGCAGGGGATCGGTGTGGACCTGCAGGGCGCGCTGGCTCACCACGGTGCGGTGACCCTCGTGCTCGAAATAGTTGCGGACGGCCGGCTCGTCGACGATGCGGCTCGGGGCCGCGACATTGCCCTGTTTGATGGACAGCACGATGTCGTTCTCCAGTGCCTGGGTTGTGCCCTCGATGAGCACGTTGTACGCCGGAAGTCCGGCGCTGCCGATTCCGAACCCCTTGCGCCCCACCACATCCTTGATGCGATAGAAAACCGGTCGCTCCGACCTCTTGTTGGGGGGCACTCGTTCGATGTAGGCGTCCAGCGACTCGCACACGGTGTCGCGTTCGTTCTCGTCCAGTTCCCGGACCCCGCGACCGCGGCGGAAGTGCCGGTCGTAATCGTCGAGCACCGTGACCGAGTCGAGGAGGCTGACACGGGTGGCGAGGCGGGCCTGCAGGAGAAGGTCGTGGATACTGCCGCGGGAGTTGTCCAGCCGCAGCGCGTACGCGTCGTCCGCCTCCTGCTGTACGTAATGCATGACCTGTTCGACGTACGTACGCAGATAGGTCTCTGCCAGTGCCCGGACATCACTTTCGGGCAGAGCCTTCTGCCAGCCCATCAGCGCGAGGCTGGCCACGAAGCGCCGAAGGTCCCAGCTGAAGTGCCCTACGTAGGCCTCGTCGAAGTCGTTGACGTCGAAGACCAGGGTCCCCTCCGAGTTCATGTAGGTTCCGAAGTTCTCCAGGTGCAGGTCGCCGTGGATCCACACCCTGCTGGTGCGGTCATCTGCCCAGGGGTCGTCGAAGTCCCGGATGTCGTTGTAGAACAGGCAGGCACTGCCCCGGTAGAAGGCGAACGGGTTGGCCGCCATCTTGCGGAACTTGGTACGGAAAGCGCTCGGGTCCGCCTCCATGAGATCGGCGAACGCCTCGACGAGGGCGCCGACGATCTGCTTCTGCCTGGTCGAATCGGCATCGTTCACAATGCCCTCCTTGTCGCGAGTCCGATACCCGCACGTGGGCGTCACCGGACTACCCACGTTAGCGACACTGCTCGTACCGCCGCTGGCGAAAGGACTCGCACCATCCCGTCTCAGAGTCGGCGCGCCGCGGACGACGGCGTGGCGGACAGGAACTGCGGGGTGGGCAACGCCGCGGATGCGGCCCTGTGGAGTACGTGTGCGACCACGTCTTCGACCCGGTCGAGCGGAACGAGGGCGATGGCCGAGCCGCCGAAACCGCCCCCCGTCATTCGCGCTCCCCACGCTCCGGCCTCGAGGGCGGCCTCGACGGCGCAGTCCAGTTCGACGGAGCTGACCTCGTAGTCGTCCCGCAACGAGCGATGGGAACGGGTCAGGACGTCCCCGATGTCGGAGATACGGTTCTGCGCCAGCAGATCGGTCACCTCGACGACGCGCCGAATTTCGGCGAGAACGTGCCGCACCCGCGGCACCGACTGTGGCACCGTCAGCGCGGCGAGTGCGCCGTTCACGTCGCGAATGTCTCGCAGCGTGTCCACACCCAGGTTCGCGCATGCCCGCTCGATCGTCGCCCGCCGCGCGCCGTACTGCCCGTCGGCCAGTCTGTGCGGAGCGTTGGTATCCATCACCAGGAGTTGGGCGCCCGCCGACGCGAAGTCGAGGGGAACGAGGCGGCTGTCGCCGCTGCGGCAATCCAGCAGCAGGGCATGCCCGAGGCGGGCGAGCATCGCGACCGACTGATCCATTCCACCGGTCGCGGCCCCGACGATCTCGTTCTCCGCGCGGATGCACGCGTCGATCAGCGTCCGGCGTCCGTCCGTGTTCGTGGGCAGCCCGAGCGAGTCGGCGACGGCGAGCGCGAACGCGCATTCCAGCGCCGCCGAACTCGACAGCCCTGAACCGACGGGAACCGTGGAGTGCACCGCGATGTCGAAGCCTCTTCCTGCCGGCGCGATGCCCGAATCTCGTAGCGCCCAGAGCACACCCGCCAGGTAGGCGGCCCACCCGGACGGACGTCCCGGCGCCACCTCGGACACTGCACCCTGCCACCTGTCTGTCGTGTGGGTGGAGACGCAGCGCATCCGGTCGTCGTTCCGGATGCGGGCGGCCACCACCGTGACGTAGGGGAGTGCGAACGGAAGTACGAGCCCGCCCGCGTAGTCGACGTGCTCGCCGATGAGGTTGACTCGCCCGGGTGCGGCCCACACGCCGTCAGCGGCTTCACCGAAGGTGCTGCGGAACAAGGCTTCCGCGCCCGCAGCGACGGTGTAGGCGTCGGCGGGTTCCACCCGAGAGGGTGCCGTCACGAGGCCACCTCGCGCAGGCGGTCGGCGATGCGTTCCGGTGTGGTGTCATTGATCCAAACGCCCATGCTCGACTCGGAACCCGCCAGGTATTTCATCCGGCCGGGCGACCGCATCATCGAGTACAGCTGGAGGTACAGGCGCCCGAAGGGGCGATCGTCGCCCACCGGCGCCTGATGCCATGCGGCGATGTAGGGGACGGCGTCGACGCCGTCGAAGAAGCGGTCGACCCGCCGCAGCAGTTCGAGGTAGACGAGCGCGAGTTCGTCACGTTGGGCGTCGTCGAGTTCGGCGAGGTCTCGGACGTCGCTGTGTGGCGCGAGGTGCACTTCCAGCGGCCACCGGGAGGCGGCGGGCACATAGGCCGTCCAATGCTCGGCGGCAAGGACGATCCGCCGGCCCGCGCGTTTTTCCGCGTCGAGCACGTCCGACAGCAACAGCTTGCCCGTCCGCTCGACGTGTGCGCGCGACCGCTGTATCAGGGTGGCGGTGCGCGCCGGCAGGAACGGGTAGGCGTAGATCTGCCCATGAGGGTGGGTCAGCGTCACCCCGATCTCCCTACCGCGGTTCTCGAAGCAGAACACCTGGCGGATCCCGGGCAGCGCAGACAGTTCGGCGGTGCGGTCGGCCCAGACGTCGATCACGGTGCGGACCCGGCCGGGGCCCAAGGACGAGAACCGGGCGTCGGGGTCGCTGCTGAAGCAGACCACCTCGCATCGGCCCGTCGCCGGGGCCAGCGGCCACAGTGGTTCCTCATCGACGCACCCGGGAAGGTGCTGTTCCTCTGCAACGGTCGCCAAGGCAGGAAAGCGGTTCTCGAAGACGACGACGTCGTAGTTGTCGGCGGGTATTTCGGTGGGCGGCTTACCGGGCCGGCTCGGGGCGAGTGGTGACGCGTCGGCAGGTGGGAGGAACGTGCGATCCATTCGCTGCGCCGCGATGACAACCCATTCACCCGTGAGGACGTCGAAACGCATCTGCGACTGCGAGACGGCGGGTGGAAGAGGCCTGGAATCGACCAGTTCACGGGTGGCCGCACCGGAAACGTACGGCTCCGAGTCGTCGAAGTAGATGAGCTCGCGCCCGTCTGCCAGCCTCGTCCGGGTTTTACGTACCCTGCTCCCGGCAGGCGCTCGCAGCGCGCTTTCCTCGTCACGCACCGCCATCGAGCATTCCTTCCCTCCTGCCGAACGACCGAGTACCCCGAACGCGCTGCTTCGAGGGCATCTCCTCACGGTATCCCGGCGTCGAGGGACGATGGGTGATGCGTCGACCTCTCAGAACTCCATACCGGCGTCGGTGCCCATCGTCTTCGTCGTGTTGGCACCGTCGAGGGATTCGCGAATGATGTCGGCGTGACCCGAGTGGTGGCCGGTCTCCCGAATGATGTGGAGCAGGGTCCGGCGGATTGTCCACCACTGCCGCTCAGGTGCCCACGGCGCGGTGGGGAGCGGGATGAGTACGTCCAGGTCGCTCAGGCCCGCCAGCGCGGTCTCCGTCGCGCGGGCCACCTCGGCATAATCGGCCAGAAGCCCCTCGAGGGTTTCGTCCTCTCGCATGTAGTACAGCTCCATCGCCGATTCCATGTCGAACTCCGCGTTCTCGTCAGGTTCGAGAATGGTTTCGACCCAGTGCTTTTCGGTGTGGGACACGTGCTTGATCAGCCCGCCGAGTGTCAGGTCGCTGACGGTGGAGCGCTGACGTGCCTGTGCGTCGTCGATGCCGCGCACGGTGATGAGTAACGTGGCTCGCTGCTCCTGCAGGATCTGCAGGATGTCCGCGCATTCGCCGGTGATCGAGGGCTTCTCCGAAGTGGTCATGAAAAGAACGATAGGCGGTATTGCGGTCAGAAACGGTCCTTGTTAGGCAGGGCAGTCTCGGGGTGTTTCTCGGGGTCGAAGTTGGGTGCCTTCCTGGATGTGCCGACACCGGCTGCAGCGCAGGATTTCAACCATGAAACTTCTGCCGACATCGGAGCCGCGGCCACTGCGTAGTCGTGGGGCCGGTGCGTTGGGGGTGAGGCGATCGACCGTGTCGCGGCAACACCTCCGTTCCGACGACATCTGCTGGGGGACAGGATGTCCGGTGATATTCGTCCCACCGAAGGCGGCCGGTTCCTCGGTGACGCGGACCCGTTCGGCAGTGAGGCGAAGCCGGGCGTCGAGGTCCACGGTGGCACACAGTGCCCGTCGCGGAAAAGAAGTTCGCCGACAACTGTTTTTCCGTCAGAAATTGGGTATCCCCTCGGTGACGCGCCACTTCGACATCACCAACTCGAGTCGGGCCAACGAACGGTCGATGGACTTGGGACGAGTCGACGAGGTTGTGGAGCCGGTCTCCACCGAGGTGTGGGAAGTGCGCCATATGAACGGTCACGTACACGGCTTTCACGCTTCCGGTGTGCAGTATCCGGGGTGGGGCACCGAGGAGCCCGCGCACAGGCCGCCCCCACAGATCCGGTGTACATCGCCGCCTGCCCGTCTCGTCCTGCTGTGATCCCGCGTCTTCTTCGGTCTGCCCGCGCTGCCCGGTTCACCCCGCTCGGTTACCTCACTCGGTCTTCTCTGAAAGGTCCCAATCATGTTCCGTACCACGCTCACTGCCCTGGCGGCCGCGGCACTCTTCTTCGGCGCCGCATCCGTCACACAGGTGGCGGCAGCAGCTCCCGCGTGCAACTCCTCGTACGAGGGAACCAGCAATGACGAGTACGACCCGGATCCGGACTTCACCGGGACGACCAATGACGAGTACGACCCCGATCCCGAGTACTCCGGCACGTCGAACAAGGAATACGACCCCGATCCCGAGTTCGCGGGCAGCACGGATTCGTGCCAGGCCTGAGCCCGATCAGGGGCGTCGGTGCAACCACGCGGACACGCCGGGCGCGAACAGGGCGAGGACGCCGACGGCGACCAGTGCGCTGTAGGCCAGCGGCGCCCACTGCAACACCCCGGCCGTGGCGTCGCCGGCGTCCGACAGAAGGGTCCAGAATCCGACGCCACCGGCTGCGCTGAGGAGACCGATCACCACCAGCGTGACGAGGCCCGCCATTTTTCGGGCCCGGAGGAGCTGTATGCCGAGGAGTGCCAGGAGAACCAGCACGACCGCGATGGCGCCGCTGACAATCAGTGTGAAGTTCACGGTGTCGGTGATGTCCTGTGCGGAGTCAGCGGGATTCTCCGCGGCCACCGAGGCCTCTAGTGCATCACGCACGGCGCGAAGGTCCAGAGCCACGGCACCCGCGATGCCGGCGAGAACGACGAACGAACCTATCCACGCGGTCAGTGAGACCGTCACTGCCTTCGGGGTGGAGTCGGTCGGCGCGGTGCGCAGGGGCGTAACCGCGAACTCCGGACGGGGCGGGACGGGCCGCGGCGGGGCCGGGCGCCGTGGCGGCTGTTCGGGTGTCGTCACGGTGGGAATCCTATCGAGATGTCGCGAGCGTCCTGGGGCGACTCGCTCGGTCGCACGCTTGTAGCCGACGCCCAAAAGATTTCAGAGTGTCACGTCCTCCACCGTCTCGACGACCTGGGCGCGGGGGTCGCGCATCATTTCCTTACCCAGGCCGGCCCACAGGCCGCGCAACTTCTCGAGCAGACCGTCTGCCTCCTCCGTCGTGGCGAACTCCAGATCGATCGTCACGTAAGCGGGGTCGTGGACGGACCGTCCGACGCGGTAGCGCTGAACGCCTGAGCCCTTGCGGTCGATCGGATCGTCATCGAATAGTTTCTTCCACGCGTCGTAGTCGCTGACTGAATGTTCCACTCGAAGTACTGGCATGACGGGTCCTTTCCCTCAGGTCCAGTGTTCGCCGGACAGCGGGGTGCTGTCGACGGCCGGGAAGTTGTCCGCAGCGACTGGGAACAAATCCGGAGTACGGCCCGTTGAGCCTTCTGACAACCTTGAGTGCCCTGGACTCAAGTTCGAATTGACTCCCGACGCGGTTCGGGTGCAAACTTGAGCCGAGGGCGCTCACCAAGCGCCAACATCGCAGTTCGGTACGAAAATACTCTGCCCCCGGAACTGCAAAACGAAAGTGAGGAACACTATGGCTCGTGCGGTCGGTATCGACCTCGGTACAACGAACTCGGTCGTGTCTGTGCTGGAAGGCGGCGAGCCCGTAGTGGTCGCCAACGCCGAAGGCTCTCGCACCACCCCGTCGATCGTCGCCTTCGCCAAGAACGGTGAGGTGCTGGTCGGCCAGCCCGCCAAGAACCAGGCGGTCACCAACGTCGACCGCACCATCCGCTCCGTCAAGCGCCACATCGGCACCGACTGGAACGTGGAGATCGACGGCAAGAAGTACACCCCTCAGGAAATCAGCGCGCGCACGCTCATGAAGCTCAAGCGTGACGCCGAGGCATACCTGGGTGAGGACATCACGGACGCCGTGATCACCGTTCCCGCCTACTTCGAAGACGCCCAGCGTCAGGCCACGAAGGAAGCCGGCCAGATCGCCGGCCTGAACGTGCTGCGCATCGTCAACGAGCCCACCGCCGCGGCACTCGCCTACGGCCTCGACAAGGGCGACAAGGAACAGACCATCCTGGTGTTCGACCTCGGTGGCGGCACCTTCGACGTCTCACTGCTCGAGATCGGCGACGGCGTCGTCGAGGTCCGCGCCACCTCCGGTGACAACCACCTCGGTGGTGACGACTGGGACCAGCGCATCGTCGACTGGCTCGTGGAGAAGTTCAAGAGTCAGAACGGCATCGATCTGACCAAGGACAAGATGGCGCTGCAGCGCCTGCGTGAGGCGGCGGAGAAGGCGAAGATCGAGCTGAGCTCCTCGCAGAGCACCTCGATCAACCTGCCCTACATCACCGTCGACGCGGACAAGAACCCGCTCTTCCTCGACGAGCAGCTCTCGCGCAGCGAGTTCCAGAAGATCACCTCCGATCTGCTCGACCGCACCCGCGCCCCGTTCCAGGCAGTCATCAAGGACAGCGGTATCGCCGTCAAGGACATCGACCACGTCGTGCTCGTCGGTGGTTCCACCCGCATGCCCGCCGTCTCCGACCTGGTGCGCGAGCTCACCGGCGGACGCGAGCCCAACAAGGGCGTGAACCCGGACGAGGTCGTCGCCGTGGGCGCTGCCCTGCAGGCCGGTGTCCTCAAGGGCGAGGTCAAGGACGTGCTGCTCCTCGACGTCACGCCGCTCTCGCTCGGTATCGAGACCAAGGGTGGAGTGATGACCAAGCTCATCGAGCGCAACACCACCATCCCGACCAAGCGATCCGAGACCTTCACCACGGCCGACGACAACCAGCCGTCGGTGCAGATCCAGGTGTTCCAGGGCGAGCGCGAGATCGCCTCGCACAACAAGCTCCTCGGTTCCTTCGAGCTCACCGAACTGCCGCCCGCCCCGCGGGGCGTGCCGCAGATCGAGGTCACCTTCGACATCGATGCCAACGGCATCGTGCACGTGACGGCGAAGGACAAGGGCACCGGCAAGGAAAACACGATCAAGATCCAGGACGGCTCCGGTCTGTCCAAGGAAGAGATCGACCGCATGATCAAGGACGCCGAAGCGCACGCCGAGGAAGACAAGGCGCGTCGCGAGGAGGCCGAGGTTCGCAACCAGGCCGAGTCGCTGGTGCACCAGACCGAGAAGTTCATCAAGGACAACGAGGACAAGGTGTCCGGAGACGTCAAGGAGAAGGTCGAGGCTGCCATCAAGGAAGCCAACGACGCCCTGGCCGGCACGGACATCGCAGCGGTCAAGTCCGCGGTGGAGAAGCTGGCCACGGAGTCGCAGGCCCTGGGCCAGGCGATCTACGAAGCGAGCGCTGCTGAAGAGGCGGCGAACACCGACGGCGCCGGCAGCAACGGCTCCGATGACGTGGTCGACGCCGAGGTCGTGGACGAGCCTTCCGACGCGGAGAAGAAGTGACGTCCGACAACACCGAGCAGGAACCGGTCACTTTCGTGGACAAGCGGAAGATCGACCCCGAGACCGGTCAGGTACGGGAAGCGGAACCGGTGACGGAGTCCCTCGCGGGCGCCGCCGCCGCTCCGCAGCCCGGCTCGGTGGACGAAGGGGAAGTGCAGGAGCAGGCTGCTGCACCCGAGAGGGACGAGCTGGCCGAGCGCACCGCCGACCTGCAGCGACTGCAGGCCGAGTACGCGAACTATCGTCGCCGCGTCCAGCGTGACAAGCAGGTCGACATCGAGTCGGCCAAGGCGTCGGTGGTCGGTGAACTCATCGGTGTGCTCGACGATCTCGATCGGGCACGCAGCCACGGCGACCTCGACTCGGGGCCGCTCAAGGCTGTGGCAGACAAGCTCACCGGCGCGCTCACCTCTCTGGGTCTGAGCGAGTTCGGCGCGGAGGGCGATCCGTTCGACCCGTCGCTGCACGAGGCAGTGCAGCACGAGGGAGACGGCCACGATCCCGTGCTGGGCACTGTGATGCGAAAGGGCTACAAATTCGGTGACCGCGTCCTGCGGCATGCGATGGTAGCTGTGATCGATCGCGTCGAAGGCGACGAGAACACCTCCGACGAGGCTGCACAGCCCGCCGAGTCGGAACAAGAATAAGAGCGAGAGGAGGAGACGCCCAGTGAGCCAACGGGAGTGGATCGAGAAGGACTTCTACAAGGAGCTGGGCGTCTCGTCCGACGCGTCCGCGGACGAGATCAAGAAGGCGTATCGCAAGCTCGCCCGCGACCTCCACCCGGACGCGAACCCCGGCGACACCAAGGCGGAGGAGCGGTTCAAGTCCGTCAGTGAGGCGCACGCCGTGCTGTCGGATCCCGCCAAACGCAAGGAGTACGACGAAGCCCGGCGCCTGTTCGCCAGCGGCGGTTTCGGCCGGGGTGGATTCAACCCCGGCGCCGGTGGCGGCTTCAGCCAGGGCGGTTTCGACATCAACGACCTGTTCGGCGGTGGCGGCGCCGCGGCCGACGGACTCGGTGACCTCTTCGGAGGACTGTTCAATCGCGGTGCCGGCGGCGGCGCCACCCGCACGTCCAGTCGTCCGCGCCGTGGAAGCGACGTGGAGACCGAGACGACGCTCGAATTCCGCGAGGCCACTCTCGGTGTCACGGTTCCGCTGCGCCTCACCAGCCCATCGCCGTGCACCACGTGCCACGGCAGCGGAGCCAAGCCGGGAACCAGCCCGCGGGTATGCCCCCGCTGCAACGGAACCGGGATCGTCAGCCGCAACCAGGGCGCCTTCGGTTTCAGCGAACCGTGTGACGACTGCCGCGGTACCGGCTCCATCATCGATTCTCCGTGCGAGGTGTGCCACGGCAACGGGGTGACCAACCGCACCCGCACCATCACGGTCCGCGTTCCGGCCGGTGTCAGTGACGGCCAGAAGATCCGGCTGGCCGGGCAAGGGGAAGCGGGCCTGCGCGGTGCGCCGTCGGGCGATCTCTTCGTCACCGTGCGGGTGCGACCCGACAAGGTGTTCGGCCGCAACGGCGACGACCTCACCGTAGTGGTGCCGGTCAGCTACGGTGAACTCGTGCTCGGTACGACCGTCTCCGTCCCCACCTTGGAGGGGCGTGTCGGCGTGAAGATTCCGGCGGGAACAGCGGACGGACGCATCCTCCGCGTCCGTGGCCGAGGCGTCCCCAAGCGTGGCGGCGGGGCAGGTGACTTGCTGGTCACCGTCAAGATTGCGGTACCGCAGAAACTGGACGACCCCGCTGTCGACGCATTGAAAACCTATCTGGAAGCCGAAAAGGCCAGTGGGTTCGACCCCAGGGCCGGGTGGGCAGGTGCGTGATGACCGATACAACTCAGGAACCACACGACGCGTCCGTTGACCCCGATGCGCAGATCTTCGTGATCTCGGTGGCGGCGGAGCTTGCGGGGATGCACGCCCAGACCTTGCGCAACTACGACCGTCTCGGCCTCGTCACCCCACACCGCACCCAGGGTGGCGGCCGACGCTACTCCCCGCGCGACGTCGCACTACTCCGCGAGGTCCAGCGACTCTCCCAGGACGAGGGTGTCAACCTCGCCGGTATCAAGCGCATCATCGAACTCACCAATCAGGTGGAAGCGTTACAACACCGGGTGCGGGAGCTGGCCGAGGAACTCGCTCAGGTACACGCCGGCTACCGGCGTGACCTCGTTCCCATCCCCCGCAGCAACGCGCTCGTCGTCTGGAAGCCCAGACACAAACGCTGACCCAGCGGTGACACAAGCGCTGACCCAGCGGTTATCGGTCGCGGTTGCCCCAGCGGGACACGCGGCGAGTGCGGGAGCGCGGAATGTCCATCTCCGCGAGACGTGCCTTGATCTCCTCGGTGGTCCACATCGTTCGGGAGACTGTCGGGGTGGGGGTGTTGTTGACGTGCATGATCATGGTCTCTGGCTTTCGTCGAAAGTTCGGTGGTCGATAGGGATCGGTAGTTGGTCGGATCGTCAGGGATGTCCGTACAGGTGGTAGCCGACGTTCATGTTCGGGTAGCCGGAGTCGATCCAGCTGCTGATGCCGTAGGTGTGGCCGAAGTCGGCGTCCACGCGAGTGCCGTCCACGTCGGTGGTGTTGCTGTAGTTGTCGGCGCGGAACACGGCCTGAGCACCACCGGGTAGCGAGTAGGTGGTGTCCACCTCGACGCCGTTCGGGTCGTTGGAGAATGCCTTCACGATCTGGCTGCTGTGCGGGGCGAGGTAGTCCGACGGCGCTTGAATCCACTGCCCGTAGGGGTTCGACGAACCCGCGAGGACCATCGGCAGGTCGGTGTCGTTGCTGATCGTCATCGCGATCGTGGGGCCCGACGTCGGCATCGTTCCGGCGGTGGCGACACCGGTTGCGGCCACGGCGAGACCGGCGACGGTCAGTACCGTGGCGGGCAGGGCGAAAAACCGGGCTACGCGGCGGCGGGTGGGGGTACGCATGGTGGCTTCTCCTGGGCTCGGTGGGAAAGATTTTGTGGGGGAGTGGAACTCGGTTTCCGTGTCCCGTTTCCGGTGTGCATCGACTATGTCGCGGATCAGGGCCGACGTCTGTCCACCGACAGGACGGAGAGCGGGATGAACTCGAGGTCCACCGATCGGGGGACACCTTCGCCGCGAAGTGCTCCGCGCGGGCCTCGTCTCGTGAGAAAGTGAGCAATGGGCTTCGCCGGAGTCACATCGCATCGAGCCGCGCCGTGAGCATCGTGCGTGTCGTGGTGGGCGACGACCATCCGATCTTTCGGGACGGAGTGGTCCGGGCGCTCGTCGCCAGCGAGGACATCGAGGTGGTCGGGGAGGCCGACGACGGTGCCGCGGCCCTCGCACTCATCCGCGACCTGGTGCCGGATGTGGCGCTGCTCGATTACCGCATGCCCGCACTCGACGGTGCGCAGGTGGCGGCGGCGGTGCGCAATGCCGAACTGACCACGCGAGTGCTTCTGCTGTCGGCCCATGACGAGTCGGCGATCGTGTATCACGCGCTGCAGGAGGGGGCCGCGGGATTCCTGCCGAAGGAGTCGACCCGCGCCGAGATCGTCCGGGCGGTACGCGAGTGCGCGCAGGGCCGCGACGTGCTGTCGGCGTCCCTGGCCGTGGGATTGGCAGGCGAGGTTCGTCGCCGCAGTGAACCGGCCGGGCCCGCACTCAGTGGCCGCGAGCGGGAGGTGCTGGCGTTGATCGCCCGGGGGCAGAGCATCCCCACGATCGCCCGCGAGCTGTATCTCGCTCCGTCGACGGTGAAGACGCATGTACAACGTCTGTACGACAAGCTGGGTGTGAGCGATCGGGCTGCCGCCGTCGCCGAGGCGATGCGACGCGGGCTGCTGGAGTGACGTGCCGGCTCCCTTCGAGCGGCGCGTAGTCCGGCGCTACACCACCGAAGCGGTTCGGGTCACGGCCCTGCTCCGGTTGCCGCTCATCGGGCTCATGGCGTTACTGGGTCCGGTGATTCACGTATCGCATTGGCAGCCGGATGTTTTCACCGGTCTGCTCATCGTCTACGCACTCGTCGCCGTGATCTGGCTCGCCGTCGTGCTCATCCGGGAGGTGGGCCCGTGGGCGGGGTGGGCGTCCACCGCCGTCGACGTCACCGCAGTGCTGGCCTTGTGTATCGCCTCGGGCGGTGCGACGTCGGTGTTGCTGCCGGTGTTCTTCCTGCTGCCGATCTCGGTGGCGTTCCAGTACCGGCCCCGTCTGACGGCGATAGTCGGACTCTGTACGGCCGTGGGTTATCAGGCCGTCTGGATCGTGTACTCCAAGCGCGACGATGCCGTCGGCTTCCCGGACGAGGTGTACCTGTATGTCGGCTTCCTGTTGTGGCTCGCGGCCGCGACCACTGCGCTGTCCTATGTCCTCGTCCGGCGTTCGGCCACCGTCATCTCACTGCTCGACGTCCGTAAACAGTTGGTCGCCGAATCGATGGATGCCGAACAACGTGAACGCAGGCAGCTGGCCGAGAATGTGCACGACGGCCCGTTGCAGAACGTTCTCGCCGCCCGCCTCGACGTCGAGGAAGCCCTGGAGAGGCATCCGGACGACAGGCTCACCGCTGCCGAGTCCGCGTTACGAGAGGCCGCCGGCCAACTGCGCTCCACGGTGACGACGCTGCATCCCCAGGTGCTCGCCCAACTCGGACTCACCGCGGCGTTGCGCGAACTGGCCGACGCGCATGCACGCCGCGGTGGCCTCGATGTGCGGACGGCCCTCGACGAGGTGGGGCATCCGGCCGCGAAGGAACTGCTCTACCGGGTGGCCAGTGAACTTCTGGCGAACGTGGGCAGGCATGCTCAGGCCAAGACCGTCGAGTTGCGGCTCACCCGCGAGCACGGGCGGTTGGTCATGACGGTCGAGGACGACGGCGCCGGATTCGACCCCGCCGTCGTTCCGAAGCGGGTGGCGCAGGGCCACATCGGGCTGGCGTCACACATCGTCCGGGTAGAAAGTTTCGGCGGCTCGTTCGATCTGACCTCGGCGCCCGGAAGGGGAACGCGGGTGGTGGTGACCGTGCCCGACGCAGACTGAACGCCCAATCGGTTGATGGCATTCCACGCTGGGTAAACGGTGAGCATCCGATGTCGCCTCGAAGATGTCGCCTAGAAAAGGAGTGCTATGAGTACACGTGATGCGTCTGTCACCCGTTCGCCGGTGCAGATCGCTGCCCTCGCCGTGGGTGCAGTGTTCTTGCTCGTCGGGATACTCGGGTTCATTCCGGGAATCACCACCGACTACGACGCCCTCAGCGGTGCGGGCCACCACTCGGAAGCCAAGCTGCTCGGGATCTTCCAGGTGTCGATCCTGCACAACGTCGTGCACCTGCTGTTCGGTGTGGCCGGCATCGTCCTGGCCCGGGCGGCACACACCGCACGCCTGTTCCTCATCGGCGGTGGCGTGATCTATCTCGTGCTGTGGATCTACGGGCTCCTGATCGATCAGGAAAGTTCCGCCAACTTCGTGCCGGTCAACACGGCCGACAACTGGCTGCACTTCGTGCTCGGTGTCGGGATGATCGGACTGGGTGTGCTGACGGCACGGATGGGGGCCACGCCGGCAACCGACGCGACCCGTCCGCACTCGCCCATGGACTGATCACCGGTCGTGGCGACCCTCGGCGAACTCCTCGACGATCTTCGAACAGAAGGCGGGGAGGTCGTCGGGGTTGCGGCTCGACACCAATCCGTTGTCGACCACGACCTCTTCGTCGACGACGTTGCCGCCCGCATTGCG
Organism: Rhodococcus sp. IEGM 27; assembly: GCF_033142305.1. Taxonomy (NCBI): domain Bacteria; kingdom Bacillati; phylum Actinomycetota; class Actinomycetes; order Mycobacteriales; family Nocardiaceae; genus Rhodococcus; species Rhodococcus sp. IEGM 27. The sequence continues at coordinate 256,665 of NZ_JAWLSG010000004.1, read as the reverse complement.
GATATCTGTGCGCACGCTCGGATAGGACGTGAGTGTGCGGCCGCGGACCACGTCGGCTTCGACCAGGGTCCAGGGTCCGTGGCAGATGACGCCGACAGGTCTGCCGGAGTTCACGAAGTCGCGGACGAAGCCGACCGCCGACTCGTCCTGGCGCAGGTGGTCGGGGTTGGTGGTGCCGCCGGGAAGGATCAACGCGTCGAAGTCCTCCACGGACACATCACCGACAACGGCGTCGACCTCGTAGGTTCCGGCTTCGTTGACGTCCGACTTCATGGCCTGAATACGGCCGGGGGACAGCGAGATCAAACGTACTTCCGCGCCGGCGTCCTCGACTGCCCTGCGTGGTTCGACGAGCTCGACTTCTTCGACGCCGTCGGTGGCGAGGATGGCAACCTTCCGGCCGCGCAGTGTTTCAGCCGATGTCATGGCTACTCCCTTCGTTCGATTTTCAGGTAACGCGACGTAGGTCGTGGGTCGACGGCCCCTCCAGAACCTTGCCGTCGGAGGCGAACCGGGAACCGTGGAGGGGGCAGTCCCAGGTTTCTTCGGCGTCGTTCCACTTCAGCACCCCGCCCAGGTGGGGACACACCACGCAGACGCGCTCGGTGTGGCCGTCCTTCGTGTGCTCACCGACGGGGACCAGTCCTTCCCGGATCACGCGGGCGGACGGTGCCGGGTCGTCCGCAGTGCGGCGACCGAGGAGCGCACCGCCCCATCCCGAGGCGAGGTGGACGGCGACGGAGCCGTTGAGTTTGGCGGCGGCCGTCACGTCGAACACCTGGTGGGGCGACCAACTGTGGAACGCGTCGGCCCAGCGGATGTGCCCGCCGAGAATGCGTGCGGACAGTACGAGAGCGGCGGAGACGGCGTTGGTCATGCCCCACTTGGCGAATCCGGTCGCGACGAGAATGCCCTCCTGTCCCGGTACGAGCGGGCCGACATAGGGCAGCTTGTCGAGTGACGAGTAGTCCTGGGCCGACCAGCGGTGGGTGAGGGTGGTGCCGGGGAAGTGCTGGGTCGTCCAACCGATCAGATCGTCGACGGCACCCTGAGCCGAGTCGGTGCGCCCGACTTCGTGACCGTTGCCGCCGACGAGCAGCTTCGTTCCGTCCGCGGCGGGGCGCAGCGAGCGCGTGGGCTGATCGGCGCTCAGATACATGGCGTCGGGTGCGCCGCCGGGGATGTCGAATGCCGCGGCATACGACCGCTCCGGCGAGAGCCGCGCGAAGAAGCCGCCACGGTCGAGTATCGGTATACCCGTTGCCAGAACCACCCGGTCGGCTCGAATGTCGCCGTGGTCGGTGGTGAGAACGTGCGACTTCGGCACCGAGCGTGCGCCGGTCACCCGCCGACGTTCGAAGACGTTCCCGCCGTGGGAGAGGATGTCTCGCGCGAGTGCCTGCAGTACGGGCATCGGATCGATGTACGCCTGATCGTCCAGAGTGACCGCCCCGGCATTCGGCACCGGGATGTCGAGGTCGCTGACGAGTCGCGCGGACAGTCCGGCGGCGCGGCACGCGGCGTACTGTGCCTGAACGGATTCGGTGCCCGAGGACGTCTGCGCGTAGGTGAAGTCCGGTGCGATGCCGACGGGGATGTCGCGTTCGTGGCAGTAGCGGATCAACCACTGCTGGCCCTCGAGATTGCCTTCGACGTACGAGCGGAGTGTGTGCGTGGCATGCCGGCGCGCGATCTCGGCAAGCCGGGTGCCTTGCAGGATACTGACCTTGCCCGTGGTGTTTCCGGTGGTGACGGCACCGAGAGTCCGGGCTTCCACGACGGCCACCCGCTGGCCGGAACGCGCGAGCAGCAACCCCGTGACGAGGCCGGCCAGGCCGCCGCCCACCACCACCGTGTCGTATCTTCCGCGCTCGTTCCAGGACTGCTCGGCGTCGACGGAAAGGCTGAACGGTTCGGCGCGGTCGAGCCACAGAGAGGTCATGGTGTGCGCTTTCCCTTCTGATCTGTCGTTGAAACGACGCACCTTCGGGTGCCGGGCGGCGTAGCACCCGAAGGGTTTTCGTGCAAGAAGGCCGGACGGACTACGGCCGCAGCAGAATCTTCACTGCGCCGTCCTGCTTCTTCTGGAAGATTTCGTAGGCGTGCGGCGCCTGATCCAGCGGAAGCTCGTGAGTGGCGAAGGTGTCGACGCCCAGTGGGTCGTCGTCGGTGAGCAACGGAAGGATGTCCGGGACCCACCGCAGGACGTTCGCCTGCCCCATGCGGAGCTGAATTTGCTTGTCGAACAAACGGAGCATCGGCATGGGGTCCGCCATTCCGCCGTACACACCGCTCAGGGAGATCGTGCCGCCCCGGCGGACGATGTCGATGGCCGAATACAGCGCGTGCAACCGGTCCACTCCGGCCGTCGTCATCAGCGGTCCCGCGATGGCGTCCGGCAATAAGGACGTCATCTGATGGAGGAGCTTCGCACCCGGCGACCCGTGTGCTTCCATACCCACCGCGTCGATGACGGAGTCGGGGCCACGCCCATCGGTCATCTCGCGGATCACGTCACCCAGATCGTCCTTGGCATCGTTCAAGTCCACCGTCTCGATCTGCCGTGCCTGCGCACGGGCAAGGCGCTCGGGGACGAAATCGACCCCGATGACCCGAAAACCCTTGTGCGCTGCGATGCGTGCCGCCATGTCCCCGATCGGGCCGAGCCCCAGAACGACGACGGAACCGCCGTCGGGTACGGCAGCGTATTCCACCGCCTGCCAGGCGGTCGGCAACACGTCGGACAGGTAGACGAACCGCGAATCCGGAGGTCCTTCGGGCACGGTGATGTGCGTGTTCGCCACGTGCGGGACCCGAAGGTACTGCGCCTGGCCGCCCGGCACGCTGCCGTACAGCTTCGAATACCCGAACAGGGCCGCACCCGACCCGTGCTCACGAATCTGTGTGACCTCGCACTGGGTATACAATTTCTGATCGCACATGTAGCAAGCGCCGCAAGAAATTTGGAACGGGATGACGACGCGGTCCCCGACCCGAACATTGGTGACTGCAGACCCCACCTCACGGACGATGCCCATGGGCTCGTGACCGAGGATGTCGCCCTGCTTCATGAAGGCGCCCAGCACCTCGTAGAGATGGAGGTCGGACCCGCAGATGTTCGTGGTCGTGACTTCGATGATGGCGTCGGTGGGCTGTTCGATCACCGGATCAGGGACGGTGTCCACGCTGACCTTCCGCTTGCCCTGCCAGGTCACCGCCCTCATCGCGCTCTCCGATTCGCCTTCTTGATGGCCTCCACCAGTTCGTCCTTCTTCATCGTCGATCGACCGGAAACATCGAGCCTGCGGGCAATGTCCATGAGGTGGTCCTTGCTGGCGTTGGCGTCGACTCCCTCGGCGGTCTCTCCCGACGCGTTCGGGCCGCCGTTCTCGGCCCGCTTGTCCGAAGGGCCTTTCTCGTCCTTCGCTTCCCAGTGGTCTCCCACCTTCTCGAAGCTGTGCTCGAGCGCCGCGTAGGCGACGCGGTGGGCGCGCTCTTCGTCGTGGTACTCGTCCATCGCCGAGTCGTAGGCCTTCGTGAACGTGCGCTGGGCCTTGTCCGGTGACTTCTGCAGCGTCGAGGGAAGTTCGCTCTTCTTCGGCTTTCCACTCTGGGTGGTCTTCGGCACGGGATCCTCCTCACGTGGGTGGTGCCCTTTCGAGCACGGGTACCCGGGGAGGACGGGCTCAATCGGGGCGTGCGCCCGCAGGCGTCAGTCGGACAGTCCGTCGAGGGTCTTCGCGAGGAGCGAGAGCGCATGCTCGGTGGTGGCGTCGACCACGTCCTTCGGGTCGCCGTCGAAGTGCTGCAACTCGGCGCTGACCTCGCCGCCTGCGATGACGCCGAACCACACGGTGCCGGGCGGCTGACCGTCCTGCGGGTCCGGTCCACCGGCACCCGTCACCGCAACAGCGACGTCGGCGTCGAGTATCTCGGCGACCGCTGCCACCATGGCGCGGGCACTGGCCTCGCTCACGACTGGGCCCTCCGGCACCTTCAGTACCCGATGCTTCACTTCGCTGGAGTAGGCGACGATGCTGCCCTTGTACCAATCCGACGACGACGGCGCGGCTCCGAGGACGCAGGAAATCTGGCCGCCGGTCAGTGATTCGGCAGTCGCGACGGACACCTGTGCGCGCCCGGCCGCGTCGGCGATACGTTCGGCGGTCGTCTCGTTCGAACCCATGTCTTCACGTTAACGGAACCGCCCCGCATGCTCTCGGGTAAAGGGGAAGCGGTGGCCGACGACGACCCCATCGCATCAGTGGAACAGGTTCCAGTTTTGCCGAAATCCGGTTATGGTGTCGGGGACCGGAGGACAACGGACACCAGGTCGCCGGACCAAGCGCCTCGGCGTCGCGGGAACGAAAAGGACGACTGATGACCGACGAGCTCGCACAACTGCATCGCCCCGCCTTCGCGGCCGATCTCCTCATCACCGCGCTGGAACGCAACACCGACAAGCCGGCCCTGTACCTCGGCGACGTCGTGCTCACCGGCGGTGAGATGCGCGATCAGATCAGTTGCTTCGCGCAGGCACTGGCCTCGCTCGGAATCGGCAAGGGCACCAGCACGGCGATGCTGTCCAAGAACCGGCCCGAGGTTCTCATCAGCATGGGCGCCACCATGATCTCCGGCTGCCGCGCGAGTGCCCTCAACCCGATGGGTTCGCTCGACGACCATCTCTACATCGTCGGTGACGCCGAGATCGAAACTCTGATCTTCGACCCGAACGCTTTCGAGGACCGCGCGGCACAGCTGAAGGAGCAGTGTTCCTCCATCGAGAACGTGTTGTCGCTGGGGCCGTCCGAGGTCGGTATCGACATCCTGGCGCTCGCGGCCACTTTTACTCCGCAACGCCTGTGCGCGGCAGAGGTGGACGCCGACGACAACAGCAGCATGGTCTACACCGGCGGCACGACGGGCAAGCCCAAGGGCGTCGTCGGGTCCTACCAGTCCGGCGCCACCCTCAATCAGATCCAGATGGCGGAGTGGCAATGGCCGGAAGAGCCGCGCTTCCTCATCTGCACGCCGCTGTCGCATGCCGGCGCCGCCTTCTTCATTCCCACCCTGCTGCGCGGTGGCGCGCTGATCGTGCTGCCCGCGTTCGAGCCCGGTGCCGTGCTGGAAGCAATCGAGAAACACAAGATCTCGGCCACCATGCTCGTGCCCACGATGATCTACCTCCTGATGGATCATCCCGACCTCGCCCGGCGCGACGTGTCGAGCCTGGAGACACTGTTCTACGGCGCCTCGGCGATGTCGCCGGCGAGGCTGAAGGAAGGTATCGAGAAGTTCGGGCCGATCTTCTTTCAGTTCTACGGCCAGACCGAATGCGGCATGACCATTGCGGTTCTGCGTAAAGAGGAGCATCTGCCCAACGACCCCAGCAGGCTCGCCACCTGCGGCCGGCCGGTGCCGTGGCTGAAGGTGGCGCTGCTCGACGACGATCTCAACGAAGTTCCGCAAGGTGAACTCGGGGAGATCTGTGTCCGCGGTCCACTCGTCATGAAGGGGTACTGGAAGAAGCCCGAGGAGACTGCCGAGGCGTTCCGCGGTGGATGGCTGCACACGGGCGACATCGCGCGCAAGGACAAAGACGGTTTCATGACCATCGTCGACCGCAAGAAGGACATGATCGTCACCGGCGGCTTCAACGTGTTCCCCCGGGAGATCGAAGACGTGATCTCGGCGCATCCCGCCGTCGGCTCGGTCGCCGTCGTGGGCGTTCCGGACGAGAAGTGGGGCGAGGCAGTCAAGGCCTGTGTCGTTCTGCGCGCCGGGCAGAGTGTCGAGGCGGCGGAACTCGTCGAAAGGGTGCGGGCGGCGAAGGGGTCGGTTCATGCGCCCAAGTCGGTCGATTTCGTCGAGACGCTTCCGGTGACGGCTCTGGGCAAATTGGACAAGAAGGCGCTGCGGGCGCGCTACTGGGAGACGTCGGACCGGTCGGTCGGTTAGCGGGACCTGGGCATCTATCGAGGGACCTGGTCGGCGGCACAGCCGCCGCACCGATAGTCTGCCCAAGTACTTCGCGGCGTGGCCGCGTTCAGTCGGTGACGAGGATGCGCGGTGGATTCACAGGCAATATCCCTGGTCCGGTCGAGCTTCAAAGCAATTGCAGCAGTACCGGACGGGCCGCAGACGCTGTCGGGGTCGTTCTATGCCCTGTTGTTTGCACGGTATCCGGAGACACGTGACTTCTTCCCTGCGGCGATGGATGTGCAGCGCGACCGATTGATCTCCGCTGTCCAGTACGTCATCGACCGCCTCGAGCAGTCCGGGCAGATCCTCACCTATCTGGCGCAGCTCGGCCGCGACCACCGCAAGTACGGCGTCCAGGACGCGCACTACGTCGCGGTGGGCAATTCCCTGATCGCCGCGGTGGAACAATTTCCGTCCACCGAGCCGTGGACCGACGAACTCGAGCAGGCGTGGCGTGACGTGCTCTCCGTCATCGCCGCCACCATGATGGACGCCGCGAACGCCGAGTCGGGGCCGCCGGCGTGGGGTGCCACCGTCATCGAGCATCTACCGGTTCGCAAGGACATCTCGGTGGTCCGGCTCCGACTCGACGAGCCGATGAGCTACAACCCAGGCCAGTACGTGAGTGTGCAGGTGCCCTCACGGCCCAGGATGTGGCGCTATCTCTCGCCGGCGAACCCGCCCAACGACGAGGGCATCATCGAATTCCACATACGCCGGGTGTCCGGCGGCTGGGTCAGTCCGGCCATCGTCACCCAGACACAGGTGGGTGAGCGGTGGGTGGTCGGATCACCGCTCGGCGACCTCGGAGTCCGGTTCGAGAACGGCCGCGACGTCCTGATGATCGGTTCGGGTACCGGCATCGCCCCGCTGCGCGCCCAGATACTCGACATGGCCCGGCGCCCGCAGAATCTTCGGGTACATCTGTTCTTCGCAGGCCGCTATCCCTGCGACCTGTACGACCTGGGCACGCTGTGGGCTCTTGCCGAACAGAATCCGTGGCTCACCGTCGTGCCCGTCACCGAAGAAGACGAGGACCCCTGGTGGTACACCGGTCCCAGCAGCGCGACGCTGCCCGGCATGCACCGCAGGCTCACCGGCAAGGTCGGCCAGGTCGTCGCCGACTTCGGGACGTGGTCCGAGCGCGACATCCAGTTGGTCGGTTCCGAGGCGATGATCAATACCACCAGGTTCCGGCTGCAGGCGGCGGGAACTCCGCCGGAGAACATCCGGCACGATCCGTCGTACTGATCCCGCCCGGTCAGTACGGGTCGTACTGGATGTTCTCGGCCGGTGTTCCGGTATCTCGCAGGCGGTCCAGGGTGGCGCGCACCATGGCTGCCGACCCGCACACCAGTACTTGATGGTCGGTGAAGGCCCCGTAGGACGTCACGACGTCGGGAAGGGTGCCCTCGATGAGGTCGTCGTCGGAGAACCCGACGTCCACCCTCGTCCGCTCGTGCCATTCGTCGGCCCAGTCGGGATTCGCGATGCTCTCCACCACCGGGACCACGGTGAGCCAGGGCAGGTTCTGCAGCAGCAGGTAGAGCATGTCGGACGCGTACAGGTCCCGCGGCGTCCGGTCGCCGACGAACAGGAAGACCCGCGGCGGATTCGGGTTCCGCGCGAGGTCCAGCAAGATGGACCGGAAGGGGGCCAACCCCGTGCCTCCGGCGATCATGATCACGTCCGGCCCGTCCTCGTCGACCGACATCGTTCCGCGAGGTTCGAGGATCTGCCACTGGTCGCCGGGTTCGGTATCCGACACGATGTCGCCGCTCACCCAGCCGCCGGGCACGGTCCGCACATGGAACTCCAGCTTGCCGTCCAGTGACGGGGGCAGCGCCGGCGACAGCCTCCGCAGCAATCGCGGGTTCTGGGGCACGCTGACGTCGACATACTGACCCGGCCGGAACGGGACGTACTCGCCGACGAGGCGGATCACCGCAAGATCTTGTCGCAGGCGGTGATGTTCGACGACGGTGCTGGTCCAGGTGGTCTGCGTGGCGTGCATGTGTGTGCTGTTCTCCCGACGTGGAACCGGACTTCGGATGTGGCTGGCGAATCGGCGGGCCGAGGACCTAGACGAGGGGATCGTGTCGGATCAGTTCCGGTGGTGTGCCGCCGCCCTGCAACGCATACACGGTGGTCTTGATCATTGCGGGCGAACCGGAGATCTGGATCTGCCGGTCGGCCCACGACCCGAACCGGGCGACCACCTGCCCGAGCCGCCCCTGTAGTCGTCGATGCAGGCCCGGTGGCTCGTCGGGAACGGGTACGGCATGCCACCACGGGTTCTCGTTTTCCTCGGAGACGGGCACCACGGTGAGCCACGGATTGCTGAGCGACAGCTGCCAGAGCGTCTCGATGTCGTAGAGGTCGCAGGGGTACTTGCCGCCCACGAACAGGTGCACGCGCGGATTCTGGGCCTTCATGGCCATGTCCATCACCTGCGCGCGCAGGGGAGCGATACCGGTCCCCGAACCGATCATGAGTACGTCGCGGCCGCCGGTGCGATCGACCTCGAGCCCGCCGAGTGGTGAGCTCAGCAGCCAACGGTCACCCACCTGCGTCTCGTTGACGATGGCCGGGCTGACCCAGCCGCCCGACACCCGACGCACATGGAACTCGATCTGCCCGTACGGGTTGGTGGGAATGGCCGCGGACAAGTACCGCCACAGGCGAGGGCGTTGCGGGATCTGGACGCTGAGGTACTGGCCGGCCGCGTAAGGGATCGGGGAGTCGGCCTCGAGCCGGACCACCGCAAGGTCGTCGAGGAGTCGTTCGTGGCCGACGACGGTGGCTCCCCACGCTGCGGGGAGGTCGTCGTTGTCGGCGGCATCGGCCATCGTGTGGAGCAGTAACTCGATCAGTTCCGACCAGGCGGTAGTGAGGGACGGGGTCCAGATCGCCCGGGTGAACGAATCTTGGACAGCGACGAGTAAGGCTCTCGCCGACGCCGAGTAGTGCCGGCCTTCGACGCCGTACTTGCGGTGATCGCGGCCCAGCTGGGCGAGGAATCCGAGGACGCGGTCCTGGTCCTCGAGATTGTCGATGACGAATTCGAGCGCCTGGAACAGTCGGTGCTTCTGCTGATCGAGCGCCGCTGGGAAAAGTGACCGGAACTCGGGATGCTCGGCGAAGAGCGTGGAGTAGAAGGTGGTGGCGAGGCGAGTGCGCCCCTGCTCGGTGGAGAGGATCGACGAAAAGCTTGCGCGCAGACGCGAAATCACGAGCGGATCGAGGCAATCTCGTGTCAAGCCGTCCCCTGTGTCGTGCGTGTCGATACGAACCACTGCATTCTAGCGTTCGGTCGACGGGACTCCGGGTTACGGCAAAACTCACTTCCGGCGAACCGCAGGCCGATTCGGCGGGTCGCGCGTGGGCGTTCGTGACCGACAAGGCACGATATGCATCCGGTACCGGTCGGGAGGAAATCAGGGGGGGCCATGCGGGCTGACGGTGCAATACTGGGCTGTCCACGGCGGCGCGGCGGTGTCGTCAGGCGGCCGTCGACGGTGGCCGCGGGAGTGCTGGCCATGGTGCTCGCGGCCCTGACGGGCCTGCCGACAGCAGCGGCGGAGCCTCGCGGAGCTATCGAGACGATCACGGCCGACCAGGCCGCGGACGGATCGCGGCTGGTCGAGGTCAGGTCGGTGGGGGATGCGCAGGCCGACTTCATCGTCCATTCGGCCGCGATGGACAAGAACATCACCGTTCGCGTGTTTCCGGCCGCGTCGGCGCAGCGTCCCACCGTCTACCTGCTCGGGGGCGTGGAGGGTAACTCCGAGAAGAACGGGTGGGAACCCCGGGCAGACGTCGGGCGCTTCTTCGCTGACAAGGACGTCAATGTGGTCATTCCGTTCGGCGGCGAGTCCAGTTACTACGCCGACTGGAAGCGGGACGACCCGAAGCTGGGCAGGAACAAGTGGCAGACCTTCCTCACCGAGGAACTGCCGCCCATCCTCGATTCCGCCCTCGATGCCAGCGGAAGCAATGCGGTCGCGGGGCTGTCGATGTCCGCCACCAGCGTGCTCAATCTCGCGATCGCGCGGCCGGGACTGTATCGAAGCGTCGGCGCCTACAGCGGCTGCGCGATGACCAGCAATCCCGTGGCCCGCCGATACGTCGAGATCACCGTCGCGGATTTCGGTGGCAACCCCGAGAACATGTGGGGCCCGGCCGACGACCCGCTGTGGATCGCCAATGATCCGTTCGTCAACGCCGAACGACTTCGGGGCACCACCCTCTATCTGTCCAACGGAACCGGATTCCCCGGAAAGCACGACACGTTGGAGTCCCGCACGGTCGGCGGCGACCGCGGCACTCTCGCCACCCAGGTGGTGGTCGGCGGAGTAATCGAGGCCGTCACGAACGACTGCACGGTTCGGCTGGCCGAGAAGCTCAACGCCCTCGGCATCCCCGTCACGGTCGACCTCCGGCCGGCCGGCACGCATTCCTGGGAGTATTGGAAAGAGGACCTCTACACCTCGTGGCCGATGATGGCAGCTGCGATCGGCGCCTGAAAGTGGGCACGATGGTGGAGGAACTCCAAAAAAATCCAAAGTTGAGCGGAACAGACTCAACCTTTCGTGCGTTAAGAAGAGTGACAGCGTCGCCAGGTCCCTCCCGGCTCCGGCGACGGACCGCTCTACTTCGCCAGAAGAGGTGACCAGTGGACTCGTTCAATCCGACCACCAAGACCCAGGCCGCGATGACCGCTGCGCTCCAGTCGGCGTCGTCGGCCGGTAACCCCGACATCAGGCCCGCGCATCTACTCGTGGCCCTGCTCGATCAGACCGACGGCATCGCCGCACCGCTGCTCAAAGCGGTCGGGGTCGATCCCACCGCGGTCCATCGCGAAGCTCAGAACTTGGTCGACCGGCTGCCCAAGACATCCGGGGCCACCACCACACCGCAGTTGGGGCGCGAAGCCCTCGGCGCCATCACCGCTGCGCAACATCTCGCCACCGAACTCGACGACGAGTACGTGTCCACGGAGCACCTCATGGTGGGGCTCGCGTCCGGCGACTCGGACGTGTCTCACCTCCTCGGACGGCACGGTGCCACCCCGGAGGCCCTGCGCGACGCGTTCACCACCGTCCGTGGCAGCGCTCGCGTCACCAGCCCCGACCCCGAGGGGACCTACCAGGCGCTCGAGAAGTACTCGACCGACCTCACGGCCGCGGCACGGGCAGGCAAGCTCGACCCCGTGATCGGGCGCGACAACGAAATCCGTCGAGTCGTCCAGGTATTGAGCCGCCGGACCAAGAACAACCCGGTGCTGATCGGCGAGCCGGGTGTCGGTAAGACCGCCATCGTCGAAGGGCTGGCTCAGCGCATCGTCGCGGGCGACGTTCCCGAATCGCTGCGCGGCAAGTCCGTCATCTCCCTCGACCTCGGTTCGATGGTGGCGGGCGCCAAGTACCGCGGCGAGTTCGAAGAACGGCTCAAGGCGGTTCTCGACGACATCAAGAACTCGGCCGGCCAGGTCATCACGTTCATCGACGAGTTGCACACCATCGTCGGCGCCGGTGCGACCGGTGAATCCGCGATGGACGCCGGAAACATGATCAAGCCGATGCTGGCCCGCGGTGAACTTCGGCTCGTCGGCGCCACCACGCTCGACGAGTACCGCAAGCACATCGAGAAGGACGCGGCCCTCGAACGGCGTTTCCAGCAGGTCCTCGTCGGCGAACCCTCCGTCGAGGACACCGTCGGCATCCTGCGCGGACTCAAGGAACGGTACGAAGTGCACCACGGTGTGCGCATCACCGACTCCGCGCTGGTCGCCGCCGCCGCCCTCAGCGACCGCTACATCACCTCCCGGTTCCTCCCCGACAAGGCCATCGACCTCGTCGACGAGGCGGCGTCGCGGCTGCGGATGGAGATCGACTCCCGTCCCGAGGAGATCGACACCGTCGAACGTATCGTCCGTCGCCTCGAGATCGAGGAGATGGCGCTGCAGAAGGAGTCCGACGAGGCGTCGAAGGAACGGCTCGACAAGCTGCGCCAGGAACTCGCGGACGAGCAGGAGAAGCTCAACCAGCTCACCACGCGGTGGCAGAACGAGAAGCAGGCCATCGACTCCGTCCGCGAGGTCAAGGAGCAGCTCGAAAACCTGCGCGGAGAAGAAGAGCGCGCCGAACGCGACGGCGACCTCGGCCGCGCAGCCGAACTGCGGTACGGCAAGATTCCGCAGCTCGAGAAGGAACTCGAGCAGGCGGCCCGTGAGTCCGGCGCCGCCGGCGACGGCGACGTCATGCTCAAGGAAGAGGTGGGTCCCGACGACGTGGCCGACGTGGTGGCAGCGTGGACCGGCATTCCCGCCGGCCGCATGATGGAAGGCGAAACCGCCAAGCTGCTGCGCATGGAAACCGAACTGGGTAAACGTGTGGTCGGGCAGACGGAGGCTGTGCAAGCGGTGTCCGACGCCGTCCGGCGGGCCCGCGCCGGGGTGGCCGACCCCAACCGGCCCACCGGTTCGTTCCTGTTCCTCGGCCCCACCGGTGTCGGTAAGACCGAGCTCGCGAAGTCGCTGGCCGACTTCCTGTTCGACGACGAGCGCGCCATGGTGCGCATCGACATGTCGGAGTACAGCGAGAAGCATTCGGTGGCCCGTCTCGTCGGTGCCCCGCCCGGATATGTGGGGTACGAGTCGGGCGGTCAGCTCACCGAGGCCGTGCGCCGACGCCCGTACACGGTCGTGCTGTTCGACGAGGTGGAGAAGGCCCATCCCGACGTCTTCGACATCCTGCTCCAGGTACTCGACGACGGCCGGCTCACCGACGGGCAGGGGCGCACCGTCGACTTCCGCAACACCATCCTGATCCTCACCTCCAACCTGGGGTCGGGTGGAACCAAGGAACAGGTGATGGATGCGGTGCGGCACGCGTTCAAGCCGGAGTTCATCAACCGTCTCGACGACGTCGTGATCTTCGACGCCCTGTCGGAGGAACAGCTCGAAGCGATCGTCGACATCCAGCTCGACCAGCTGTCCCACCGCCTCGAGGCGCGGCGGCTGTCCCTGGACGTCTCCGACTCCGCGAGGTTCTGGTTGGCGGTGCGCGGGTACGACCCCATGTACGGTGCCCGGCCGCTGCGGCGACTCATCCAGCAGGCCATCGGCGACCAGTTGGCGAAGAAGCTCCTCGCCGGTGAGGTCAAAGACGGTGACACCGTGCCGGTGAAGGTGTCCGAGAACGGTGATTCGCTGGTCCTCGGCTGACCAGTTCGTGAGTGGCGAGGTGCGCCCGGCGCGCCTTGCCGTTCGCGCCTTGTTTTCACAGGGCCGTCTTAAGTTGCGCTACTACCCTGAACCCCCGAACGGGCCGCGCTGCGCGTGAAGGCCGCACGAGCATGTTCGACCGGCAACCACACCCCGAGGGAGGGGCCCCGACCATGACGAACTCCGACGATCCGCGTACTCCTCAGGAACGCGCGTACGACGACTCGGCGACATCGGGACCCGACGGCACGGAGTCGTGGTCGCGAGACGAGCAGCGGACGGAGTACCTGGGCAGCACCCCCGAACAGCCCACGCAACAGTTCTACACGTCCGACCCCACCGCGGCGTACGGGCAGAACCAGCCGAACCCCACGCAGGCGCTCCCGCCGTACGACCCCAGATTCGACTCGGGGGCGCCGCCTCCCAACGCCACGCAGGCCTATCCGCCGTACGACGCGCAGCAGTACTACGGCGGGTATCCCACCGGGCAATATTTGCATGCCCAGTACCCGAACCCCCAGTACCCGCCTCAGCCGCCGGGCGAGGAACCTGACGACAAGAAGCCGCGCCGCGTCGCCACGTGGATTGCCGGCGCTGCAGCCGCCTTGCTGCTGATCGCCGTCATCGGTTTCGGTATCGCGCTCTTCACGTCGGCGCCGAACAACTCCTCGTCGTCGACGGTGGCGGGACCGACCACGTCACGCCCGCCTGCGACCACCGCACCGCCGAGGACCAGCGCGCCCCCGTCCACGACATCCGAGTCGCCGCTCGACCAACTCCCCGGCGGAATCGGCGAGGCCATCGGCGAGGCGGGTGCTGCCTTCGGAACGATCAGCGCCAACGACGGCACGACGCTGACCCTCGACGCCATCGGCGGATCACAGGTGACGGTGCAGACCAACCCCCAGACCAACGTGATCGCCCTGGACGGGGCCACCGTCGCCGATCTGAAGCCCGGATTCACCGTCATGGTTCAGGGCACCAAGATCGAGAACGGCTCGATGATGGCGGAGACGATCATCAGCACGGAACTGCCCCGGCTCGGTGGCAACTGACCATCGTGTCCTCGGGGCCGTCCGACACGGGGTGTCCCGGTACCGCATGGTCCGATTGCGCCGTCGACTCGCTAGGCTGATCACCGATGACGGGAATGTGGTTCGTACTGGCGTTGATCGCACTCGCAGGCGCGTGTGTGTTGCTTTATTTCGATCGCTCGCGGCGCGATCAGACCGGCCGTGTGCGGCAGATCTGGGCGAAGGCTCAGGGCTACACCTACGAGAGCGTCGAAGAACGGTTGCCGGCCCAATTCCACCGCGCCGCTATGGCCAAGCAGGAGTACCTCAGCGCCCTCGATGTCGTGCGGGGCGAACGTCGGGGTGAGTCGTTCATCCTGTTCGACTTGGAGGAAACCGCGACCATCGTCGCGGTGCACCGCAAAGTGGGCTCCGATGTCGACATCGACCTCCGGCTCAAGTCGACGCCGCCGCCCAAGGATGCGGACCTCGAGTTGCTGGGGGCCATCGGACCGCGGGTCGTTTTCGCCACTGACCTCGAGATCGCGCGCCGCGTCTGCGATCAGCGGATGGTCGCCTTCACCGAGTCGGTTCCTCCGCACGTGAACATGCTGTGGAGCGAGGGGGAGTGGACCCTCGGTTCGATGCCCATCAACAGCACCGGGCGCGAATGGGATTCGGCGATCGAGGCGGTGGCCCGGCTGTCCGGTCTGCTGCACGTCCTCCCGCCGGTCATCGAGCCACGCGAACTCGATCGTCAACCTCACGACCCGGGCCGGCCGCGACTGCGCGAAGGGCGCCCAGCCGCGGGACGCCCAGCCGAAGGGCGCCCAGCCGAGGGGCGCCCAGCCGAAGGGCGTGCCTCGGCGCCGCACCCGCCGGCCGGTGGTCGTCCTCCCCAGGGGCGCCCCCGCCCGTGAGTGGTTGACGAGTCCAGGGACTCGTTAACCGCGCACAGGCGTGCCGCGCCTTGCTACCGTCACCGGTATGTCGACGCCTTCGAGTTCCGCCGACCTCCCGTCCGCTTCCGACGACACCCCCACGCGACCGGTCGCCCTCGTCACCGGCCCCACCTCCGGGCTGGGCGCGGGGTTCGCCCGCAAGTTCGCCTCGCTGGGTTACGACCTGGTGCTGGTCGCCCGTGACGAAGGGCGGATGCGCGAGCTCGCCACCGAGACCAAGGCGAGGTTCGACACGGAGTGCGAGATCCTTCCCGCCGATCTGGCGACGACCGCGGGTCGCTTGGAAGTGGCCGGGCGTCTGAACCAGGGCGTCGATGTACTGGTCAACAACGCGGGCTTCGGCACCTCCGGTGAGTTCTGGACCGCCGACCCCGGGCTGCTGCAAGCTCAGCTCGACGTCAACGTCACTGCCGTCATGCAGCTCACCCGGGCGGCGCTGCCGGCAATGATCGCGTCGGCCAACGGCACTGTCATCAACGTGGCCAGTGTGGCCGGGCTTCTCTCCGGCCGCGGCTCCACCTACTCGGCAAGCAAGGCGTATGTCATCTCGTTCTCCGAGGGGTTGTCGGGAGGTCTGGCGGGGACAGGTGTTCGCGTGCAGGCGTTGTGCCCGGGATTCATTCGCACCGAGTTCCACGAACGCGCCGGAATCGAAATGACTTCCATCCCCAAGGTCATGTGGCTCAGCGTCGAGCAAGTGGTGGCGGCCTCCCTGGCGGATCTCGAGAAGGGAAAGGTCGTCAGCGTCCCGGGCGCCCAGTACAAGGTGCTTACTTCGGTGGGACGGCTGGTCCCGAAGAGCGTTGTGCGTCGCCTCACCAACGTGGTCGGCCGGGGCCGTGGCCGCACGTAGCGGTGGGTAGGGTTTCTGTCATGAGTGATCGCGAGGATTTGGCCGCGCTGGTGCGGAAGCTGGCTGTAGTGCACGGCAAAGTGACGTTGTCCTCGGGCAAGGAAGCCGACTACTACGTGGACCTGCGCCGCGCGACGCTGCATCACGAGGCTGGCCCGCTGATCGGGAAATTGCTTCGTGAGCTGGTGTCGGATTGGGACTTCGACGCGGTGGGTGGACTCACGATGGGAGCCGACCCGGTGGCGATGGCCGTCATGCACGCGGCGGGCAGGCCGATCGACGCGTTCGTCGTCCGTAAGGCAGCCAAGGCGCACGGGATGCAGCGCCAGATCGAGGGACCGGACGTGGTCGGCAAGCGGGTTCTCGTCGTCGAGGACACCACCACCACCGGCAATTCCCCCCTGACCGCGGTGAAGGCGCTCCGTGACGTGGGCGCCACCGTGGTCGGTGTTGCCACCGTCGTCGACCGCGCCACCGGAGCCGACGACGTGATCGCGGCCGAGGGGCTGGAGTACCGGTCGCTGCTCGGCCTCGCAGATCTCGGACTGAACTGACTCAGGGCAGCGACGGGAAGATGGGTGATCACCCCGTCGCTGCCACTTCGGGGAGCGGGTCGGTGCGTATTACGAATACGCGGGGACCGGTGTCGTGATGTCGTTGCGGACGACCTCGCTGAACACCGATTCCAGTTGATCGAGGAACCGAGAGATCGTGGAATGCGCCGTCGCCGTATCGGGATATCGCGAACGTAACGACAGCCCCTCTTCGGTACGCGACACCCAGAACTGAGCGTCATCGCACACCGTCACATTGCTGATGTGGTGTGCGTTCATCGCCCGAAGCTCTTCGGGGCAGGCGACTTTGCGGTAGTCGATGTACGAGACCATGAACAGGTCGGTTCGGGTTCGCCGGTATCCGTCACCCACTCCACGACGCACCTGTTCCATGGACAGCCCCTTCAGCGAGAGTGCGGTGCGGAACGACGCGTGAGTGCCGGTCAGCGTCGACTCGAACGACCCGTCCGCTGACACCGGAACCACGATCGGGGCAGTGGCAGTGAGCCACCCGATGGAGTCCTTCCACCGGTGATTGTGGCGGGTGTGCAGGGGAAACTGCAGTGGCAGGTGGAGCGGGCCGCCTTCCCGTTGCAACGCGGTACCGATTGCGCTCAGCACACCAGTGAACATGCTGCCTCCTGCTCGTAGGCAGTTCTCTTCCAGCCGTGCGGTGCTGGGACCGTCGAGGATCACCCGGACATCGGACGCCTGCCGCGCCGGTCTTCCCTGCTCGACGCCGAGGTCCAAGGGGAATGTGGGAGCTGTCCCACCGCAGCGCTCGTAGAAGTTCGACCACGCCCGGATTCTCGGATCGCTGTCGTCGATGGCCGTATCCACGGCTTCCGTTTCACAGTACGAAATGAAACTTCCCGGGTCGCCGAGCACCTTTCCGATCTGCGTGTCGTCCGTCGCCGGTGCTGACGTGATCAGGTCGTAGATCTGCCGTAATTCGCGCAACGCGATCACGAGGGACAGCCCGTCCACGATGGTGTGGTCGAACGCCGCGATGACGGTGCTCGATGTGGGCCTTTGCACGATGGCGAAAAGATAGGCGGGAAACGTCAGGGGGTCGCACTCCGCGGTGAAGCGGGTGCGCAGGTGTGCGCGGAGCGACACGGGGTTGTCGAACCGGACGGGATGTGATTCTTTCAGCGCAATGGCATCAGGTGGCACCATGAGGCGCTCGATGCGTGTGGGATGGACGTCGAAGCCCGTCCACAGTGCATCGTGCCTACGGATGAATATCTCGAATGTGCGCCGTACAGCGCTGCGGTCGAGTGTGCCCGGCAGATCCAGGCTGCCTGCCATCCACACGCTGCGACCGAATCCGTGTGCCCGGGCGGTGTCGAGGTGGAAACGCTGGTTGTAGCTGGGCGGAATATCCGACTTCAGTGAAGCCGCAGTTGGTAGCAGGGTCCATTCTGTGAGCGTGCCGGGTTCGATGTCGTAGCGATCGATCGAGGTCACGTGCATCAGCGTTCTCCGCTGTCCGGGCGCAGGCTCGTGAGGGCGCGTTCGATGCAGCCGTAGGCGGCGACGGTGATGATGGCCAGCGGGCCCGCGGCGACCGCGGCCAGCCTCTGCCCTACGGCGTTGACGAATACGATGACGTTCTGCAACGACAGTTCGTCGGTCGTCTTTCCCACGAGCGCTCCGATCCCGCATTCCCGAATCGTCCGCACGATGATCGACCCGGCCGCCGACGGCGCAGCGGTTTCGGCGTCGGCAGGATTTGCGACCCCGATCACGCCGGCGGAAATGGTCGTGTCCGAGGTGAGGGCCGCCGTGGTTGTGCTGGTCTGGGGTGTCGTTTCCACTGCACCGGCCGAGCCGGTGCTTGCGGCCATTGCGATCAGTGCAGCGGCGAGGATGACGAAGAATTGCCTCATATCTGGATATGCCCTTTCGTGCGGAGAATGGAGTGCTGGGCATTATTCGAAAAATGCCGAGTGTGATGAGAATCCCGATGTGCCCCGTTGATTCTTGGCCATTGATCGGTGAACGGAACCAGCTTTGTCCGTAGAGTTGGTCTTGGCTCACTCCGAAACGGACACCGAAGTCATCGGTCCTGGTAGCAGGGCATAAAATTCCATCCGGACCGGATCCGGCCCGGTGGCGGCGAGATCGCGGCGGAGTGGTAGTTCTATGATCTCGGTCTCAATTACTTGGATTGCCGGTCCCGAATCTGCGATAACAACTGCGCACCTTTGTGTCCGCGGGTGTGCGGGAATTCGAACTCGGAGCGCTGATGGAATATCCCGGTGACCACGATCACCCCCGAGTGCTTTTCGCTGAACGATTCGCGCTGCTCTACGAATTGGCCGGTCGCCCCGTTTTGAAACGGCTCGCCGATCGCGCGAACTCCACGATTCCCGTCACCGAGTCGAGACGGGCTGTGTTCGTGTCCGCGCAACGCCTCTCCGACTGGCGTACCGGTCGCAATGTGCCGGCCCGGTTCGATGGTCTGGTCCCGACCCTGCGGGTCCTGATCGGTGCGGCCCGGACCCGACATCCCGGCCCCCGTTCGGACGGGCTCTACTCGATCCGGCAGTGGCAGGTGCTCTGGGAGCGGGCGCAGCGCAGCGAACCGGCGCGCGGTGACGCGGGTCGCGACTGCCCCGCGGGGGCCACCGACCGGGGGCCCGAAACCGCCGAATGCCCGTACCGCGGGCTGACAGCCTTCGGTGTCGAGGACAGCCGGTACTTCTTCGGGAGGCAACGGGCGACCTCGGCTCTCCTCGCCGCGGTCCTCGACAGCGATGACGACGTCGCGCTGACAGTTCTGGTGGGGGCGTCGGGTTCGGGGAAGACGTCGTTGCTCCACGCCGGGCTCGTCCCGGCGCTGGAACGGGGCCGTTCCGTCGTGACCCTCACTCCGGGCCGCGACCCCGTCGGCACACTCGAACGCTCCTTCGACGAGGAGCGGGAGACGCCGTGCGTTCTTATCGTCGACCAGTTCGAGGAACTCTTCACACAGTGCCGGGACGAGGATGTTCGGCGGCGCTTCGTCGGTGTGCTCGTGCAGACCGCGCGAAGCCGCGCGTATTCCGAAACGCCGGTCGACGCGGTGGTGGTGGCCGTGCGCGCCGATTTCTACGAGCGGTGTGTGGACTACCCCGATCTGGCGGTCCGTCTTCAAGAGGGCCAGATGGTTCTCGGACCCATGACGCGTGACGAGGTTCGGACGGCCGTCAGCGGTCCTGCCGCCTTGGTGGGTGTTCCGCTCGAGCCCGGCCTCGTCGACATCATCGTGCGCGACCTCGGCGACGGAAACGGCGCTGCATACAGCTCGGGTGCCCTGCCGCTGCTGGGGCACGCCCTCTTGGCAACGTGGGAGGCACGGGCAGGTGATTCCCTCACCGTGAGGGCCTACGAGTCCGTGGGCGGGGTACGCGGTGCTGTCGCGCGTACCGCCGAGGCGGTCTGGGAAGCGCTGACCCCCGCGGAACAGGTGGCGGCGAGGCAGATACTGATGCGGCTCGTCGCCGTCGGCGATGACGGTCCGGATACTCGGCGCAGCCTGAGCCCCCCGCAGGTCCTCGAGGGATGTTCGAATACCAGTGCCGGAACCAGCGCGATGAATGCCTTGACCGCTGCGCGGTTGGTGACCCGTGATGCGTCGGGGGTCGAACTCGCGCACGACGCGGTGTTCGAGGCGTGGCCACGGCTTGCCGTGTGGCTGAGCGAGGATCGGGCGGTCGCCGTCCTGCATCAGCGGATCGACAAGGACGCCCTGGAGTGGGAGAGGCATGACCGTGACGGTTCGCTGCTCTACCGGGGCGTGCGGTTGGATGCGGCGCTTCGGTGGCAAGCGGACAGTCGCACAGGCCGTATGGGTGCGTCGACGCGTTCTTTCCTGGCGGCGGGAAGGCGACACGACCGTCTCGCCCGGTTGCGACGCCGAGGAGCTGTCACCGCGCTGGCACTGCTGACCGTCCTCACCACGATCGCGGCACTCACGGCGCACGCGCAGCGAGTGTCTGCCGACGAGGAGCGCACGACGGCACAGTTCGCGGAAATTCTCGCGCAGGCCGCGCGCACGCAGAACCCCGATCCGTCCATGTCGGCCCGGCTTTCGTTGCTCGCGACCCAGCTGCGGCCTCAGGACGACACCGCAAGGTCGATGCTGCTCGCGTCACAGAATGCCCCGCTCGCCGACCGACTCGGAAGCCACGACGGTGCAGTCTATTCCGTGGCTGTCGGGCCCGGCGGAGTAGTCGCGTCCGCCAGTTACGACCGAACGATCCGATTGTGGAACCCGGCGGCCACCGGGACCCGCGGCTCGTTCGCGGCGTCCCTCACCGGGCACACGAGCTGGGTCACCAGCGTGGCCTTCAGTCCCGACGGGCGAATGCTCGCCAGCGGCAGTGGTGACAGCACAGTCCGGCTGTGGGACATCCGCGATCCCGCCCGGCCCACCGAACTGGGGCAGCCGCTCGTCGGGCACTCCGGAGCTGTGTACATGGTGGCCTTCAGCCCCGACGGGCGCACCCTTGCGAGCGCCGGTGACGATGGAACGACCCGGCTGTGGAACATCGAAGATCCGAGGGCTGTAGGGGACCGTGCAGCACCGCTCAGCGGTCACACGGGCGCTGTCCGCACAGTGGCTTTCAGCGCCGACGGGCGAACGCTCGCCACGGGAAGCGACGATCACACGGCGATGCTCTGGGATCTGAGCGATCCGGCGCACCCCGTGGCGTCCGGCCGGGTGGTCGGGCATGCCGACACCGTGCATTCGGTCGCTTTCAGCCCGGACGGGCGACTTCTCGTGACGGGGAGCGACGATCACAGCGTTCGGCTGTGGCGCCTCGACCGCCCGGGTTCGCCGGTCGCCACCCGAGAACCCCTGATCGGGCACAACGCCGCGGTCTGGTCGGTGTCCTTCGGTCCGGACGGTTCGTCGCTTGTCTCCGCGAGCTGGGACGGAACCGCCCGGGTCTGGTCGCTGATCGACCCGGACCGGCCGACGTTGCTCGGAAAACCCCTTGCTGGAAGCAGCGGCGGACTCACGACTGCGGTGTTCACCCGAGACGGCAAGGCGGTCGTTACCGGAGGTCAGGACGGGACTGTGCGAAAGTGGGCGCTACCGACCGCAGTCGTCGCCGGACACACCTTGCGGGTCACGACACCCGTGCTCGACGGGTCCGGAACCGTCGCCGTCACGGCGTCCCGGGACGGGACTATTGCCTTGTGGCGGATGGGAAACGGGCATCCGCCAGTGCTCACTGCACGGCTACTGTCGGGGGGCGGTGTGGGAGTCGAGAACGTCGCTTTGTCGGCGGATGGTTCGGTGCTCGCGACCGCGGGCGTGGGCACGGGGGAGGTGCAGCTGTGGAACGTCGCCGGCGGCACGGCCGTTCCGGCCGGACCACCCCTCGAGATCGCCGCGCGCTACACCCACGAGTTGGCTTTCAGTCAGGACGGGGCGTTGCTTGCCACCGCTGCGGACGACCAGTCGCTCACCCTCTGGAGCCTCGCGAACAGGGCGCGTCCCGTCCAGGTGGGAAGTGCGCTTTCCGGCGCCGCCGGATGGATCAACGCCGTTGCCTTCAGCCCCGACGGACGTGTCCTCGCGGCCGGCAGTAGTGACAAGACGGTGCGATTGTGGGACGTGTCCCGCCCCGAAAGGCCCGGTGCTGTCCGGACTTTGAGCGGTCACCACGGTGCGGTCAACGCCATCGCCTTCAGTCCTGACGGGCGCACCCTGGCCAGTGGCAGCGACGATCAGACGATCCGCGTGTGGCCCCTCACCGCGGAGACCGGCGACAAACCAGGTGAAGCCGCGGTGCTGTCCGGTCACACGAGCACCGTCCGCTCGGTCGCGTTCAGTCCCGACGGCCGGATCCTGGCCACCGGGAGCGACGACCAGTCCGTGCGCATCTGGGACGTGTTACACCTGCGCGCGCTGGGCGGTTCACTGGTACCGGATGGAACGGTCCGATGGCGAGTTGCGTTCGGTGCCCGGTCTGACGTGCTGATGGCGACGGGGGAAGCCGGCGCCGTTCGAGTACTCGACCTCGACCCGCACACTGCCGAGGCCAGGGTGTGCGCGAACACACCCGATCCCTCGACAGTCGAATCGTGGCAGCAGCTTGCTCACGGGCCAGTGGCAGCGCCCTGTGGCTGACACCAGAGCGCAGATCAGTCGGCATCCGCGGCCGTGACGACCTTCGTTCTCGGGTCAGGATGCCCGCCACCCGGGTCAGGACGAGCGCTGCGCCGCCTGTTCCACCTGACGCCGCAGGGTGGCATCGGTGTGTCGGATTGCCTGCGCCACAAACGGTTCGACGATCCGCGCCAGCGCCTTCCCGGCAAGTCCGCCGGGAAGCTCGTAGTGGAAGTCGACGGTCAGTCGGGTCGCTTCTTCGCTGACAGGCTCGAATCGCCACTGCGAGTGGGTGGTGAGGCCGTCGATCGAATCGAGCTGGATCAGTGCGTTCTCTTCCCACGCCGTGATCTCGACGACCGAGCCCAGTGTCTTGGGGCCGACCCGCATCGCCGCGTTGTAGACGGCACCGAGTCCGCGGACGGGTTCGCCGACGGGATCGAACTGGGTGATCCCGAAAAGCCAGGACGGCACGTGCGTGTAGTCGTCGAGATACGCGAAACAGGCGGCGAGCGGAGCTTGGGCTACGGCGGTGTGATGAATCTCGATCATGACGACTTTCCTGTGGAATGGGCGGACGACGAGTGCCGGTAAGGCCGGACCGCGTAGTTCTCGAGGTCGAATCGGGCGAGGCGGCGTCGCAGTGATCCGGTGGACCACGGCCAGGCCGCGAAGTTCTTGCCGTCGGCGTCGAGGTAGTAGCTACTGCATCCGCCGTTGTTGAAGACCGTGGGGGCCAGGCCCTTCTGGACGGCGTCGTTGAATGCGCGGAACGGCTCCTCGCGGACCTCGAGTACTTCGATGTTCTGCTGTTCGGCCTTGGTCAAGCCGTCGATGACATAGTCGAGCTGGGTCTCGGCCAGTCCGAGAAACGAGTTGTACACCAAGATGTTCGGGCCGAGCATGATGTAGGCGTTCGGTGCGCCAGGAGTGGTGGTGGCCAGATAGGCCTCGGGACTCTTTGCCCATTTCTCCGACAGAAGGCGTCCGTCGCGTCCGCGAATGCGGCTCGCGATGGGTGGGTGGCTCACATCGAATCCGGTACCGAAGATGATGACGTCCACCTCGCGTCGGGTGCCGTCGGCGGCCACCACCGACTGCCCCTCGACCGCGACGAGCGCGTGGGGAATCAGCTCGACGCCCGGCTTCGTCAGTGCAGGCAGATAGGTGTTGGACAGCAGGAGTCGCTTGCACCCCAAGGTGAAGTCCGGGGTGAGCGACGCTCGGAGCTCGGGGTCGGGCACCTGGGCCGCGAGCCAGCGGGTGCCGATGGGGTTGAGTAGGCGTGCGGTTCGTTCGCGCCGCATCGCCAGGGTGAGGGTCCGCAGCACCACGTCCAGAACGTGCCGAAATGCGTTCTGTACGGCGGGAACTCGACCGAACACCCATTGCGCCATGCGCGGGAACGGAAAGTCGAGACGTGGGACGACCCAGGCGGGAGTGCGCTGGAAGACGTACAGCTGCGCCACGTCCGGTTGGATCTCCGGAATGAACTGCACGGCGGACGCGCCCGTTCCTACCACCGCCACCCTCTTGCCGGTGAGATCGACATCGTGATTCCAGCGCGCCGAGTGAAAGATCTCGCCGGCGAAGCCGTCGATTCCGGGGAGTTCTGGTGTCTTCGGTTCGGTGATCGGTCCTGCCGCGAAAATGACGTGCTGGGCGACCATCGTGCCCTGGGTGGTGTCGAGGACCCAGCGTCGGCGGTCTTCGGACCACGCTGCCTCGATCAGCTCCGTGTGCATCGAGATCTTGGATCGGACGCCGAACTTGTCGACCGTTTTCTCGATATACGACAGCAGTTCCGGCTGTAGTGCAAAGTTGCTCCGCCATTGCGGGTTGGGATTGAAGGAGAACGAGTACACCGGTGCGGGTATGTCGACACCGCAACCGGGGTAGGTGTTCTCCCGCCACACGCCGCCGACGCGTGCTGATTTCTCGAGCACGAGGTAGTCCGTGATTCCGGCCTTTTCCAGCTTGACCGCTGCGGCGACGCCGGACAGACCGGCGCCGACTACGACGACCGACAGATGCCGTTCGGCCTCGGAGGCCTGGGAGGCGACGCCGGCCTGCTGCGGGGCACTCACTGTCATGTCCTCTTCCTGGGCCGAGGTGGAACGGTCACCGATAATTAACTGAGACTCGATGTCACAGTAAAAGGAAGAAGGCGCAATGGCAAGTGGCGCTCCGCGCCCGTGCGCCTTTCTGGTAGCGGTGGCAACCAGAAAGGCGCACGGAGCGGCTGGAAAGCTCGAGAGATGGCTCGGGAAACTTACGGCTGAGGGACCTCGACGCTATCGGGCAGCTTGTCCCGCATCTTGTCGAGTTCCTGCTCGATTCGTTCGACGGCACTGTCGTTGTTGAGCACAGTGACCATTCCGGCCGCGAAAGCTATCGAGATGACGATCGCCAGCGCGCTCAGTACAGTGCCGGCAATCGCCACGCCTTTACCGGTGATACCCACCTTGCGGGACGCCCTCAGTCCGAGGATGCCGAGAATCAGCCCGATGATGCCCAGCACCAGTCCGACCGGAGACAGGATCACGATCAGCACGCAGACGAGGGCGGCAACACCAATAGCGAGGGCGAATGCGGCAGCAGTACTGGTACGTGCGGGTTTGGTGACTACTCGTTGCTCGACGTCGACGGAACGACCGTCGACGGAACGACCGTCGATATCGGTCACTCGATGCGGGTCGTTTTCGTCGCCGCGACCTGTCAGTGGTCTGCTCATCATTGCCTCCGGGCGTAGTCGATCTAAGGTGTACAACGCATGCCCGGTTCGGTGGCCTTCAAACCGTATCGGTGAGGGGCCGGGTGCCTACTCGGTCGCGGCGTGGTCGGCGAGCAGGGCGGTCAACTCTTCGGCGTAGGCGACTTGTGTGCGGAGTTTGCGGCAGCTTTCCTCCGCCCGCGTGTGGCAGTCGGTGACGAATGCCTGGGCGTCGGCGCGTTCGTCGGCTGCGGGGTCGGACGCCAGAATCTCGAGCGAGTCGAGGAGCTGGCGCATCTCGTCGAGGGTGAATCCGAGCGGCTTCATCCGCCGGATGACGAGCAGGCGTTGGACATCAGCATCTGTGTAGAGGCGGAAGCCGCCGGCACTGCGCTCAGAAGGCCGTACCAGGCCGACCTCGTCGTAGTGGCGGATCGTCTTGATCGACAGTTCGGTGCGTTCGGCGACCTCGCCGATCTGCATGTGCCGCAATGTCGAACCCTCGATGCGGTCCGTCATCTGCTCACCTTTCTCTGCATTCGTCCGGGCACTGATGATGTCAGTGCTCGGCACCCATCTGCCCGCTCAGGCGCACGTGGCGTTCGGCGGAGGCGGCGTTGAGGCCGACGATCTCCACGTTCTTACCCTTGGCAGCGTATTTCGTGGTGATCGCGTCGAGGGTCGCGACGGTCGAGGCATCCCAGATGTGGGAGTCGGACAGGTCGATGATGACGTTCTCCGGATCGCCGACGTAGTCGAACTGGTAGATCAGGTCGTTGCTCGAGGCGAAGAACAGTTCGCCGCGCACCTTGTAGATGCGGGTGTTCTCGTCGGGGTGGGCAACGTCCACCACTTCGGTCAGGTGCGCGACCCGGCGGGCGAAGAGCACCATTGCGGTGACGACACCGACGATCACCCCATAGGCGAGGTTGTGGGTGGCAACGGTGACCGCGACGGTCGCAAGCATGACCAATGTTTCGCTACGGGGCATGCGCCGCAACGTCTTCGGGGCGATGCTGTGCCAGTCCAGGGTGCCGACCGAGACCATGATCATCACCGCGACCAGGGCAGCCATCGGGATCAGCGCGACGATGTCGCCGAGTCCGACGACGAGGATCAGCAGGAACACCCCGGCCAGGAAGGTGGAGATGCGGGTGCGGGCTCCGGAGACCTTGACGTTGATCATGGTCTGGCCGATCATGGCGCAGCCGCCCATGCCGCCGAAGATTCCGGTGACAATGTTCGCCACACCCTGCCCCCAGCCTTCGCGGGTCTTGTTCGAGTGGGAGTCGGTGATGTCGTCGACCAGCTTCGCGGTCATCAACGACTCGAGCAAGCCCACCAGGGCCATCGCCAACGCGTAGGGCGCGATGATCGACAGCGTGTCCATGGTGAACGGCACGTCCGGGATCACCCAGGACGGCAGCGAAGACGGTAGCTCGCCTTCGTCGCCGACGTTCGGGACGTTCAACGCGAAGATCACGGTGGCAGCGGTGAGCAGCACAATGGCCACCAGCGGGGCGGGGATCGCGGTCGTGAGCTTGGGCAGGAACACCATGATCAGCAGTCCGGCCGCGACCATCGGATAGACCAGGGCGGGCACGTCGATCAGGTGGGGGAGTTGCGCGGTGAAGATCAAGATCGCGAGAGCGTTGACGAAGCCGACCATCACACTGCGCGGGATGAATCGCATCAGTTTCGCGACACCGAGCAGGCTCAGGACGATCTGCAGCACACCGGCCAGCAGGACGGCGGCGATCAGGTAGTCCATGCCGTATTCCCGCGACAGCGGCGCGACGACGAGGGCGATCGCACCGGTCGCCGCGGAAATCATCGCGGGGCGGCCGCCGACGATGGCAATCGTCACCGCCATGGTGAAGGAGGCGAACAGACCCACGCGGGGATCGACCCCGGCGATGATCGAGAACGAGATCGCTTCCGGGACCAGGGCCAGCGCGACCACCAGTCCGGCCAGTACCTCAGTCTTCAATCGGCGAGGAGATCGAAAGGCATCACGAACAGACCCTTCGTCGAGGACGCGGTCGTCGTGCTGGGGCCGGTCGTTCTGGGGCACTGCCATTCACTCCGTTCGCACCAGTGCAGGCGCACAGTGCTGTCGAGTCGAAGCGCCGCCGTGGCGCCGAGGGTCGGGTCTGCGGACTAAGACGATCCGCGCGAATCCTTCGTCCACCCGCGCAGACTCTACCCTCACGGGAGGGTAGAGTTTGAACCGGTCGATAGATTCAAGACTCCTTTGGCCGGATGCTGAGGGATTGGCCGGCGAGTCCCGCGAATCGGTGCGCGGATGCAGAGCGTCTGCCACGGGTCGGTGACGTGGTCCGCGCCGAGTTCGGGGAGATTCGGCGACCCACGACTTGCTGCCGCAGTGCCGCACATCCTGGGAGAATCGGTGTATGACCGAGCGCAAGCCTCCCGAGGTGAGCTTCGAGAGCTGGATCGACAAGCAGATCCGGCTGGCGCAGGAGCGCGGCGACTTCGACAACCTTCCCGGAGCAGGTAAACCGATACCACTGTCCGGCGACGTCGATGACGAGTTGTGGTGGGTCAAGGGTTATTTGCGGCGCGAGAACCTGCCCCTCGACGCACTGCTACCCACGCCGCTGCAGTTGCGCAAGCAAATCGAGCGGCTCCCCGAGACGGTCCGCGGAATACCGTCGGAGGACGCGGTGCGCGAGATCGTGCATCAGCTCAACCTTGAAATCGTGGCCTGGTTGCGCGCGCCGTCCGGTCCGCGAGTGCCGGTCAGCCCCGTCGACGCGGACGAGGTGGTGTCGCAGTGGCGAATGGACCGCCGAGCGGTGCGCACGCCGCCCCCATCGCTGCCGCCGTCCGTAGAGAACCCGCCGTTCGCAGAGAACCAGTCGCCGACGCCGCGACCGCGGCGGTGGTGGCGTCGGGGACGGTGACCGGTCAGGCGCCGGGCGGCCAGGGTTGCGCGGGTGCGACCCTGGCGGCCGGAGCAGCACGCGACGGACCAGGGTGAGGGTGGCTGGTGATGAAATCGCTTCTCCGAAAAGTTGATGTGCCCAGTGCTGTTGGTGTAGCCGGGCTGGTGATCACGGCGCTCTACGCATACTGGGCAACCGGACTGGAGCCGTTCACGGGCCTTGCCTACATCGCCGTCGGAATACCCGTTGTTCTGCTGGCAGGTGCGGCCGTCATCGGCGGCGCTCCCGAACCTCGGGACAACGGCACGCCACGGGCAGGGGAGATCACGCTACGCTCGGTGCTCCCGTGGCTGGTTTTGCTTTTTGTTGCCGCCGGCCTCGAAGGACTCGGTCTCGCCCTGGGTGGCCGGTCCACCACCGTTCCCACACTCAGCACGGTGATCGATCATGCGCTGGCGTGGCATCCGGTTCGATTCGTCCTGTTTTGCGGATGGCTTGCTATCGGCGGAGGCCCAGTCGTCCGGATGTACCACAGGTGGGTGCGACCCCATTCTTCCGCGGGAGGGTGAGGTGATAGTCACGATCATCTGGCTGATGTTGATCGGCACCGGCATCGGCATCGAGTTGTACAGCCGCCGAGCCGGCGGACGGTGGTCGAGCCTTGCGAACGTCGTCTCCGCGCTGTGGGCCCGGCTGCCCGGACGACTACTTCTCGTCGGCCTCTGGGCTTTCGCTGGGTGGCACATGTTCGCCCGGTACACCCTGCCCTGATCGCCTGGTCAACCGCCGTCCAAGGGCGACTTCGGGGCCGTGCCGGTGCCGGAGCGGTGAGCCCGAAGCGGGGTGAGCGCGTCGCGCCGCTGGCGGCCGGGGGGCTGTGGGACCTGCGGTTCGCAACCGGCGATGCGGCAACAGGGCACGGGGCATCCCAAGCAGACCGAATGATGTTGCCGAAGAAATGAATGGGGCCGAATCGACGTCATCGGAGTCCGGGGTGGCGAGCCGTCGTGCGCTCGCTTCGTGCCTCGGCAATCAGGAGACGAGGTCGTCACGTGCGGCGGCAAGCTCGAGTAATCGGGGCAACATGTCGGGGGCGGCGATCGAGGGGAGCAGCAGCGCCCACATGTCGGCGAGGCGTTCGTACAGGTCGGCTCGACCGCTCAGTGCCTCGGACACGAGTTGCATCCCGGTGAAGGAACTCACCAGGAAGCGGGCAAGAGCGGCGGAATCGACCGTCGCCCGAAGCTCACCCGCGGCTGTCGCCTTGACGGCCAGTGCCACGAGCGTGTCGGTCCAGTCGATGTAGGGATCGGTGGCCGGTCCGCGAGAATTGCCGAGTTCGAGGGTGAGACGGACCCCCGCCCGGACGATCGGTTCGGTCAGCAGTTGCCGCGCCATTTCCTTGGCGCACAGGACGATAGCCTCCATCGGGGACTGGGCCGTGGCGAGCACTCGCTGCGCCGCCAGCATCGACATGGCGTGCTGCTCCTTGATCACCGCCCAGGCGAGGGCTTCCTTGGACTCGAAATGGAAGTACAAGGCACCCTTCGTGACATTGGAGTACGCAAGTATCCGGCTCAGGCTGGCGCCGCCGTAGCCGAGCTTCTCGAAGCTGAGCGCGGCGCCTTCCAGGACCTGATGGCGGGTGGCTGCCGCGCGTGCCTGTACTGCCATGACCTTTGCCTCACGATCGCCCTCGTCACCGTCGCATTCCAACCTCCAGTCAACCACTCGAGCGCGCGGTACCCTCGGCGCGACCGCAAGTGTGGGAGGAAGATGTGACGTCGAAGGATGACTGGGGTCTGGAGCACATGGTGTTCGCGGGGGCGACTGTGGCCACCGTGGTCGGCGCTGTGACCAGACGCGAGCGACTGCAGAAGTTCGCGAAGCCTCTGATCGCTCCGGCACTGGCGGCCCGGGTCGTGCGCCGGCGAGGCGCGACCGACTCCGTGGACGCGGCGCTGTTGCTGGCCGGGCTCACGGGTGCGACGGTCGGTGACGTCTTCATGATCGACCCGGATGACGAGGCCCGCCTGGTGCGGGGCGCTTCGGCCTTCGCGGTCATGCAGGCGTGCTACTCGGCTTTGTTGCTGCGCAACGGTGCGCGTCCCATTCCGGCGGCGTGGGGTCCGCGGCTGGCCGGCTGGATCGGGGCGGCCGTGTTGCTGCGGGCTCGGTCCGCCGGTGTCGCTGCGCCCCTCACTGCTTATGGATCAGCCTTGGCTACGACGTCCACACTGGCTGCCGATCCGTCCCTCGCCCCCGGCGCAGGCGTCGTTGCGAGCGTGGCGATACCGAGCGGCGACCGGCGCAGCTGGCTCGGTCTGGGCGGGGTGCTGTTCACGGCGTCGGACGGGCTGATCGTGGTGCGGAGATTGTTCGTGCGAAGTGGCCGCGGCAGGGCTGCCTCCGAAGGACTGATCCTCGCCAGTTACGCCGCCGCGCAACTGTTGCTGGTCGAGGGGATGCTCGCGCTGCGCCGCCGGAACACAGGTCGCCGGGTCACAGGCACAGCATGATGCGGTCCCGATTGTTCGGGTCCACCAGGATCGTGATGGTTTCGCCGGGCACGAAACGGGTGGCCTCCTCGCGCCGCACCTCGTACACGACGCGTCCGGAGTAGCTCTCGGACCCCGGCACGGTCAACCGCAGATCCAGTTCGGTCAGTTCGCCGTTGTCGGGGGTGCGGCGAAGCGGGGTCACGCGCTCGATGCTGGCCCATCCTTCGAGCCCGCGCCGCGCGAGTTGGCGGTCTGCCCGGGAGGGTCGTTCGGCGGCCATCATGCCGAACCCGAGCGCCGACCCGAAGGCGGCGACCAGTCCCATGATCTGGTACGGAATCGTGGCCTCGGGGGTGTGCTCGATCAACCATCCCAGCCAGACTGCGAGGACGATGACGTAACCGGCTGTGATGAAGCAGACCGTACGCACGATTCGCTGATGATTCATCGTTGTGCCTCCGTGTCCAGGGTAGACCGCCGCGGGGACGCCGGGCAGTGGTGCCGTTAGAGTGCAGTGTCGGCAGCAGGCAAGTATGTGGAGGTGGCCGTATGGCGTGGCGTCGGGTGTCGTTGGTAGGTTTGAGCATTGGTGCTGCTCTGACGCTCGCAGCATGTGGGGGTTCGTCCGAGGCGGTGGCTCCGCCGACGACCACCACCACCGCAGCGCCGGTGACTACTACCACCACCACGGTTCCGCCAGTCACGACCACCACGACCACGATCGCGCCGACCACGACGACGGAAGCACCGACCACCACCCTCGTCGACGTTCCGTACGAGCACAACGAGTCGTACTTCTTCACCTCCCCGGACGGCGCATTCCAGTGCGGCATCATCAAGCTGCCGAGTCGCACGGAGGCGGGATGCCAGGGGTCGACCAGTCCGGTCCCGCCGCGGCCGGCAGACTGCATGGTCGACTGGGGCCACGGCATTCGCGTCGAGAACGAGGGTGAGGGAGCGTTCATGTGTGCCGGTGGCCTCGTGTACACCTCGGGCGATGCCGAACCTGATCCGGTGTTGCCTGCCGGATCCAAGCTCACCGAACTCGGCTACTCCTGCAGCACCACAGCGACCGCTGTGACGTGTGTCAACGACGAGACGTCCCACGGATTCACGGTCTCACCCGACTCCAACGAGACGTTCTGATTTCATGATGGGCGCAGAGGTGGGTTCACTTCCGGTCCTGGCCGAGTCGGGCGAGCCGGGCCCTACCGAGTGGGGCGAGAATACTCACGGTGTCGGTCCGTGGACGGAAGAACACGACGTACCGGTCCCGACGGATCCCCGCTACGATCCCGAACTGCTGGCCGGCGGTGACCGACGGAACGTGGTCGACGCCTACCGCTATTGGACACGTGAAGCCATCGTCGCCGACATCGACAGCCGGCGCCACCCGCTGCATGTGGCGATCGAGAACTTCGGGCACGACGCCAATATCGGCACCGTGGTGCGGACGGCCAACGCCTTCGCCGCCGCGGAAGTTCATATCGTGGGACGGCGGCGCTGGAACCGGCGCGGGGCGATGGTCACCGATCGGTACCAGCACGTCAGGCACCACTCGAGCATCGACGAATTGGTCGAGTTCGCGCGTGAGGAGGGTCTCACGATCGTGGCCGTGGACAACACGCCTGGCTCCGTTCCGCTCGAAACCGCGAGCCTGCCGCGGGACTGCATGCTGCTGTTCGGTCAGGAGGGTCCCGGAGTCACCGACGAGGCGAAAGAGGTTGCAGCCATGACCGTATCGATTGCGCAGTTCGGTTCCACGAGGAGCATCAATGCGGGTGTCGCGGCAGGCATTGCCATGCATGCGTGGGTGCGGGAGCACGCCGACCTCGGTCGGGCGTGGTAGCGGATCGCCCGGAGAATAGGCAAGATCAACCTTCATGCAGGACGAGTGGTCGGCGCGCGCCGACGCCGCTGAAGAAGCGGTGGTGAGCAGGCATCTTCGCCGGCTGTGGGGTCTTCCGGGCACCACGCTGGGCGTGGTGGCCTGGCCGGCGGTCAAACGTGAACGGTTGTTCGTCAGTTGGCATTACTGGTGGCAGGCGCACCTCATCGACTGCGCCGTCGACGCACTCGAACGCGACCCCACTCCGCGTCGTCGCCGTCGGATCGTGAAACTGGCTCGTAGTCACCGCCTTCGGAACATTACGGGCTGGACCAACAATTATTACGACGACATGGCGTGGCTGGGCATCGCGCTCGAGCGCGCGCAGCGCACGCACTTGATCGACAACCGGAATGCGGTGCAGACACTCGAATCTCAGCTGTTCGACGCCTGGGATCCCGACGGTGGCGGGCTGCCCTGGCGCAAGGGCTCGGATTTCTACAACGCTCCGGCCAACGGCCCGGCCGGAATCATGCTGGCCCGCACAGGCAAACTGTGGCGGGCACAGGCCACCGCGGATTGGATCGACGACACACTGCTGGACGAGAACACCGGCCTCGTCATCGATGGGATCCATCGCGGCGGTGAGGCCGAAAGGGTCATCTATTCGTACTGCCAGGGGGTCGTCCTCGGGCTCGAAACCGAGCTGGCGGTGCGTCTCGGTGCGCCGCGGCATCGAGGCCGCATTCACCGGCTGGTCGACGCCGTCGACGAGCACCTGGCTCCGGGTGGGGTCATTCGCGGCGGTGGCGGGGGAGACGGTGGTCTGTTCAACGGTATCCTCGCCCGCTATCTGGCGCTGACCGCGGTGATGTTGCCCTGGGAGAACCATGACGACATCCGCGCGCGTGAGATCGCAGCGCAGATCGTGCTCACCTCTGCCGAAGCTGCGTGGGAGAACCGCTTGCAGATCGAGGGTCAGCCCTTGTTCGGCGCCGACTGGGGCAAGCAGGCCCGGCTTCCCGGTCTCGGCAGGAATATCGCGGCGTTCACCGGGGGCACGGTGCGTTCGTCCGACATCCCCGAGCGCGACCTCTCCGTCCAGTTGGGTGGCTGGATGCTGATGGAGGCGGCGCACGCGGTCTCGGCCGCCGGGTATCCCCGGCGGTAGTGCGTTTCGATCACACGAAACTTAACCGTGGGCAGGCGGTTTCCGCGCTGCTAGACATCTCGGTATGTCAGATCAACAGCGGAAGCTGAGTCTCAATGCGTTCATCTATCCGGCCGGGCACCACGAATCGGCCTGGCGTCACCCGCTGACTTCACCGGAGCGGTTGTTCGACGTCGACTACTTCCAGGAGATCGCGCGGACTGCGGAGGCGGCGAAACTGGATGCACTCTTCTTCGCGGACGGTCCCGCGCTGCGTAGCGATGCCGGGCACGGCGCGGCCGGAGCGCTGGAACCGATCACCTTGCTGACGGCGATCGCCGCAGTCACGGAACGGATCGGGCTGATCGCCACCGCGTCCACGACGTACTTCGAGCCCTACAACCTCGCGCGTCTGTTCGCCTCCTTGGACCACATCTCGAAGGGCCGGGCCGGCTGGAATATCGTCACCACCGGAACGGATCTGGCGGCGGCGAACTTCGGCCTTTCCAGTCATCCCGACCACGCCGACCGATACGCGCGGGCACGCGAATTCGTCGATGCGACGGTCAAGCTGTGGGACAGCTGGGAAGACGACGCCATCGTTCTCGACACCGCCGGGGGTGTCTACGCCGACACGTCGAAAATTCATGAGATCAACTACGTTGGACGCCACCTGCGGGTCCGCGGACCGTTCAACGCGCCGCGCTCGCCGCAGGGTCACCCCGTGCTGGTACAGGCGGGTGCGTCGAACGAGGGACGCAGCTTCGCAGGGCAGTACGCCGAGGCCATCTTCACCGCCCATCAGCGACTGTCGGACGGGCAGGCGTTCTACGCAGACATCAAGAGACGTGCGTCGCAGTTCGGACGCAACCCCGACCACGTGAAGATCCTTCCCGGAATCAGCCCGTTCATCGGCGACACCGAGGCGCAGGCAAAGGATCTCGAACGCGAATTCAACGAGCTGACCTCCCCCGAGTACGGCCTCGCCCAGCTCGAGAGCATCACCGGAACTCAGGTGCGCCACCTCGACCTCGATGCCCCCGTGCCCGCCGAGTTGTTCGGCGACGCCGGCGACGTGACGGACAACCAGCAGAGCCGGCTGCAGGTGGTCGCAGGCATCGTGCAGCGGGAGCGTCCGACGCTGCGAGGGCTGCTGCATCGCCTCGCGGGCGCCCGAGGACACCGAGTGTTCGTGGGAACGCCGGTGCAGGTGGCCGACACCATCGAAGAATGGTTCACCCAGGGAGCAGCCGACGGCTTCAACGTGATGCCCCCGTACTACCCGGGAGGTCTCGAGGTGTTCGCCGAGAAGGTGGTGCCGATCCTGCAGGAGCGGGGTCTGTTCCGCACAGAATACTCGGGTACGACGCTGCGCGACCACTTCGGGCTGGAACGTCCGGCCAGCCAGTACGCGCAGACGTCGGGCAGGGTGGCCCTCTAGTCCCGTCCTTCGCCCGACGCCACCGCGTACTTCCCCTGACGACGACGGTGGCATCGGGTGGAGTGGCTGCTCGAATCGCTCGTTTATGAAAACAGTTATCATTTCCGGATGACTCGTCCACTTCCTGTCACCGTCCTGTCCGGCTTCCTCGGCGCGGGCAAGACCACTCTTCTCAACCACATCCTCGCCAACCGGGACGGCCGGCGTGTCGCCGTGATCGTCAACGACATGAGTGAGGTCAACATAGACGCCGCCCTCGTCGCAGGGCAGGGACATCTCGATCGGACGCAGGAGAAGCTGGTCGAGCTCACCAACGGCTGCATCTGCTGCACGCTCCGCGAGGACCTGATCGAGGCGGTCGCCCGCCTGGCCGAGGAGGGACGGTTCGACCACCTCGTCATCGAGTCGACGGGCATTTCGGAACCCATGCCCGTCGCCGCCACGTTCGACTGGGAATTCGAGGACGGCTTCAGCCTCGGCACGGTCGCGGCGCTCGACACCATGGTGACAGTGGTGGACGCGTCGACGTTCGTCGGCGAGCTCGCGAGGGGTGAGCGCCTCGACGAGCGCGACCTCGAGGCGGGAGAGGGCGACGAGCGCAGCATTTCCGACCTACTCGTCGACCAGGTCGAGTTCGCCGACGTGATCTTGCTGAACAAGACCGATCTGGTGAGCGAGCGCACAGCCGGCACGGTCGAGGCCCTCCTGCGCAGACTCAATCCGACGGCGAGACTCCGGCGCACCACACGTGGTGTGGTCGACCTGGCCGACGTTCTCGACACCGGTTTGTACGACCCGGAGTCGGCTGCCCTGGCGCCCGGGTGGGCGGAGGAGCTTGCGGGCGGCCACACACCTGAAACGGAGGAGTACGGGATCCGAAGTGTCACCTACCGGGCGACGCGGCCGTTCCATCCCGCACGGCTCGACCAGGCTCTGGGCCAGTTCACCGGACTGCTACGAAGCAAGGGGTCCTGCTGGATAGCGAGCCGCCCGGACCTTGCGGCGATCTGGTCGCAGGCGGGACCCAATCTGGTGATCGAACCGGCGCAGCTGTGGTCGGGCGCGGAGGAGACGCCCGGTCAGGAGATCGTCTTCATCGGTGTCCGGCTCGACCCGGAGGCGCCTGCGCGCATCCTCGATTCGGCGCTCCTCACCGACGACGAATGGGCGTCCGGTCCGGCCGAGTGGGTGCATTTCGACGACCCGCTGCCCGAGTGGGAAGCGGTGCATCAGCACTAGTCGAGAACTTCCTCGACTTCCACCTCTTCGGGCGGACGGGCCATTTCCTGGCGGTAGTGCCAGATGCCGACCACAGTGCCGATCACCAGCAGTGCAACCATGCCGCCCAACACCACCGGCATCAACCACGACACCCGGTCGAGGAAGGAACCGCAGTAGAACCCGATCAGCAGCAGCACCGGCGCCCAGAACACGGCGCCGATGCTGCTGGCGACGGTGTACTTGGTGTGGTTCATCTTCGCTGCCCCCGCAACGAGTGGGCAAAGGGTACGTACCCACGGGATCCAGCGGGCGATGAGCACAGCCCAGAACCCGTGACGTTCCAACAGGATGTTCACCCGGTGGAGGTTGGCGTAGTTGAGGTACTTGCCGCCCTTGCGCGCCAAGATGCGGTTGCCGGTGCGGTGCCCGATGACGTACCCCACCTGATTTCCGCAGATAGCAGCGACCATCGCGCCGACCGACAGGGCCCACACGTGACCTGCTCCCGACTCGTGACCCGCGAGCACGATGCCCGCGGTGATCAGCATCGAGTCACCTGGCAGGAAGAGCCCGAGGATGACGGCACATTCGATGAAGACGAACGCCAGCACGATGACCCATACCAGCGCAGGGCCGGCGGAGACGAGGGGCCCGAAGGTGCCAGATGCCGATACGACCATGGTCAGCGCATTGCCTCGATCTCGATCAGGAGGGATCGGTGGGGGTGGAGACAGGCCGTGCGGCCTCGGGAGCAGCCGTCTCTCCCCGGCGAGCCTTGAGGACACGCTTGCCGACCTCGACGATGATCGGGAGCACCGACACGAACACGATCAACAAGAAGATGATGTCGACGTTGTCGCGGATGAACTCGATCTGGCCGAGCAGATAGCCGAGCAGCGTGACGCCGGCACCCCAGAGGATGCCGCCCACGATGTTGTACGTCAGGAACAGCGAATACTTCATGCGCGATGCGCCCGCGACCACCGGTGCGAACGTGCGGACGATGGGCACGAAGCGGGCCAGGATGATCGTGATCGGGCCGTGCTTCTCGAAGAACGCGTGCGACTCGTCGATGTACTTCTTCTTGAAGAACCGGGCGTCGTCGCTCTTGAAGAGCGCCGTTCCGCCCTTGCTACCGATGAAGAAGCCCACTTGGTCGCCGAGGATCGCGGCAATCGGGATCAGAACCAATAGTGCCCAGATGGGGGCGAACGGTTCGATCTCCGTCGACTTCGACGCCGCGATGAGACCCGCGGTGAAAAGAAGCGAGTCGCCGGGGAGCAGGGGGAACAGCAATCCCGACTCGATGAAGACGACCAGGAGAAGTCCGACGAGCACCCACGTGCCGAAGGAGTTGAGGAGGTTCACCGGGTCGAGGAACCCCGGCATCAACGCGAGGTTGGTCACGGAATCCGATGCTGCCTGCACAATCACGGCCCTCAGCGTACCGGCGTATGCGCGGAGTATCGGAATACTGCAGGTCAACGATTCCTGTCCGGTCTCGGACGGCCCGGAAACGAGGTGCCACGACAGCCACCGGGCGACGTAGGCTACCGGTATTGCCATACTGCTAGGACCACATCGCGCGCTGCGCTGATCGCGTGCGCGAAATCGACACGTTTATGGAGGACTGCCGCCGTGCCAATCGCGACTCCCGAGGTCTACGCCGAGATGCTTGGTCGAGCCAAGGAGCACTCCTTTGCCTTCCCAGCCATCAACTGCACTTCGTCCGAAACCATCAACGCCGCTATCAAGGGTTTCGCGGATGCGGGCAGTGACGGCATCATCCAGTTCTCGACCGGTGGCGCGGAGTTCGGTTCGGGCCTGGGCGTCAAGGACATGGTGACCGGCGCTGTCGCGCTGGCCGAGTTCGCACACGTGATCGCCGCGAAGTACGACGTCACGATCGCCCTCCACACGGACCATTGCCCCAAGGACAAGCTGGACAGTTTCGTCCGGCCGCTGCTCGAAATCTCTCAGCAGCGCGTCAGCGCCGGCCGCAACCCGCTCTTCCAGTCCCACATGTGGGACGGCTCGGCCGTGCCGATCGACGAGAACCTCGAGATCGCCAAAGAACTC
Organism: Rhodococcus sp. IEGM 27; assembly: GCF_033142305.1. Classification (NCBI taxonomy): domain Bacteria; kingdom Bacillati; phylum Actinomycetota; class Actinomycetes; order Mycobacteriales; family Nocardiaceae; genus Rhodococcus; species Rhodococcus sp. IEGM 27. The sequence goes on along the minus strand of NZ_JAWLSG010000004.1, from coordinate 218,122 downwards.
CTTGCTATCTCCAAGGCCGCGAACATCATCCTCGAGGTCGAAATCGGCGTCGTCGGTGGTGAAGAGGACGGTGTGGAAGCCGAGATCAACGACAAGCTGTACACCAGCCCCGAGGACTTCGAGAAGACCATCGACGCTCTGGGCACCGGCGAGAACGGCAAGTACCTGCTGGCAGCGACCTTCGGCAACGTGCACGGCGTCTACAAGCCGGGCAACGTGAAGCTGCGTCCCGAGGTGCTCGAGACCGGCCAGAAGGTCGCCGTCGCGAAGCTCGGCCTGCGGGACGGCGCGAAGCCGTTCGACTTCGTCTTCCACGGCGGGTCGGGTTCGCTGAAGTCGGAAATCGAGGAGGCGCTGAGCTACGGCGTCGTCAAGATGAACGTCGACACCGACACCCAGTACGCCTTCACCCGTCCGATCGTCGGCCACATGTTCAGCAACTACGACGGAGTGCTGAAGATCGACGGCGAGGTGGGCAACAAGAAGGTCTACGACCCGCGCAGCTACCTGAAGAAGGCCGAGGCCGGGATGACCGCCCGTGTCATCGAGGCCTGCAACGACCTCAAGTCCGCGGGACGCTCGGTCTCCGGATAGGCCCTTCGGGCTCGTGCGCCTTTCCGGTAGTTACCGCTACCAGAAAGGCGCACAGTCGTTTATCGGGGGTCGCAGACCTTCCAGGTGCCATCGACCTTTTCCAGGTTGAACGTGCGCCACGACTGCTCGTTCGGGTTGGCGGCGGTATGGGCTTTCACCTGGGCGATGGCGGTGTCGCCGGTGATCTGGACGGCGTCGACCTCGCCGACCACCGGAATGTTCTGTTGAGTGATCGCGACCTGGTGGACCTCGGCGAAGTCCTGATCCGAGATGCCCTGGTAATACTCGGCGAGACCGCCGCAGGTACTGGTGCGCAGGGTCGCGAGGTCGCCCTGGGTGAGCGCCGCCACGAACGTATCGATGGTGCCCTGTACCTGCGCCTCGGGTGAGTTCTCGGCCCGATTGTTGTTGTAGACCACCACACCGGCGACGGCAATGGCGGCGATCACGAGGACGCCTGCGGCAATGGCCGCCAGGAGCCAGGCCTTGCCATGCTTCCTGGCCGCGGGAGCTACGGGCCCGACCCGCTGCGGGGCGCTCGGCTGGGTCGGGAGCACTCGCTGGGGCGCCGCTTTGGGCGTGGGTGGCGGAGAAGCGGGTGGCGGAGTCGGACGCGTCGCGGGTGGCTGCTGGGCGGATGCCGCTGGTCGGGGCGGGGCAGCTTGCTGGGGACGAGCGGGCTGCTGGGCCTGTGCGGGGCGGGGCGGTGGCGGCGTCTGCGGTGCGGGGGACTTCGTGACCGGGATGGCGACGGTCTCCGTGTCGGCGGGATCCGCCTTGCCGGGTTCCTGCTTCCCCTGCCCGTTCGCCCCCTGCCCGTTCGCCCCCTGCACAGCCTGCGGCGGGGATTTCGGGTGCATCTTCACCGTTGCCGCATCAGGCTTCTCCGGCGGACGCTTCTCCTGTAGACGCTTCTGCGTCGGAATCGCCTTCGTCACCGCCTCGGACGCGGCGCTGTCAGGAGAGGACTGTGCCGACTCGGGAGTCTTCGCAGAGGGTGTGGCGGACGGCGTGTTGTCGGCCGGCTTCTTCGCGTCAGATGCCGGGGTTCCGGTCGCGGCCTTGTCGGTACCGGCGGTGACCGGCCGGGCCTTGTCGGTGTCGGCGGTGACCGGCCGGGCCTTGTCGGTGTCGGCGGTGACCGGCCGGGCGGTCTCGTTTGCCGGTGTATCCGTAGTCGGCTTCTCGGTCGGTTCGTCTTTCTTCGGGTCCTGCACGCGTTGCCCCTCGGTCTGCAGAGAAATGAACGTTGGACCGAAGCCTAACGACAACGTGCGGCAATGCAGACCACCACAGGGCGCTTCGCCTACGGGGCGGGGCGGTGGAGCAGTCCCGCCGGGGGCACAATAGGCGCATGACCTCTTTCGGTGACCTTCTCGGACCCCAGCCCACACTGCTTCCCGGTGACGACGAGGCCGAGTCGGCCCTGTTGAACCACGAGGAACCGGCTTCCGTGGCGGCCGCACACCCCACCGCCTCCATCGCGTGGGCGTATCTCGCCGAGGCAGCTCTCGACGCCGGCGAGACGATCGCCGCGTACGCCTACGCACGCACCGGATACCACCGTGGCCTCGACCAGCTGCGCCGCAACGGCTGGAAGGGTTTCGGCCCCGTTCCCTACAGCCACGAGCCGAATCGCGGATTCCTGCGCTGCGTCGCCGTTCTCGCGAAGGCCGCGAAGACGATCGGCGAAACCGACGAATACGCCCGTTGCCTCGACTTGCTCGAGGACAGCGACCCCCGAGCCGCCGAAGCGCTTGGCCTCGGGTAGCGCCGTCACCGCAGCGCCGGTTCGAGTTCGGAACGGACTGAAGACTTCGGCCCAACGGCTGCGAGTGTCGGCCCTGCCGATCCTGCAGTGCGCCGTCGCGGCGGGTGCCTCGTGGTGGGTTGCCACGGTGGTGATCGGTCACACGGCCCCGTTCTTCGCGCCGATCGCCGCGGTGGTGTCGCTGGGACTGTCGCTCGGCGCGCGGCTGCGTCGATCCGTCGAACTCGTGGCCGGTGTGACCATTGGGATCGGGGTCGGGGACCTCCTCATCGCGTTCATCGGCAGCGGTACCTGGCAGATCGCCCTCGTGGTGGCCTTGGCCATGACCGCGGCGGTGCTCCTGAACAGCGGCCCGGTCCTGTCGATGCAGGCGGGTAGTTCCGCTGTTCTCGTCGCAACCCTGCTTCCACCCGGCGGCAATGCGGGCATCAATCGCATGGTGGACGCACTGACCGGTGGCCTGGTGGGCATCGCGGTGGTGGCGTTGATTCCCACGCATCCCGTGGGCCGGGCGAGGCGCCACGCCGCCGGAGTCCTCGGAACTGCCGCCGAAGTGATGCAATTGGTGGCGGACGGCTTGGTCGCCAACGATGACAAGCCCATCGAGGAGGCGCTGCGGAAGGCGCGAGCCACCCAGTCGTCCATCGACAACCTGCGGACGCACCTCGCGGGCGGCCGTGAGGTCAGCCGTATCTCGCCGCTGTACTGGAACACCCGCGGCAGACTCGAACGCTTGAGCGCCGTTGCCGACCCGCTCGACAACGCTCTGCGCAACATTCGTGTCTTGGCCCGGCGTTCGCTCACTTTGGTACGTGACGACGAGATCCTCAACCCGCGACTGGTCGACCAGGTCGAGAAATTGGCCCAGGCCATCGAAACGCTGCGCCTGATGGTGCTCGCGGACCCCGGTCAGCAACCCGACCAGGCCGAGGCTGCCCGCGTGCTCCGTTCGGTGGCGTCCGGACTCAAACCGGAACTGGTGGAGAATGCAGGTCTGTCGGCCACCGTCGTCTTCGCCCAGATCCGTTCGCTCACCGTCGATCTGATGCAGGTGGCAGGGCTGAAACGCATCTCTGCCATCGCGCATCTGCCCCCGACGGTGCAGAAGCCGGCGTACCGTCCGGAACTCTGAAGTCTCAGCGGTCACGGATGCGAGCCTGGAAGCCGGCGAGTACGACGTACGGCGCTGGACGCGACCGGAACTGTGCCGGGATGGCCGGAAGAGCAGCGGACCGTCTCGTCACCGCATCCTGGTGCACGGGGTGGCCGAAACTCATCGCCACGCCGGACACGCCGACATCGTCCGCGAACTCGTCACGGAAAGGTGGGGCTGCGGGCCGACTACGACAACATGCCGTCGGTCGATCAGGCCTGGTGGGAGACCTATCGGAGCCGGCTCGATCGCGCCGCCCGGGACGCAGGCAACGGCTGAGTCGCCGTAGTCGCCGACACGACGCTGTTGATACACATGCACAAGTACGCATATGATCGGCAGAACTTCGGGAGGAGCTCTACACATGGGAGTCGGCCACGGTCATTCGCACGGCCATACGCAAGGCGGGGGTGAGGTAGGGCCATCCAAGGGGCGGGTCCGTCGTATGGCGATCGCGCTCGTCATCCTCTTCGCGTTCCTCGTCCTCGAGGCGGGAGTCGGCCTTACGGTCAACTCGCTGTCGCTTCTTGCCGACGCCGGGCACATGCTCACCGACGTCGTCGGCATGGCGATGGGTCTCGTCGCGCTTGTGCTCGCGCGCAAGGGCAGCGCCGCCGCCGCACGCACCTTCGGCTGGCACCGCGCCGAGGTGCTGACCGCAATGGCCAACGCCGCAATGCTTCTCGCCGTCGCGGTATGGGTGTTCTACGAGGCGATCTCCCGCATCGGCGACGCACCCGACCTTCCCGGTCTCGCACTCGTCCTCACGGCTACCGCCGGTCTGGCCGCGAACCTCGTCGTCATGCTCATGCTGCGGGCCGATTCCAAGGAGAGCCTGGCCGTGCGCGGAGCGTACCTCGAAGTTCTCGCGGATGCGGTCGGCAGTGTGGGCGTCCTCATTGCCGGTGCAGTCGTGATCGCGTTCGACTGGACCTACGCCGACATCGTCGTCGGTGTCCTCATCTCCCTGTGGGTGGTGCCCCGCGCACTGAAACTCGCCGCCGCATCGCTGCGGATCCTCACCCAGGCGAGCCCCGCGGACGTCGACGTCGAAGCAGTGGAAGCCGACCTGGCGGCAGTTCCCGGCGTCATCGGCGTGCACGACCTACACGTGTGGACTCTCACCACCGGCATGGACGTAGCCACGGTGCACCTCACCACGGAATCCGACTCGGCCCTCGTCCTCGAATCGGCCCGCACGGTCCTGGAAACGCACCAGCTCTCACACGCCACAGTGCAGGTGGAATCCACGGCGAACGGACGCCACTGTGAAAAGAACGTGACCTGGTAAGCGAGAGGATGGTTGGTTTCTTTCCGCTAACAATCGTGGCGTCCGCCGCAGTCGGCGGGTCAGACTTACCGGAACAGTCGGTGTCGTCTCACAAGGGAGCCAGATTCATGTCCACTCTCGGAGCGCTCACGAAATCCGCAGCAGCCGTGGCCATCGGCGCGGCCGCCCTCCTCTCCGCGCCCGCCGTGGCGTCGGCCGCGCCGTTCATGCCCGATCCGTTGGCGAACTGCAACGCCGAAGCATCATTCGATGTGGAGCGAGACGAAGATACGCAGAAGATCGAGTGGGAGTTCGATGGACCTCCAGATGCGACCACCGATGCCCAGGTGACGTATCTCAATATCGGGCAGGCCGGCCCCACCATCGGATCCTCGGGCCCGCTGGTGAATGACAAGGACGCAGAGCGGGATCTGCCGGGCTTCACCGCACACCTGATTCCCGGCGGAACCTATGACCCGGACGGCACCAAGGGGCAGGCCGCAACCTGCGCCCTCGGTTTCGGATTCGCCGTCACCCAGTGACCCGCTATTTGGTGAAGCGAGTGACGCCCCGACCCGGCTTCCACAGGTCGACGTACAGGTGTTCGCCGTCGACGGTGGTGAGTACCACCTCGTCGACGGAGAGTTCGAAGACGTCTGCCTCGCCGATCTCGTCGGGATAGTGATCGACGATCTGCTGTTTCCGCTCGCCGACTATCTCCTCGGCGCGGCCGCTGATCTTCGCGTCGCCGCCCTCCATAGTGTGGTGCCCGGGGTTGCTGTGGAGGGCGAACCGTGGATCGCGCCGCAGGTCGAGCACCTTCCGGGCCCCGACCATCGAACCGAGCAGCAACGTGCCCTCGTAGAACTCGACTTCGGTGCCGCTGACTCGGGGTGAGCCGTCTTTGCGGACGGTCGCGAGAACGTGGTGTTTGTGTGCCTCGAAGCGGGCGATCACGGCTTTGGCGAGGTCGGGCGCTTCGGTCTCGAACTGTGTCCAGTGCGTCATGTACGTCAGTGTGCGCGCCTATCCCTGACACCTTCTGTCAGTCATTTTCTCTAGACTCGGGCAATGCGTTCGAGTCGGCTCGTCGAACTGATGCTGCGGCTGGAGGGGAGCCGCGGTGTCACGGCTGGGCAGCTGGCCGAGGAGCTGGGTGTCTCGGTGCGCACGGTGTACCGGGATGTCACGGCGCTGTCCGCGGCGGGCGTGCCCCTCTGGACCGAAAGTGGTCCCGGTGGGGGTATTCGGTTGCTCGACGGATGGCAGTCGAAACTCGGTGGGATGACGGGGGCGGAGACGTCGGCGCTGATGCTGCTGGGTGTGCCTTCGCTCGCCGACGACCTCGGTCTGCGTGAGGTGACCGCGGCGGCGCAGTCGAAGTTGCTGCACGCGTTGCCTGTTCCGCTGCGGGCAGGTGCACAGTTGTGGCGCGATCGTCTGTACGTCGACGTGCCGGGATGGTTCACGCCACCCCGCGACAACGAGAACCTGCCCGACGTCGCCGCCGCGGTGCTCGAGGGACGGCGCCTGCGCATCGACTACAGAAAAGGTGCCGACGTGGTGACGCGGACGCTCGATCCACTCGGTCTGGTGGCCAAGGCGGGTGTCTGGTACCTGGTTGCGCAGCATCGCAGCAGAACCCTGTCGTATCGGGTGTCCCGGATCAGCGACGCCACGGCCCTCACGGAGCAGGCACTGCGGCCGGAACAGTTCGATCTCGGCGCGTGGTGGTCGGCCACCGTCGCGGAATTCGATCGCGCGATGCTCCGGTTCCGGTGCCGGGTGCGCCTGTCACCGCGGTCGTGGCGTCAGTTGCCCCGGATCGTGGGTGTGGAGGCTGCGCGTGTCGAGGTGGGACCTCCCGACGAGGACGGTTGGGTGGCCGTCGACCTGGTGCTCGAGGCCGAGGACGTGGCCCTCGAACAGTTGACCGCGCTGGGTGCAGGGGTCGAGGTACTCGCACCTGCGTCGCTGCGGGCGGCGATGCGCGACACCGGTGAGGCGATGATGAACCGCCACCGGTGACGCGCAGCCACACCTCTACCCGAGGCGCTCGATCAGGGTCGCGTTGGCGAGCCCGCCGGCCTCGCACATGGTCTGCAAACCGTATCGCGCGCCGCGCTGCTCCATGGCGTTCACCAGCGTGGTCATGATGCGCGCCCCGCTGGCACCGAGCGGATGACCGAGTGCGATCGCGCCGCCGTGCACGTTTACCCGATCGAGGTCGGCGCCGGTCTCGGCCGCCCATGCAAGGACCACCGATGAAAACGCCTCGTTGACCTCGAACAGATCGATGTCGGAGATGTCGAGCCCGCTGCGCGCCAGCACCTTACGGGTGGCCGGGATGACCGCGGTGAGCATCATCAGCGGGTCGTCACCGGCGACGGCGAAACTGTGCAGTCGGGCCAGGGGTGTCAATCCGAGTCGGCCCGCGATCTCCGATGTCGTGATCATCAGAGCGGCGCTCCCGTCCGAGAGTGGACTGCTGTTGCCCGCGGTGATCGACCAGTCGATGTCGGGAAACCGATTTGCGTAGTGCTCATTGTGGAAGGCGGGACGTAGCCCGGCCAGGACGTCGAGTGTCGTGTCCGGACGGATCGCTTCGTCGACGGCGAGTTCCGGCAGGACGGCGAGTTCCTTCGCGAAGTTTCCCGCGCTCGTTGCCGCGGCGGCCTTCTGATGACTACGTAACGCGAACTCGTCCAGTTGCTGTCGCGACAGTTCCCAGCGGGCGGCGATGAGTTCGGCACTGATGCCCTGGGGAACGAGGCCGTCGGGGTAACGGCGCTCGAATCCCAGACCCAGCGACTCCCGGCCGACCACGTTCGAGCCCATCGGGACCCGGCCCATCGACTCGACACCGGCTGCGACCACGATGTCGTAGGCCCCGGACAGCACGCCTTGCGCGGCGAAGTGGACGGCCTGCTGACTACTGCCACACTGTCGGTCGACCGTGGTGCCCGGCACGGACTCGGGATACCCGGCGGCGAGAAGTGCGGTGCGGGTGAGGTTTTGGCCCTGATCGCCCACTTGCGTCACGGTGCCGCCGATGACGTCGTCGATGAGTGCGGGATCGATACCCGTGCGCTCGACGAGGGTCGACAGACTGTGTGCGAGGAGATCGACGGGGTGCACATCGTGGAGGGCCCCCGAAGGTTTGCCCTTGCCGATCGGTGTGCGGACGGCCTCGACGATGACGGCGTCTCTCATGGGAGTTCCCTTTCTTTGTGCTGCTGAGCTGTGGGTGGCGATCAGGGGGTGAGGATTCTGCGGAGCTGACGCGCCTGACCCGCGAGGTGTCCTGTGGCGGTGCGTAGTTCGGTCTCGTCGACGCACGAGTCTTCGGTGGCCCAGGCCGTGCGGTGGCGCAGGTGGTACCACCCCTCCCGTGAGTACTTGTTAACACCGGGCTGTTGATAAGTACTCACAGGGAAGTGGGCACTGAACTCGACGGTGGGGATGGCTACCGGCGCGTCGAGTACGGCGAACAACCCCGGCGGTAACGCGTCGAGTAATACCGCCGCGCGTTCCGAAGGGCTGAAATCGATCGATGAGAGCAGACGAATCCACACCTCGAATTCAGGGTCGGCGCCGCCGGCGAAGGGACGTGCCGAGTTGATAGGGCGGATGTCGAGGTACTGGGCGAAGGGCATGTAGTCGACCGGAATCACCAAGGGCGTGAGGAGTTCCGGATCTTCGTCGCCGAGATCGGGTGCATCGAGAGGCCACGTGATGGCACTGGGCGTGCGGGTGAGGCGGATCAGGGCACCTGCGGAACCTGGTATCGATACGCGGACACTCGGTGTCCGCCCGCCGTGCACGACCTCGACCTGATGGTCCACCGGGCCCGGGTCCACGGGCCGGGTGAAGTGGGCCGAGACGGTGACCGGTGTCGCTGCCGTCTCGGCCTCGGCCGCGTGCAGCATCGATGCGACGACCAGTCCGCCGTGCATACCGCCGAAACCACGCCAGGTGGAGTCGAATTCGGTGGGGAAAGCAAGTGCGGTCAGCGGGGTCATGCCGGTACCTCCACGGTGAGCGGGTTCTGGGAATTCATGCCGATGGATGTGGCCGCCGCACCGACGCCGACTGCCGCGATCACCCACCAGGCGACGATGAAGGCAGAGTGGGTGTCGTCGTAGCCCACGGTGGTGCCGAGGACCGCGACGAGCACGCTGACCCCGATCACGGTGCCGATCTGCCGATTCATGTTGACGATCGCACTCCCGGTCGCCGACCGGGACTGCGGAAGCCCGGCAGTGGCGGACGAGAGAATGGTGGGGAGTGCGAGGCCGACGCCTACTCCGCCGATCAGCAAACCCGGAAGAAAATCGGTGACGTAGTGGGGCTCCGCCCCTACCGACGCCAGGATCAGTAGCGTGCCCGCCGCCCACAGCAGACTTCCCGCAGCGGCAATGGTGCCGGGGGACAAGCGCCGGGCGAGGAGCTGACCGGCGATCGCAAAGACCGGCACGAGGATCGGTCCGGGAGCGATGGCGAGTCCCGTCCTGATCGCCGAGTACTCCCACACGTTCTGCAGCCAGAGGATGTTCGACAGCAGTCCCGCCGCGAACGCTGCGCTGAACACCAGGGCGGTCGCGTTGGACCACGCAAACGTGCGCACTTTCAGCAGGGCCGGTTCGATGAGGGGTGCCCGGTGACGGCTGTTGCTCCACCAGAACAGGGCAAGGCAGGCGGCGGCGAGGGTGAAAGCGAGCGTGATCCGGGGGTCCCCCCATCCCCATTCCGGCCCCTGGACCATCCCGAGCGACAGTGCGCCGATCCCGAGAATCAGCAGGGCCGCCCCCATCAAGTCGAGTTCGGTGTCGGTGGCGCTGGGGCGGACGTCGGGCACGACACGGGTCGCCGCGATCAGGAGTGCGATTCCGATCGGAATGTTGATGAGGAACGCCCAGCGCCAGGAGGCCTCGACGAGGATTCCGCCGACGACGGGGCCGAACGCGGCGGCTGCCGCACCAGACGCCGCCCACATGCGGACTGCGCCGGCGCGTCGTTCCGCGGGGACGGTTCCGACCAGCAATCCGAGGCTTGCGGGGGTGAGGGCGGCGGCGCCGACAGCCTGCAGCAGGCGGAAGAGGACGAGAAACCACAGGGAGGGGCTGAGCGCGCAGGCGGCGCTCGCTGCCGTGAACAGCGCCAGTCCCAGCATGAATCCGCGCCGGTGACCGATGCGATCCGCCCACCGGCCGAGTGGAACCAGTAGTGCCGCATAGACGATCGCATAGCCGTTGAGTACCCAGCTCAGGTCGCCGAGGGAGTAACCGGCGTAGCTGGCGGCGATGTCGCCGAGGGCGATGTTCACGACGAAGAGATCGAGGCTCGCGACGAACGGGGCGCCACACAGGACGAAAAGAAGAGGACGCAGACGGATATCCCCTCGAACCTGACTGCTGAATACCATAGCCAGCAATGTACACCTGGCTTTGCTTTTTGCAAGTCAGCTATCATGGTGGCATGAATGCGGCACGACTGGACGGCTTCCTCGGCGATCGCGACACCTGGCGGGCCACGCACTGCTCCATCGGAAAGGCGATGGATGTAGTGGGCACGCGTTCGGCCATTCTCATCCTCCGAGAGGCCTATTACGGGACCACGCGGTTCGACGACTTCGTCCAGCGTGTGGGGGTCACCGAGGCGGTGGCGGCGGCGCGCCTGCGGGAACTCACCGCAGAAGGATTGTTCGAGCGGCAGCCATACAAGGAACCTGGACAACGGACCCGCTTCGAATACGTGTTGACAGAGAAGGGTCGTGACCTCCTGCCTGCCGTGCTGGCACTCATGCAGTGGGGTGACAAGTACCTGCAGGGATCACGCGGCGCGCCGATCGGACTGCGGGACGACGCGACGGGTCGACCCGTCCGCGTGGAGGTGCGCAGTCCCGACCGCGAGGTGCCGTTGACCGAATTGCGGTTGACGCCCAACTTCACCGAGGAGCAGGGTCGCCGCTCCCTCCCGTGAGTGCTTGTCAACAGCCCACTGTTAATAAGTACTCACGGGGGTACTCACGCAAGCCAGAAACGCATCAGGTAGTTGCCGTACTGCGCGTAGATCGCCGGCACACCCGACAGCTCGAACAGCGAGTAGATGCCGTCGAAGAACACGGTATTGATCGACGGCACGAAGAGCAGGGCCACGAGGACGAGCAATCCGTAGGGCTTGTACTGATCGACGGACCGGCGGGTCCGCGGCGGAAGGAAGGGCTCGAGCGCGGCGTAGCCGTCGAGCCCCGGAACGGGGAGCAGGTTGAGTACCGTCGCCATCACCTGCAGAAAAGCCAGGAAACTCAGGCCCGTCCAGAACACCCGATGATCGCCGCCCAGGCCCCACCCGCGAATAGCGGTCAGCAGGACCACTGCCGACACGAGGTTCACGGCCGGCCCCGCGAGCGACACCTTCGCCTGGACCTTCGGCGGGAACAACCCCGTCCGTAGGTAGACGGCACCGCCCGGTAGCCCGATTCCGCCGAGGGCGATGAACAGCACCGGAAGGCCTATCGACAGCAAGGGGTGGCTGTACTTCAGCGGGTTCAGGGTGAGGTATCCGCGCACCGCCACATCGGTGTCGCCGTGCCGCCACGCCGTGTACGCGTGCGCGAACTCGTGCAGGCACAGCGTCACCACCCAGCCGGCCACCACGAGGAGGAAGACCCCGACGTGGCCGACGACGGACTCGGCCCGGGCGCCCCACGCGAGTACTCCACCGGCGACGGCGGTGGCGACGACGAGGAGGAAGACCGGGCTGGGCCGGACGGCGGTGGACCGCGTTCTGGGCAGGTTCATCGAACGAGCAACCACTCGCGGTCGTGACGGTAGAAGGTCGAACGTTTCACCGCGCGCGGATTGGGCACGTCGTCACGGGTCAGCGCGGCGGCCGGCGACCCGAGTTGGACCGCGCGCCCCTCGATCCATCGACGCGGCAACCAGCGCCGCCGGGGATCGATCGAGGCGCGCAGCCCGGGCATCCGTGGAGTGGGGGTGACGTGCATGTTCGTGGCGGTACCGGAGAACAGCCGGGTGTCGTCGACGTACGCCTCGCCGACCAACGGTTCACCGCCGGGCGCCGTCACGGTGGCGAGTCCGACCAGCGCGATGCCCGCGTCGTCGCGGATGAGAGGTACCGGCTTGGCCGTTCCTTTCAGTGCCGTGCGGGCGGCCCGTGCGCCCGCGGACAGGTGATAGGCGTCGGTCGCCGGTGAGCTGTGTTCGGCGACGTAGGCGAGTTCGATATGCAACCGGTCGGTCCGCATCAGCCGGGTCAGGGTCGCGGCCAGTGCGGCATCGCTACCGACCACGATGAGCCGCGGATGCGTGACGACCTGGAGTTTGGAGAAGACCTCGTCGAAGTCGTCCTTGTCCGGCACGGTGGGAGCGCTCGACGCCGAGATCGACCCCAAGGGCAGGGGAAGCGGCACGTCACCGCAAATGAGCACAACGGGGGTCAACGCCACTCCTCGCCCGGATATGTCCCGCTACGGCTGCCGCAGCTTTCCATCCGGCCATCCTAGTTGTATGCCCGACACCGGCCCCGAAGCCACTCCGGTCGTACTGTGGGGTCTGTTCTCTGTGCGCTCGGCTAGACTGTTCCCCCGGCCACTGCCTACGAACGGCAGAACCACGCAGTCGGATACGACTGTACGTCGACCGTAGGAGACAACGTCATGCCGGCAATCGTCCTGATCGGCGCCCAGTGGGGCGATGAGGGCAAGGGCAAAGCGACCGATCTATTGGGCGGACGCCTGCAGTGGGTGGTGCGCTACCAGGGCGGAAACAACGCTGGACACACCGTCGTTCTTCCGAACGGCGACAAGTTCGCGCTGCATCTGATCCCGTCGGGCATCCTCACGCCGGGCGTCACCAACGTCATCGGCAACGGTGTGGTGGTGGATCCGGGAGTGCTGCTCACCGAACTCGCCGGACTCGACGAGCGGGGCGTCGACACCAGCAAGCTGCTGCTCTCGGCTGACGCGCACCTGATCATGCCGTACCACGTGGCCATCGACAAGGTCACCGAACGCTTCCTGGGCGCCAAGAAGATCGGCACCACGGGCCGCGGCATCGGGCCCTGCTACCAGGACAAGATCGCCCGTGTCGGCGTCCGGGTGCAGGACGTGCTCGACGAGAAGATCCTCACCCAGAAGGTGGAGGCGGCACTGGAATTCAAGAACCAGGTGCTCGCCAAGATCTACAACCGCAAGGCGCTCGACCCGCAGCAGGTGGTCGACGAGGTGCTCGAACAGGCCAACGGATTCAAGCACCGCATCGCCGACACCCGGTTGCAGCTCAACGAGGCCCTCGAGCGTGGCGAAACGGTTCTGCTGGAGGGATCGCAGGGAACTCTCCTCGACGTGGACCACGGGACGTACCCGTACGTGACTTCGTCCAACCCGACATCCGGTGGCGCGGCGGTCGGTTCGGGCATCGGACCCACCAAGATCACGACGGTGCTGGGCATCCTCAAGGCTTACACCACGCGAGTCGGCTCCGGTCCGTTCCCGACCGAGCTGTTCGACGAGCACGGAGAATACCTGGCCAAGACGGGTGGCGAGGTGGGTGTCACCACCGGTCGCGCCCGCCGCACCGGCTGGTTCGACGCCGTGATCGCCCGCTACGCAACTCGCGTCAACGGCATCACCGACTACTTCCTCACCAAGCTCGACGTGCTCAGCAGCCTCGACACCATCCCCATCTGCGTCGCCTACGACATCGACGGTGTACGGCACGAGGAAATGCCGATGTCGCAGACGGATGTTCACCACGCCACCCCCATTTACGAAGAGATGCCCGGATGGTGGGAAGACATCTCGCACGCACGCACCTTCGAGGAACTGCCGAAGAATGCGCAGAACTATGTGCTGCGTCTCGAAGAGCTGTCCGGCGCCTACATTTCGTGCATCGGTGTCGGCCCCGGCCGTGACGAGACCATCGTGCGCCGCGACGTGGTGCGCTGACCAGTCGGACTGAACGGTGACGCTGAACGGCTGTGACGTCGAACGGCTGTGACGTCGGTCTGGCCCGTGCGGTTGCTCAGAACAGCACGGGGTCGTCGAATCCGGGTGCGTGTTCGAGGGCGAGTAGTTCGCGTTTGGTGAGGGTGCCGCTGCCCGCGGAGAATCCGCCGACCTTGTTTCCGGCGGCGAGGACGCGGTGGCAGGGGACGACGATCGGCAAGGGGTTGCGTCCGAGTGCCTGGCCGACGGCCTGCGCGGCGCCGGGTTTGCCGAGTGCTGCAGCCACCTCTCCGTAGGTGAGGGTGTCGCCCGGGTCGATGGCCCGGGCGATCTCGTATACGTTGCAGTCGAACTCGGGGACGCCCTCGAAGTCGAGGTCGATCCAGCGCAGGTCGTCGAGTGCGCCGCCGAGGTGTTCCCGAATGGCGTCCAACGCCTGCTGGACCGGTGTGGGCGGGGAGTGCTCCACCGCACCCGGAAAGCAGCGCTCGACGCGGGCCCGTGTCGCCTCGGGTGAACCCTCCGACAGTTGCACACCGACGATCCCGGCGGCCCGCCAGGCAATGGCGCACGTGCCGAGTGCTGTGTCGAACAGGCAGAATCCTGTGGTCACCAACCCAGTATGCGCCCCACATCCGACGTTTACCGTCTGTTGGCCACGGTTGGACATCCTCGAGGATCCCACCACCGAGGAGATGTCCCGTGCACCTGTCGCGCCGTACCCTGCTCCGCGCCACCGCTCTCGGCGTACTCGCTGTTCCCGCCGCCGCGTGTTCCGGCTCGGCCGGTTCGAGCCCCACCCTCCTTCGCCCCCGGCCCGCGCTGACCCATGGAGTTGCCGCCGGCGATATGCGTGCCGACGGCGCAGTGATCTGGGCGAGGTCCGACCGGCCGGCGACGATGATCGTCGAGACGGCGGCCACCGAGTCGTTCACCGACCCGGTGCGATTCGAGGGTGGACTGCTCACCCCGGACACGGACGGCACCGGACGGTTGCGTGTGACCGGACTACCCGCCGGGCAGCAGGTGCACTACCGGGTGACCCCTCGAAAGCGACGACGGCGCCACCTCGGAGGCGGTGACGGGTGTCTTCCGCACCGCGCCGAGCGCCGCAAGCGACGTCCGACTGCAGTGGTCCGGAGACACGGTGGGTCAGGGTTACGGAATCAACCCCGACCTCGGCGGTATGCGGATATTCGAAACGATGGCCGCACGCGACCCGCATCTGTTCCTCCACTCCGGTGACGTGGTCTACGCCGACGGACCCCTGAAGGAGTCGGTTGCGCTGCCGGACGGCCGAATCTGGCGGAACACGGTGACCGAGGCCAAGAGTGCGCTTGCACAGACATTGGACCAGTACCGCGGTCAGTACGCCTACAACCTCAGCGACCAGCACTACAGAACCTTCAATTCCTCTGTTGCGCAGATTGTTCAGTGGGACGACCACGAAACGGTCAACAATTGGTATCCCGGCGAACTCCTCAGCGCCGAGGCCTACTCGGAGAAGAGCGTCGACGTTCTGGCGCAGCGAGCTTTCCAGGCGTTCCACGAGTGGCTTCCGATCGAGCCCACCGAGGCGGTGGACGGGCGCGTGTACCGCAAGATCGGCTACGGACCTCTTCTCGACGTCTTCGTGCTCGATATGCGCACCTACAAGGACGCGAACGGTGTCAATACCGGTCCGGCCGGACAGATCCTCGGCGCAGCACAGAAGGACTGGCTGATTCGCGAACTCGGTGCGTCGACGGCGACCTGGAAGATCATCGCCAACGACCTTCCCCTCGGGGTGGTGGTGCCGGACGGCGACACCGCGTTCGAGGGCATCGCCAACCGGGATCCGGGACCACCGTCGGGCCGTGAATCCGAGATCGCGCAGGTACTGTCCGCGATCAAGGCGGGCGGCGTCACGGGAACGGTCTGGCTCACCGCGGACGTGCACTACACCGCCGCGCACCGGTACTCGCCGGACCGTGCCGCGTACAAGGATTTCGACGAGTTCTGGGAGTTCGTGTCGGGCCCGCTCAACGCCGGTGGTTTCGGCCCCAACGACCTCGATCCGACGTTCGGTCCCGAGGCCGTGTTCGTGCACGCACCGCCTGCCCCGAATTCCTCACCCCTCGACGGATACCAGCATTTCGGGGAGGTCTTCATCGACGGGGAGACGTCCGAGTTTCGAGTCGACCTGCTCGACGCGGCCGGGACGGTGCTGTTCAGTCAGGTCTTGGCGCCTCCTGCCCGGTGACATCGCGGGAATCCGCAAGGCGCCCTGAACTACCTTCGGTGCTCATCGGGCGAGCAGTCCAGTCGGCAGATTCTGGACTGCTCGGTGGATCGGCGAATATGCCGCCGAGAGGTGCGCCCAGGCGAAATTGCTCCACGCGAAACAGGCCTTCACCTCCTTCTTTGGGGCCGTATCGGGCGACGGCCGCGGCCAGGAGGAGGATGCAGGCGAGGGTGAGGAGTGTCGTCATGGAGTCAACTCTGCGCCCGACTGGCTTGGGATCGAATAGCCACAGGGCCGATACTGGACTGCATGATGACCCGTGTACTCGGTGCGCGTTCGCTGGCGAGGGACCTCGGCAACTGGCAGGACGACAGCACCCGTCGTTCGGCGGTCCGGCCGGCATACCGGGCGCTCGCCGACAGCATCCGGCTGCTCGTGCACGACGGCCGCGTCCCCCTCGGTGTGGCACTCCCCAGCGAACGCGAACTGGCGTCGGTGCTGGAACTGAGCCGCACGACGATCACGTCGTCGTATTCGGTGCTGCGCGACGAGGGGTACCTGATCAGCCGACAGGGATCGCGGAGCACGGTGGCGTTGCCGCCCGGATCCCGCCAGAACGGCCTCATGTTCCGCGCGCATCAGCCCGGGCCGGAGGGTGCGATGATCGATCTCAGTTATGCGGCGATGGCAGCGCCGGGAGAGGCGGTCGAGAATGCGTACTCGTCTGCCTTGCAGTCTCTTCCGCAGTTCCTTCCGACGCACGGCATGGAACCGGTGGGCATCGGCGCCTTGCGCGACGTGATCGCCGCCCGGTATCGGGCACGCGGACTGGACACGACACCCGAACAGATCATGGTCACCTCGGGCGCGCAGCACGCCTTGCGACTGCTGCTGAACGTGCTGACAGCGCCGGGGGAGCGGGTGCTGGTGGACCATCCCACCTATCCCAATGCGCTGGAGGCGATCCGGAGAGTGGGGGCGCGGCCGGTGCCCGTTCCCGTCCGTCCCGAGGGAGGCGGTTCCGCGGCCTGGGACCTCGACGGAATCCGGAGCGCCGCACGGCAGACCGCGGCGCGAATGGCGTATCTGATTCCCGACTTCCACAACCCCACCGGTCTGTGCCTCGACGCACCCGGCAGAGCGGAACTCGCGAAGATCGCCCGTGAGACGCGGATGACGCTGATCGTCGACGAGACGATGGTCGACCTGTGGCTCGACGAGCCGTCGCCGGGGCCGGTCGCCGCGTACGGCCGGGGAACGGCGAAAACGGAAGTGGTGACCATCGGGTCGACGGCCAAGTCGTTCTGGGGCGGGCTGCGGGTCGGGTGGATACGCGCCGATCCGTCGTTGATCTCACGGCTCGTCGGCGCCCGCGCAGCGGTCGATCTCGGCACACCGGTGATGGACCAGCTGGCGGCCGCACACCTGCTCACCGACGACGACGCGGTGCTCACCCGCAGGCGTGCCGAGTTGCGCGACCAGCGCAGTGCCATGCTCGACGCCCTGGCCGATCGGCTTCCCGACTGGGTCCCGACCATTGGCTCCGGCGGCATGTCGCTGTGGCTGCGGCTTCCGGCTCCGGTGTCGACCGCGCTGGCCGCGACGGCACCCCACTTCGGCGTGCTGCTCGCCGCTGGACCACGGTTCGGCGTGGAGGGCGCCTTCGAGCGATTCATCCGATTGCCGTACGCCCGGACACCCGATCAATTGCGACGCGGTGTCGACGGTATCGCCGCCGCGTACGCCACCCTGGCCGTCGGACCGGAGTTGGCCGAACCGTCCCTCGTCGTCTGAGAGGCAGTGGCAGAGGACGTGGAAACGTACTCTGCCACTGAGCTCAGGTCCAGACGGTGTCGATGTCGACGCCTTCGCGTGCCGGTGGGGTGGGTGCGCCGGCGGGGGTCCGGGAGAAGCGGGGGGCCGGGGCGTGCTGGGTTACGCCGTCGAGTTCGATCAGTGACCCGCGGGCGGCGATGTGTTCATTGGACGGCGCCTCCGAGAAGGTGAGGACCGGGGACACGCAGGCGTCGGTGCCGAGGAAGATGGCAGCCCACTCGTCGCGGGTCTTCGACAGGAACTTCTCGGCAAAGACCTTCTTCATCTGCGGCCACGCCGACACGTCCATCTGGTGCGGCAGGTCGGCGGCGTCGAGTTCGAGTCCCTGCAGCAACAGGGCGTAGAACTGCGGCTCGAGCGATCCCACGGCCATGTACTTGCCGTCGGCCGTCTCGTAGGTGTCGTAGAACGGCGCGCCGGTGTCGAGGAGGTTGACGCCCCGCTCGTCCGACCAGACACCGCGGCCTCGGAAAGCCCACATCATGTGCGACAGCGCCAGCGCGCCGTCCACCATCGCGGTATCGACAACCTGACCCTTGCCGGAGGTCTGGCGTTCCACGAGCGCGGACAGGATGCCGAAGATGAGGAACATGGAACCGCCGCCGAAGTCGCCGACCATGTTCAGTGGGGGGACCGGGCGCTCACCCTTTCGGCCGATGGCGTGCAGCACACCCGTGAGGGAGATGTAGTTGATGTCGTGGCCGGCGGCATTGGCCAGCGGGCCTTCCTGTCCCCAGCCGGTCATCCGGCCGTAGACCAACCGCGGGTTGCGCTCGAGGCAGACGTCGGGGCCCAGGCCCATGCGTTCGGTGACGCCGGGGC
The DNA here is from genome assembly GCF_033142305.1 of Rhodococcus sp. IEGM 27. NCBI lineage: Bacteria > Bacillati > Actinomycetota > Actinomycetes > Mycobacteriales > Nocardiaceae > Rhodococcus > Rhodococcus sp. IEGM 27. The sequence continues at coordinate 199,481 of NZ_JAWLSG010000004.1, read as the reverse complement.
GGAAGCCCTCGATGACGACGTCGGCGCGCGCGATCAGGTCCAGCACCTTCTCGACCTGCGCGGGGTCTTTGAGGTTGGCTTCGACGACGCGACGTCCGCGCTGAATCTGGTCGTAGGGTCCGTCCTGCGGGATCACGCCGGGGCGCTGCACGCAGACGACGTCCGCACCGAGATCGGCGAGCAGGGTGGCCGCGTGGGGGCCGGGTCCCAGACCTGCGAATTCGACGATGCGAATGCCCGCGAGCGGGCCCTTCTTCTCTGTAACGGGAGCAGACACTCGAGTTCCTCATTCCGATGCGGGACAACCTGTCGAATCGACGTTAACTTGTCGGGTGAGGGAGCTGTGCCGCGGGTCACGACACAGCCGTCGTGTCACGCCTCTCCCTTGCCCCGTGGTGGGTGGGCGGCGCAAAGTTGATGTATGAGTTTTCCGGGTGAGCTCGTCAGTTTCGTTCCCAGCACCGACCTCGACGTCTCCCAGATGTTCTACGTGGACACCCTCGGGCTCGAGCTCGACTCCCGCGACGAATTCGCGCTCGCCCTGAAATGCAACGGATCACTGCTGCGGGTCACGCTGGTCCAGTCGCGTGCCGACACCGGATACACGGTGCTGGGATGGAAGGTCCCCGATCTCGACGGTGTGGTCGACTCACTCCGGACCAAAGGAATCTCGTTCACCGAGTATCCCGGCATGGACCAGGACGAGCACGCCGCCTGGACCGCGCCGGACGGCATCCGCGTGGCATGGTTCCGGGACCCGCACGGGAACGTGCTGTCGTTGTTCGAGTACCCGAACCGATAGGTACCACCCGGACCTCACGCGTCGAGGTCGGCGCCGCCACGTCCGGCCACCAGCGCCTCGGTGGCCTCCCACAACCTGGCCGCGAGTTCGGGGTTCCGTGCATCCTTGCTCGGCTGAACCACCTTGCAGGCCTTGACGTATGCGCCGGTGAACTTGCCCGCCTCGGCAGCCGTGGCGGTCCACACGATCGTCTTCGCGCCCTTCTCGGCATCGGCCATGAACGGAGTGAGCAGGGTTCCGATCACCTGGTAGCCGAACGGAAGGTCGCGGCCGAGGCTGGTGCCCTTGACGAAGCCTGGATCCGCGCAGTTCACCACCAGCCGTGCGGGGTCGAAGCGCCGCGCCAATTCGTTACTGAACAGGGTGAGTGCGAGCTTGGAATTGTTATATACGCGTTGGCCGCGGAACTTGCCGTTCGAGGCCTGCAGGTCGTCGAAGTCGAGGTGCCCACCGCGATGCCCCGACGAGCTGACGTTGACGATGCGCGCGGGGTGGCGGAAGCCGGCGGCATCCGTGGTGGCGGCCTGCGCCATGGCGTCGGCCAGGGCGGTGCCGAGTACGAACGGTGCGAGGTAGTTCACCGCGAAGGTCGACTCGATGCCGTCCGGGGTGAGGCGACGCACTCCCACATCGATCCCCGCATTGTTGATCAACACGTCGATGCGGACGAATCGGTGCCGGAGTTCTTCGGCCAGATTCCGCACCTGTGCCAGGGAGGACAGGTCGGCCGTTGCCGACCTCAACCGGCCAGGGTCGTATGCCGACGTCAACTCGGCGATCGTCTCGTCGACCTTCGCCCGGTCGCGGCCGACCAGCACGACCGTCGCACCGCGGGCCGCCAACTGACGGCACGTCTCCGCGCCCAGTCCGGACGTGGCGCCGGTGACCACCGTGGTGAGTCCTGCGAGATCGTCGTGTTCGATCATGTTCACCTCCGGTACCGCGGAGAACAGGCGTGCGAGTGTGCGGGTGTTTCAGAGTAGGACACACCGCAGGGCCTGCGGGGGTGAAACCGCAGGCCCTGCGCGACTCGCGACAACGTTCCGGAAGTGGACTAGCGCCGGTGTTCGTAGCCGAGCCAGGCGCGACGACGCTCGCCGAGCGGATCGTTCTCGACCCGACTTCTCTCGTCGATGATGAGGGTTTCCCTGTTCTCCCGCGAGTAGGTGGGCCAGCCGGGCGCCGGCGTGCCGTGCCGTGCGAAATGCAGCCAGTGCGACTGCACCGTGTCGGTGACGGTGCGTAGCGCTTTCCACCCACCGAGTGCGGTGAGTGCCCGCGCCCAGGGTCCGGTCAGCCCGAACACCGCGTACATCTCCGTGGCGTGCGTGGCGCCGAGCCCGGCGAGGCGGAGGAGGCGGGGAGCGAAGTCGTATCGGTAACTGTAGGTGGGCGCTACGGCGGCATGACCCTCGGCGCAGAGTAGGGATGGTTCCCAGAACGTGACGTCACCGCCGAGGTCCGCGGCAGCACGCCGACCGGGATAGCCGGGGTACGCGGAGATCGCCCGCTTCTTCACGGACTCGTCCACATGCGAGAACATTTTCTCGATGCGGGTGGCGTCGGTGGGCAGGATATCGAGGAACCGCGGAAACACCCTGCCCTCGTACTGGTTGGTGCCGATGATCAAGGGAACCGGGTGACCGGAACCGGAGGCGAAGGTATCGAGCGGGTGAGCGGGAAGTAGGAAGCCGTCTACTACCGGCGCGAACACTCGTGTTCCGGGCTCCTCGTCGGCGCCCCGATCCGCCAAAGTGGTTCCCACCTCGACGAAGTCGGAGGCCGTCGCGGTCTGCAGCCAGGTCGCGGCCTCGGAAAGGGGCACTCCCGCGATCTCGACGAATTCGCGTGCCCACCGTGCCGCCCGCTCGGGATGGTATGCCGACGCCGCCGGAGGACTCTGTGCGATGGCCTTGCTGAACAGTCCTTTCGCGGCGGGTGTGCCCATCAGGGTGGTGACGGCGTTGGCGCCGGCCGACTCACCGAAGATCGTGACATTGTCGGGGTCGCCGCCGAACTCGGCGATGTTGCGTTGCACCCATTCGAGCGCAGCCACTTGATCGCGGAGGCCCAGATTCGAGTCGAAAGGCCGCTCCGGCGTAGAGAATTGGCTGAAATCGACGTATCCCAGGGCGCCGAGCCGATAGTTGATGGACACATAGACGATGTCGCCGCGCCGTACCAGCGAGTGGCCACCGTACAGCGAGGACGAAGAGCTTCCCCCCGAGTACGCGCCTCCGTGGATGAACACCATCACCGGGCGCGGCGTCGCGGACGGCTCCGCGGGAGCCACCACGTTGAGAGTCAGGCAGTCTTCGTCGCACGGCCCGCTACCTTGGGGCGCGCTTGCCCCATAGTGGAAGGCTCGCCGGACATCTGACCATGGCTCGGCCGGTTGCGGGGCACGTAACCGTAACGGGCCCACCGGGGGAGCCGCGTACGGGATGCCGCGCCAGGTGATCAGGTCGTCGAGTCGACGCCCTCCGACGGCGCCGCTCTCGGTGTGGACTTCGAGTGGACTCACAGGCCCTGCCCGTAGTAGCCCTCGTACCCTTCCCACGCCAGTCGACGTTCCCTGCGCGGATCGTCCTGGACTGTGGTGACGGTGTCGAACACGAGCGTTGCCCTCCGATCGGTGTCGTATCTCGGCCACGCAGCCGAAGGTGTGCCGTGCGTGGCGAACTGCAACCAGTTCCTCTGCACCGTATCGGTCACGTCTTTCAGGCCACGTCGGCCCCCCGCCAACGTGAGCGCGCGACCGAAACGAGTGTCGGCGACGCCGAAGACGGCGAGCAATTCGAATCCGTGCGTGGCGTCGAGTCCGAGCCACGTCATGATCCGCGGAGCGAAGTCGAACCGATAGCTGTACGTCGGCGCGTAGGCGCAATGCGCCTGGGCCAGTTCCACCGACGGCTTCCAGAACGTGAGGTCACCACCGAGGTCCACCGCGGCGTCGGGGGCTGGATAGCCTGGATAGGCTGCGGTGACCCGGGCTTGTGCTGCCGGGTCGGTGAGCTCGAACATCCGGCCGATCCGCGCAGGATCGGTGGGCAGGGCGTCCAAGACCTTAGGGAACAGTGTGCCCTCACGGCTGTTGGTGCCGATGATCAGCGGGACACGGTGCGCGGAGCCGTCGGAGAACGCGTCGAGCGGTGGCTTCGGAAGAAAATCCCCGTCGATCACGGGACCGAACGGGTGAAGCCCGGGAGTTTCCACCAGAACCTTGGCCCCCAACCGGTTTCCCGCTCGACCGAGCGCTCCGACGGGTGAGGTACTCAAGGCCTCGGCTGCGTTCTCCGGTTCGGCGCCCAGGAGTTTCACGTAGTCGGCGGCCCACCCGGCGGCCCGCTCGGCCGTCGTGACGAGACCGGGCGCCGAGCTCTCGGCGATCGCACGAGCGAACAGACCGCGAGCGGAAGGTGTGGTCATCAAGGTGGTGACGGCGTTTCCGCCTGCGGACTCACCGAACAGGGTGACATTGTCGGGGTCGCCGCCGAATCCGGCGATGTTGCGTTGCACCCACTCGAGTGCCGCCACCTGGTCGCGGAGCCCGAGGTTGGAATCGAATGGCCGCTCGGGGGTGGAGAACTGGGTGAAATCGAGGTAGCCGAGCGAACCGAGCCGGTAGTTGATCGACACGTAGACGATGTCGCCCCTGCGTACCAGTGACTGACCGCCGTACAGTGCGGTCGCAGACATGCCCAGTGTGTATGCGCCGCCGTGGACGAACACCATCACCGGGCGGGGCTTACCGGAGGTGCCGGGCCTGGCCAGAACGTTGAGGGTCAGACAGTTCTCACTGCTCGGCTGGTACTTGCCCGGCCGCAGCACCGTGAACTTCTTGTGCTGCACGGCCGCGTCCCCGAACTCGGTGGCATCGAGTTCCCCGCTCCACGGGGTGACCGGCTGGGGCGCCCGCAGTCGCAGCGGACCTACCGGCGGGGCAGCATAGGGAATCCCGCGCCAGGCCACGAGGTCGTCGAGCCGTCGGCCGCGCACCATCCCGTCGGTCGTCTTCACCACTGTGTCGGTCGCTGCCCTGTCGGTCGCGACTGTGCCTGTCGTGCGAATGTCGGACGCCATGTCGGCGACTATACGTAGACGTCCTGAGAAACCGATTTGAACGGCGTTCTCGCGCCGGGACCGCTCAGCGCCGTGCCTCGAGCAGCCGCAGCCACACCTCGCTCACCGTCGGGTAGGACGGCACTGCATGCCACAGGGCGTCCAGCGGCACCCTTCCCACGACGGCGACCGTCGCGGCATGCACCAGTTCAGCGACGTCCGTGCCGGCGAAAGTCGCACCTAACAGGGTGTCGGTACCTCGGTCGACGACAAGTTTCGCGTGGCCGGCGAAATCGTCGCGAGAGAGGGACGAGCCTGCGACAGCGATGTCGACTTCCACCGTCTCGACGTCCACGCCTGCGTCGCGGGCCTCCTTCTCGGTGATCCCCACAGCAGCGACCTCGGGGTCCGAGAACACCACCTGGGGAACTTGACCGTGATCGGCGGACGCACTGTAGCGGGAACCGTCGAGCGGTCTTCCCTCCGCGCGCGCCGCGATCACGTCACCACAGACCCGCGCCTGATATTTGCCCATGTGAGTGAGCAATGCCCGCCCGTTGACGTCACCGACGGCGTACAACCATCCGTCCGGTGTCGTCATGTGGTCGTCGGTGGGAAGGTAACCGCGCGCGTCGAGCAGTCGCGGGTCGACCCCCAGCCCCGAAGTCGCAGGGGTGCGGCCGGTTGCGACCACGATCTCGTCGACCTCGAACGGGTCCTGCCCGGCCACGTCGAGCGTGGCGGGGCCGCCGTGGACCCGGCCGATACCGGTGTCCTGCGGATCGGGCCGCTCCACACGGCGGAGTTCGGCGCCGAAGAGGAGTCGGGCGCCCTTCTTTTCGAGTCCCTCGGCCACCAGCTTCCCGGCGAACGGCTCGTTCTTCGCCAGAAGCCCTCGGCCTCGCACCACCATGGTGAGTTCCTCGACACCGAGGTCGAGCAGCCACGACGCGCTCTCGCAGGCTACGACGCCGCCGCCGATCACCGCGACCCGGCGCGGAACCTCCCGCAGATTGGTGGCATCCCGCGAGGCCCACGGCAAGGCTGCGCGGAGCCCGGGTGTGTCCGGAATCGCTGCCGTGGTTCCCGTCGCCACGACGACGGCGTGCCGGGCGCGGATACGGCGGGAGCCGCCCACCGTCACCGTCCGCTCACCGGTCAGGCACGCCGAGCCGCGGATCACCTCGATTCCCTGCGCATCGGCCCACATCACCTGCGACGAGTCGTCGTGGTTGTTGGTGAACGAGTCCCGCCGGGCGAGTACGGCCTGCGGATCGAGGGCTCCGGCGGATACACCGGCCATGTTGCGTGCGGCCCCCAGGACCTCCCCGGGACGCAGCAACGCCTTGCTCGGCATACAGGCCCAGTAGGAACACTCGCCGCCGACGAGTTCGTGCTCGATCAGTGCGGCGGTGCGCTCGCTGCCCGCGATGGCATAGCTCGCCGCGTTCTCCCCCGCGGGGCCGCCTCCGATCACGATGACGTCGTACTCTTCCGCGTCGTCCACCGAGTCAGTCATGCCTGTCACGGTAGGCCGGTCGAGGGTCGGCTGTCAGAACTTCGAGCACGCCTGCGGTGTGTGTGGCTGCAAGTATCGTGACCGGATGATGCGCAACAAGATCTTGATCACCGGAGCCAGCTCGGGCCTGGGCGAGGAAATGGCCCGCCGATTCGCCGCCCAAGGGCGAGACCTCGCGCTCTGCGCGCGGCGCGGCCCCCGCCTCGAAGCCTTACGCGACGAACTGAGGTCGGCCCATCCCGGAGTGACCGTTGCGATCCGCGAACTCGACGTCACCGATCACGAAGCGGTGGTACGCGTCTTCGGGGAGTTACGCGACGAGCTGGGTGGTCTCGACCGGGTAATCGTCAACGCCGGACTCGGCAAGGGAGCCAGGATCGGGACGGGCCGTGCCGACGCCAATCTCGCCACCGCCCGCACCAACTTCGTCGGCGCGCTGTCGCAGTGCGAGGCCGCCCTCCAGATATTTCGGGAACAGAATTTCGGTCATCTCGTGCTCGTGTCGTCGATCAGTGCCGATCGCGGTCTGCCCGGTCCGAAGGCGGCCTATTCGGCCAGCAAGGCCGGCGTCTCCGCACTCGGGGAGGCGTTGACGGCAGAACTGGTGAAGAGTCCCATCGCGGTTACTACACTGTTGCCCGGATACATCGCTACCGAGATGTCGGGCAAGGCCGGTGACAGCGACTCGATGACCGCAAGCCTGGACGAGGGCGTCACCGCGATGGTCGACGCGATCGACAAGGAATCCCGCCGGGTGGCGTTGCCCGGCACCAAGTGGAAAGCAATCGACGTGGCGCTGAGGTTCCTTCCGCATGCATGGACATCACGGTTCGTGTAGGACTGAGCTGTGCCGGCCAGTGACGACGAGCGTGAGGTGTCCACAGTGACGACAACCCAGGAATCTTCGTCTCTCGGCTTGCAGCGCTCGCGGCCGCGGGTGGTGATCGTCGGCGGCGGATTCGGTGGCGTCCACGCCGCCAAGCGGTTCCGGGGTGTGGACGTCGACGTCACTCTGCTCGATCGGGGAACCAGCCACGTCTTCCAGCCGCTGCTGTATCAGTGCGCCACGGGACTCCTGTCCGAAGGGGAAATCACCACACCGTTGCGGCACCTGCTCCGCGGCTACAGCAACATTCACGTCGCCCTCGGGGAAGCGCAGTCGATCGACGCCGAACAAAAGGTCTTGACCGCAAGCAGATTCGACGGCTCCACCTTCGACGTTCCCTACGACTACTTGATCGTCGCTGCCGGGATGCGCCAGGCGTATCACGGTCACGACGAGTACATCCAGTGGGCGCCCGGGATGAAAACTCTCGACGACGCCCTCGCGATCCGGCGAAAGCTCATCTCGGCCTTCGAAATGGCCGAGTCGCTTCCCACCCCCGAAGAGCGGAAGCCGTGGCTGACCTTCGCCGTCGCCGGCGGTGGGCCCACCGGGGTCGAACTGGCCGGGCAGATCAGGGAACTCGCACTGCGGGCCCTCGCTCACGAATTCCAGTCCATCGATCCCGGTGAGGCGCGGGTACTGCTCCTGCACGGCGGCGACCGGGTGTTGCCGTCGTTCAACCGCAAGTTGTCGGCGGCAGCGCAGGCCACACTCGACAAGATCGGTGTCGAAACACATCTGGGCGTGCATGTAACGGATGTGTCGGAGACGAGCGTCGAGACGACGTCCAAGGACGGGGCGAAGACGAAGAACCGGTTCGACGCCCGGACCATCCTGTGGACGGCCGGCGTCGAGGCGGTCCCGTTCGCCTCCGTACTCGCACAGGCGCTCGGCGTGAAGCAGGCCGCGGGTGGTCGCATCGAGGTGAATCCCGACCTCAGCATGCCGGGTCATCCCAACGTCTGGGTGGTCGGCGACATGATGGCGCTGAAAGAACTTCCCGGTGTGGCCGAGGTGGCGATGCAGGGTGGCAGGCACGCCGCCGGGTGCATTGCCCGCACCGTCGAGCGTGGCGAACCCGACCGGAAACCGTTCAAATACCGCGATCTCGGCAGCGCGGCGTACATCGCCCGCAGGCACGCGCTCGTTCAGGCGGGGCCTGTCCAGATGTCCGGTGCTGTCGGGTGGGTGTCGTGGGGAGTCATCCACATCGCCTTCCTCGCGGGCTACCGCAACAGATTCGGCACGTTGCTGAACTGGGCGGCAACGCTCGCGTCGGGGGCGCGGCGGGAGCGGGCCATCACCTACGGCGATCCGCAGTCGGCGCGCCAGCCCTACGACGCCTGACCGTCGACTTTCCGGGACGTCACCAGCCGCGGGCCCGGAGTTCGTGCCGGGTCAGCACGTTTTCGGCACGTTCACGGAGGGCGGTGTGGCTCGGGACATCGAGTGATTCCAGGGCGAGGGTGTAGCGCCCGTCGAACTTGCTCAGGTAAGCCGACATTCTGGTGCGGCTGGAGACGATGCCGGGGTGCACGGCCCGCGTGGCGATACCCGTTGTGTGATGTCCACCCAGGACACCGAGTGCGTCGGGAAGCGGCCCGATGTTCGAGCACAGAACGTCCCGCTCACCGGGGTTGCCTGTCAGCGCGTGGGCGAGCCGGTCGGGGATCAGCTGCAGCATTTCTTCCGGGAAACCTGCCGGGCTCGTCATCGGCGTCGAGGTGAACGCCGCACGACTCGACGCACGGACATCGGCGACGGTGTCGTCCGGTGCCACCGCCACCTCGACCATTGCCACCGAGTTCGCGGCCGCGGTGGAGTCGCCGCCGCCGCGCACATCCATCGGCACGCTGATCGTCAGAGGCGCCGACTCGTCGTCGCGGCGGGCGATCTCGGCGACCACCGACAGGAACAGACTGTTCGCCGTCCCGCCGGACTCCTCGGCGGCGACTTCCCAGGCACCCGCGTCCACATCTACCACCGCCGAAGCGGCCCTGCGGTGGAACACCTCGGGGCGCACCGTGCTGTCCGCGCGTACGAAGTCGCGCAGCTCGGTGCGGCGGTCGGAATCGATCAGCAGGCCGGCAACTGCGCGCACCGTTCCTTCGGTGACCCGCCGGGTCAGAAGGGCCGCGTCCCAGACGTCATCGATCGGCCCACGGTGACGCGGCGCAGCGGACGGTGGCGTGCCCTGCAACGCGTCCGCGATGGCGGCGGTCAGGCCCCTCGCATCCGCGAGCACATGTGAACACACCAGCGACAGCACTGTGCCGCCGCCGTCGAGACGCCCGCAGGCCAGCCGCCACCCGGGGCCCCGTTCGGGGTCGACCGGCAAGGCGGCCTGCTCGTCGGCCCATTCGAGCAACGCCGCGGCAGGGACGGTGGCGTACTCGACGGGGAATGCTCCCGAGCTGGGCGCGAACCGTGGCCGGGCACCGGGGACCCGCGAGCGGATCACCCGCCTGCCCAGCGGACCGCGTGACAGCAGGACGCGGAGAGACTCCAGGACTTCTTCGTCGATCCGGCCGTCGGTGCGCCACAGACCCTGCATCACGATCGGCGTCCCCCACCCCCGATGGGTGCGGAGAAACATCTCGTCGACAACGCTCAACCGGGCGCTCACCTGCCGGAGTCTACGACCGCCGGCAACACAGGCGCACGACCTCCTGGACAACCGGCGCATACTGGATTTGCAGCACAGTGAAGGAACTGCACACGGAGCACGCCATGGTGAGTGTCGAGAAGTGGAAGGTCTGGGGTTCCGTCGTGGAAGTCGACGTCACCGAGGGTGCTGCACTGCCCGAGGCGACCGCGCTGATCGCAGGTGTCATCGAGGAAACCGAGGCGGTGTGCGACCTTCAGCGCGGGGATGCCGAGATTCACGCCGTGAACCTGTCACAAGGCGCACCGGTGAAGGTGAGCCGGCGGATGTCGGCGCTGCTTCGTTCCGCGTTGTGGGCGGCGCGGATGACCGACGGTGTGGTCGATCCGCTCGCCTCCGAGATGGCGGACGACACCCTCATTCCCACCGTGCATCCGGTGCCGAGTTTCCGTGACATCCAGATCGACGACGACGTGGTGTTCGCGCCGTGGGGCGCATCCTTGGACATCACCGACACCGCGAAGGCCGATACGGTCGATCGTGCGGCGGCGCTCGTCGCGCGCGAACTCGAGTGCGGCGCAGCGGTGCGTATCGGCGACGTGATCGCTACGGCGGGTCACTGCCCGGCCGGCGGCTGGCAGATTTCGGTGCCCGGAAACGGAGACGTCGAATTGGTGAACGGAACGGCGATGGCGACGGCATTCGCGCCGCCCGTCAGCGAACCGCCGTCGAAAACCGAATGGGAATCGGTCACGGTGATCGCCGACGACGCGCTGTGGGCCTACGCCGCCAGTGTCGCCGCTCTCGCACGGGGCATCGGCGCCATCCGCTGGATCGAACAGCAGGAGCTACGCGCCCGGCTGGCGGATCGCTCGGGCCGCGTCTACACCACCGAGAACTGGTAAGTCAGGCGAGAACTGGTAAGTCAGGCCCGACCGCGCTGACGGCGGTACCAGCGCACCAGGCTGTCCGTCGACGTATCACTCTGCGCGGCAGGTGACTCCGCGGCGGTGAGCACCGGCTGCAATTCGACGGCCTGCGTCTTCCCGAGTTCGACGCCCCACTGATCGAACGAGTCGATGCCCCAGATGACGCCCTCGACGAACACCTGGTGCTCGTACAGCGCGATGAGCTGCCCGATGACGGACGGGGTGAGCTTGGGCGCGAGGATGGTGGTGGACGGCCGGTTCCCGGGCATCACCTTGTGTGGCACCAGGTGCTCCGGGGTTCCCTCCGCCGCGATCTCCTCCGCGGTCTTGCCGAACGCCAGGACCTTGGTCTGGGCGAAGAAGTTGCTCATCAGCAGGTCGTGCATGCTGCCCGTGCCGTCCGCGGTGGGCAGATCGTCGGTGGGTTCGCCGAAGCCGATGAAGTCGGCGGGAACGAGCCGCGTCCCCTGATGCAGAAGCTGGTAAAAGGCGTGCTGGCCGTTGGTGCCCGGCTCGCCCCAGAAGATCTCACCGGTGGAGGCGGGAACGGGGGACCCGTCGGCCCGCACCGACTTGCCGTTCGATTCCATCGTCAGCTGCTGCAGGTAGGCCGCAAAGCGCACGAGATCGTTGGAATACGGCAGCACCGCACGGGACTCGGCGCCGAAGAAGTTGGAGTACCAGAGCCCGAGGAGCCCCAGGAGAACCGGCGCGTTCTCCTCCAGTGGAGCCGTCCGGAAATGCTCGTCCACCGCGTGGAACCCGGCGAGGAACTCCGCGAAACGCTCCTTGCCGATCGCAGCCATCACCGACAGTCCGATCGCCGAATCGACCGAGTACCGTCCCCCGACCCAGTCCCAGAATCCGAACATGTTGGCAGTGTCGATACCGAAGTCGGCCACGCGGTCGGCATTGGTCGAGACCGCAACGAAATGTTTTGCCACAGCATCGGTCCCGAGACCCAGGCCGTCGAGAAGCCACCGCTTGGCGGCAGTGGCATTGGTGAGGGTTTCGAGTGTGGAGAATGTCTTGGACGCCACGATGAAGAGCGTCGTGGCCGGATCGAGACCGTGCAACGTGCGCACCAGATCCGACGGGTCGATGTTCGAGATGAAACGCACGCTGATCCCGGCATCGACATAGTGCCGCAGGGCCCGGTACACCATCACCGGCCCCAGATCGGACCCGCCGATGCCGATGTTGACGACGGTCGTAATCCGCTCGCCCGTGGCGCCTCGCCATTCCCCGGACCGCAACCGATCGGTGAAATCGCCCATGCGATCGAGAACCTCGTGCACGTCCGCCACCACGTCCTGGCCGTCCACGGTGAGCGACGCGTCGGCAGGCAACCTGAGAGCGGTGTGGAGGACGGCGCGATCCTCCGACGTGTTGATGTGCTCGCCCGCGAACATCGCGTCCCGGCGGGCTTCCAGGTCTGCGCTGCGCGCCAGATCGACCAGCGACTCGAGGGTCGCGCGATCGACGCGGTGCTTGCTGTAATCGATGAACAGATCGCCCGCAGACACGGTGAGTTCGCGGCCCCGAGCCGGATCCTGATCGAAGAGCTCCCGCAGATGAACGGACTGGATTCGGGCGTGATGATCGCGCAATTTCTGCCAGGCAGCGGTTTCGGTGATGTCTGAGCTCACGAGGTTCGAGCTTAGTGCCCGCGCGTCGAAACTTCCGTGTGAAGTCTGGTGCGGCGCATGATGGACCCCATGGATTCCCGCGAACTCATTCGACAAGTTCCGACGACCCTCTTCCTCGGTGGTGAGCAGCGCGACGCCGAAAACGGTGCCACCTTCACCGTCTTCGACCCATCCACCGGTGAGGCCCTCACCGAGGTGGCGGACGCCAGTCCGGCCGACGCGATGAAAGCTCTGGACGCCGCAGTGGCGGTTCAGAGCGAGTGGGCGGCCACGCCGGCCCGCGCCCGCGGTGAACTGCTGCGAGCCGTGTTCGACAGGATCATCGAGCGTGCCGACGACTTCGCCCTGTTGATGACCCTGGAAATGGGCAAGGCCCTACCGGAGAGCAAGGCGGAGGTGAAGTACGGCGCCGAGTTCTTTCGCTGGTTCAGTGAGGAGGCGGTGCGGATCTCCGGCCGCTACACACCCGCGCCCGCCGGCAACGGACGGGTGCTCGTGACCAAACAGCCGGTCGGTCCGTGTCTCGCGATCACCCCGTGGAACTTCCCCCTCGCGATGGGCACCCGAAAGATCGGTCCGGCGCTGGCCGCGGGCTGCACCATGATCGTCAAGCCTGCCTCCGAGACGCCGCTGACGATGCTGTTGCTGGCCGAGGTCATGGCCGACGCGGGACTGCCGAAGGGTGTCCTGTCCGTACTGCCCACGTCGAAGTCCGGGGAAGTGACGGGTCCGTTGCTGGACGATCGGCGCCTGCGCAAGCTCACGTTCACCGGTTCCACCGGGGTCGGGCGCATGCTGATCGAGAAGTCGGCCAAGGGTCTGCTGCGCACGTCGATGGAACTGGGTGGCAACGCGCCCTTCGTGGTCTTCGACGACGCCGACGTCGACGCAGCGGTAGAGGGCGCCGTTCTCGCGAAGATGCGCAACGGGGGCGAAGCGTGCACGGCCGCCAACCGTTTCCACGTCGCGAACAGTGTCCGCGAGGAATTCACCGCCAAGCTCGTCGACAAGATGTCGTCGTACACACTCGGACCGGGGCAGGACCCCGACACCACACTCGGCCCGCTGATCAATGCGGATCAGCTCGAGACCGTCAGCGAACTCGTGCAGGACGCCGTCGGTGCGGGAGCCCGCGTCCGGCTGGGCGGTGCGGCGCCGGAAGGGGCGGGCTACTTCTATCCGGCCACCGTCCTCGACGACGTCCCACGACAGGCCCGAATCCTGAAGGAGGAAGTGTTCGGCCCGGTTGCCGCGATCAGCGGTTTCGACACCGAAGACGAGGGCATCGCCGCAGCGAACGATACTGAATACGGTCTCGCTGCCTACATCTTCACCCGGGACCTCGACCGTGCGCTTCGCGTCGCCGATCTCCTCGAAACAGGCATGGTGGGCGTCAACCGAGGCGTCATCTCGGACACCGCTGCCCCCTTCGGCGGCGTCAAAGCATCAGGCTTCGGGCGCGAAGGGGGCAGTGAAGGTATCGAGGAGTACCTGGAGACCAAGTACGTGGCACTCGAGTCGTAGAGATCGAGGGGCACCGGGTGAGGCGGCCGCTGTCGTGAACCGACGGCGGCCGCGCCTGAGGCGACTCGGTCGGGGCGACTCGGTGACCGAAGAGGCTCGGTGAGCGAGTCGGGCTCAGAGACCGAAGGGGCTCAGTGACCGAGGCGGCCGCGCCCGAGGCGCAGCAGGAGCATCGCGAGAGTGTGGCCTTCCTGGCCGAGTTCGTTGAACCGCTCGAGCACCTTCATCTCGCGGCTGTGGACCAGGCGCGGGCCGCCGGATGCCATGCGGGTGGCACCGATGATCTGCGAGACCTCGGACCGGCGCTTGATCGCGGCGAGAATCTCGGCGTCGAGCTTGTCGATCTCCTGACGGAGAACCTCGATCTCGGCCTCGCTGGTGGGAACAGCGGTGTCCTTGGCGGCTGATGCGACGGTCTGAGTGCTCATTGGTTCGTCTCCCTCTTGTCAGAACGTGGATCGTTGTTTCGGCTCGAGTCGTTACCGATCCAGGCTCGTTTGACGAAAAAAGCCCCGGATCCGGTGTGGACCTCGGGGCTCGTGAGCTGTTCAGTTCACGGGCACCGGAGGCCGGTACCCATAAAAAATCGCCACTGGGGGCGCGATGGCTGACTGAACACGTGTACCAGTTTGCCACGGGGGTACCACGCAGGCCAAGCGGCTGTGACGCTGTCGGTGGACGCCGGTAGGTTTAGTGGACGATGAATACTATTTCGCGTACTGCTTCGCACACCGGTGCCGTGGCCACGCCGCGCGCATCCACGCCCGCGCGCGCCGGCTCGGACACCCTTCTCGAGGGCCTCAATCCGCAGCAACGCGAGGCTGTCGTGCACGCTGGTTCTCCGCTTCTCATCGTCGCGGGTGCCGGGTCGGGGAAGACGGCAGTGCTCACCCGCCGTATCGCGTACCTGCTCGCGGAACGTGGTGTGATGCCGGGCCAGGTTCTGGCCATCACCTTCACCAACAAGGCCGCGGCGGAGATGCGCGAGCGGGTCGCGCACCTGGTCGGTCCGCGTGCCAACAACATGTGGGTGTCCACGTTCCACTCGAGTTGCGTACGTATCCTGCGCGCCCAGGCCGCGCTGCTTCCGGGGCTCAACTCCAACTTCTCCATCTACGACGCGGACGACTCGCGGCGCCTGTTGACGATGATCTCCAAGGATCTGAACCTCGACACCAAGCGATACACCGCGCGGCTTCTCGCCACCCACATCTCGAATCTGAAGAACGAGCTGGTCGACCCGGAGCAGGCCGCTGCCGATGCCGACAAGGATCCGGCGGAGCTGCCGCGTCTCGTCGCGAAGGTGTACGGCCATTACCAGCAGCGGCTGCGCTCGGCCAACGCCCTCGACTTCGACGACCTGATCGGCGAGACCGTCGCGATGCTCCAGGCGTTCCCGCAGGTCGCTGAGTACTATCGGCGCCGGTTCCGGCATGTGCTGGTCGACGAGTACCAGGACACCAACCACGCGCAGTACATGCTGGTCCGCGAACTGGTGGGCAGCACAACGGTGGACCCGAATGCCGAGCACAGCATCGCTCCTGCCGAACTGTGTGTGGTGGGCGATGCGGATCAGTCGATCTACGCGTTCCGTGGTGCCACCATCCGCAATATCGAAGAGTTCGAGCGTGACTATCCCGACGCCCGCACCATCCTGCTCGAGCAGAACTACCGGTCCACGCAGAACATTCTCTCCGCGGCGAACTCCGTGATTTCCAAGAACACGGGCCGTCGTGAGAAGCGGCTGTGGACCGACTCGGGCGAGGGCGAGCTCATCACCGGCTATGTCGCCGACAACGAGCACGACGAGGCGTCCTTCGTCGCGTCGGAGATCGACAAGCTGGTCGATTCCGGAGAAGCCAAGTTCGCTGATGTTGCGGTGTTCTACCGCACCAACAACTCCTCGCGTGCACTCGAGGAAATTTTCATCCGCCTCGGTGTTCCGTACAAGGTGGTCGGCGGCGTGCGGTTCTACGAGCGCAAGGAGGTTCGCGACATCGTCGCGTATCTGCGGGTGCTCGCCAACGAGGACGACACTGTCAGTCTGCGTCGTATCCTCAATACCCCGCGCCGTGGCATCGGGGACCGGGCCGAGGCGTGCGTGGCGGTGCATTCGGAGCAACGGGGAATCAGTTTCGCGGAGGCGCTGCGCGATGGCGGCGAGGGCCGGGTGCCGCTGCTGAACACCCGCTCACAGAAGGCCATCGCGTCCTTTCTCGAGTTGATGGACGGATTGCGGATGATGCTGCCGCCCGAGTTCAGCTCGGACGAGGTGGTCCCGGATCAGCTGGGCGACATCGGCGACGTCGTCGAGGCGGTGCTCGAGCGGACGGGGTATCGCGCCGAGCTTGCCGCCAGCAGCGACCCACAGGACGGTGCCCGGCTCGACAACCTCAACGAATTGGTGAGTGTTGCACGGGAGTTCAGCTCCGACGCCCGTAATGCTGCCGGGCTGATCGACACCCCCGAGGACGGTGACGTCGACGCGCGCGACGGTGAACCCGACCCCGGCTCCCTGGCCGCCTTCCTCGAGCGAGTGTCGCTGGTCGCCGATTCGGACCAGCTGCCCGACTCCGACGAGGGCGTCGTCACCATGATGACTCTGCATACGGCGAAGGGGCTCGAGTTCCCCATCGTGTTCGTCACCGGGTGGGAAGACGGCCAGTTCCCGCACATGCGGGCGCTCGGCGACCCCACCGAACTGTCGGAGGAACGCAGGCTGGCCTACGTCGGCATCACCCGTGCCCGGAAGCGGCTGTATCTCACCCGCGCAGTCATCCGGTCGGCGTGGGGGCAACCCATCCAGAACCCGGAGTCACGGTTCCTGCAGGAGATTCCGACCGATCTGGTGCATTGGCGTCGTGAGGACCCGGGAACCGGAATCGGTTCCGGCGGCGCGATCGGTGGCGGCCGCGCCCGAAGTTCCGGCTATGGCGGCCAGGGTTACGGTGGCCACAGTTACGGCGGCAGTTCGTCCGGTACGCCGAGTTTCGGTGCGGCCCGCTCGCGCAACAACAACCTGGTCCTCGCCGTCGGCGACCGTGTCACCCACGACAAATACGGTCTCGGCACGGTGCTGGAGACCAAGGGTGCCGGACCGACTGCCACCGTCACGATCGACTTCGGAAGCGCCGGCAAGGTCCGGCTCATGCTGATCGGTGGAGTTCCCATGACCAAGCTGTAGGGCTGCACACAGACAACTGCGGCGCATGCACTGTGCATGCGCCGCAGTCGTCTGTGGTTACGTTCCGGAGTGTTTTCCGCTCAGTCCATCTCGGGGCCGAGGCTGATGCCGCGCGAGGCCAGCCACGGCAGGGGATCGACCTTGTTCTCGCCGCCGAGGTGAACCTCGAAGTGCAGGTGCGGGCCGGTGGAGAATCCGCGGTTGCCGACGGTGGCGATCTGGTCACCCGCCATAACCTTCTGGCCCACGGTGACGTTGGAGGTGTTGATGTGCCCGTAGACGGTGACGGTGCCATCGGCGTGCTTCAGGCGGACCCACATGCCGAACCCGGAAGCCGGCCCGGAGTCGATGACCTCGCCGTCGGCCACGGCCACGATGGGGGTGCCGATGGGGGCCGCGATGTCGACGCCCGCGTGGAGCGTGCCCCAGCGCGATCCGAAGTTCGAGGTGAAGGTGCCGATCGTGGGGAGAACGAACAACGGCCGACGGGCCGCAGCCTCGCGGGCGGCGCGCTCTTCGCTGAAGCGCTGTCCCTTGGCGAGGAGGTTGCTGAACTGGGACAGGTCGGTGGGATTCGCGACGTTCAGGACCTGGGGGGCGTTCGACTCGGATGCGACGGTGTCGGCGACGGTGGAGAACTGGGCCGCCTGCGGCTCGGCGGTGGTGCCGATGACGCTCGACTCGTCACTGGCGAGGGCGACCTCGGAGTGATCGGTGGAGTTGGACGAAGAGCCGCTGACTGCGGCCTGACCTGCTGCGACGACGGCGCCCGCTGCGACTGCGAGAACAGCTGCGCGGCCCTTGAGGGCTGAGGGGGGAGTGGGAAGTCGGTGCGCTCCGCGGCGGGAGTGGGAGGGCGTGCCCTCGGGGGACTCGATACCGCTGCGGGGAATGAAGCCGGGGATGTCGAACTCGGAGTCGTAACTGCTCACAGCGTCGACGCGGTGATGGCCGGAACGCGGAGCGTTGTGCCTGCTGGAGCGGGGAGAATGCGAATCACGGGAGAACATTGTGGAAATCTCAGAACTATCGGTCTCGGTGTAACGCTCGACCGATCGTGGGGGATACGTGGGCGTGACCTCGTCGTTGTGACCAACCGAGAACGAAGGCTCACGTTCCTCGTCAGCGTGGTGATTCACAAAACGGCTGGCCGTGAACTGGCTGCGGTGGTGCATACGCCCGTCCAACCTCCTGCTCGTGACCTGCCTGTGACTTAGACCCTGGCGACGGTAACGAAACGGTTGCGATGCGCGCAACCTGTAACGCGAATGAACAGCTACTTGTGACGGGCATCACAACGTGAGCTGGGGGAATGTGGGCGCGGGTAATCGGTCTCGATTCGATCTCCAGGGGAGAAGCGCGTGTCACACCGGCCGCGGGCCGGGTGCGAGGCGTTAGCGTCGGTCCGTGGCGTCATCAACTCGTTCCGGAGAAGGCCCCCGGGCGCAGCCCGAACGTATTCCCAGAGCCGAGCCCGAACGTATCCCTTCCTCGGGAGGCGGCGCTCGATCCGCCGCGGTCGAGGAGCCGGATCCCGACAAGGCGCGTCGAGGGTGCACGACCGCTGCCATCCTGGCTTTCGTCGGAGGACTGGGTGTCGCTGCCGCACCCGTCCTACAAGCGGCACGGCCGGCGGTAGGCGCCACGGAGTTGCCGGGAGTCGGCGCCGCGGCCGTGTGGGCGGCAGTATTCGCCCTCGCAGCGCCGATCGTGGCGGCCGCCGCCCTCGTCGCGCGCAGGACGGCATTCGCCGGCGGCCTCCTCGCGGGCGCGGGTGCGGTCTCGATCGGCCCTGCCATCCTGGACGTTCAGCTGTGGACGGACGCAATCGATGCCAACCGACTGGAGCTGTTCCGTCCGCAAACGGCGGCGGAACTCACCGCGGGTACCGGCGCCTACACGCTCGTGGCCGGTCACATCCTGATCGTGCTCGCCGGCCTTCTCGGGATGGTGACGGTCCACCGCTGCTCCCTCCTCGACGGCTACGGCGATGCGCGCAGTTCCGAACAGGTGGGACGCGCGACCGGCGCGCGAGTCGGTTTCCTCTTGTCCGTGGTGACGGTGGCAGCGGCCGTGGTGCTGGTCGGAGCACTGTTCGCGCCCGCCCTCGTATCCTCCGATCCCGTCATCCTCGTGCCGACCGTGGTCGAATCCGATCTCGCGACCTCGATCGGGGCCGCGGCGATGGCCGTCGCCGTCCTGATCGCCGTCGCGTCCGCGTTGGCGTCGATCTCCCCGCCCGTGTCGGCGGGAGTCCTGATCGGGTCCGGGCTCGCTGCTCTGGGTGTAGTCGGGACGCGCCTCGTGGCAGGACTGGCCGCGGGCGAACGCATCGGGGTCGGGCCGGGCTCGGTGTGGGGAACCGTCGGGGCCGGCGCGTTGGTACTGGCGGGGCTGTGTGTCCCCGCGATCGACCGCGCCCGCGACGGGCGCATCCTGCAGGCGCTGGCCGGCGCCGCGACGGATCGGACGGTGACACCGGCCACGGGGAAGGCGGGGGCTGTCACACCGTCCGGAAAAGGCGTTGCCAAGGCCGCCGCCCGAGCGGAAGCCGAGGCAGCTCGCGCACGGCTCGCCCGATGGCACCTCGCCGCCGGAACCGCCGCAGCCCTCACCGCCGTCCTCGCCGCGACCGGGGCTTTGCTTCCGGTACTGGACACGCCCGCCTCGTTGGCGCGTCCCGACGTTCTGGCCACCCGGGTCGTCCTCGTCGCCGCCATCGTTCTCGCCGTCGGAACGATCTGGTTGTTCTTCTCCGAATTCGCTTCGACGGTGCGACCCGCGGTCGGGATTCTGTGGGTGACGATTCCCTTCTCCGTCGCGGCGGTGACCCAATCCGTGGTGCTCGCCACCGATGTACCGGGTATCAGTGCCGGCGCCGGCGCGGTTCTGCTGTGGTGCGCCGCGGTCACCGCCGGCGTGACCGGGGTGCTCACCTGGTTCGCCGGTTCCGCGGAACGGGAGGAGATCGATACCTCCGAGGAGCGCTCGACCGATCTCGCGGTCCTCGTGGTCGGGGGACTCGGCGCCCTGTCCGCGTTCGTCGGACTGGCACTTCCGCTCTACTCCGGCACCGATGCTGTGGGCGAACACACCGCTGCCGCCACCTTCGGGGAACTTCCCTGGGGGCTCGACGTGTGGGGGCGGGCGTTGCTGGGCGCGACGGTCGTCCTCGCGGTGATCGTGGCCGCGCGTGCGAGGCCCGTCCGGGCATGCGCACTTCTCCTGGGGACAGGCGTCGCCATGGGGGTGTATTTGCTGTCCTGGCCACTCACCCGAGCGCGGCTGGAGGCCCCGGAAATGGGGGCCGGTGTCATCCCGTCCGCAGTGGGCATAGTGTTGGTTGCGGCTGCCGCGGCCCTCACAGCACGCACCGGAAAACGGTGAGCGCCCCGCCGAAAAATCGGTGAGGCGCACCTCAGGGGGGCGTATCGCGTGATGTGGACCACATACCATGCACGCGGGCGCAGACCTGGCCCGGCAACTGGTTAAAGTCCAAAACAGACCCGCTCCTACCCCTCGAGCGGGTGTCAACGCAGACGAGACGGTGAGCAGATGGATCTCTTCGAATACCAGGCGAAGGAACTCTTCGCCAAGCACGAGGTGCCGACTTCGGCTGGGCGTGTTACCGACACGGTCGCCGGCGCGCGCGAGATTGCCGAAGAAATCGGCAAGCCCGTGATGATCAAGGCACAGGTCAAGGTCGGCGGCCGCGGCAAGGCGGGTGGCGTCAAGTACTCCGCAGACGTCGACGCCGCCCAGGCGAACGCCGAGGCGATTCTCGGCCTCGACATCAAGGGCCATGTCGTCAAGAAGCTCCTGGTCGCAGAGGCGAGTGACATCGCCGAGGAGTACTACATCTCATTCCTGCTCGACCGCACCAACCGCACCTACCTGGCCATGTGTTCGGTGGAAGGTGGAGTCGAGATCGAGGTCACCGCCGAGGAGAACCCCGACGCCCTCGCCAAGATCCCCGTCGACGCCGTGAAGGGTGTCGACCTCGCGTTCGCGCGCAGCATCGCCGAGGCAGGAAAGCTGCCCGCCGAGGTGCTCGACGCAGCGGCCGTCACGATCCAGAAGCTGTGGGACGTCTTCATCAAGGAGGACGCTCTCCTCGTCGAGGTCAACCCGCTGGTCCGTACCCCTGACGACCAGATCCTCGCGCTCGACGGCAAGGTCACGCTGGACGAGAACGCTGCCTTCCGTCAGCCCGGCCACGAGGCGTTCGAGGACAAGGACGCCACCGACCCGCTCGAGCTCAAGGCCAAGGAAAACGACCTCAACTACGTCAAGCTCGACGGACAGGTCGGAATCATCGGAAACGGCGCCGGCCTGGTCATGTCGACCCTGGACGTCGTCGCCTACGCCGGTGAGAAGCACGGCGGCGTGAAGCCCGCCAACTTCCTCGACATCGGCGGCGGTGCGTCCGCCGAGGTCATGGCCAACGGGCTCGACGTCATCCTGAACGACGAGCAGGTCAAGAGTGTGTTCGTGAACGTGTTCGGTGGCATCACCGCGTGTGACGCGGTCGCCAACGGCATCGTCGGCGCCCTGAAGACGCTCGGTGACGAGGCCAACAAGCCGCTGGTCGTCCGCTTGGACGGCAACAATGTCGAAGAGGGTCGCCGTATCCTCGCCGAGGCCGCTCACCCGCTGGTCACGGTCGTCGGAACCATGGACGAGGCCGCCGACAAGGCTGCCGAGCTGGCCTTCGCCGCAAAGTAAAGGGACTTAAAACAACATGGCTATCTTCCTGACCAAGGACTCCAAGGTCATCGTCCAGGGCATCACCGGCGGCGAGGGCACCAAGCACACCGCGCTGATGCTCAAGGCCGGTACTCAGGTCGTCGGCGGCGTCAACGCCCGCAAGGCCGGCACCACCGTCACCCATGACGGCGGCGTCGAGCTCCCCGTCTTCGGCACCGTCGCCGAGGCGATCGAGAAGACCGGTGCGGACGTCTCGATCGCGTTCGTTCCGCCGGCCTTCGCCAAGGACGCCATCGTCGAGGCCATCGACGCGGAGATCCCGCTCCTCGTGGTCATCACCGAGGGCATCCCCGTGCAGGATTCGGCGTACGCCTGGGCGTACAACGTCTCCAAGGGCAACAAGACCCGCATCATCGGCCCGAACTGCCCCGGCATCATCACCCCGGGCGAGTCGCTGGTCGGCATCACCCCCGCCAACATCGCGGGCAGCGGCCCCATCGGTCTCGTTTCCAAGTCGGGCACGCTGACCTACCAGATGATGTTCGAGCTGCGTGACTTCGGTTTCTCCACCGCCATCGGCATCGGCGGCGACCCGGTCATCGGTACCACCCACATCGACGCCATCGAGGCGTTCGAGAAGGACCCCGAGACCAAGGTCATCGTCATGATCGGTGAGATCGGTGGCGACGCCGAAGAGCGTGCCGCCGACTACATCAAGGCGAACGTGACCAAGCCGGTCGTCGGCTACGTCGCCGGCTTCACCGCGCCCGAGGGCAAGACCATGGGCCACGCCGGCGCCATCGTCTCCGGCTCCTCGGGAACCGCGCAGGCCAAGAAGGACGCCCTCGAGGCGGCCGGCGTCAAGGTCGGCAAGACGCCGTCCGAGACCGCTGCGCTCGCTCGCGAGATCCTGCAGAGCCTGACCGTCCAGGCCTAGGCGCTCCGCGCCCGTGGGGGGGGGGGGGGGGGGGCCTCGAGCGCACCCCCCCCCCCGCCCCCCGCGCCGGGGCCACGGCACGCCCCCCCCGCGCGGGGGGGGGCCGCCCCCCGCCCCGCGGCCGCGCCG